>JADAKE010000016.1 GCA_015680865.1 Enterococcus lacertideformus | reverse complement strand
TCATGATAACGGGACTGATCGGAAAACATCCGATAAATAATACGTAAAAATAAATGAACAGTCGCAACCACCGCTTTTTTCTGTCCAGCATTTTTTCTCACACGAAAGAAAAAGGCTTGGACTCGATTCGGTTTTTCTTGAGAAATAGCTAGTACGCCTTGTGCTAACACCTAATGATTGGTACAGATCTTTTTATGCGACGAGTAATCACAGGAGCAAAGAAGTAAAATGATCTAGTTTGTCCCTCAAGGTAGAGAAGAACCTCAATAAGCTATCGATCTACAAGCCACTTCTGGCCTCTCTAGTATGACAGGAAGTGGCTTGTAGGTAGATATTTTTTGTTTTCATTCTGTTTGGTGAGGGGCATGCCCCTCATAGGCGTTTGTCCCAGCCTCTTTTTTTGAGGAATTATTCAACTAAAAAAATTCACTTAGACTAATGATGATTGAGATAGTGATTAGAGGAGGTGTTGAACTTATTTATAAAAATTAATAAAAAAAAGTTCTTTTATCAATAAGAAAAAAATGTAATATTGTTATGCAGGAGAGAAAGTAGTATGAAAAAACGTTATGGGAGTTGCTAGACATGAACTTAAAGAATAGCAAAGGATGAAAAAAACACGTATGACAAGCCTAAAATTACGTAAGGACATAAATGAATGAGAAGATGTGACTAAATAATGAAGCTTCTTTTTGCTGATTCGACTAGTTAATCTAATACTTATTTAAGTGATTAATTTCGCTACATTCTTATTGTTATCAAAAATTGAGTGTTTTTAAAGGATGATTTATAAAAAAAGGAAAATATTTTCTTTTTTTAGATTAATATAAAGAAAAAATTTAACTAACTCGGTTGAGACAATAACTAAATAAAACCTGCTATAAGCGAATTGATAAAGGAGGAATAAGATTGTTTTTGATTTTTATGATGATATTTTTCACCTTAGCATTTGCACTTTTGATATACGGGATAATTAAAAGTAGAAAGATAACAGTTCCTTTTCTATGTTTAGTTTTTTTGGGAACTTACTGTTTATTCAATGCTACTGAAGAATGGTTTAGAAAGCTTAAATTTAGAGGGTGAGCGATCACATAAATATTTTGATAAGGATGATTTTGAATTAGATGATTAGAATAACATTTGTTAAGACTAATTTAGGGTTCGTAAAAGCATAATTTTAAATTACAGTTAATGCTTTTTATAAAATATTTTTATAACTAAATATTAAGAATAAGAGATACGTTTTTTATCAGTTAAAACAACGAGATGATTGAAAAGTATCTCTTATCTTTTGTCTATTAATTTTATTCTTTCAACCAAATTCTGTGAATAGGTGCTGAGCTTTTGGGGATGAGTGAACATAAATAAATTATAAAGCAAAAGCGCTCAGCCGGTTATTTGACTGAGTGCTTTTTTTGATTGCTCAAATATTCAACCAATTCATCCAAATTTTTATCTATTGCTCCCGCTAATAAAATCAGCGTACCAATTTTGACATTTTTCCAATCCCTTGAGTTGTTCAAACGAGTTAGACTGCTTGCGGTAATACCTATTTTTTTACTAATTTGGTAGTTACTTTCAAATCCAAAATCTTTCTTATACTGATCAAACCAATTCACGTCATCACCTTATTTCTATTTCTTAGTAATATCATGAGCTAAGAGTGCAATCATCATTACATTTACAACGCTAGAAAACAAAGGGGCGTGCCAATTTGCTATTGTAAATACAAGGTTAAAAACTACAAGCACCAGCGCTAAAATATAGATGTATTTCTTTTTCATAATTTTCATGCTAAAATAATATTAGAGAGAGGGGCTTAGCCCCTCAATTAGTTAGTCGTCTTTATTGATTTTCTTGAGTAGCCACACACTACTTAGAAAGAGAAAAACAATATTGACGGCTTTTTCTATATCATCTAGCATTTTTTCACCTCCTTATGTATATATTTTAATACGCTATGCGTATTAAATCAATGGTTTTTATGTATTAATTTAAAAAAACCTCTCAAAAATGAGAGGAACGGGATTTATTGATTATTACTGCTATTGAAAATTGTATTTTGCGAATGCAAAAACTTTTGCATTTCTCTACTTTTCAGGAAGTATTTGTTTGTCTCAACCATACAATAATGGAGACGGCGGGAGTCGAACCCGCGTCCAAACACATCGCCACTTAAAAATCTACGTTCATAGTCATCTCATTTAAGGTTTCGCTTTACAGCTTACCGAGTGACAGGCAGTCTGTATCGCTAGTCTGATGATATCTTTATCAACTTACAGACGGAAAGATGATACGTATCCCACTAGATTTGAGACCCTTACTCGAGCACATGGGCGATGCCGAGAGGATCTACGCTAACTGTTTTTAGGCAGCTAAAGCGTAAGAGTTGTTTTCGTTTTTAGCAGTTATATTTAACTGTAACGTTTTAACGTAGACGTAACCTACGAAACGCAATTCAAGCTCGAACTGTGCCTGTCGAATCCGTAACGTCCCCGTGATAAATAAGGGTCACGTATGTTCTTACACAAACTACATTATAACATAAAAATGGATGGTTTCAATAATAAATGATTAGAAGAACAAATTGAAAATAAAAAGATAAATAGGAGGAGTTTTCATTTTCTTCTTTGTCAAAAAAGAAGGGCAAAAAAGGTCAACTCTTGAACGATTTTTGCCCTTACTTTTAAGTAATCATATTAAATCAAAATATTCCAAGGCGTGAACGATGCCACCTTCTGTATTCTTCTTAGTAATAAAAGTAGAAAGCTCCTTAAGATCATCATACGCATTACCCATGGCGATTTTGTTCTCACAAGCTTCTAATAATGCAAAATCATTAGGTCCATCACCGAATCCAAACGTTGGCACATCTGCGATATTTAATACTTGTTTTAAACGTTTGACTCCGGTACCTTTAGAAATGCCTTTCTTAACTGTATCAATTGAATAGGGACCATTTCGATAAAAGGTTAAATCTGGAAATCGTTCATGGTAATACTCATCGCCTGACTCCGATAAAATGAGTAACATATTGATTGGATGATCTAGAAAAGCTTGCGGATTAACTTCTGGTACATCTGAATGGATGTAGTCATAGGCGTTGATCATTTCCTGTGTATGAGCAGTACACCAAATATGTTGATGATTGTAAAATGAAAGTTGATGGCCTTGCCGATTGACATGGTCAAGCATTTTTTGACATTCTTCTGTAGGGATTCTTTCTGAGTGGATTTCTTTACCCTCAACACTGATATAGGAACCATTCATTGTGACGGCTGAAGTAATACCAGCATCTGCCATAATATGTTTGATTTCAGCTTCTGTTCGTCCAGTTGCAATAACAGGAAGAACATCATTTTTTTCAAAGAATTCATTGCCTCAGCAACTTCTGGTGTAATTTTTGATTGAGCATCTAGTAAAGTTCCGTCAAGATCAAAAAAAGTAATCGCACGATAGTTTGACACAAAAAAACTCCTTTTTTTATTGGCTTACTCTTATCTTATCAAAGAATGAACAAAAGACAAACCTTTCGTGAAGAATTCCTGAATATATTGGTTCAAGCAGATTTTTAGAGTATACTATATAGGAGAGAACTAGGAGGGTCTATATGATTTTTTTGTTGATCGGAATATTCTTGGCTGTAATTGGTACCTTATTTATATTCTTCCCTTCTAAAGGGAACTTACCTTTTTATGGTTACCATTCTCCGCGAGCAGCACAATCTGATACACACTGGCGTTATGCACAAAAAACAAGCGGAAAATACTTTTTGATTTTCGGCTTACTCATGACTTTTATCGGTTATTTACTAAAATTAACTGAGTTTACTAATTATTTTATAATTGAAATGTTGGTTTTAGTTTTTCCGATTATGCCGATTTTTATATTAACAGAAAAAAAATTACAAAAATTCGATGATGAAATGAGAGGAGATAAAAAATGAATATCTTAATGATTGAAGACAATCAATCCGTATCTGAAATGATGCAGATGTTTTTTTTGAATGAAGGCTGGGAAGCTACGTTTAAGTATGATGGAAAAGAAGGACTAGATGCATTTTTAGAAAAACCGCAATATTGGGATATGGTTACATTAGATTTGAATTTACCAACAATGGATGGCATGCTGGTAGGTAGAGAAATCAGGAAAGTGTCCAGCACAGTTCCAATCATTATGTTAACAGCTCGCGATTCAGAAAGTGATCAAGTGATCGGCTTGGAAATGGGGGCAGATGATTACGTTACTAAACCATTTAGTCCGTTAACATTAATTGCTCGAATGAAGGCTTTGCATCGTCGAAGTGAGTTGGGGGAAACAAAAGAAGAAGTAACGAGTTCAGATGAACAATTTGATATTCAAACAGAACATTTTAAAATGAATACAAAAACACGTGAAGCTTACTTAAACAAAATTTCAATCGAAGGACTAACGCCTAAAGAATTTGATTTATTATTTACCTTAGCAAAAAAACCACGTCAAGTTTTTTCTAGAGAACAACTACTGGAATTAGTTTGGGATTATCAATATTTTGGGGATGAACGTACAGTAGACGCCCATATAAAAAAATTAAGACAAAAAATTGAAAAGGTTGGGCCACAAGTGATTCAAACTGTTTGGGGCGTGGGTTATAAATTTGATGATTCTGGTGTTGCCTAATGCGTTATCTGTATCAACAATTATTGGCTTTTTGTGGAATGATTGCAATAATCGTTTTGATTGTAGGAGTATCATTTACACAATTAACTAAGCAAACAATCGAGGAGAATAATTATCAGCAACTTTTTGGTTATGCAGAATCTGTTGAAACGACGACACAAACCTATACAGATAGGATCCCTCAATTGAGTCAGGATGAAGCTTTTCAAAATGCATTATTACTCACAGAGCAAGTTTTGTCAGAACAAAATGTCAACTTTATTTTCATAGATAAAAATGAACGAGTTATTTACCCCACAGCGAACACGGCATTGAATTTTACTATCAAAGCAGAACAATGGGAAAGTTTACGAAATGGAAGACAAGTCAAGTTTACCTCGAATAAGAATGTTCAAGGGCAAAATAAGGCTACTTCTTATGCGCTAGTCCCATTTAATCTAAATCATGAATTTTATGGGGGACTAGTTATTAGCCAGCCAGCTAAGAATATTGATAATAGTGTGCGATCTGTGACGTTAAATCTGTTCAAAGGGTTTATCTTTTCAAGTATTGTAGCTATTCTAGCTAGTTATGCTTTCGCTGCTTTCCAAGTGAAACGGATCAACCGTTTGCGAAGTGCAACGAAAGAAGTAACTAACGGTAATTTTGATGTCCAACTTCCAGTCCATGACAGAGATGAGTTTGATGAATTAGCAGATGATTTCAATAAAATGACGAATTCACTAAAAGAATCACAAGCAGAAATTGAAGAACAAGAAAATCGTAGAAGACAGTTTATGGCAGATGCTTCTCATGAAATGCGTACGCCGTTAACGACAATCAATGGTTTACTTGAGGGCTTAGAGTATAATGCTATTCCTGAAGATCAGCGAGAAAATGCAATCAAATTGATGAAAAATGAAACGGAACGTTTGATCCGATTAGTCAATGAAAATTTAGACTATGAAAAAATCAGAACTAATCAGATAACTATGGTTATTAAGAAGTTCAATGGAACAGAAACCTTAAGAAATATCGTCGGACAATTAGAAGCAAAAGCTGAGGCGGCAGGTAACGTTTTAGTTTTAGAGGCCGAAAATAATATTGAAGTTTACGCTGATTACGATCGTTTTGTGCAAATAATGGTAAATATCATACAAAATGCCATCCAATTTACTGAAAATGGCATAATTACGATTACTTTAGAAAAAGGCTATTTAGAAACTATTATTAAGATAAAAGATACAGGCATAGGAATGACAGAACAACAGATGAAAAGTATTTGGGATCGATATTATAAAGTTGATCCGTCTAGAAAAAATACGAAATACGGTGAATCTGGTCTAGGATTACCAATCGTTCAGCAATTAGTTCGACTTCATAAAGGAAAATTGGAAGTAGATAGTGAATTGGGTAAAGGAACCACTTTCACCGTTAAATTACCAGATGTAGAAATTAAATAGACTGAAATAAAGCATGAACCAAGAGATTGTGGGCAGCATGGTCTACTTCAGGAATTGAGCACAAACACAAGAAAATAGCTTTTCATATTTTTGAAAGTTTAGGCTTAAGTCCGCAGAAGCAATGCTGAGAACACCATGGATAAGAGGTTGTGAAAAGAGCTGTCCTTAAGAATTAAGGACAGCTCTTTGAATACCGTTGATTCAGATTTAAATCTATTCGTAAATTTAATTTTACTTTCCAAATTTTTCAACGTTCATCATGTAAATGGGTAATATATGGACTATGGGCAATAGTTTCGTCATGAGTCAGTAGCAAGATAGCTATTTTTTTACTTTTTGCTACGTAATTTAATAAATCAAGGAGTTCTTGTGTATCACTTACACTAAGACGATCCAGTAAATCCTCAATAATAATTTTCTCTTTTTTTGCTAGTAAAGCGTGTAACAATTGAAGTTTTATTTTTTCAAAAAGGGAAAGTTGATCGGATTCTTTATTAAGAAGCAAGGAATCTATCTTTAACTTTTCTTGATAAGCTAAACGTTCTTTTTTGTTCTCAGATAAGTTAAGTAAGACTTGGTCTTTGACTTTTAAATAAGGAAATAAGGGCCAATTCTTTTGAATAAGAATGAAATCCTTCTGTGGAGTTAAGAAAGCATGTCCTTTCAAATCTTTCAATAGATTTTCTTGCTTGTCTTTTTGACAAAGAATAACAGATAATTTGCCAAAAATGATCGGATGATTACATGTGTTCATAAGGGATCACCGTTCCTTTTTTTAAACGTTGATAGAAGAAGGAAAATTGTAAGATGCTAAGTATGATACTAATCAAAACTAATATACCAATAGTTTGGAGAAAAGTTTTGATGATATCTGGAAAGAAAGCTTCATTTATAAAATCAATTTTAAAAAAGGTTTGTTGGTCCATTGGAATAGATAACTGACTAGTGGTTGTTGTAAGCAAGTGGGTATCAGGTAATTCAAATAACTTTAAACACCAAAAATTAACATGTTGTAGCAAGTCTTGATAAAAATTTTGAAATAGTATGATCCATATAAATAGAATCGTACAACAGATCAATAAAGGTAAGATGACCTGCCAAGCAATCAAAAGAAAAATTTTTTCTTTTGATAAACCAGCTAAACGCCAATTAATCAGTTCCCGACGGTCTTGATGCAACGAACGTTGGAAGAAAAAAATAAAAGTAATGGAAAATAAGCCAAGTAAAAGTAAAATGACATTTACATAAAATTGTTTGATAGACAGGAAAGGAGGAAAGTGCTCTTTTATTGTCGATGTTTCTAAAAAATTCAGTCGTGCTTCGACCTGAACATGCAAAGTTGATTGCAAGCGATATAAGTTATATCCGAGCATCAACAAAAAAGCCATTATACTTGAGAATAGGCTGTAAAAGATTGTTTGTTTTTTGTAATAGAGTAAACGTGCGATTGAATAACGAAGCATTCTCATCTTTTTCACCTCTTAATTGTAAATTATAAAAAACGAATATGAATAAAGTATGAAAATCATATAGTAAAAAAAGGAAATCATTGCTATGAATGAAATAATACTGGTTCTAGAACTATTTCTAGAGCACCGTAAATAATAGAAAAACAGCAAAAAGCTGGTATTTCACAAAAACCAAAGGAATGATTTCTGCAAAATACCAGCTTCGTTCAAAGTTTAATATCTGTATAAAAAGCGAGTGACTGACTTATTGATTTGAATCAGAAGGAAGACTAGAATCAGTTGTCTGCGTGCCATGTAATTGTTGATATGTTTTTGTTTCATATAGATCTTTTGTTGATTGATTATCATTTAGACTAAAGACACTAGTTGATTTATCGCCTAATTCTTTTTCCTTTTCAATCAATTGTTTTAAGCCATTTTTATAATCAAAATCGCTTGTATCAATTGGTTTTAATCCAGTATCTGTAGAAAAGCGCAATAAGTCGCCATTATTGATTTGATCCGATACAGCTAGCTGTTTATTGACTTTCTCTTTCAATGAATCAATTTCCTTTTGCACTTCTTGAGTTGGCTCAGCAATTGCTTCTCCTGTTTGATTGTCATAGATGGTCCCACCATAATACGTATATTTAGGAGTAACAAAGTCACCATAACGGAAAGATACGATTTGATCGTGTTGTTTAGAAAACAGATCCTGTCCTAACTGGATGTAGTTTTTCGTATCTACTCCTAAGAGATGAAGTAGGGTAGGTAAAGCATCCACTTGACCACCGTAAGTGTGATTGATTCCACCGTTTGTTTGTCCAGGAAGATGGATCATGTAAGGTACACGTTGCATTTGAGCATTGTCATAATTTGACCAGGTATCACTTGATTTTCCGACTAGTTCAGCTAACGATTTATTCCTAGAGTTTGAAATTCCGTAGTGATCTCCATAAAGAACAATGACCGAATTGTCGTACAGTACACTAGATTTTAAATAATTGAAAAATTCTTCTACCGCTGTATCAAGATAATTCGCTGTCGCAAAATACCCATTGATTGTTTCATCATTTGTTGAAGCCAGCGGGAAGCCAGCTTCTTCATTGGTAAATTTAGAATAAGGATAATGATTAGATACCGCAATAAATTTTGAGTAGAATGGTTGTTGTAAGTGTTCCAAATATTGTACAGATTGTTGGAAGAATGGTTTATCATGCAATCCATACTGGAACGAATTTTCATCATTGACATCATAATAAGAAGCGTCGAAGAAATAGTTGTAACCTAATTTTTTATATGTTTCATTGCGATTCCAGAAAGTCCCTGCATTTCCATGGAAAGCAGCACTAGTGTAGCCTTGCGTCTGACTTAAAATATCAGGAGCTGCTTGGAACGTATTTTTGCCCCCTAACTGGGTAAATAGTGAACCTTGATTCAATCCAAAGAGTGAATTTTCAAATAAAGTTTCGGCATCACTTGTTTTTCCTGCTTTTACTTGATAGAAGAAATTATCAAAACTAAAGGTGCTATTGCTATGATATAAGCTATTTAAGAAAGGAGTGACTTCATGCTCGACACCATTCTCGTCTTTTAGCTTGTAATCAATTAAAAATTGTTGAAAACTTTCTAAATGGATATAGATCACATTTTTGCCTTTAGCAATACCGAAAGTTTTATCGTTTGGTTCAGCATAATGCTCATTGATGTAGCTTTCGACTTCTTTCATATCATTTGGGTTTGCTTCAGCTCTCACTTGGTTTGTCTGATAAGTTTTGATCCCGTCATAAACAGTAAAAGCATTCAATCCTAGATACTTCACCAAGTAATCTCTTGAAAAAGTACGAGTCAATAATTCTGGACGGTCTGCTTCAGCTAAGAATAAGTTTCCAGAAAAAATCATGACAGCTAAAGTAGAAATCGCAAAAGCCATGCGTGCACGGATCGGCTGAGGATCCATCTTTATTTTTTTGGTAATCAAAAGAACAGTTAGGATAATAAAATCAATCCAATAAATAAGGTCATAAGGCCTAAACAAACGAATGGCACTTTCTCCAAGTCCGCTTGCCACTTTTCCTGCACCTAGAATCGTGTTGATCGTGATAAAATCAGTAAATTCACGATAGTAGGTCACATTGGAAAAGAGTAACAAGATTAAAAGAAAATAGATGACCATCATTGTGATGTAGGAAGCTTTGGTTCGTCTTACGTATAATGCAACCCCCATCAATAATAATGTTGTAGCGATAGGGTTAATGAATAAGATAAAATACTGTATCCCACTTTCGATGCCTAAGTTAAAATCAAATAAATAGGCAAAAATTGTTTTCAGCCAAAGTAAAATAACTAATAAAGAAAAAAATCCGAACCTCTTGTTCAAAAATGCGGGTATTTTTATTCGTTTCAATGTAATCTTCCTTTCCGCACTCTTATTTTTCTAACTATAGAGTGTTATGAAGTTGTGATTCTTCTACATATTCCTTTTCATTTTACTAGTACAGTAAAACAGTGTCAATCTAAACTGAGCGCTTCCAACATTGATTAATGATTTCTTTACATTTTGTGAACGCTAGCACTAAGACAGTCCGCTTAATTTTTGGTATACTGATGAATGAAAAAGTTAAAGTAGGTGAGTCAATGAAAGTACAAATTAAGAAAAAAGCGGGAAATCGAATAAAGAATGGTTATCCATTGATTCAAAAAGAAGATTTAGTCCATCCACAGAAAGAAACAACGCAATGGGTCGAATTAATCGACCAGCAAGAAAATTTTGTGGCTAAAGGTTATCTAGGTAAACAAAATAAAGGGATTGGCTGGGTACTCAGTCAACAAAATGAGCCCTTGAACCAAGCTTTTTTTGAAGATAAGTTCTTCGAAGCCAAAGCAAAACGCCATTCTTTTTTCATGGATGAACAGACGACAGCTTTTCGTTTATTTAATGGAGAAGGAGATGGTATAGGTGGTCTAAGTATTGATTATTATGCACATTTTGCCGTATTTTCTTGGTACAATAAAACACTTTATACGTATCGTCATTTACTTTTTGCCGCCTTTCAGCAGGTTTATCCAGAAATGGAAGGTGTTTATGAGAAGATTCGTTTCGAAACAAGTGAATTTTCAGAAAGCCAGTATGTTTATGGAAATACGGCTCCTGAACCGTTGCTTGTAAAAGAAAATGGGATTTCTTATGCTACTTATTTTAAATGAAGGACTAATGACAGGTATTTTTTTGGATCAAAAAGAAGTCAGAGGTGCATTGATTGATGGATTGGGTCTAGGGAAAACAGTCTTAAATATGTTTAGTTATACAGGCGCTTTTTCTGTTGCTGCAGCGATGGGAGGCGCGATCGAAACAACAAGCGTGGATTTGGCGAAACGTAGTTTGAAAAAAACACAAGAACAGTTTAAGGTTAATGGATTAGAACTAAATGCTCAAAAGATTATTGTCATGGACGTATTCGAGTATTTTAAATATGCCAAAAGAAAACAACTCACTTATGAGCTCATCATTCTTGATCCACCTAGTTTTGCTCGAAATAAAAAGAAGGTATTCCGTGTTACAAAGGATTATGGGGAATTGATCAAAGATAGTTTGGCTATTTTATCGAATGAAGGAACGCTGATTGCTTCAACGAATGCCGCAAATATCACGATAGAACAGTTCAAACAAATGATTGAAAACGAATTTGTTGCTGCAAAAGTTGAATTTGAAGAAATGGCACTTTATCGATTACCACAAGATTTTCAAACTATTGACGCCTTTCCAGAAGGGAATTACTTAAAAGTATTTATCTATCAAATAAAAAATAAGGGGGACAACGGATAATCCATGTGAAAGGAGTTAGCCTAGGAACAGGGCAGTCTAAGATTTGTACTCCAATGATTGGAGAAACTAGGGAAGAACTTTTGCGAGAAGCGATTCTTGCGAAAGAAGTGGGAGCTGATTTAGTCGAATGGCGTATTGACTACTATGAAGATGTTTTTCAACAGGAAATAGTTATGGAGACCTTGGTACTCCTTCATGAAATGTTGGACGGACTACCTATTCTCTTTACTTTTAGAACGATGGCAGAAGGCGGGAATCGAGAAATTACCATACATGCTTATCACAAGTTATACCAACAAATGATTCGTTCTGGTTTAGTCGACATGGTTGATCTAGAACTATTCCAAATTGAAAGTCTTGAGAAAGAATTGTTAGCAGAAATTAAGCAGTTGGCTATTCCAATGATCATCAGCAGTTATAACTTTAAAGAAACTCCTGCTGATCCAGTGTTATTATATCAATTGAATATGATGGAGTATTTCGGCGCCGATATCGGTAAACTTGCTGTCATGCCTAACAATGAACGTGATGTCTTACGTTTGATGGAACTGACAAGACGAGCAGGGGCTTTTGTATCTATCCCATTGGTCACTACTATGTCAATGGGGGTATTAGGGATGATTTCTCGGTTGTCAGGGAATCTAACTGGTTCTGTCATGACTTTTGGTGCCTTGACAACAGAAAAAATATCCGCACCTGGACAAATAACTGTCAAGGAATTAAGGTCAATCATCAAGTTATTAAATGGAAGTAATCAAATTTGAAGGTGAGAATGTGGCAAAAAAGAAATCAATGAAAACAAATGCGATTCGATTAGTTGAACAAAAAAAATAGCCTATACAGAGCATGAATACACATGGGATGAAGATCATTTGAGCGCTACTTCTGTGGCTGAACAACTTTCAGAAAATGAGCATCGTATTTACAAAACACTTGTGGCTGTGGGAAATAAAACAGGGACGATCGTTGCAGTAATTCCAGGAAATAGCGAATTGGATTTAAAAAAATTAGCGAAAGTGTCTGGTAACAAAAAAGTAGAAATGCTTCATTTAAAAGATTTAGAGGCAACGACCGGCTACATTCGTGGTGGATGTTCACCCATTGGTATGAAGAAATTATTCCCAACTTATTTGGAACAAACAGCTAAATCACAAGATACAATCATTATTTCAGCAGGAAAACGTGGACTTCAAATGGAACTAGCACCACAGGCTATCTGTTTTTTAACAAAAGGGACTTTTGCTGATCTTATGCTGTATAATGAATCCATCTCCTTTTAAGCAGTAAGTATGTTTATCACAGTTTCTTACATTTACATATATTGTATAATAAATCAGATTTATTATTATGATCAAATTCTACCAATGGGAAGATAGAGAATGAATAATGAATCGAGTAAACCAGAAGTTTTAGAATGTACTGAATTATTTGGTTTATTGGGGTAACCACTTTTTAAGCAATTTTTTAAGAACAGTCAGGTTTAAGGATAGGGAAGTTTTTGAATAGTGCTATAGTTGTTTTGAACTTTCCCAATTGGCTATTTTTAATTAAGAAAAGCAGCGTTCATACCAGCTACATGACCGGTTGCAAATGCTGCAGTTATATTAAAGCCACCAGTATATCCATTAATATCCAAAAGTTCGCCAGCAAAAAATAATCCGTGCACCAACTTACTTTCTAGCGTTTTGGGATTGACTTCCTTTAGAGAAACGCCACCTCCTGTGACAAAGGATTTTTCAATTGGAAACGTTTTTGATATCGTGAAAGGAAAAGATTTACAAAGCTGAGCAAATGCTTCGATTTCTTTTTCGGTTATTTGGCTCCCTTTTTTTTTCTATTATTTTATTTTTTTCGAGGAAAAAGATAAGGAGACGCTCTGGCAAAAAGCCATGCCATGCATTTGCTATTGCTTTTTTCGAATGTTTACTTTTTTCTGTCAGTATATCAATCAACTGTTGCGTTTTTTTAGTTGGAAAACAATCTAGCACAACAGTGACTGGTTTTTTATTCTCTTTCAATTCTTGATTAATAAAACTGTAACATCTTAATGCTGCAGGT
Organism: Enterococcus lacertideformus; assembly: GCA_015680865.1. Taxonomy (GTDB): domain Bacteria; phylum Bacillota; class Bacilli; order Lactobacillales; family Enterococcaceae; genus Enterococcus_B; species Enterococcus_B lacertideformus. The sequence goes on along the minus strand of JADAKE010000016.1, from coordinate 417,830 downwards.
CCAGAAATTCCAAAATGAGTAAAAAGTAAATCCATCACGTGTTCTGTGATGACTTTCCCGTTTTTGTTTTGAACGCTTAGAGAAATATTTTGTAAAGATAATCCTTGCAGGGATTTATTCTCAATAAATGTTTCTTCAGAAATCAATGGCGACTCTGTAGCATAAAGGGGAGTGATCGTATGACCAACTTTTTTGACAATCTTGTATCCATCACCTGTAGCGCCAGTTGATGGATAAGTCCGACCACCAGTAGTTAAGATGACACAATTTGATTGAAACTCTTCTGTTTCAGTTCGCACACCGTAGATGTTTCCATCCTGATGTACCAATTTTTCAACACGGGTACCAAATAAGAGATTAACATTCAATTCTTTTAAGCGCTGGATCAACGCCTCAATAATTGTTTTCGATTTATTTGTGACAGGGAACATACGACCATGGTCTTCTTCTTTTAAATGAACCCCTTGTGATTCAAAAAATTCCATAATATCAAAATTATTCCATTGTGAAAATGTACTATACAAGAATTTGCCATTTCCAGGGATATGTGCAATCAAGTCTTCCACTGACCGATTATTGGTGACATTGCATCTTCCGCCGCCTGTCATCAATAGTTTTTTCCCAGCTTTTTTGTTTTTTTCAATTAAAAGGACTTTTGCGCCATATTCAGCAGCACTGATAGCAGCCATCATACCACTAGTTCCAGCACCGACAACTATCACATCATAGGTTATTTTCATTTTCTCACCTCAGAGAAAGTGTAGCACATTTATAAAAATAAAACAGGAAATGTTTTGAGCATCTAGCAAAAATAGGCTAAAAGTAAGAAGATTATAAAAGGAGCGTGAAACAATGACAAAAGCAATAGAATACGTCCAACTGATTCAAGAAAAAATTCATCAAAAAGATGCAGGACAGGTTGAATTTTTACAAGCGATTGATGAATTTATGCCTTCAGCTACACAATTTTTAGAAAAGCATCCTGAATATGTCAAACGAAATATTTTAGGATTATTAACTGAACCTGAAAGAATCATTCAATTTCGAGTACCTTGGCAAGACGATGAAGGGAACTGGCAAGTGAATCGTGGCTATCGTATTCAATATAATTCAGCGATCGGGCCATATAAGGGAGGATTAAGATTTCATCCAAGTGTAAATTTAAGTATTCTTAAATTCCTTGCCTTTGAACAGATTTTCAAAAATAGTCTAACTGGATTGCCAATTGGGGGCGGAAAAGGTGGCAGTGATTTCGATCCTAAAGAAAAATCAGATGGCGAGATTATGCGTTTTTGTCAAAGTTTCATGTTAGAACTGGCTAAACATATTGGACCATCTATTGATGTGCCTGCTGGAGATATCGGTGTAGGTGCTAGAGAAATTGGGTACTTGTTTGGTGAATATAAACGGTTGAAACAATATGATGCTGGGGTTCTTACTGGTAAGCCAATAGATTTTTGGGGAAGCAAGATCCGTACAGAGGCAACTGGTTATGGTCTAGTCTATTATGTTAAACATCTTTTAAAGGAAGAAAAAGATACCTTTGAAGGAAAAACAGTCTTCGTCTCAGGTAGTGGGAATGTAGCGATCTACGCTATTGAAAAAGTACATGAATTAGGTGGAAAAGTCGTGACTTGTTCAGATTCTAGTGGGTATATCTATGACTCAGAAGGAATTGATTTACCTTTATTGAAAGAGATTAAAGAAAAAAACGTCAGCGTCTGACAGAGTATGCAAATCAACGTAATTCTGCTGTTTATCATGCAAATGAATCTGTTTGGACTTTGCAGGAAAAAGCAGATATTGCTTTACCATGTGCTACTCAAAATGAAATCAAGGAAGAAGAAGCCAAAATTTTGGTTGAAAACGGCGTGAAAATCGTGGCAGAAGGAGCAAATATGCCATGTACGATTGAAGCTGTTTCTATTTTTGAAGAAGCAAATGTATGGTATTGCCCCGGGAAAGCAGCAAATGCAGGTGGTGTCGCTGTTTCTGCATTAGAAATGAGTCAAAACTCGCAACGTTTGTCATGGGAAACTGAACAAGTTTATCAGCAATTAGATGACATCATGCAATCAATCTATCAAACTTGTCGTCAAACAGCTGCTGAATATGGAAATGAAAAAAATCTTTTACTAGGTGCCAATGTGGCTGGGTTTGAAAAAGTTGCAAAAGTAATGTACGCGCAAGGTCTAGTCTGATGGTTGAAATTTTCTTGTAAACATTAGCTTCAATTCATTTATTTGCTTGAAAAATTGTAAAAAAAAACGTAAAGTATAACCTGTATATTGAATTTTTTAAGGAGGAATAAAAAATGGCACATATTCATTTTGATTATTCAAAAGTTGCACCATTTGTAAATGAACATGAGTTAGAGTACATGCAAAGCCATGTATCCTTGGCAGAAAAAGTATTACGTGAGGGAACAGGCGCAGGAAGTGATTTCCGTGGTTGGATTGACTTACCGACAAATTATGATAAAGAAGAATTTGCACGTATCAAAGAAGCAGCCAAAAAAATTCAATCTGATTCTGAAGTTTTAATTGTTATCGGAATTGGTGGTTCTTATTTAGGTGCTCGTGCAGCAATTGATTTTTTGAATCATACTTTCTATAACTTATTAGATGGTGACAAACGGAAAGCTCCTCAAATTTTCTTTGCAGGAAACTCTATCAGCTCTACTTATATTGCTGATTTGATTGAAGTGATCGGTGATCGAGATTTTTCAGTAAATGTTATTTCAAAATCTGGTACAACAACTGAACCAGCGATTGCATTCCGTGTGTTTAAAGAATTACTTGTTAAAAAATATGGACAAGAAGAAGCGAATAAACGAATCTATGCAACAACGGATAAAGCAAAAGGTGCAGTTAAAGTAGAAGCTGATGCAGAAGGATGGGAAACATTCGTTATCCCTGATGATATCGGTGGCCGTTTTTCTGTGTTGACGGCAGTAGGGCTTTTACCAATTGCTGTTAGTGGGGCAGATATTGATGTATTGATGCAAGGTGCAGCTGATGCAAGTAAAGCATATGCAAGCGATAAACTAGAAGATAATGAAGCATATCAATATGCAGCTATGCGTAACATCCTTTATCGTAAAGGGAAAGTAACTGAGTTGTTGATCAATTATGAACCAGGAATGCAGTATTTCTCAGAATGGTGGAAACAGCTATTCGGTGAATCAGAAGGAAAAGATCAAAAAGGAATCTATCCTTCAAGTGCAAACTTCTCCACTGATTTACACTCACTAGGTCAATACATCCAAGAAGGGCGTCGCAATATTTTCGAAACAATCGTAAAGGTTGAAAAACCACGTAAATCAATTACAATCCCCGAACAAGCAGAAGATTTGGATGGATTAGGTTACCTACAAGGCAAAGAAGTAGATTTTGTGAATACAAAAGCTTTTGAAGGCACACTATTGGCGCACACTGATGGAGATGTACCAAACTTATTAGTTAAAATTCCAGAAATGGATGCTTATACATTGGGTTACACAATGTATTTCTTTGAAATTGCTGTAGGGATCTCAGGCTACTTAAATGGTATCAATCCATTTGACCAACCTGGCGTAGAAGCATATAAGAAAAACATGTTCGCACTCCTAGGCAAACCAGGTTTTGAAGACCTTGCCAAAGAATTGAACGAACGCTTGTAATAGAATGGTTTCTAAGTAGTTGTTAACAAATTAGTACCCAAGACATGTTGGCTTTAAAATGAAAACTGGTACCCATCTAGGTACCCGAAATGAAAGGATGGCTTATTTTAGCCATCCTTTTTTGGTAAAGAGATAATTTGTCCAGAAACTTTTCGACGTTGATTATTGATGTAATCATTGAATCTGTTTGTTGCACGTTCAATCACTTCGGTAGATACTTGGGCATAAATTTGAGTGGTAGAAATATCTTTGTGCCCTAATAATTCTTTTATGTCTTCGAGAGGGACGCCAGCTTGACGCAAACGCACAGCATAAGTATGTCTACCATCATGAACCTTTATTTTAGGCAAACCAGCTTTTCTAGCGATTCTATCGCTTGCTCCATTTGTGCTACGACTACGAATAATATTCCCTTTGGCTTTTCCAGTAGTAAATATAAAAATGAAATCATCTATTTGTTTAGTAATAGGAAGTACGAATGAGGCATTATAAAAATCAATAAAAATTTTTTCGAGTCTGTCTTTTTCGAGTTTGTTTTCACAATATAAATACTATTTAAAAGGTTATGTAAATCAAAGATAGCAAACAAGTAAACCTTGTTTTATAATATATTTTGTAGAAAAGTGAAAAGATGGTGGCTAATCTCTTGAAAAAGGGGTGATGCCTATGGTTCATAGCTTTATCCCTAGAAGGGAGTAGGCAAGTGTCAACTTTTGAAGCAATTCAACTGATGATCGCTTTTGCGACGTTAGTTTTGCTGATAATTGACCATAACGACCCAAAAAAATAACCATCTAAACACTTTGGCTAGGTTAGATGGTTAAAAACTATAAAAACTATGCCACCGTCTTTTTAACGGTTCTACATGGGACGTGTTTGCAGCACGTCCTTTTTCTATGTCTATTATATCATGTGAAAGCAGAAAATCAATCAAGTTCACTCATTGAGTGGTCTTTTTATTATTGTCTTTAGACCTAGTTGAACTCACAAAGTGAGTGAAACATAAAACCACCTGCTATATCTGGCGTCATAACTTTTATTTCAGATTTATATCGACTGTTTTATCATTCCAATATGATGCTTTATACTGAAGTTTTAAGCTACCAGATGTATCTGCTTCACCAATCAAGTTTCCAGTAACGGATGCTTTAGGATCAAGCTCTCCGCTATTTAGGTTATCCACATCTGGTAAGAATGACATTAAATCTGTCGCGTTACCGTTAGCATTTAATTTATAGTCAAATGGATTATAAGTTTGTTTTTCACTGGTGTTATTTGTAATAGTAATATTCACTATTACGAATTGTTGACCTTCTTTTGGTCTGTTATACTCAGTTCCATCATTATATTGAACATTGTTGACTTTTATTTCGTAACCTTTATAACTAACAATATCTCCAACTTTGAAATCTTTATCTAGCGTATCGGTGGACTCAGTAGTTTCATTTTTTGCACTAGCACCTACTTTTTTTTCGGCATTAGTTGTTGATGCCTTTTCATCATTTCTCCCCAAACTTCCATCAGTAATTGCAAAGACAATTATTACAGCTACTATCCAAAACCATATTCTTTTATAAAATGGTTTTTGCTTCTTCATTACATAAGTTTTTCCGTCTTTACCTATAATTTTTTTCTTATCCATTTGTTCCTCCAAAAATTAAATGATTTCCTCCCACTTAATGGGAGGTAGCGATAGTCGTAAAAAGTATTATATTTTCTTTTTTATAGCACCCACGTAAAAACAGATACATAATCCTTATTTATTCGATTAAAATATTATTAGCTATTAGCCACGTTTACACTCAGTATAACCTTGTGTTTGAGCTTCTTGTAAAGTCATAGAGGCTACTGAGTTTGCATTATTTAGCCCCGAACAGTTTGTATTGAAATGATATTTTGTACCGTGATCTGGTGCAATATAAACAATTTGTTCATTGTTTTGTTGTTGAGCCTGCGCCATTTCGGCTGCTTGGTTTGCTTGTTCTTGAGCAGCTGCTTGTCTTTCTGTTTCAGCAGCTTCATTTGCTCTGATTATTGCATCAATGGCTGCTAAACGATTAGACAAATCTTGATTGCCATTTGGTATTGCTTGAATTGAAGCAGCTGCAACATTGTAATTTTCTCTAGTTGGTGTTGCTTCTGCTTGTGCTAGGACAGTCGTAGCTTCTGAAACTTTTTGATTGATTTCCGCTTGTTTTTTTCTGCTTCTTGCTTTTGTTTTTCTGCTTTTGCTTTACGTTTTTCTTCTTGTTTTTGTTTTTTTTTCTTCGCTTTGCGTTTTGTCACTTGTTTTTCTTCTTTTGTTTTACTCTCTTTTCTTTGCTTTTCCTTTTTTGTTTCAAGTGTTCCTTTTTTCTTTTTCTTCCTGGTAAATGATTTTAATACGCTACTTAATCCCCAACAAAAGCCAATAAAACCGATCAACACTAAAAACGTCCCCATTTTTTCCTCCTATATTTCGTATTTATTTTATTGTAAGGAATAGATTCCTTGATAAAAAAATATAACATTCTATTTTTCGCTTTTAAATATAGAAATGACTAATTTTTTTCAATAAAATAAAATTTAGAGTTAAGAAACGTAGAATTTCTTATGTACTTAAAGGATATAAGCTTGTTAATAGATAATTGTTAGAAAAGACTAATTTCTTTGTTTACCAAAAATTTACGCACCACTAATCATATTTTTTACAAGTGTCAACATAACAATTTTGTTGTTTGAAAAATCTGGAATGGTATCTATTAGCTGAGAAGTTTTAGTATCATAGCGATTTAAGACAAGAGATTGTCCCAGTCTCTTTAGTAGATGTAAAAGCGTATAATCGCTAAAACAAAAGGTACATCAAAAGTATCGGAGGATATACCTTTTAATGGAATAGTTTAATTATGAAAAAAACAAACCTAGTGAGACAATAAGTTTCCTTTAAGGATTCAATCAGTCAATCAATTATTTGATATACTTACGAAAGAATTGTATAAGTACAAATTTCATAATAATTACTTATTAGGGAAAGAAGCGATAAATCCAGGGAAGGATAGGTTCATGGATAAAGTCAGGTTAGCATTAAAGTATAAAGTATGATCAACAAAACCAACACTATTTTATTTTTTGTATTGCTATGTTTCTTACAATCATACGTCTTTATTTGTATTATAAAGCAACTTACAGTGTTGATATGACAGCTTGATGATCAACTTCTTCTTCCCTATGCACAGAACTTAGCTGACGGACGTTGGCTAGGGGGATATGATGTGAAAACTTTATCGAAAGGGATTTCTTATAGTCTGTTGATAGTTTTTGCAAATAAATTACATCTACTGTATTCAATTTTACTTGGTGGATTTAATATTCTAGCTAGTCTATTGATAATGTTAAGTCTAAGGCCGATTGCGACAAGTAAAAGTTATTTATTTTTTCTTTAACAAAAAGAATACTTTCTTAGTGTGTACACAGGGGCGGGTGTTTGGATCATGCAAATAGCAATTGCAGTGACATTTTTTAGTTTCGGTAAAATCTCATGGAAGAAAGTAAAATGTAAATTAAGAGCATAATAAAAGACGTTTGCCAAACCACTTGCGCAAACGTCTTTTATTCATTTTTTGGTTCCGAGTTTATGTCTATCATTAGAAATGATTCACTCCTTAATTGGATTCATTTAATGCTCGGACAGCTTGTTCAATCGTAATACCAAAAGCCACATTATCTTCGTTTGTTGCATCAATCGCCATGAATTGGTTCGTTGAGGTATTAAAAGCAACACGGTATTCAATATTTGTTTTTGTAAACGTCATTTGTTTCACCTATTTTTCATAAATGTAAATAATGGTGGGAATTTTCTGTTAAATTTCCTTACCTAAAGTTAGTTTAGCATCCTTCATTTTTTTTTAGCAATTAATTGCTATATAAAGTGATTTGCTTCTATTAATTTTCTGTTAAGCCAATAAGCAAGCCAATAGTCAGAAAAATAAACACGGTGACTTGAATAAAAATCATTGAAATCCCTCCTTATTCAATATTATAGATGTTAAAAAAGAAATGACACGAACAAAAGGCTAACACATTCAAACAATTATGTCACTTAAAAATTACAAATAAATCGGTAATATTGTTATGTTTGTTAAGGGGGGATATCGTAAGAATCTTGATTTTTTAATAAAAAATTAAAAAAATGCTATAAATCGTTTTCAAATTTATATTAATTTGTTATTATAAATTAAAGGAATGAAAAATAATGAAGGGAGAGGATGAGATGCTAAAACTAGAAATTGGTAAGTCATACATATGCCAGCCAATTGGAGTAAATCATAAAGTTGTTGGTTGCATTGAACGTACATATATGAACACAGCTGTTATTTTTATTGAACAGTATGATCAAAGAGATCGTTTAGCCATCTATGATAGTAAGTTTCGTTTATTGGTTAAATTAAATGAAATTTATGCTGTAGCAGAATCTGCTTTAGTTTCATAAACACTTTTTTTGAGAAATATCGTAAACTTCACTATAATTAAATAAAGAGAGAAGGGAGCGAAAAAATATGAAAAAAAGTAAAAACTCAGGGAGATTTGGGATTGTTTTGGCGGTTATTTCTGCTATTCCGGCGATGTTAGCGGTGGTTCGTGCTGTAAAGAGTGCGAGAGAAAAATAAAAAATGAGTGAAGTTGTTTCGCCCATTTAAACTGTAGGCAATATCTAAATTAAGATGGCGTCTACAGTTTTTTTTTATTAATGGAATAAGAGGATTTTGTAGTAAAACCGTGTTGACTAGTTAGGAAATCTCAAGGTAGTTTATATATATATAAATATTCTAGAAATTTTCCGTTTAGGAATCTAAGCAGAAGGATATAGTTTAAAAATGAACTATCAATCAAAGAAAGGTTTTACAGTTACGTAAATATGATTGGGAAAAAGTCGTTTCTTTACTACCACAGAGCTAGCTTTGGAATATCGTGGATAAGAGGTTGTGAGCAGCATGACCTGCAGAAGCAATGCTGGGAATACCGTTTAAAAAAAGAAGTTATGAAAGAAGTGGTCAGCTCCGAGCAAATAAGAAGTGATTTTCTAAAATAGCTTTTCATATTCTAGAAAATCAGAGCTTATTGCTAGGAGTTACTTCTTGAACACCGTTTATTCTTTTCCTTCTATCCGACTCCTAAAACAAAATATAATAATTTGTCAGAATAGATAATTTCTTTATTCATTGCTTGCATAACTTGGATATCTTCATTCAAGATACCCATTTGATCAGTAATGATTCCATCAACACCATAAAACATCATTCGATTGATACCATCAGAATCATTTACTGTCCATACATAAACTTTTTTACCATCTTGATGAGCAGAATTAATGAAATTGCGGTTGATCGTGCTATACTCCATTGTTAGAAAGTCCGCTGGTGTAACAGGTGGACCAACGATATTAAAAGGAAGAATATAACCTACATAAAATTCAGGATTTGCTTTTTTCAAATCAGAGACAGTTTGATAAGTTAAGCTTTGTAAAATATGTTGATTACTCAAAATTGTTTTTTCATACTTTGTGACAAAGCGATTAATTATATCTTTTGAATCCTTTTTTGAATTTTTAATTTCAATCAGCAGTTTTTGCTTTAATTCACTAGCTTTTTTTAAGTAGGTGTCAAATGAGACAACTGGTTCTTATGTACCATTTTCTGTGACGTTCAATTTTTCTAATTCTTTCAAGGTGAGATCCTGCGGAGCCTTGTTCACACCAGTTAATTGTTTCAAGTTGAAATCATGCATGACGACAAATTGACCATCCTTGGTTTCTTGTACATCCATCTCTACATAATCTGGATGGTAAGTTTTACTCGTTTGTTCTAAAGCTGCCAAAGTATTTTGCGCACTATTATTTGCACTAACACCACGATGAGAAATCGTAATAGGCTTGGTATGTGATGCTGAGGTTAAGTAATTCATATTATACAAACAAACTCCTACACCAAAAAAGACAGCTGATAAAATCAAACTGGTATTCTTCAGTACGGAGAACCGGTGACTAAGAGGTGCTAACCGATACCAGTTAGGAATATCTGGTAAAAATCCTTCGTCATCCATGAAATCAATGATGATGTAAAAGATTCCGATTGTTGACATAACAATGTTAAATAAAAGAATACCTTGAAGGATCGTCATTACAAAAACAGCACTGATCAAGGCATAGTCAGGAAAGAATTGTTCAACGATGACCTGAGAAACAATTACCAAAATATAGCCAGCAAGTGAGATCAATAAAATACTGCCACCAATAACAATAAATTGTCCAAGAATAGCAAAAAAACGTGCTTTTGTTAGGGCACAGCTTTCTTTTACTGCCTGTTTAAAAGGTCTATCGCGTAAAATCATTTCTGGTAATGCAAAAATAAGTCGAATTCCAATGTAAGCCAAAAATAGATAAAACAAAAGAAAAGCACTTACTACAATCCAGCGATTTGTAAAGATAAAATCCATGATAAATGCTGGAATTTTAATCTTAGATAATAAATAAGAGTTAAAACTCAATCCACTAATTGGTAAAATAAGCAAAAAATAGGCTAAGAAAAAAAGGAAAGTTAGCGGCCGTACTTTTTTTAGTTGACGAAATGTAGCTTGGAGTAATTGCTTTAAAGATATCGGCTCTTGTTTTTTGATAAAATAGACACTTATCAATAAAACAGCAATTAAAGCGAATAAGACGCCAGGATGCTGAGAAATAATCGTTGAAATATTATCACTAGATAGATAATTGATCGATCCTTGGTGTAAAATAAACCTCGTTATGCTATTTAACAAAGGTAAACAGATAAAGAGAATGAATCCGTGTGTAATTAAAACATCACGAAAATATGCTTGAGTTCCTTTAAGAAAATCCCAAGCATTTCCTAAACTTCTTTTTAAATAAATTAACATGTAATCACCTACCATAAATAATTATAACGTAAAAACTAAAATAAGTGAGCGTACTACGCAGATAACTTAGCGAAATACGTTCACTTATTGTTCATTATCCTAGTAAACCATTTAAGAAATGCCCGCCGTAAATTAAAGCCATACTATACAAAAATATTGATAATGGTTTTGCTAAAAGAATGATCCAAGTAAATTTTTTGACAGAGATATTCGTTAAGCCAGCCATCAAACACAGAGCATCATCTGGCGCAATTGGTAGAAAAATCGCTAATGCAAATAATTTATCGAACCGATTTTGATTATCAATCCATCCAATATATTTATTATAAGTTTTATCACTAATCATGGTTAAAATAACCGGTTTTCCATATCTGCGTCCAAGTAAAAAGATGATGATCGAGCCAATACAAATACCTACATAGTTATAAATAAAGCCAGCATACGGACCAAATATCAATACACCAGCTGCTGTACTTATACCGCCAGGAATGATAGGGATGACTACTTGCAGGATCTGGATCAAAATAAAGATAATAGGACCTAAAATAATTGAGTCACCAACTAAGCCTCTTAAAGAATCCAAATCTTTAAATACACCTAAATTGATAAAGTAAACTGTTAATGCTATCGATACACCCAATCCGAGAATTGAGATAAAATTAATCAATTTTCGTGACATGGCAATGTTCATCGTCTATCAACTCCTCCGATACGTTTTCTAATAATGATAATGTACTTCATAATTAACCGTTTGCGCCACTATTTTATATGACAAAAATCAAACAATTCTGTAAGTTAACAATAGTATAAATGAACAATACCACAAAAAACATCCAACTCAAGACGTATTTAATGTAATTTTGTCTTTAAATATTTTTATTTCATAAAAAGTATGAGACAGAAAAACGATCAAATAAACTATGATAAATTAGAAAAAGGGAGCGGAAGTCAAGTGAAAGAAATAAACAGTGTGGCAAGATCAATTAGGAAAGCATAGACTTATTTAAATAAATATTGTGACGATAAAAAAGCCAAGTCGATAATAAAGTCAAAAATTCAACATTCATATATGCGATTAAAAAATACTTAGGCTAAATAATCAATCATAAAATTGCTAAAGAAGCGAGAAAGTTAGAAAAATTCCGGAATTTTCAGTATGAATTCCAAAAGAATAGTCAATAAGTGAGAAAAATAGGCCTGTAAAAGTAAGATAAAAATACTCTTTTTTTGTGAAAGCTTTCTTTTTTGAGGATAAATATAAATAACGTTGTTTTAATTAATCATTACAAACAGTATGTATTGTTTTCTTTAACTATAACGTGAACTAAAACTTTTGTTTAACTATGAGTTGTGGACAAATCAAATTTTGTAAGGGGAACCAGTTTTTTTTTCAAATTTTAAATAATAAGATGTAATTGTTAAAAATAAATAAGAAAAAATATTAAAATATAACGTTTTGAGTAAATTATTTGCCAAAAACCTTGTCTATCGGTTACAATAAAACAACATATATTGCAGTAAGAAGTGGGGGAGTTTTAATGAGAAGAAAAGTATATACCAAAGATCAAATTCTAAAAGCTGCTTATGATGTTGTTGCCAAGGAAGGTTTTAAAGGGTTCACTGCAAGAAATATTGCTAAAAAAATGGGTATATCAACTCAACCTATTTATTTAGAATTCAAAAACATGGAAGATTTAAAAAATACTTTATTAGATTCTATTTTTGAACAACTGAAAGAAACGGTTTTTCCAGTAGAGCGTACTGGTGATAAGATTATCGACCTTGGTTTGAATTATATTTATTTTGCGAAAAAACATCATAGTCTCTACATGGCGTTATATATTGACGAACATGGCGATGGACAAAAGATGCATGATTTTTCTTACAACTATTTCCGTGAAATAGTAAAAGAAGATCATCACTACAGTCAGTTATCAGATGAATATATTGATGCTTTACACACTGGGACATGGGTAGCAGTAACGGGGATTGCATCGTTAATGTCTTCAAATATCATACACCCGACAGAAGATCAGATTATTTCGTTTATCAAGCAGACGACTGACTCTATTCTTGCTTTAGAAAATCCTGAAACAATACGCTAGACGTATTCTTAAATAGCACAAGGCTCATTCAAACACTCTTTCTCTAGTTACTTTTCCAATAGCGGCTTCTGGGAGGATGGGGCAAATGATTCTTGTGTTTTTTTTTTTGCTCTTCCGCAAAAAACATGCTGATTTTTGCGTTCTATTTGTAAATGCACTTGACTTTTTACTAAAAAAGTTTAAAAATAATATGTACGGAAGGTTGGCAGAGTGGTAATGCACCGGACTCGAAATCCGGCGAGCCGGTTTATACTGGTGCACGGGTTCAAGTCCCGTACCTTCCTTATATCAACGCTTCAGAGCTATCCAACAAACGTTGGATAGCTCTCTTTTTTTTAAAAAGAATACTTCTTTTAGCACCATTTTTTGATATTATACCATTAATTCTTTCATATAATTTGCAAGACTTGAAATCATTTGAATATTCTCATGTCGTAGCTTTAGTAATATTGAGCGTTTTATTTTTAAAATCGATGTTAGACCACTCCAAAGTCAAAGTAAAATTTCTCTTTTCTTCTATCTTCAATGTCTAGGACTTCTTAGCTTGGAACAAAAACTAATTTCATAGGATTACTAGTTATGATTTGGAAAGAAGCAATACAATCAAAAATAATAGATGTGTAACTTTTGTTTTTTTTTAATTTTTTAGGGTGGCTATTGGACTCTAAACTAACTTATATGTATAGATTCAATCCACTTATTTTTTTTTGAATAAAATAAAAATAAAAAAAATATATTTTGATAAAAATTTAGTATTCTTAAATAGATATCGTGGGAAGAACCTATTCTTTATCTGTTTTAATATGTGCGTTTTCAACAGCTTATCTTCCTACGAGATCTTTTAAGTATCCTTAGCTCAGTTGATTAGAACAGATGGCTTGTAACCGTCCGTTCGTAGATTCGAATCCTACAGGGTATATTATAATTTAATTGAAAATAAGGAGGATTCTTATGGATAAAAAAATTAATTTTATAAGTATCATTAGTGTATTGATGGGGTTTATAGTAATTATAGGAATGTTTACGGATTGGTTTAGAATGCTATTTTCTGATATTACACCTTTATTAATTATTGGAGTAGTAGGATCTATAATTTCTATTTGGTTGATTAAAAAAAGTGGTAGTCAGCTTAATAAAATAATTGCAATAATAGGATTATTGTTGAATGCTTTACCGGTAGGGTACTTTACAATATTGTATTTTGGACTTGGTTAATATTTATAATTTTTATCCTATAAACATTCACGTTAGTAAACTTGAGCCTAAGAGGAAAGGTTGTCTTAGGCTCTTTAGCATGTATAAAAATGAATAGATGGTGAAATAAAAGCCACCCCTTTGAAAAACAAGCCGAAATTTATTAAAAGTTTGAGAAACTCCAAGTAGGTAACAATTAATATCAAAAAACTAGCTTTTGTATTTCCTCTCAAATTTAGAAAAATATCTGCTTATTTCTTGCTACTAAATAATTATGTATAGACCTCACTTGTATTAGTAGCTAAGAAAAAAGTTTAACTACTTAATGACTCTATTCGGAGGGATGAAAAGGAAAAATATAGTTTGTATTTTGATCCTATTTTTATTCGTATTTAGGAAAGAATATTCAGAAGATATCTTGTTGTGAGATTCCAATGTGGGGTAAACATAATCTTGTTTTACGTTGTGTTCGATTGATTAGTGAACGATGTACAAATTAATAATATCTATCTACTTTTATAAAAATAGCCTCTCCGATGAACTGAATCTCAAAAGTTGAACTTTTTTAAATGGGTTGCTTCCAATACTTATTTGGCGACAGATCAATTCATTCTTATCTTATTTCTTTTGTGAGTATATCAGTTAATGTAATTGTCTAATGGATTCTGAAAAGACTTAAGTGATTGATTTCTATCTGGCGAAAAAGCTCTAATTTAATCATTTTGAAAAAAACTTTATCACGGATTTTTCTAAGCAATTCCTATTTCTAGACATACTTTAGCTCATATTATTCACCAATAAAAAGTATTGTCGATTATTATTGAATCCTGTTAACAGTATAGCTTAATTAGTCAAATGATCTCATGTCGTATAAATGTAAAAATTATCGCATAAATCTATAATTATTAAATATAGTTAAATCACTATAAAATTTTGCAAACTAGCAAAAATAGAGTGAAAGTACAATAGTTAAGTGATGAGGGGAAATCCAGATTATATTAATGATTAAATAATAAATAATATTTTTCTATCTCTTCATTAATTAAGATAGCTTCGTAAGAGAAAACATGGTAAATTAGTTGTAAGTACCACTTTTTTATGAAAGCCATGAAAAATTTTGTTGTATTTTTATGTGACGAAAATGTAAGAGAGATATCATTTAGCCCTTTAGTAGCCTCTATGATAAGATGCTATGTGTGAAATAAATGGAACTGTAATTATTATTTAGGATGTGAAAAAAGTAGATGTGCGGAATTGTAGGATTTGTCAATGACAAAGATAATAAAAAAGCAATAGTAAATGCTATGATGGATCGTATTGTTCATCGAGGACCTAATAGTTCAGGTGAGTATATTGATCATCATGTTGCCTTAGGATTTAGAAGATTAAGTATCATCGATTTAGAAGGCGGTACGCAGCCTATTTATAATGAGGATCAAACAAAAATCATCATTTTTAATGGAGAGATTTATAATTATCAGCCACTTAGAGAAGAATTGATTGCGGCTGGGCATATTTTTCAAACACATGCGGATACTGAAGTCTTGCTACATGGATATGAAGAATGGGGCACTGCTTTGTTACAAAAGGTGCGCGGTATGTTTGCTTTTGCTATCTGGGACAATGAAAAAAATGAGCTGTTCGGTGCACGTGATCATTTCGGGATTAAGCCTTATTATTATACCGAAATGAATGGTACATTCATGTTTGGCTCAGAAATCAAGAGTTTTTTACCACATCCAGATTTTCATAAAGAGTTGAATAAAGCAGCATTAAAACCTTATATGACGTTTCAATATTCTCCATTGAATGGGGAAACATTCTTCAAAGGTGTTCATCGTTTACCAGAAGGACATTATTTTACTTATAAAGACGGTCATTTGGATATTCAACAATATTGGGATGCTGATTTTGAAGCAAAACAGCATCATTCGCGACAAGAATGGATCGAAAAGATTGATGAAACAGTAAAAGCTTCAATCGCTGCTCACACTATCAGTGATGTGGAAGTTGGCTCTTTCTTATCAAGTGGGGTTGATTCAAGTTATGTGACTTCTGTGTTAAAACCAGACCATTCTTTTTCAATCGGATTTGACGATAAAACTTATAATGAAGCGATTGAAGCGAGAAAGTTAACAGAGTTGTTGGATTTAGATAATACAGCAGCTGTAATTGATGGCGACATGTCCTTTAAAGCTTTTCCATTGATTCAATATCATTTGGATGAGCCTGATTCTAATCCTTCTTGTGTGCCACTCTACTTTTTAGCGAATTTAGCTTCAAAAAGTGTACGTGTCGTTCAGTCTGGTGAAGGAGCTGATGAATTGTTTGCTGGATATCAAACTTATGGTTTCCATACAAATTCAAAATTCATTCGAGTCATTGCACAAGGATTAAAGAAACTGCCCAAAGGAACACGCTATAACTTAGGCCGAAAAATTGGCAAAATGAGAAATTTTCATGGCAGAATCCATTTGTATGAGTCTTTAGCTCCAGCAAAAGAATATTTTATTGGACATGCTCGTGTGTTTGACGAAGATGAAGCAGCAGCTATCTTGACAAAAGAGTATCAACAAGCGCCGTCTGTCAATGAGATTATGTCTGTTCATTACGCTAAAACAGAAGGAATTGAAGACGAAATAAATAAAATGCAGTACGTGGATCTTCATCAATGGATGCCAAAAGATATTTTGTTAAAAGCAGATAAATTATCAATGGCTAGTTCCCTAGAAGTACGTGTGCCTTTATTAGATATTGAAGTGATGAAATTGGCTCAACAAATTCCGAGTAAGTATTTGTTAAACCAAAATAATACAAAAGATATTTTCCGTCAGGCAGCAAATAAGCATTTGCCAGAAGAATGGTCAAATCGAGTAAAATTAGGTTTTCCTGTACCAATCAAAGCTTGGTTAAAAGAAGATCATGGGTATAAACAAGTAAAAAAATTATTTGACGCAGATTTTACAAAAGAATTCTTTGATCAAGAAAAAATCAATAGTTTATTAAATGATCATCATGAAGGTCGTAGAGAAGAACAAAGGAAGATTTGGACAATTTTCAGTTTCTTAACATGGTACAAAGTATTCTTTATTGACGAAGAAGTACCTCAACCAGAAACAATTGACTATATTACGGTGTAAAAATAAATCGCTCATAAAAAATAAAGAACAAATGACTGGAAAAGAAATGGTTTGTCCTGAAAGATAAGTCAAAAAAACTCAAAATAATTTCTCGTATTTTTAGTTTTTTTGACTTTTCACGGAAAGTCAGCTTCTCGCAAGCTTTGTATTAAGTGGAGGAGCATAAGAAAAATGTGATCTTTACTTTTCACTCTAGACACGTTTTTTAGTTTTTTGTTTCTTTTTCACTATTCTTTTTCACTATTCTTTTTATAAATAATCAAGGATGTTCCTTTATTTTGAGCAATTTCTTTTCCTTTTTCAATCGCTTTCTCTTTTGTATCAAAGCGATTACTTGCCTTTTTTGCTCCTTCTGAAAGCACCACCCACTCATTTTTCTCAAATTTTACAAGAACACTAGCATTTAATAATTTTTTAGCTCGTGTATTTGTGCCATGCGTATCTTGCTTAGTGGGATTTTTTTCTTTTGAAAAAATTTTTTTCACTGAGTTATCTGCGTTTTCATACCATTCTTCTGCTTGTTTAATTGCAATAGGAATGGCTCTATCATCTGGATAGCCATCTGCAAGTAAGGCATTACCGATATCAATTGCTTTTTTTCGAACTAGTTCTTCTAATTTTTTCATAGCAGGTGGATAGTCTTTCATATTCCATGGTATAAGATTGCCCTCCTTAAAATAGAATATATTTTTCTTCTATTTTAAGTGTAAGCTCAATTGCCAAAAAAGAAAAAGATTCTGTTTACTGAATATCAGTAATTGAAATTTCGTCAAGTAATATTACTTAACAAATTTTATAATAAAGCTAGTAAAAGTTTTTAAATTATGGTAAGATAGTCAAGTCTGAGAGTCATCTTAGAGTATTCTAGTAAAACATGGGAGGGAAAAATATGCGCGTAAACATTACTTTAGAGTGTACTTCTTGCAAAGAACGTAACTACTTAACAAGCAAAAACAAACGTAACAACCCTGATCGTTTGGAAAAACAAAAATATTGCCCACGCGAACGTAAAGTTACTTTACACCGTGAAACTAAATAAAAAATAAAACGAGTTCTGAATTCATTTTTTTCATGAATAAGACTTGTGAGAAGACTGGACATCATGGTATGTTACAGTCTTTTTTTGGGTATTTGGTATTGGTTTAGTATTTTCTGTGCGTGTATGATATCCCCATGGGGATGAGAGGAGGAAGGTCATGTTTATTGCAATGTGGGCTCAAGATAAAAATGGATTAATAGGAAAAGATGGATTGCTTCCATGGAAACTACCAAATGATATGCGTTTTTTTAGAGAACATACTATGGATAAAATACTTGTGATGGGGAGAAAGACATATGAGGGTATGGGGAATTTATCTTTACCTTATCGTCATATTATTGTTTTGACTACACAAAAGGAGTTTAAGGTAGAAAAAAATGCAGAAGTTCTTCATTCGATTGACGAACTATTAACATACACAAAAAATATCTCAGAAGATATCTATGTATCAGGAGGTAGTCGGATTTTTCAAGAATTGTTGCCAGAAACAGGAATTATTTGGCGAACATTGATTGATGGGGAGTTTGAAGGTGATACATTTATTGGTGAGATTGATTTTTCAAATTTTGAATTAGTCGAGTAACATGAAGGAATCGTAACTCAAGAAAATGTATATCCTCATCGTTTTCAGAAATGGCAAAGAAAAATTTGAGTAGGCAAAATAAAGGGAATGATTGCTAAAAACAGACAAACGTAAAAGATCTTTTACATTTGTCTGTTTTTAGGGCGAATAGTTAGTTTAAATTGGTTTTGATATCATTGATCATATTTTGACTAGCAATTGGCCCATTATATAACCAACTTGATTTTGGATCAAATTCCAAAACATGATTTTCTTTCACTGCTTTTAGGTTTTGCCAAGTTGCTTCATTGAACATGGAGGCTTTTTTATCACTGTTGACCAAAATAATATAATCGGCATCTAATTCTGCTAATTTTTCAGAAGAGACAGCTGACCAGTCAGAGGTAGCATCTTTAGAAATTTCAGTTACTAAAGATGGAACATCAAATTTTAGGTCGTCATAAATGATACGACCACTTGATCGTGTTTTACTAACCATAAAAGCAGAGTTATTCGTTATCCATAAGACAGCGGCGGTTTTTCCACTAATTTTATCTGCTAACTCTTCTCTGGTTTTTTTTGCTTCGCTTTGGTAATCAGAAATAATTTTTTTTGCTTCTTTTTCTTTATTCAAAGCTTTCCCAACATCCTTTAGCTGTTCTTCCCAAGTGATATCGTTCCCATTTTTTACAACATATGTGGGAGCAATTTTACTGTACTGTTCATATTTACCACCTTCCACTATGGCAGAAGAAGAAATCAACAAAAGATCTGGTTCAAAACTCAGTACTTTTTCATAAGGCAAGTCGTAAGAAATCGTAGGAATATCTTTAAGATCATCTTGTAAATAAGTTTGGATGGAGCCACTTCCAACAGTCCACTGAGCGATAGGTTTTTCTCCTAAAGCGATCAGATAATCTTCTAGATAACTCCCGATAATTCGTTTTGGTTCATTGGGAATCTTGACCTTGTGACCCAATGAATCAGTAATGGTGTGTGTAGCTTGATCAGTTTTTTGAGCAGAGGAATCTTGATGGTCAGATGAAGAGCAAGCACTTAAGATACTCATCAGTAAAACAGTAAAAATCATTGTGAATAATTTCGTTTTTCGTTTCATTTTTACCTCCCGAAGATATTGATAATCATTCTCAATTAATATTATTCCCGACCACAGAGGCAGTGTCAACTATTTTTATAGATAAACCTGTTAAAGTAATGCTTGACGAATTTGTGAAGGAGCTTCATAATTGAGAATGATTTTCGACGGAGAGGTGAAAAAATGACTACTCTAGAAGCTGTTGATATTACAACAGGTTATTTAAACAAACAAGTGATTGAAAACCTATCAGTAAAAATCCCAGAAGGGAAAATGACAAGTTTGATTGGTCCTAATGGCAGTGGGAAATCAACTTTATTAAAAAGTTTTACCCGAATACTTCCTGTAAAAACAGGGAAAATCATTGTGGAAGGAGCTGAAATAGCTTCATATACCCCTAAAGTTTTAGCAAAAAAGATTGCTTTGTTGGCTCAAAGCAGTGAGCATCCTGTGGGGATGAGTGTGGAAGAAATTGTTTCATATGGACGCTATCCTTATCAAAAGTTTTTTAGTGGCTTGAATGAAGAGGATATACATGCGATTAACTGGGCTTTAGAGGTAACTCATCTGGCACAATTGAAAGATAGAGAACTATCCAGTTTATCTGGCGGACAAGCACAAAGGGTTTGGATTGCCATGGCTTTGGCGCAAGAAGCGGATATTTTGATTTTAGATGAACCAACCACTTTTTTAGATCCTGCACATCAATTAGAAATTTTACAATTATTAACTGAAATCAATCAAATCCAACAAACCACTATTTTAATGTCAATTCACGACATTAACCACGCTTCAAGATTCTCAGATTACTTAATTGGAATGAAAGAGGGTCACTTACTGGTTGACGGTACGCCCGATGAAGTGATCACAAAGGAATGGATGAGGGAAATATTTGAGATCGAAGCACAAATCGTTCACTTGCCAGAATCAAACAAACCAGTTTTTTTATCTTACGATTTGATCAAGGATCGTAAGGAGGCTGGACGATGAGTCATAAAAAAAAGTTTTATTTTCTTGTTTTATTGGTATTGCTTATCTTAAGTATTTTTTATGTAGCTTTATCAAAGGGGGCTGTTTCTATTGAGTTTTCCAGTTTATGGCAAGCAACCTTTCAATTTGATCAAGCAAATCAATCTCAATTGATTATTCGAGCGATCCGTTTACCTAGAGTATTGGGCGCTTTTTTAGTAGGAAGTTGTTTTGCTCTTAGTGGGGCGTTGATGCAGGGTTTGACAAGAAATCCTCTAGCAGATTCGGGATTACTAGGAATAAATGGAGGGGCTTCGCTTGCTATGGCGATTAGTTTTGCTGTTTGGCCAAAAGCACCAGCTTTTTCTGTTTTCATGATATCCCTAAGTGGTTCACTTGCAGCAACATTTTTTATTTTTGGTTTCTTGCATTTTTCTAAAATAGGTATGAATCCAATTCAATTAATTCTAGCGGGAGTGGCTATTAGTTCCTTTTATCTTAGTCGCAGTCTTAGCTGCAATGGCTGTTTCACTAGTGGGGCCAGTATCATTTATTGGTTTGATGATCCCGCCAATCGTTCGAGGTGTGATTGGATCGGACTATTGATATGTGTTACCTGCTTCTTTTTTAGCTGGTGGGGGATTAGTGATGTTAGCAGATTTAGTTGCTCGGATAGTGAATCCACCATTTGAAACACCATTTGGATTGGTCATTGCATTAGTTGGTGTACCGTTATTACTCTTTCAAGTAAGGAGAGAGCGTTTATGAAAAAAATCAAACGTATCATTTTTTTGTTATTAATCTTATTAGCTATTAGTTCGATAGCAAGTTTAATGTTCGGTACGCCATTTTTTTATCTTGATCAATTACTTGAATTATTGCAAGGTAAGGGTACGGTAATTCAAAAATTGATTGTGTATGAGTTTCGAGTACCGCGATTATTAATCAGCATGCTTGCGGGTCTATGTTTAGGGATTTCGGGTTTTTTATTACAAGGAGTTACTAGAAATCATCTAGCAGATTCTAGTATATTAGGAATAAACACTGGAGCTGGTTTTTTTGTAATGATCTATCTTGGATTTTATGCAAACCATACTTCGCCGTTTTTGTTATTAATCATTGCTTTTTTAGGTGGTCTAATGGCAGCATTACTGGTTTATGGGATCTCCTATACTAGACATGGCTTTTTAAGCATGAGCCGTATTTTGCTTTCAGGGATTGCTGTAAATGCCGGTTTGTCAGCGCTCATGCTCTTATATACGATTAAATTATCAAAAGAAAACTACGGTTTTGCTAATGCATGGTTGGCGGGATCGATTTGGGGAGCAAGCTGGCCTTATGTATTTTCATTAGCACCTTGGTCGTTGATCCTTATTCCCTTAGCTATGTTCTATAGTAAACAAGTTGGCTTACTATCTTTTGGACAAGAAAGAGCACAGAGCTTAGGACTTAATGTAGCAAAGAGTCAAAAAATATTGTTAGTACTTTCTGTAGCATTAGCTTGTGGTAGTTTGGCAGTAGCTGGAAATCTGTCTTTTGTGGGCTTATTAGCACCGCATGCGGCTAAATTTATCATTCGAAAAGAAAACCTTTGGTCATTAGTCTTAAGTGGATTATTTGGTGCTTTTTTTGTAAATCTAGCAGACATTTTTGCTCGAATGATTCTTCCAAATGGAGAAGTTCCTACGGGGATTTTAATTGCCCTTATGGGTGCTCCCTATTTTCTATATTTATTATTTTTGAAACGAATAATTATTTAGAGTTAAAAAGGAGGTAATCCATGTATAAGAAGGATTTACCGAAAATTGGCAAGAAACACAAAAACTAGTTTTTGATATTGATTCTTCTCGACTTGGTGATTCTCAAATTTTTGTTAAGCTTCGGCTTATTTTTCGCAGATGTTACTTTTGTTTCCTTCTTTATTCGTTTATATATCTATTTAAAGTTAAAGAGCTCGGGACGACTTTTTTGTCCCAAGTTCTTTTTTATCCTTTCCAATGGGAATATGAAATGATTCAAAGGTTCTACAAACAAAAGTTGATTAAGTGTGTATATAGCTTTTTCTTGACGGCTTAGTCCTCAAAGAACATTTATTAATTTTTCTTTTATTATTGAAACTATATACGAAAAAATGATCTTTTCTTTTTACATTCGGTTTGTTGATAGGCCGTATCCTCTTTTTTATAAAAATATTCTTTTATTTAAAAAGTTAAATTGCTATTTTGAACAATTTCCGCTACCATTTTAACGAGAGGTAGGTTGATAGTTTGAATCATATAAAAGAAAAGTTAAGGAAGCTTGGCATACAACAATTAAAGAATATCGCTATAAGTGGATGTAAGCATGAAAAAGAACAAAAAATTTACCATAAATTATTTCAAAGTAAAGAGTGGAATCAAGCGCAAGTAGTTGGTTTAACGATTGCAAATACAATAGAAGTTTCAACGAAAGCCATCGTTGAAACAGCAATGAAAGAGGGAAAGACAGTCCTTGCACCTAAAACTTTTGCCAATCGGAACATGGAGTTCTTTAAAATTGATCACACGACTATTTTTGAACGGACAAATTTTGGTGTTCTCGAACCGGTTTCAGAAATCTATTTCATGCCAGAAAAAATTGATTTACTTCTTGTTCCAGGGATAATTTACCATACAGATGGCTATCGCATTGGATTTGGCGGAGGTTATTTTGATCGTTATTTAACGAATTATTCAAATCAGACGTGTAGCCTTGTTTTTCACGAACAAATAAACAATCAATGGACACCAGAAAGCTTTGATAAAAAAATCCAACGGCTGTTTATTGATTAATACTGAGGAGGGTTTCATGAATATTCAACAAAAAATAAAAGCCTGGTTAAGGCGTCCGATTTTAACTTATTTTTTTCTAGTATTACAAACCATTGTTTTTGCAACTATTGAATTATTTCCATCTTTAAATATTCCTTCTTATCTTGGAATGTTTGGTCCTTCTATCGCTTATATGAATGAATGGTGGCGTTTTGTGACTCCGATTTTTATTCATTTTGGTTTGGCACATTTTGTTATGAATTCTTTAATCCTTTATTTTATGGGAGAGCAAATTGAGACGCTTTATGGACATTGGCGATTTCTACTGATCTATCTGTTGAGTGGGATTTTAGGAAATGCAACAAGTTTTGCCTTTAATGATATTGGTGTATTATCAGGTGGAGCAAGTACTTCCCTATTCGGATTATTTGGCGCGTTATTTATTTTAGGCTATCATTTTAAACACAACTATCAGATACGGCAAATGATACGTCATTATATGCTGTTTATCGCCATCAGTTTTGTTTTTGGTCTAATGGATACAACAGTAGATATTTGGGGACATCTCGGAGGGATTATTGGAGGCTTGCTTTTAGGAAATCTATTAGGTTTGCCTCAAAAAGTGACGAATTATTCCATTCATCAAAAGATACTTTCCGCTCTCATTTTTGGATTTCTTTTGATAATATGTGTTTTATTGGGTTTAAAAAACTATGGTTTACTTGTATAATATGAAGGAAGTGCTTAGAGATGGAGAGCTTATACGACGTGCAGCAACTGTTAAAACGGTTTGGTATCTTTGTCTATGTGGGGTCACGTATTTATGATATTGAATTAATGACGATCGAATTGAGGAATCTTTATGAAAGTCACTTAATTGATCATCATACATATATGACAGCGTGGCGTATACTAAAAAGAGAGCATCGAGTGGAAGAAAGCCGAAAGAAAGGAAACTTGTAATGGACAAAAAAATTATTGGGATTGATTTAGGTGGAACAACAGCAAAATTTGCAATTCTAACACCAGAAGGAGATATTCAACAAAAATGGAGCATCGATACCAATATATTGGACGATGGCAAGCATATTATCCCTGAGATTATTGAGTCAATCAATCATCGATTAAATCTGTATAACATGAAACCTGAAAATTTTATTGGAATCGGTATGGGAACGCCAGGAAGTGTAGACAGCGAAGCAGGTACAGTTATCGGTGCTTATAATTTAAATTGGACTGAACTTCAGTATGTAAAAAAACAAATCGAAGCAGGTACTGAAATTAAATTTGCTATTGATAACGATGCAAACGTAGCAGCATTAGGTGAGCGTTGGAAAGGTGCAGGAGAAAATGATCCTGACGTTATTTTTTTAACATTAGGAACTGGTGTGGGATGCGGAATCATAGCTGGTGGCAACTTGATCCATGGCGTAGCTGGTGCTGGTGGCGAGATCGGACATATCACAGTTGATCCAGAAGGTTTTGAATGTACTTGTGGAAAACGAGGTTGTCTTGAAACTGTATCAAGTGCAACTGGTGTAGTCCGTTTAGCACGTTTTTTAGCCGAAGAATACGCTGGTGATTCAAAATTAAAAGCCATGCTTGGCAATGGAGAAGAAGTAACGAGTAAAGATATTTTTGAATTTGCGCAAGCAGAAGATACCTTTGGTTTGAGGGTCGTAGATCGTGTTTGCTTTTACTTAGGATTAGCTTGTGGTAACTTAGGCAATACAATGAATCCTTCAAGTATTGTTTTAGGGGGAGGCGTATCGGCTGCGGGGGAATTCTTGCGTAGTCGTGTTGAAAAATATTTCAACCAATTCACGTTCCCTCAAGTAAAAGAGTCAACAAAAATCAAATTAGCAGAATTAGGGAATGAAGCGGGCGTCATTGGTGCTGCTTCATTAGCCTTAAAATATGCTGAGTAAAGTGGAGGAATTACATGGTTTTATGGGTGATTAACATTATTTTGCTCTTGATCGTTCTTGCTATCGTATTTTGGGAAATTTACTTACGTGTAATGGCAAAACGTTCTGCAACAACGCTTGAAGAAGAAGCGTTTCGTGAAGGAATGCGAAAAGCGCAAGTTATTGATGTTCGTGAAAAAGATGTGTTTGATGCAGGTCATATTTTAGGAGCAAGGAATATCCCTTATACAATTTTGAAAGATTCACTGGGTTCAATTCGCAAAGATCAACCTGTTTATATTTATGATCAAAAAAAGAGTTTGAGCATACGGACCGCAAATAAGCTAAGAAAAGCAGGCTATAAAGATATTTATATATTAAAAGGCGGTTATGACAGTTGGTCTGGGAAAGTTAAAAGTAAACGAGTTTAACATTAAAGAGGCTGGGACAAACGCCTCTTTTTTTTCTATACATAATAGTTTGAAATAGCCGCAATTGATATCAAGTTGGACACAAATTCAGAGTAGGCAAGAAGAACTAGAAAAATCCCTTTATCGTGTTGATATTTCCGAAAGGTATTAGTTAACAGTAGTTGTCTATAGGGGCTATACGGATCTATTGAGTCCCAAAAGATAAGGTAGCTCAAAAAATTTTATCTAACAAAGAAACGAAAAAATAAAATCATACAAAAAAACTCTTGCTGTATCTACTCCTAAGTGTTAGATTTTTAATCTATCTTCTAGAGTTATTACAGCAAGAGATTTTTTATTATATGTTAGCAAACATAAATTTAACGAGAAACGCGTTTACGCATTGCTTTTTTACGATTTTCTTCGATCATTGCTTCTTTTTCATCAATCGGATCGATAACAGTCTTTTTAACCGAAGACACTAGTCCAGCAACTGCTGCCACTGTAGCAAGACTACCTACTAAAATCCCTGATATAAATTTTTTCATTGACTCCACCTCGTTTATTAGTTGTTAAGTCTATTATGTAACAAAATTTAAGAAAAGGCTAGTTTAACGTTTAACTATGGAATCTTTTCCAAATCTTACTTGAAAAAATTTACTAAATGTTTTATTATAAATTTACTAAATAAATAGCAAAAGTATCTATATAAAAATTAAAGTGGATGAAAGATGAAAAGTAAAAATATTTTACTTGGTACTTTTGCAAATAAGGAGTGTTATCATGGCAATTTTAGTATTGGGTGGTGCTGGTTATATTGGCTCTCACTCTGTTGATCAATTAATTAGTAAAGGCTATCAAGTAGTTGTAGTAGATAATTTACTAACTGGACATGAGGAGGCGATTCATCCTAAAGCCCAGTTTTATAAAGGAGATGTCCGAGATAAAAATTTTTTACGCTCTGTCTTTGAGAATGAATCTATCGAAGGAGTGCTCCATTTTGCAGCAAGTTCACTCGTAGGAGAATCAGTAGAAAAACCACTGAAATATTTTAATAATAACGTTTATGGTATGCAAATTTTATTAGAAGTAATGCATGAATTTAATGTATATAACATTGTCTTTTCATCCACTGCAGCAACTTATGGAGAACCAACAGAATCACCAATTACTGAAAAAACACCTACAAATCCTAAAAATCCATATGGTGAAAGTAAATTGATGATGGAAAAGATGATGAAATGGTGTGATCAAGCTTATGGTATGCGTTATGTTGCATTACGTTATTTTAATGTAGCAGGTGCAAAATCAGATGCTTCGATTGGTGAAGACCATACACCAGAAACCCATTTAGTTCCTATTATTCTCCAAGTCGCTTTGGGGCAACGTGATTATTTAGCTATTTATGGCGATGATTATGATACACCAGATGGTACTTGTATCAGAGACTATGTTCAAGTGGAAGATTTAGTTATGGCACACATCTTAGCTTTAGAATATCTAAAAGCGGGAAATAAAAGTAATTTCTTTAATCTAGGAAGTAATCAAGGCTATTCGGTGAAAGAAATGTTAGCAGCAGCTAGAGAAGTAACAGGGTGTGAAATTCCTGCAAAAATTGCACCTCGAAGAGCAGGAGATCCGAGCCGTTTAGTTGCTTCTAGTACCAAAGCAAAAGAAATCTTAGGTTGGCAACCAGATTATACAGAGATAAAAGAAATCATTAAAACTGCTTGGGATTGGCATCTTAGTCATCCGCATGGCTATAAGGAGTAGAAAGAAGATGACAATTAGCCAAACAATTTGTGACTTTACAACACTAGCAATCGAAGCTGGAGGATGGATGGAAATGGACCGGCTCTACTTGCAGAATAAGATTCTTAGTATGATTGGAGAAGATGCATTAGGGCCCTACGAAGTACGACTAGTTCAAGAAAATTCATTAGCATTATTAGACTATTTGGTTGAACAAGCACAAAAAAATGAAATGATCTCTGATTTAACAGCAGAAAGGGAAATCTTTGAAGCACAGCTGATGGATTTTTTAACACCGCCTCCATCTGTAGTGAATGCTTTTTTTGCACAACATTATGCCAATAGCCCGGAAGAAGCAACAGAATATTTTTATCAGTTAAGTCAAAGAAACTATTACATTAAAACGCGAGCAATTGCTAAAAATGTGAAGTATACGTATCTGTCTGAATATGGCGAATTGGAAATTACGATTAATTTATCTAAACCTGAAAAGGACCCAAAACAAATTGTTGCAGAAAGAAATGCAGAAAAAGTAGATTATCCAAAATATATGCTTTGTATGGCAAATGAAGGGTATAAAGGTCGAACAAATTATCCAGCGCGTACAAACCACCGTATCATAAGAATGAACCTAGATGGTGAGAGCTGGGGATTCCAATACTCACCTTACGCTTATTATAAGGAACATTCAATTATTTTATCAGAAGAGCATCGTCCAATGAAAATAACGAGAGAGACATTTTCACGTTTACTTAAAATTACAGAAGTTTTACCTCATTATTTTGTTGGCTCAAATGCAGATTTACCAATTGTAGGAGGCTCTATACTTTCTCATGACCATTATCAAGCAGGACGACATGAGTTTCCAATGGCAAAGGCCCCGATTGAAAGATTGTTTAAATTGTCTGATTATCCACAGGTTATTGCTGGAATCGTTAAATGGCCAATGTCGGTGATCCGTTTACAAGCGACAGATAAAGAACTCCTAGTAGAAGTAGCAAATAGTGTATTAAAAAAATGGCAAAATTATTCAGATAAGTCAGTTAATATTTCTGCCTTTTCTGCTGATGGAACATCACATCACACGATTACGCCAATTGCTAGAAAACGAGAAAATTATTTTGAACTTGATTTAGTTTTACGAGATAACAATGTGTCAAGTGAACATCCAGAAGGGATTTTCATCCTCATCGAGATATCCAGCATATCAAAAAAGAAAATATTGGCTTGATTGAAGTAATGGGATTAGCAGTTTTGCCTCCTCGATTGAAAAATGAATTGATAGAAGTAGAGAATTATTTGTTAGGAAAAGAGAATCATCTTGCAACCTATCATATCGAGTGGGCAAATCAATTGAAAGTGGCGAATCCAAATACCACGGAGAAAACCGTTAGGAAAGTGATTGATGATGCAGTAGGAAAAGTGTTTGTTCGCGTACTAGAAGATGCAGGAGTTTTTAAACGTGGTGAAGAGGGTCAAGCCGCTTTCCATCGTTTTACGAAAATCCTTTAACAGATAACAGAGAAAAAGAAAGAGGAGGAGAAACGAGTTGGCAACAATCAAAGATATCGCAAAGTTGGCAGGGGTTTCTCCTGCTACTGTTTCAAGGGTATTGAATTACGATCAAGAGTTATCAGTTAGTTTGGAAACAAGACAGAAAATTTTTGAAGTAGCAGAGCATCTGAACTATACAAAACATCATAAAAACACGCCGACTGCTAAAAACACGTTGCGGTTGATCCAATGGTATGATAACCAAGAAGAATTAGAGGATCTTTATTATCTATCCATACGTTTGGGAATAGAAAAGAAGGCAGAAGAGGAGAAAGTCACTCTTATCAAAGAAACTTGGGATTCTATTAGTGATAAATCCGCAGATGGTACGATTGCTTTAGGAAAATTTGATGAAAAACAACTGCTTGAGTTAAAAGAAACACAATCGAATCTTTTACTCGTTGATTTTGATGGATCTACTTATAATATAAATTCATTAATTGTTGATTTTCAGACAAGTATTCAAAAAGTGATCGATTATTTTATAAACCATGAAGCTACTTCGATTGTGATGCTTGCCGGTACGGAATACACCAAAATGGGACATCAGAGGATCAATGATCCTAGAATCGGAGCCTATCAACAAATCATGTCAGAAAAAGGTTTACCCGCTACTTTGATTGAAGCGGATTTTTCAGTTGAATCTGGCTATCAAAAAGTGAAAGAATATTTGGAGCAACAACCGACTTTTGATGCGTTATTTGCAGCCAACGATACTTTAGCGATTGGAGCATTAAAGGCGCTTGTTGAAAAGGAGAAGAAGGTTCCAGATGATATTTCATTGATTGGCTTTAACGATATCAGTGTGGCAAAATATGTTTCGCCCGCTCTTTCTACCATAAAAGTACACACCGAATGGATGGGCGAACTAGCAGTGGAAACAATTCTGCAGATGATGAATGAAAAAGCACCAGTTTCTAGAAAAATCATTGTTGAAACAGATCTTATTTTGCGTAACTCCACAAAAGCATAAAATCACTTTATTGTAAATTTTATTTAGAAAAAAAGTTGTGAATCTCGACGACTTTTTTTCTTTTTTTGCTGAAATGAATTTTCTTTTTCTTTACAAGAAGTATGATACAATATAAAACGATAGAAGTTATTAGAAAGGACACATCAAAATGATCACATTAGGAATAGACACAGCCAATCAAGCGTTAGCAATTGGTGTAGTTGAAGATGAGAATGTCTTAGGCCAAATACAAATCAATAAAAAGAAAAATCATAGCATCAGTTTAATGCCGGCTATTGATCAGTTATTTTCAGCGATTGAAATAAAACCTGAGTTCGTGGATCGAATTGCCGTTTCTGATGGACCAGGGTCATATACTGGGTTAAGAATTGGCGTGACGACAGCGAAAACTTTGGCTTATACATTGAACAAAGAGCTTGTGGGGATCTCAAGTTTACAAGCAATTGCAGCCAATTGTATCGATGTGGAAGGAATCATTGTACCATTGTTTGATGCAAGAAGGAAAAATGTTTATGCTGGTGTTTATCGTCAAAATGAGGAAAGATTAGAAACAGTTCTTGAAGATGTACATATTTCTATAGCAGAACTGCTTGATCAGTTAAGTCAATTCCAAGAACCTAATTTGTTTGTAGGGACAGATACAAACAAATTTATGGCAGAAATCGAAAAAGCATTGCCTCATGCAAAAATAAACAAGGTGCTTGAATGGAATCTACCCAATGGCATAACGATTGCAAAATTAGGGTCAATGGCTGAACCTATAAAAGATATCCAAAACTTTTTACCTCGCTACTTGAAAAAAGTCGAAGCGGAAGAAAAATGGTTGGAAACACATGCGCCTGGAGACGAAAGTTATGTTGAAAAAATTTAAAGCATATGCTAAAACTTTATTTTATAAGAAAAAGGAATTTCATACAAAGATAATCGAAAATCAAGGAAGCACCTATCAGTTGAAAGAATTAACACCAGCAGATATTAAAGACTTACTATCTGTTGAACGTGACGTATACAATGGGGGGCTTCCATGGACAAAAAGTGCTTTTTTATCTGAGTTGAAATCTCCTTTTCAAAATCTTTATCTTGGTATTTTTGATGATGAAAAATTATTTGGTTTTATCGGTGCTAGAATATTTGGATTGGATTTTCATCTTACAAATATTGCTGTTATCCCTGCCTATCAGCGAAAAAACATAGGAACGTTGCTAATTGACGAAATAGAAAAATTTGCTATAATGAATCGCTGTGAGACATTGTCTCTAGAAGTAAGAATGAGTAATCAAGATGCCCAAAGACTTTATCGAAAATTAGGCTTTCAATCTAGAAAAGTAAAAAAAGGGTATTATACCCAAACAAATGAAGATGGATTAGAGATGATCAAATTTTTAGAAAATGAGTGAATTGATTGATTTATAATAAACATGACTTTGAATATGAGCAATTAGCAATAAATTTATGGGAACTCTGCGAGAATGTGTATGAACATGGGTCGCCGTGGACGAAAGAGCAATTTTTAGCAGATATCCATCAATCCCATACACAGTATTATTTATTAGTGGAAGATACCCTTCTCCAAGGGTTTATTGGTTATTCTAAAGTAATTGATGAAGCAGAGATAACAAATATCGCAGTGATAAAATCATTACAGAAAAAGGGTTATGCGCGGCAGTTGTTACGTTTTTTATTAGATAGAGAAAAAAAAGCTGGGACATACACAGTATACCTAGAGGTTCGTACCTCTAATTTAGCTGCTCGCCAGCTGTATCGTACAGAAAAATTTCGAGAATTAGGCAAACGTAAGTCTTACTACCACAACCCGGTTGAAGATGCGATTATTATGAGCACAAAGCTAAAAACGGAGACGATAAAATGAAAGATGAATTGATTCTTGCAATTGAATCAAGTTGTGATGAAACAAGTGTAGCAGTTGTAAAAAATGGTGACGAAATAGTAGCAAATATTATTGCTTCACAAATAAACAGCCATAAAAGATTTGGTGGAGTAGTTCCAGAAGTGGCGAGCCGCCATCATGTGGAACAAATCACCTTATGTATCGATGATGCTTTAACAGAAGCAAATGTCTCAGTTGATCAATTAAGTGCGGTAGCAGTGACCTGTGGTCCAGGTTTGGTTGGGGCATTATTGATTGGGATTTCTGCTGCAAAAGCTTTTGCTTGGGCTAATCATCTCCCTTTGATACCCGTCAATCATATGGCCGGTCATATCTACGCCGCGCGATTTCAAAAGCCTTTTGTTTTTCCTTTACTTGCACTACTTGTAAGTGGTGGACACACCGAGTTGGTTTATATGAAAGAAGATGGTGATTATGAAATCATCGGTGAAACGAGAGATGATGCTGCAGGTGAAGCGTATGACAAGGTTGGTCTTGTCTTAGGCTTAAGCTATCCAAGTGGGAAAGAAATTGATCAATTAGCGCATTTAGGTCAAGATACCTACCATTTTCCCAGAGCAATGATCCACGAAAACAATTATGATTTTAGTTTCAGTGGTTTAAAGAGTGCATTTATCAATCATGTGCACAATGCACAGCAACGTGGGGAAGCATTGGATAAAAATGATTTAGCTGCTAGCTTTCAGGCCAGCGTTATAGATGTTTTAGTCACTAAAACCATTCGTGCTTGTAAAGAATACCCAATCAAGCAATTGATCGTAGCTGGAGGAGTTGCTGCTAATCAGGGATTACGTGAAAGTCTTGAAAAAACATTAAAAGAAGACTTGCCGAAAGTTGAGTTGCTTATCCCACCATTAAAACTTTGTGGGGATAATGCAGCAATGATTGGTGCTGCGGCTCATATCGAATTAAAAAAAGCAAATTATGCAGATTTTCGTTTAAATGCGGATCCGAGTCTGGTGTTAAGTTAAGGGAAAATAGTACAGCACAGACTTAGGAAAAAGAGTACAGCACAGACTTAGGAAAAAGAGTTTCTGTAGAGATGCAAGTTGACATCGTAAGTATCATAAATAGGCACATCTTATCGGATGTGCCTATTTATGATACTTTTGGACTTGCTTTAGTCTCTTAAAGCAGGAGTTATGGCTTCTTTGCAAAAAGTAAAATGTTTCTTTTCATAAGCCAATAATCCGGAATCTTTTAATTGTTTGATGACTTGTCCGGCTGTTTCTCTGGTTGTACCACTGATAACGGCTAGTTCTTTAAGAGTGATAGGATAAGGGATCTCGATATGCCCATCTTCAGTAGTATGACCGAGTACTTCCTTCAATACAAATAGGTTTTGTTTTACCCGATCAAAAGCACTGGAAGTCAAGCCGATTTGGATACGTAGTTCATGCATTTCCACGACTTTTGAAATTTTATGGATCATATAAAGCAACTGTTTAGGATTTTTTTTGCAATCTTTTCATAAAAAGAGACGGGAAATGAGAAAGTTTCAATATCTGTCATTGCTTGTGCTGTATAGGAATAAACTTCTGCTTCAAAGATACCAGACATTGGAAAGAGACTATTTGCATTAACGTAATCATAATAGTAATAGGTTGCACTTTCATCATATCTCTCTAAACGAACCAAGCCTTCTGTCAAGATGTAAAGACGCTGACGTTCATCTCCTTCGTCAAATAGAATTTGTCCTTTTTTATAGGAACGAAGGATTGTATGCTCCTTTATGAGCTCAAACTCTTCATCAGTAAAGTTTTCAAAATCTGGTTGATAACGTAATTTTGAAAAGTGAAAATCAATTCTGTTCACACGCATAAAACTCCCACTCCTTACTTTCATCTATTATATATTGTGGCTTTTTTTATATTAAAAGTAAAGTTTTTACACATGAAAAAAATCACCTCTTTTTTTCGATAGTAAAAATTTTTTGTTATTATGTATGAATTATGCACGTTAGTTGTATAATTTGTTATAAGAAACGGAAATTATGTATAAAAAAAGAGATAAAAGTTAATAAAAAATGTAAAAACGTGTATTTATTTAATTCTCTTTTAATAATGTGAGAAAGCTCTCGTTTTGAATGAGAAGAAATTATGAAAGTGGTTACAAAATAGAGGTATTCTATGAATGTAATTAAAACGAAGGAGGCAATACAACATGGACAAACCTATTCACGTTTTCTCTGAGATAGGGAAGTTAAAGACAGTTTTATTGAAACGACCTGGACAAGAAGTGGAAAATCTAACACCTGATATCATGGACCGTTTATTGTTTGATGACATTCCATATCTACCAATCGCCCAAGAAGAGCATGACTATTTTGCGAAAACATTGCAAAATGAAGGTGTCGAAACTTTATATCTGGAAAAATTAGCAGCAGAAGCTATTGATGCGGGTAATGTAAAAGAACAATTTTTAAATAAAATGTTAGATGAGTCACACATTGCATCTGCAGCTGTACGAGATGGTCTTCATGAGTTCCTTCTATCAATGGAAACCCAAGAAATGGTAGATAAAATCATGGCTGGTGTTCGTACAAAAGATATAGATGTACGCTCCAATAGTTTGTATGATTTATCTTCAGATGATGACTATCCATTTTACATGGATCCAATGCCAAATCTTTACTTCACTCGTTATCCTTCTGCATCAATGGGAGATGGGATGACCGTGAACAAAATGACTTTTGAGGCACGTCGTCGGGAATCCATGTTTACAGAATATATTTTGAAACATCATCCAAGATTTGCCAATAAAGGCGTTGAAGTATGGTTAGATCGGGAAAATCCAGATCATATCGAAGGCGGAGACGAATTGATTTTAAGCGACAAAGTTGTGGCTGTAGGTATCTCTCAACGTACAAATGCTAAAGCTATTGAAAAATTAGCACGTCATTTATTTGCTAAAAATGCTGGATTTGAAAAAGTGTTGGCAATAGAGATCCCTAATAACCGAGCAATGATGCATTTAGATACAGTATTTACAATGGTTGATTATGACAAGTTCACTATCCACCCAGCTATTCAAAACAAAGAAGGAAAAATGGATGTCTTTACGATTGAACAATACGGAGACGATATAAAGATCAATCATTCAGATGATTTACAAGCTTCATTACAAGCTGCTTTAGGACTAGATGATCTTGTATTGATTCCTACAGGAAATGGTGATGCAATCGTGGCTCCACGTGAACAATGGAATGACGGTTCAAATACTTTAGCAATTGCACCAGGTGTAGTTGTGACGTATAACCGTAATTATGTATCAAATGAATTATTGCGTAGCTATGGCATCAAAGTGTTGGAAATTAATTCAAGTGAATTGTCACGTGGTCGTGGTGGCCCACGTTGCATGAGTCAACCTCTTGTGCGTGAAGATTTGAAATAATTATCTACTTAGTGACAGTCTAACTGTCAGCTGTCACTAAGTTTCCTCTTTAATAAATAAGAATAAAAAACAATCTAAAGGAGAATGTTTATTATGAAAGAATCAGTATTCCAAGGAAGAAGTTTACTAGCAGAAAAAGATTTTACAAAAGAAGAATTACAATATCTTATCGACTTTTCTGAGCACTTAAAAGATTTAAAGAAACGTGGAATTCCACATCACTACTTAGAAGGTAAAAACATTGCCTTGTTATTTGAAAAAACTTCAACGCGTACACGTGCAGCTTTTACAACAGCAGCAATTGATCTAGGTGCGCATCCTGAATACTTGGGAGCTAATGATATTCAATTAGGTAAAAAAGAATCAACTGAAGATACAGCGAAAGTATTAGGCCGTATGTTTGATGGAATCGAATTCCGTGGCTTTAGTCAAAAAATGGTAGAAGAATTAGCAGAATTTTCTGGTGTTCCTGTTTGGAATGGTCTAACCGATGAATGGCATCCAACACAAATGATTGCTGACTTTTTAACAATTCAAGAAAATTTTGGAACTGTTGAAGGGATCACAGTGGCCTATTGTGGTGATGGCCGAAATAATATGGCTAACTCATTGCTTGTAACAGGAGCAATCTTAGGGACAAACATGCGTATCGTGGCACCTAAAGAATTACAACCTGAAGAAGAAATTGTGAAAATGGCTGAGGAATTCGCTGCTAAATCTGGTGCGAAACTAATGATTACTGATGATGTTGATAAAGGGGTAGATGGTGCAGATGTCCTTTACTCAGATGTATGGGTATCAATGGGTGAAGAAGACAAATTTGAAGAACGTATTAAATTGTTGAAACCTTACCAAATTAATATGGAAATGATTGAAAAAACACATAATACGGATCGCTTGATTTTCTTGCACTGCTTACCAGCATTCCATGATACAAACACTATTTATGGTGAACAAATGAAAGAACGCTTTGGTATTACAGAAATGGAAGTAACAGACGAAGTCTTCCGTAGTAAATATGCGCGTCAATTTGACCAAGCGGAAAACCGTATGCATTCAATCAAAGCAATCATGGCTGCAACGTTAGGTAATCTTTTCATCCCTCGTGTATAAAATTTAACCACATTCATCTCATGAGCAAAACGAGCCAGTTTTATTGGACACTATCAAGTGCTGGCTTGTTTTGTCATTGAGAAAATTCAGCATTTACTGAAGAAAGGAAGACGAACATGGCAAGTCGTAAAGTAGTTGTCGCATTGGGCGGTAATGCGATTTTATCAACAGATGCAAGCGCAAAAGCGCAGCAAGATGCACTAATGAATACAGCAAAATATCTCGTTAAATTCATTTAACAAGGAGATGAATTGATCATTTCTCATGGGAATGGTCCACAAGTTGGAAATTTATTGATTCAACAGCAAGCAGCAGACTCAGAAAAAACACCAGCTATGCCTTTAGATACTTGTGTTGCAATGACTGAAGGTTCGATTGGTTACTGGTTGCAAAATGCAATTGGAGAAGTATTAAAAGAAAAAGGGATTGATAAGGATGTTGTTTCTCTAGTTACACAAGTAATCGTTGATGAAAATGATCCAACAGTGACTTTCAAAGAAGATGCTGGTCGTGGGTGGCGTAAAGTAGTTGCTTCACCAAAAACCAATCTCAATCAAAGAAGCAAGTGTCATTGAAACATTAGTAAATGAAGGTGTGATTACTATATCTGTCGGCGGCGGTGGTATTCCTGTAGTTGAAACGGCCACAGGACTTGAAGGCCGAGAAGCCGTAATTGACAAAGATTTTGCTTCTGAAAAATTAGCAGAAATTATTGATGCAGATTTATTGATTGTTTTAACAGGTGTAGACAATGTCTATGTGAATTACCAAAAACCAGATCAAAAGAAATTAGAAACGGTTTCGGTAGCTGAAATGAAACAATATATTAGTGAAAATCAGTTCGCACCAGGAAGTATGTTACCAAAAGTAGAAGCAGCAATTGCTTTTGTTGAAGCAAAACCAAATGTAAAGCGATTATTACGTCTTTAGAAAATATTGAAAATCTCCTTGCTTCTGAAGAAGGAACGATTATTGTGGCAGACTACTAAGAAGATGTAAATTTTCTTAGTAAATAAATTTTGTTAAAAGTGTCCAGTTGGTATTTCTTCTCCTTTAGGCCTTCTGGACATTTTTTATAAGAAATCCCTAGCCAGTAGCTTTTTTTTCTGTTATAATTCAATTTAAATATAATAGTTAACAGTTTGCTGAACAAGAGAGTAGTTGTATTCATTTGATAGAAGCGAGTTTGGGTCTGGTGAAAGCCAAATGAGAAGAGTACAATGAAGCGCACTTGGAGAACTCTGTCTAAGACAGACGGCTATCAACCGATATCAGATGAAGCAGGTTCTAGCAAATAGGACAACTGGAGTGGTACCGCGGGATGTCTCGTCTCTAGTGATCATAGTTATCTATGATCACTAGAGACTTTTTTTGTTTTCAGCAAACAAAAGTATTTATAGGAGGAATGTAAATGAATAACAAAGATATTGTAGCAAAAGCGATCTATGACGTTGTCAAAGACGATCTTACAATGGAACAAGTAGAAAAACTATTAGAAAATCCAAAATCTGCAGACCATGGGGATGTGGCCTTTCCTGCCTTTTCATTAGCAAAGGTCTATCGAAAAGCCCCTCAACAAATTGCAGCAGATCTAGCGGAAAAAATGGATTCAACAAACTTTGAAAAAATCGAGGTTGTTGGTCCTTACTTAAACTTCTTTATGAATAAAGTGATGATTAGTAAAGAAGTCTTGGCTTCTGTCGTGCAAGAAAAAGAACATTATGGAGATAGTTCTATCGGAAATAATGGAAACGTACTAATTGATATGTCTTCTCCT
This sequence comes from Enterococcus lacertideformus, assembly GCA_015680865.1. GTDB lineage: Bacteria > Bacillota > Bacilli > Lactobacillales > Enterococcaceae > Enterococcus_B > Enterococcus_B lacertideformus. Next base: position 379,578 of record JADAKE010000016.1, on the reverse strand, counting down.
AATATTGCAAAACCTATTTCTATGGGGCATCTACGTTCAACGGTTATCGGGAATTCAATTGGATTTATTATGGAAAAATTAGGGTATCAACCAATTCGTATCAATCATTTAGGCGACTGGGGCACTCAATTTGGTAAATTAATTGTAGCTTATAAAAAATGGGGCTCAGAAGAAGCTGTTAAATCTGAACCGATCAATGAACTGTTACGCCTTTATGTTCAATTCCATGAAGTGGCAGAAAAAGAACCAGAATTGAATGATGAAGCACGTTTATGGTTTAAACGCTTAGAAGAAGGCGATTCTGAAGCAATCGAATTATGGCAATGGTTCCGAGATGAATCAGTGAAAGAATTCAACAAAATTTATGACTTGCTTGAAGTTCGTTTTGATTCATTAAATGGTGAAGCATTCTACAATGATAAAATGGATGAAATCGTAGAACTTTTAGAAGAAAAAAATCTGTTGCAAGAAGACAAAGGTGCTGAGATCGTTGACCTTTCTGCATATGATCTAAATCCAGCATTGATCAAAAAATCTGATGGTGCCACACTTTACATTACACGTGACTTGGCAGCTGCACTTTACCGTAAACGTACGTATGATTTCAAACAATCATTATATGTAGTAGGGAATGAACAAAGCTATCATTTCAAACAATTAAAAGCAGTGCTAAAAGAGTTAGGTTTTGATTGGTCAGATGATATGCACCATATCCCATTTGGCTTGATTACACAAGGCGTGAAAAAATTATCAACACGTAAAGGGAAAATCGTCTTATTAGAAGAAGTACTTAATGAAGCAATCCAATCAGCAAAAGAACAAATCAGTGAGAAAAATCCTGAGTTGAAGGATAAAGATATCGTGGCGAAACAAGTTGGTGTCGGCGCAGTTATCTTCCATGATTTGAAAAATGATCGTTTAAACACATTCGACTTCAATCTAGAAGAAGTTGTGCGCTTTGAAGGTGAAACTGGTCCTTATGTTCAATACACACATGCTCGTGCAATCAGTCTGCTAGAAAAAGCCGGATTTACACCAGCAGAAGAACCAGAGTATGCTTTGAATGATGAAAATAGCTGGGAAGTTGTTAAACTGATTCAAAAATATCCAGAGACGGTTTTGCAAGCTGGCGAGAAGTACGAACCTTCAATCATTGCAAAACATGCAATCAAATTAGCGCAAGCATTTAATAAATACTATGCACATACAAAAATCTTAGTGGAAGATGAACAAAAAGAATCACGCTTGGCCTTGGTTTATGCTGTTTCAATATTGTTAAAAGAAGACTTACGCTTGCTTGGTCTACATGCGCCTGACAAAATGTAATTGTAACTATGTCAAAAAGTACCTAACTATACAAAATAAACCGTTCATTACAAATTTTTGCAATGGACGGTTTATTTTGTATAAATGATTCTTATTCTATGTTAATAGTATTTTTTTGTCAAAAAATCGTTGACTCTTGTGGATTGTGCAAAAATTGTTCGACTAGTTGTGCCTCTTCTTCATTTTTTGAAATAACGATCGTAGTATCAAAGCCGGCAATTGTACTAACGACATAAGGTGGTTTAATCTCGTCTAGAACGGCAGCGAAGAGATGTGCATTGTCTGGTAAAGTATGAACGATCGTTAGGAAATGAACACGTTCTACTCTTAAAACGATATCTTCAATCATTTGTACCAGTCGTTTTTCATCATCTGTTTTTGCCTCAAGCCCTTTTTTTTCTTGAAAGAGTACAAAATGGGAAACTCCATTTTCGCCAGGGGATTTTATGATTTTCAAGTCACGGATATCACGAGAAATCGTTGCTTGTGTTGCAGTTACTCCATAATTTTCTAATTTAGCTAAGAGTTCTTCTTGCGTTCGGATCGTAAACTCATCAATCACTTGTTTAATCAGTAAATGTCGCTCAGATTTACGCATATGCTCTCTCCTTTATGAAAGATTTCACATGTATCATATCAAAAAATAAACGAATTGCCCATTAAATTCGTTTTTATGAGACAATTCTATAAAACACAAATTTTTTTAATCGAGATGTAAAATAAAAAATGAAGGGGAATAGCTTAGAAAAGATAAGTTTTTTCTTGATATTTAACGGCCAATCAGGTAAAATATTGAATGTTGAGCAGAAAAGTTTCTTTAACTATTGCTATACATGAAGGTTATTTGTATAATGTTTAAAGATGCTTTTGCATCAATAAATCCACATTCTTGTTGGATCGTTGATTGGTGCTTGAAAAAGTTTGTCAGCGAGGTAGAAGACAGGAAGAGGGAAAATAAAAAACCAAATCGGAGGAAACAAAAAAATGGCAGTAATTTCAATGAAACAATTACTAGAAGCCGGCGTACACTTTGGTCATCAAACTCGTCGCTGGAACCCAAAAATGAAGAAATATATCTTCACTGAAAGAAACGGAATCTACATTATTGACTTACAAAAAACTGTTAAGTTAGTAGATGCAGCTTATGATTATATGAAGAGCGTTGCAGAAGAAGGTGGCGTTGCTTTATTCGTAGGGACAAAAAAACAAGCACAAGAAGCGATCAAAGATGAAGCAACACGTGCTGGACAATACTTTGTAAACCACCGTTGGTTAGGTGGAACATTAACTAACTGGGACACAATCCAAAAACGTATCAGTCGTTTGAAACAAATCAATGCAATGGAAGAAGATGGAACTTTTGAAGTTCTCCCTAAAAAAGAAGTTGCTGGTTTGAACAAACAACGTGAACGTCTTGAAAAATTCTTAGGTGGTATCGCTGATATGCCAAGAATACCAGATGTAATGTACATTGTAGACCCACGCAAAGAACGTATTGCAGTTCAAGAAGCGCATAAATTAAATATCCCAATCGTAGCTATGGTTGATACAAACTGTGACCCAGATGAAATCGACGTAGTGATCCCATCAAATGATGATGCAATCCGTGCCGTTAAATTGATTACTTCAAAAATGGCTGATGCATTTATCGAAGGAAATCAAGGGGAAGATCAAGTAGCTGAAGAAGATTTTGTAGCAGAAAACAATGCAACTTCAATCGAAGAAATCGTTGATGTTGTAGAAGGCGACAACACTTCAGCAGAATAATTTTTAAATGATGGAGCTGTTTCAAAGGCTAGGCGACAAGCCTCACTCTCCTTTGAAACAGCTTTTTTTAAAAAGAAAATATAGGAGGAAATAAAAAATGGCAGATGTAACAGCTAAAATGGTAAAAGAGCTACGCGAAATGACAGGCGTGGGTATGATGGATGCGAAAAAAGCATTAGTTGAAGTAGAAGGCGACATGGAAAAAGCAGTGGATCTTTTACGTGAAAAGGGAATGGCTAAAGCAGCGAAGAAAAATGATCGTATTGCAGCTGAAGGACTGGCTTCAGTAGCAGTTAAAGGAAATACTGCAGCAATCGTTGAAGTAAACTCAGAAACTGATTTCGTTTCTAAAAACGAAATGTTCCAAGATCTAGTAAAAGAAATTGCTGAACTTATAGCAGAAAACAAACCAGCAGACATGGATGCTGCGATGAAAATTAAAACAGAAAAAGGCACGATTGAGTCTGATTTGATTGAAGCAACACAAGTTATTGGAGAAAAAATCAGCTTCCGACGTTTTGAAGTTGTTGAAAAAGAAGATAATGCTGCTTTTGGTGGCTACTTACACATGGGAGGACGTATTGCTGTATTGACTGTCTTAGATGGCACAACTGATGAAACTGTAGCAAGAGACGTAGCAATGCATGTAGCAGCAATCAACCCTCGTTATGTAAACGAAACACAAATTCCAGAAGCAGAATTAGAGCACGAAAAAACAGTTCTTACAGAACAAGCTTTAAATGAAGGCAAACCAGCAAATATCGTTGAAAAAATGGTTGAAGGACGCTTAAAGAAATTTAAAGCAGAAATCGCCTTAGTTGACCAACCGTTCGTTAAAGATCCTGATATGACAGTTGAAAAATACGTTGCTTCTAAAGGTGCAACTGTGAAAACTTTTGTTCGTTTTGAAGTCGGCGAAGGTATCGAAAAACGTGAAGACAACTTCGTTGAAGAAGTAATGAACCAAGTGAAAAAATAATTCTAAATTGTTTTTGGTGTAGGTCTTCTAATACTGATTCAAGTTGAGAGGATTTTCTCAACTTTGAGTCAATATTAGAAATTACGCTTATTTGGAATTAAACAGGGAGCAGCGACATATGTCACAGCTCTTTTTTTAGGCATAAGGAATAAATCGTTAGACTTTTAGTAGCTAATTTATCTAGATATGGTAAAATAGCAATAGAAAATATTGGAGGAATGAACATGGTCACACCGAAATATCAGCGTGTAGTCTTAAAATTAAGTGGAGAAGCTTTAGCTGGGGATGAAGGATTTGGAATTAAACCACCAGTTATTAAAGAGATCATCCAAGAAATCAAAGAGGTACACGAATTAGGCGTGGAAATGGCGATCGTGGTAGGCGGTGGCAATATTTGGCGCGGACAAATCGGTGCGCAAATGGGAATGGAACGTGCTCAAGCCGATTACATGGGAATGTTAGCAACAGTGATGAACGCTTTAGCGTTACAAGATACATTGGAAAATGTGGGCGTACCAACACGTGTGCAAACTTCAATTGAAATGCGACAAATTGCTGAACCGTATATTCGTAGAAAAGCAGAACGACATTTAGAAAAAGGACGTATCGTAATTTTTGCTGGTGGAACAGGTAATCCTTATTTTTCAACAGATACCACCGCTGCATTACGTGCAGCTGAAATTGGCGCGGACGTTATTTTAATGGCTAAAAACAATGTTGATGGTGTTTATTCAGCTGATCCAAAAATAGACTCGAATGCAGTAAAATTTGAAGAATTAACACACTTAGAAGTTATTGCCAAAGGCTTACAAGTAATGGATTCAACAGCTAGCTCACTTAGTATGGATAATGATATCCCATTATTGGTTTTTAATTTAAATGAACACGGAAACATCCGTCGCGCTATTTTAGGCGAAAATATCGGAACAACTGTAAGGGGGAAATAAAAATGGCAGATGTAATTATGACAGAAGCAAAAGAAAAAATGCAAAAAGCAGCACAAAATTTACAACGTGAATTAGGACAAATCCGTGCCGGGCGCGCAAATGCAAGTTTATTGGATCGCATTACTGTAAACTATTATGGCGCACCTACACCACTAAATCAAATGGCTTCTATCCAAATTCCAGAAGCACGTGTATTAATGATCACACCATTTGATAAAAGCATTCTTCAAGATGTCGAGAAAGCGATTATGGCTAGTGATATCGGAATCAGTCCAACAAATGATGGTAACGTGATCCGTTTAGTCATCCCTCAATTAACAGAAGAACGTCGTAAAGAATTGGCGAAGGATGTAAAAAAAGAAGCAGAAAATGCTAAAATCGCTGTACGTAATATTCGTCGTGATGCGATTGATGAATACAAAAAACAACAAAAAAATGGCGAAATCACAGAAGATGATTTACGTGGATTAGAAAAAGAAGTACAAACGTTAACAGATAATAGTATTAAAGAAGTAGACAAAATTGCTAATGATAAAGAACAAGAATTATTAGAAGTTTAATTCACAACGTAGAGCTGAACCAAAAAAGAGCATGGTGTTTGTCCCATGTTCTTTTTTCTTTTTATGAAAGCATCCTTTCAAGATGATATAAGGAAAAAAACGTGTATTTTTTAGAAAAAGGAGAGAATTACGTTAAAATACCCTATTTTTAAGAGAAAAATTAAAAAAAAATCTGGAAAATAACTAAAAAAATCTGGAAAATAACTAAAAAAATCTGGAAAATAACTAAAAAAATCAATAGATCATAGGAAATCATTACATAAATTGCTATAATAATAAAAATAGTGGTAATTTTCTAGTATAGGAGGAAAAAGAATGTTACGTTTTTTTCCGCAAAAAAACAAATATATTCAAGAAAAAACTGATTTTCATTTTGATATAGACGGGCCTATTCCTCAACATGTAGCAATCATTATGGATGGAAATGGTCGATGGGCACAAAACCGACGTTTACCCCGTGTCGCAGGTCATAAAGAAGGCATGGATACTGTTAAGAAAGTAACAAAAAAAGCGTCCAGTTTAGGCGTTAAAGTGTTGACACTTTACGCATTTTCAACCGAAAATTGGAAGAGACAAAAAGATGAGGTACGTTTTTTGATGCAGCTCCCAGTTGATTTTTTTGATACCTTTGTTCCAGAACTCATTAGAGAGAATGTGAAAGTCCACGTGATGGGGTATGAAGAATTATTACCTGAACATACACAAGATGCAGTCAGACGAGCAATCGAACAAACAAAAAATAACACGGGAATGATTCTTAACTTTGCTTTGAATTACGGGAGTAGGGCAGAGATAGTAACAGCTGTTAAAGCAATTGCTGAAGAAATAAAAGAAGAAAAAACAACAGTGGATGCGATTAATGATACATTGATTGATGATAATTTGATGACTGGCTTTTTGCCCACTGATTTACGGGATCCAGAACTTGTTATTAGAACCAGTGGGGAAGAAAGAATCAGTAACTTTTTACTTTGGCAACTAGCTTACAGCGAGTTGTATTTTACAAAAGCTTTGTGGCCTGATTTTGATGGTGAGCACTTAGAAGAAGCAATGGCTTCATTCCAAAACAGAGATCGTCGCTTTGGTGGCGTGAAGAAAAGTGAGAAAGAAGGGGATCAGTCATGAGACAACGGGTGATCACAGCTGTCGTGGCATTAGCGTTATTCATACCTATCATTTGGATTGGAGGCATGGCGATTGAGTTTGTAGCAGCTTTGTTAGCAGTAGTGGGGGTATATGAACTTTTTAGAATGAAAGGTTTGACACTACTAAGTTTTGAAGGAATCTTATCAGCTATTGGGGCCGTCATTTTAGTGCTTCCGAAAGAACGTTGGTTTTTGTTTTTACCAGAAAATACAACTACTTTTATGCTGTTTTATTTTGTCGTTATGCTATTACTAGGGACATCTGTTATTTCAAAAAATACCTATACAATTGATGAAGCAGGTTTTCCAGTCATTACTAGTCTTTATGTAGGGATTGGGTTTCAAAATTTTGTTAATGCGAGGACAGAAGGTTTGGCCGTTTTAACCTTCGGATTATTTATCGTTTGGGCAACTGATATTGGTGCCTATATGGTAGGAAGAAAATACGGGGAACATAAGTTGTGCCCTGACATTTCACCAAATAAAACGATTGAAGGGGCATTAGGGGGGATTGCTAGTGCTTTAGTTGTCGCTATTTTATATTTTTTATTCTATCCATCAAAAGAACTATTTGGACATGGGATATTTGTTATGCTTATTTTGACGATTCTTTTATCGGTAGTTGGACAGTTTGGTGATTTAGTCGAATCATCGATAAAACGACATTATGATGTCAAAGATTCTGGAAATATTTTACCTGGTCATGGAGGAATCCTTGATCGCTTTGATAGTTTGCTCTTTGTTTTTCCAATCATGCATTTATTTGGACTTATTTAAGGCAAATCTAGAAGTAGTTAAACCTAATGACTTGTTATACAAGTTAACTTTGTCTAAGTACGAAATACAAACCTATGGTGGCTATTTAAGTGGAACAGTTGCTTTAAACAGTGGATGAAATCAAAATAAAGACTGTTTTACATGGAAGCTATAATAAAAGCATTCAGCCTCAAGTAATAAGCCGGATAAGCAGAAAATAACTTCTCATATTTTCAGGATTATTCGGCTTTGAAGGTTTGAGTTAAATTTATGTTCCAAGCTCTTTAGTTTAAACTATTAATGCTATTGGTGAATAGTAGATAATATGGTAAAATTAAAGTGTTTTATTTTATAACAAAGATAAAAATAGTAAAGGAGAATGTAATATGAAAACAATTATCACGTTTATTATTGTTTTTGGTATTTTAGTCATTGTTCATGAATTTGGACATTTCTTCTTTGCGAAACGATCAGGAATTCTTGTTCGTGAATTTGCTATTGGAATGGGGCCGAAAATCTATGGGCATCAAGCAAAGGACGGAACTACTTATACACTACGTTTATTGCCAATCGGAGGTTATGTGAGGATGGCAGGAAACGGTGATGATGAAACAGAAATGGCTCCTGGAATGCTGTTATCTCTTTTATTAGATTCTGATGGTATCGTAGAGAAAATCAATTTAAGTAAAAAAGTACAATTAACAAATGGTATTCCAATGGAATTGATTCGTTGTGATCTTGAAGAAGAATTAACTATTACTGGGTATGTAAATGGTGATGAAGAACAAGAAATAACGTACTCAGTTTCCCATGATGCTTCAATAATTGAAGCAGATGGAACTGAATTAAGAATTGCACCAAAAGATATGCAGTTTCAATCAGCGAAACTATGGCAAAGAATGTTGACAAATTTTGCTGGTCCAATGAATAATTTTCTTTTGGCTATTTTTTTATTCATTGTACTTGCCTTTATGCAAGGTGGCGTCCAAGTGACTGATACCAACCAAATTGGCAAGGTTTTACCAAATGGTGCAGCACAAGCTGCGGGGCTAAAAGAAAATGATGAGATCTTGAACGTTGATGGGAAAATGATCCATTCTTGGAACGACTTAACAGCAATGATCACTGAAAATCCTGGTAAAAAATTAAGTTTTGAAGTAAAACGCGACGGAAAACAACAGACGATCAATGTCACACCAAGTGTCGTTGAATCAAATGGAAAAAAATTTGGGCAATTAGGGATACAAGCGCCTTTGAAAACTAGTTTTGTAGATAAAGTTGTAGGAGGAACGCAAAGAGCCTTTAGTAGTTCCATAGAAATCTTTAAAGCACTAGGCTCGTTATTCACAAGTTGTAGTCTAGATAAACTTGGTGGACCAGTGATGATGTTCCAATTGTCATCAGAAGCTGCAAATCAAGGAATAGTGACAATTATTAGTTTGATGGCCGTGCTTTCGATGAATTTAGGAATCGTCAATTTACTGCCTATCCCAGCTCTTGACGGTGGAAAGCTCGTATTGAATATAGTGGAAGGTATCCGTGGAAAACCTTTAAGTCAAGAAAAAGAAGGATTTATTACTTTAGCAGGCTTTGGATTATTGATGCTTCTAATGGTATTAGTTACATGGAATGATATTCAGCGATTCTTTTTCTAGAAAAAGTTCATGAATAGGGGATAATTGCAAACAATAGATTATTATAGAGAAATAAAGGAGTATATAGAATGAGACAATCAAAAATGTTGATTCCAACATTACGAGAGGTTCCAAATGATGCAGAAGTACTTAGTCATCAAATTTTATTAAGAGCAGGTTATATTCGCCAAGTTTCAGCGGGTATCTATTCTTATCTGCCACTAGCGAACCGTGTATTGGAAAAGTTAAAGACGATCATGCGTGAAGAATTCGAAAAAATCGGTGCTGTTGAAATGTTGATGCCGGCTCTTTTACCAGCTGAATTATGGGAAGAATCTGGCCGCTATGAAACTTATGGTCCTAATTTGTATCGTCTCAATGACCGTAATGATAGAAAAATGATTTTAGGTCCAACACATGAAGAGACTTTTACTGAACTGATTCGTGATGAAGTCAATTCATATAAAAAGCTGCCACTAAACCTTTACCAGATTCAAACCAAATATCGTGATGAAAAACGTCCTCGTTTTGGTTTATTACGTGGTCGTGAGTTCATTATGAAAGATGCTTATTCTTTCCACGCATCAGAAGAAAGTTTAGATGAATCTTATAAAGATTATGAAAAAGCATATACAGAAATCTTTAAGCGTTGTGGCTTAGACTTTCGTGCAATTATTGGAGATGGAGGTGCGATGGGTGGCAAAGATTCAAAAGAATTTATGGCAATCTCCGAAATTGGTGAAGACACAATCTGCTATTCGACAGAAAGTGATTATGCAGCAAACTTAGAAATGGCAACTAGCTATTATGTCTCTAAGAAGTCACATGAAACACAACTTGATTTAGAAAAAGTGGCTACTCCAGATGTGAAGACGATTGAAGAAGTCGCAGTTTTTTTTGAAACTGAACCACAAAAAATTATTAAGTCTGTATTGTTTATAGCAGATGAAGAACCTGTACTTGTGTTAGTGCGAGGTGATCATGATGTAAACGATGTGAAATTGAAAAACTTTTTAGCAGTTGACTTTTTAGAAGAAGCAACAGAAGACGATGCACAGAAGTACCTTGGAGCTGATTTTGGCTCTGTGGGACCAATTCATGTGCCAGAGGAAGTAAAAGTATATGCGGATCGTCATGTCCAAGATTTAGCAAATGCGATTACAGGTGCAAATGAGACTGGTTTTCACTATGTGAATGTCAACCCTGAGCGAGACTTTTCAGTGATCTCCTATGAAGACCTTCGATTTGTTCAAGAAGGTGACCCATCTCCAGATAATAATGGAGTGTTAGCTTTCACTCGTGGGATCGAGATTGGTCATATCTTTAAACTAGGGACACGTTATAGTGAATCAATGGGTGCAACTGTTTTAGATGAAAACGGCCGTGAAAAATTTGTAATCATGGGATGCTATGGTATTGGGGTCAGTCGTTTACTTTCAGCAATCGTTGAACAAAATTCCGATGATAATGGTATCAATTGGCCAAAAGGAATTGCTCCATTTGATTTACATGTCGTCCAAATGAATCTAAAGGATGATTATCAAACGACTTTGACAAATGAAGTGGAAAAAGCAATGTCAGAAGCTGGTTATCAAGTTTTAGTGGATGATCGTAATGAGCGAGCAGGCGTAAAATTTGCTGACTCTGATTTGATAGGTTGTCCAATTAGAATCACAATAGGTAAAAAAGCGGTAGATAGTATTGTAGAAGTAAAGATCAAAAAAACAGGCGAGATGGTAGAAGTTCGAAAAGAAGAGCTAGTCAATACCTTACCAATTTTATTAAATCAATAAAAATTCCCATATAATTTTGGCTCAAAATGAAAGAGTGTTTGTCACAATATCTTGTTTATAGTCTGGCGAGAAAGAATTTTCTTTCTCGTTTTTTAATGTAAAATAAAGAAAAAACAGGTATACTAGATAGTACTGAAAAAAGCAGAGGTAAAAAATAAATCTTATTTATACCTCGTCAGAAAGGGCGTATTGTTTTGTCAGAAAAACGAGAGTTATTTGAAAAATTGTTGGAGCAAATCCAACTAGAAGAAGTGGAAAAAACTCATCCGCTAATCTCTACTGGCGAAATGGAGCGTGTAGTGGTCCACCGAAAATCAAGATTATGGGAATTTACTCTACACTTTTCTCAGATTTTGCCGATCATGCTCTACCGATCATTGCTACAACATTTGACAATAGCATTTAACTATATCGCACAAATCAAATTAAATATAAAGGCTGACAGTCAACAATTCGATGAGAAACTTTTACAAGATTATTGGGCACAAGCATTGGAAAGCCAACAATGCGACACACCTTTAGCTCAGCAAGTATTAAAAACCCAAGTCCCTGTATTGAAAGATCAGAAAATTATTCTGCCGGTAGACAGCAACGGCGCAATTGGCTATTTAAAACAACAATATCTGCCTTTAGTTGAAACCTTATTTGTAAGCTACGGTTTCCCTAAATTGCGTATTGAACCAGAAATTGATGAAGAACAAGCTGAACGTGTGCTGAAACTTTTTGAAGAAAGGAAACAAGAACAAGCGGAAGCATTCATGAAACAAGCGGCAGAGAGTTTAATCGTGCATGAACAAAAGAAAAAAGAGAAAAAAGAACAAGTTTCTGTTTTGGATGGGCCTATTCAACTGGGAAGAAATATTCCTGCAGATGAGCCAACGGTACCGATGATCACGATCATGGAAGAAGAACGTCGAATTACTCTTGAAGGGTATGCCTTTGATAAAGAAGTACGAGAGCTTCGTTCGAAACGTAAAATTTTAACTTTGAAGATCACTGATTATACTTCTTCATTTATTGTTAAAAAATTTTCAAATAATGAAAAAGATGAACAGATTTTTGAAGCCATCAGTGTAGGGAGCTGGTTGAAGGTTAGAGGAAGTATTCAAGAAGATACTTTTGTACGTGATCTAGTAATGAATGCGCAAGATATTATGGAGGTGAAACATTCTCCTCGCAAGGATTATGCCTCTGAAAATGAAAAACGTGTAGAATTACACGTCCACAGCAATATGAGTACGATGGATGCAACAAATAGTATTTCTGATATTGTAACCCAAGCTGGTAAATGGGGACATAAAGCCATAGCTATTACTGACCACGGGGGAGCACAGGCATTTCCAGAAGCACATAGTGCTGGGAAAAAAGCGGGTGTTAAAATCCTTTATGGTGTGGAAGCAAATGTGGTGGATGATGGCGTGCCTATTGCTTACAATGATGCACACGTTTCATTAAATGAAGGCACTTATGTTGTTTTTGACGTGGAGACCACTGGGTTATCTGCTGTTTATGACACGATCATCGAATTGGCTGCTGTTAAGATGTACAAAGGAAATGTGATCGAAAGCTTTGATGAATTCATTGATCCTGGTCATCCATTATCTCGAACAACAGTTGATTTGACAGGAATCACAGATGAAATGGTACAGGGATCTAAGTCAGAAGAAGAAGTTTTGCGATTGTTTCTAGAATTCTCCAAAGATTCGATACTTGTTGCCCATAATGCAGCTTTTGATATGGGCTTTTTAAACACAAGCTATGCAAAATATGGGATTTCAGACGCAGAAAACCCCGTTATTGATACACTTGAACTTGCAAGATATCTTTATCCTCAATTTAAACGTTTTGGACTTGGGGTTTTATCTAAAAAATTTGGTGTGAGCCTCGAACAACATCACCGAGCAATTTATGATGCTGAAGCAACTGGTCATTTAGCGTGGATCTTTATCAAGGAGGCAATGGACAATCATGAAATGTTTTATCATGATCAGTTGAATGCACATGTTGGTGAAGGCGATTCTTATAAGCGTGCACGACCTTTTCATGTAACAATTTTAGCGAAGAACCAAGCCGGATTAAAAGATTTATTTAAGTTGATTTCAATGTCAAATGTTGAATATTTTGAACGTGTGCCACGTATTCCAAGATCTCAACTAAAGAAATTGCGAGAGCACCTTCTCATTGGTTCGGCTTGTGATAAAGGCGAAATTTTTGAAGCTATGATGCAAAAAGGAATAGAAGAGGCAAGAAATCGAGCAAAGTTTTATGATTATATCGAAGTCATGCCAAAGGCTGTTTATGCGCCATTACTTGAACAGGAATTAGTTAAAAATGAGCATGACCTAGAAGAAATTATCAGAAATTTAGTAGAAATAGGTCATTCTTTGAATAAAATAGTTGTAGCGACTGGTAATGTTCATTATCTAAATGAAGAAGATGCGATTTATCGTAAGATTTTGATCAATTCAATGGGGGGAGCTAATCCATTGAATCGCCACAGCTTGCCAGATGTTCACTTTAGAACAACAGATGAAATGTTAATAGCATTTAATTTTTTAGGAGAGGTACTTGCAAATGAGATTGTGGTAGAAAATACAAACAAGATTGCAGATCTTTGTGAAGAAGTCATTCCTGTAAAAGATGATTTATATACACCTAAAATCCCAGGATCTGAGGATGAAATTTCTGAATTAAGTTATAGCAAAGCGAAACAATTATATGGTGATCCATTACCAGAAATTATCCAAAAACGATTGGAAAAAGAATTGAATTCAATCAATGGTAATGGGTTCTCTGTTATTTATCTGATTGCCCAAAAACTAGTACACAAAAGTAATGAAGATGGCTATTTGGTCGGTTCTCGTGGGTCGGTAGGTTCTAGTTTTGTTGCAACAATGACAGGAATTACGGAAGTAAATCCTCTAGCTCCTCACTATTATTGTCCAGATTGCCAGTATTCAGAATTCTTTGAAGATGGTACGTATGGTTCAGGATTTGATATGCCTGAAAAAAAATGTCCTAAATGTGGGGCTCGTCTGAATAAAGATGGGCATGATATTCCATTTGAAACCTTTTTAGGATTCCATGGGGATAAAGTACCGGATATTGATTTGAACTTTTCGGGGGATTATCAAGCGGAAGCTCACAACTATACAAAAGTTTTGTTTGGGGAAGAATATGTTTATCGAGCAGGAACAATTGGTACGGTTGCAGATAAAACAGCTTATGGATTTGTAAAAGGCTATGAACGAGACCATAATCTGCAATTTCGGAGTGCAGAAGTGGATCGGTTAGCCAAAGGTGCAACTGGAGTAAAAAGAACGACTGGACAGCATCCTGGCGGGATTATTGTTATTCCAGATTATATGGATGTATATGATTTTACTCCAATCCAATACCCCGCAGATGACCAAAATTCAGAATGGAAAACGACCCACTTTGATTTCCATTCGATTCATGATAACGTATTAAAACTTGATATACTTGGTCATGATGATCCGACTGTTATCCGTATGCTACAAGACTTATCTGGGATTGATCCGCAAACTATTCCAACGGATGATCCTGAAGTAATGAGGATCTTTGCAGGACCAGAAGTATTAAATGTTACAAGTGAACAAATCTATTCTAAAACAGGGACCCTAGGCATTCCTGAATTTGGAACACGTTTTGTACGAGGTATGCTAGAAGAAACGCATCCGACCACTTTTGCTGAATTATTACAGATTTCTGGATTATCACATGGGACGGATGTATGGTTAGGAAACGCTGAAGAGCTGATTAAACGTGGAGATGCTACTCTAGCAGAAGTAATTGGCTGTCGGGATGACATTATGGTTTATTTGATTCATGCAGGCCTAGATAGTGGGATGGCTTTCAAGATCATGGAAACGGTGCGTAAGGGACTTTGGAATAAAATACCTGAAGAATTGCGAGAAAGCTATTTAGCAGCGATGAAAGAAAATAATGTACCGGATTGGTATATCGATTCTTGTTCTAAGATTAAGTATATGTTTCCTAAAGCCCATGCAGCTGCCTATGTATTGATGGCTTTGCGCGTTGCATATTTTAAAGTATATTTCCCAATTCTATACTATTGTGCTTATTTCTCTGTACGTGCAGACGACTTTGATCTTGTTGCAATGTGTAAAGGAAAAGAAGCCGTGAAACAAGCAATGAAAGAAATCACGGATAAAGGGATGGATGCTTCAGTAAAAGAAAAAAACCAATTGACCGTCCTAGAATTAGCCAACGAAATGTTAGAAAGAGGTTTTCATTTTGGTATGATCGATTTATATAAATCAGATGCTGTGAATTTTGTTATTGAGGGCAACACATTGATCGCACCATTTCGTGCGGTTCCTAGTTTAGGAACAAACGTGGCGAAGCAAATCGTAGAGGCAAGAAAAGAGGGACAATTCTTATCGAAAGAAGATTTAGCAACACGAGGAAAGGTTTCTAAGACATTGATTGAATATATGAATGACAATGGTGTATTAAAAGATTTGCCCGATGAGAATCAGCTCTCGCTGTTTGACATGTTCTAACCGATAATTGGCGTGAATGCTTGTCATTTTAAGCGTGATATGATATAGTTACTTATAGGTAATGATACTAACTGTGAGTGAGCGGAATTTTCGCTCACTCTTTTTAATGGAATTACGTATCCAATTTTAAGGAGGCGAAATTTTTGAGTAGCGTCGTTGAAACAGTCACAGAAATGGTGACTCCGATTTTAGATGAACAAAATTTTGAACTTGTAGAAGTAGAATTTGTGAAAGAAGGCAAAAGTTGGTTCTTAAGAGTATTCATTGACAAGGATGGCGGTATTGATATTGAGGAATGCGCGTGGGTGAGTGAAAAACTTAGTGAAAAACTTGATCTTGCTGATCCAGATCCTATTCCACAAGCTTATTTTCTAGAGGTGTCGTCTCCTGGAGCAGAACGACCAATAAAGAAAGAAAAAGATTATGAAAAAGCACTAGGAGAGTACATCCATGTATCTCTTTATCAACCAGTTGATGGAGAAAAACAATATGAAGGATTTCTTCAATCGTTTGATGCTGAACAGCTTATATTGAAAATACGCATCAAAACACGGGAAAAAGAGTTGGTTCTTAAACGAAAAAACATTGCTAAAGCTCGCTTAGCAATCCAATTTTAATCACGGAGAGGAAAACAGAATAATGAGTAAAGAAATGCTTAACGCATTAGATGCCTTAGAAGCTGAAAAGGGAATTTCAAAAGAAATCGTAATTGATGCCTTAGAAGCAGCTTTAGTTTCTGCATATAAACGTCATTATGGACAAGCACAAAACGTAGAAGTAGAATTTGACCAAAAAAAAGGAAAAATTCACGTTTATGCAGTAAAAGAAGTAACGGAAGAGGTCATGGATTCACAATTAGAAGTTTCGTTAAAAGATGCTCTTTTAATTAATCCAGCTTATGAGATCGGAGATACCATCCGTTTTGAAGTGACCCCAAAAGATTTTGGACGAATCGCTGCACAAACAGCAAAACAAGTGATTTTACAACGTGTAAGAGAAGCTGAAAGAACAATTATTTACAATGAATTTAGTGCATACGAAAAAGATATCATGCAAGGAATAGTTGAGCGTCAAGACAAACGTTACATCTACGTGAATCTCGGGAAAATCGAGGCTGTTTTGTCAAAACAAGACCAAATGCCAAATGAATTTTACCAACCGCACGATCGTATCAAAGTGTATGTCTCTCGTGTAGAAAATACTTCAAAAGGACCACAAGTCTTTGTTAGTCGTAGTCATCCAGATCTTTTACGTCGCTTATTTGAACAAGAAGTACCAGAAGTATATGATGGAATTATCGAAATCGTAAGTGTAGCCAGAGAAGCCGGTGACCGTTCGAAAGTGGCAGTTCGCTCAAATGATGAAAATATAGATGCTGTTGGAACTTGTGTAGGACCTAAAGGACAACGTGTTCAAGCAATCGTTAATGAATTAAAAGGCGAAAACATGGACATCGTTGAGTGGGATGAAGATCCAGCGGTCTTTATTACAAATGCGTTGAATCCAGCACAAGTCATTGATGTTATTTTTGATGGAGAAAACTCAAAAGCTTGTACGGTAGTGGTGCCTGACTATCAGTTATCATTAGCAATTGGTAAACGTGGCCAAAATGCTCGCTTAGCTGCAAAATTGACAAACCACAAAATTGATATCAAGTCTGAATCAGATATGGCTGATTATTATGAAAAACAAGCGCAAAAGCAATCAGAAGAATTAACAGCAGTTGCACATGATGAAGTAATCGTGCAATCAGATTTAACAGATGATGAATATGAAACAATTGCGTTCAATGATGAGAAGTTTGAAGATACAGATCAAGAAGCTTAACTAAAAGCTTAGGAGGCAAAAAGATGAAACAAAGGAAGATCCCTTTACGCAAATCTGTGGTTTCAGGTGAAATGAAACCCAAAAAAGAGATGATTCGAATTACTCGTTCTAAAGAAGGGGAAATATCGATTGATCCTACTGGGAAGATGCCAGGCCGTGGCGCGTATGTCTCACTTGAGCCAGATGAAGTACAACAAGCTTGGGATAAGAAAATTCTAGATCGGGTATTGGAAACAACTTTGACAGATGAATTTTATCAAGAATTATTAGACTATGTTACCCATCAGAAAGCACGAAAAGAGTTATTTGGTAAATGAATAATGTCAATCGGCAAAAAGCCATGAATCTCATTGGATTAGCGATGCGTGCAGGTAAATTGATTACCGGCGAGGAGTTGACCATTGCAGATATTCGTAAAAATAAAGCGAAAATCGTATTTGTAGCAAGCGATGCAAGCGAGAATACGAAGAAAAAGATAAAAGATAAGAGTTCATATTATGAAGTTCCTTGCTTTGAGCTATTTTCTGAAGCGGAAATCGCGCAGATGATTGGAAGACCTCGCAAAGTATTGGGAATCGTGGATAACGGCTTTGCGAAGAAAACCAAGGAGCTAATTGAAGGTTAGGAAGGTGATTGCATGAGCAATAAACGAATTTATGAACTAGCAAAAGAATTAAATAAGCCTAGTAAAGACATTGTGGAAAAAGCACAGCAACTTGGTATTAATGTGAAGAACCATATGGGGGCTATCACAGATGGTGACGAAAAAAAATTGCAGCAAGCTTTTAAACATACACAGTCGAACAAAAACTCAGCACAGCAAGCAAGCCAAAAACCAGCCAGCAAACAGCCAAACGAACAAAAAAAACAAGAAACAAAATCAAAACAACAAAAAAATAACCGCAACTATCAAGATCGCGGTCAAGGGAGCGGTCAAGTGAATCAAGAAAAAAAACAATCAACGAATCAAAACCAAAGTAATAACGGAAGCAGTAATAATCAAAATCGACCAGCAACAACACAAGGTGGAAATCAGACCCGTCAAGTAAAAGCACAAGGCGGAAATCAAAATCGTTCAGGTTCAACACAAGGCAATAACCAAAATCGTAATAACAATAACAATCGCGGAAAATTTAACAATAATAACCGTAATCGTTTTAATAAAAAAGGCAAACAACAAACATCAAATAAACCTGCAGTTCCGCCACGTAAATTCCGTGAGTTGCCTGAAGTATTAGAATATACTGAAGGTATGAACGTAGCAGATATTGCGAAAAAAATCCATCGTGAACCAGCTGAAATCATTAAAAAATTATTTATGCTAGGCGTGATGGTTAATCAAAACCAAGCGTTGGATAAAGACACAATCGAATTATTAGCCGCTGACTATGGCATGGAACCTCAAGAAAAAATACAAGTAGATATAGCAGACATTGATAAGTTCTTTGAACCAGAAGAATTAAATCCAGATAACTTAGTTTCACGTCCACCGGTAGTAACAATTATGGGACATGTGGGTCACGGTAAAACAACGTTACTTGATACATTACGCCATTCACGTGTTACAAGTGGAGAAGCAGGTGGGATCACTCAGCATATCGGGGCTTATCAAATCGATATTGATGGCAAACCGATAACTTTCTTGGATACCCCAGGGCATGCTGCATTTACAAGTATGCGTGCACGTGGAGCAAGTATCACCGATATCACTATTTTGGTAGTTGCTGCTGACGATGGTGTAATGCCACAAACGGTTGAAGCAATCGATCATGCAAAAGCTGCGGGTGTACCGATCATTGTTGCCGTCAATAAAATCGATAAACCTGGCGCTAATCCACAACATGTCATGCAAGAATTAAGTGAGTATGAATTAATTCCAGAATCATGGGGTGGTGAAACAATCTTCGTTGAAATTTCTGCTAAATTCGGACAAAACATTGATGAATTACTAGAAATGATTTTATTAGTGGCAGAAGTGGAAGATTTAAAAGCAGATCCTAAACAACGTGCTATTGGTACGGTGATTGAAGCTCGTTTAGACAAAGGGAAGGGACCTGTGACGACTTTACTTGTTCAACAGGGCAGTTTAAATGTAGGAGACCCTATTGTGGTAGGAAATACCTACGGACGTGTTCGTGTGATGGTCAATGATATAGGTCGTCGTGAGAAAGTTGCAGGGCCAGCTACTCCAGTTGAAATTACTGGATTAAATGATGTTCCCCAAGCAGGTGATCGCTTTGTTGTCTTTGAAGATGAAAAAACTGCTCGTGCAGCTGGTGAAGAACGTGCAAAACGTGCATTATTAGAACATCGTGCGATAAATAGCCGCGTGACATTAGATAATTTATTTGAAAGTTTAAAAGAAGGCGAATTGAAAGAAGTTAACGTGATTATTAAAGCAGATGTGCAAGGTTCTGCTGAAGCATTAGCTGCTTCATTGAAGAAAATCGATGTGGAAGGTGTGAGAGTGAAAATCGTCCATTCAGCAGTCGGTGCAATCAATGAAAGTGATGTTACATTAGCAGCTGCAAGTAATGCGATTATCATTGGGTTTAACGTTCGTCCAACACCACAAGCCAAAATTCAAGCAGATCATGAGGAAGTAGATATTCGTTTACACCGTATCATTTATAAAGCAATCGAAGAAATCGAAACAGCGATGAAAGGAATGCTTGATCCAGAATTTGAGGAAAAAATTACTGGTCAAATGATTGTTCGTGAAACCTTTAAAGTATCGAAAGTTGGAACGATTGCAGGAGCTTATGTAACTGAAGGCTTCATTCGTCGAGATAGTGGTGTTCGTGTCATATGTGATGGTATTGTCATTTATGAAGGACAACTTGCTAGCTTGAAACGATTCAAGGATGATGTGAAAGAAGTTAAAATGGGTTATGAATGTGGGGCAATGATTGATAAATTCAATGACGTCAAGGTTGATGATGTAATTGAAGGCTTTATCATGGAAGAAGTCAAAAACAATTAATGTTAAGGAGGCCGCTCAATATGGCAAACTATCGAGACCGCCGAGTCGGTCAAGAAATTCTAAAAGAAGTCAACGATATCTTACGTAAAAAATTCCGTGACCCACGTGTCGAAAATGTAACGATCACAGATGTACACGTCACTGGCGATCTACAACAAGCTACCATTTATTATAGTATCCTTTCTGATTTAGCATCTGATAAGAAAAAAGCAAAAGAAGGTTTGGCAAAAGCAAGTGGATTGATTCGCCGAGAGTTAGGACACAACTTAAGCATCTATAAAACGCCTGAATTGACTTTTGAGTTAGATGAATCTGTTGGTTATGGGAACCATATTGATGAATTGTTACGTAATTTGAATAAAGAATAAAGACGATCAACTATAATCTTTGTGTATGCAAGGAGTATAGTCGATTGTTTTTTATTAGTCATTGATAGGTCAACAGCAATTTCTTATTTATTGAACGGATGCTTTCAATTAGAAGTAACGAGTAAGGAATTTCAAATAATAAAAGTTAATCAACTAGCTTGAATCTTGAAATGATTTCCAATATAAAAAGTGAAACAAAATATAATTTTTACATATTCAAAAGGCAAAACTTAACATAAAAAAGAAGAAAATTGACTAAAACGAAATATAAAATTAAAAATATTTAATTATTATTTCTGGTACAACGTTATTTTCGTAATACCCCAATTTTTAAACAGAAAAAGAAAATAGTAATTTTTAAAGTTTAGCAAGAACTAAAGTTAGTATATTATAAAGGAGAAGTAAAAATGGACAGACTTGATGAGCAGTCTTAGAAGTATTTAGAAATTCTAATAGCTAGGGATTATAAGAAATTTCGGAACGACGAAGAAATCAAAGGGTTTCAGATGGAATTTTTTTAAAATTATTAATACGTAGTGGGATAGCAGATAAGAAGTTTTCAAAAGAATCTCTTAACAATACGGAAAAAATAAATGAATTAAGCAATGAATCAGGAAAAGCAGTAGTAAAATATATGGAAATTCTAATGCAGGATCAGCTTCCCTCTCAATTAAATCATGAAGAGCTAAAACTTGAGATTAAAAAGAGAAAAGCATAAATTGACTATTTAATAAACAAAGTAGATGAGTTAGAAAATTATATGGAAGAAAAAGCTTCTTGTAAAAATGTTAAAAATAAATTAAAGAGCATTCAGTTATTGTATAGTGATAAAAAACAAATGAACAAACGAATAAAGAAGGTTCAAGAAAAAACATTCGCTACAGTAAAAGAGCATAGTGTAACAAATAGTGGAAAGTCATCTCAAGAAAGAAAAGTTCAAGTAAATCAAGGACACAATCGCTAATTTTTTGTTTGAGGTGTGGCTCATCCTAACTATATTTAAATGTGAAATAGTTTTTTTACTAGTTAATCGAACTTTGAATACTGATTAGAAGGATAACCATTTTTTTAATAAACAAACTTGAAATAAAAGCAGATATTTTTCCTCTAAAATTGAATAAACGATAGAAACAGGAGTAATCTCTTCGGAAAATAAGCCAGCATTCACAAAAATTTTTTTCAACTTTTTGTGAATACTGGCTTATTTCTTGAGGTTTGCCATGTTATTCTGACCTCGTTTTGGGGAAGAAGGCTGTTGTCTATTTACCAGACAAGAGCTTATATAACCAATAAAAGGGTGCAAAGAAAAGATTTTCCATAGTCATTCCCTCCTTTGCATAAGAGGATAACACACGATCTATTTACATAGTTGTGAAGTTTTATTACAAATTTATTGCTGAATGATAAAAACCGTAGAGAAAAAGATCAAAGTCGTCAGTATTTTCATTCGTTGTGTTATAATTACACAGTTGAGAATTTATATGATTGGAGAAAGAGAATGGACGGATTATTACCTTTGTGGAAAGAACGCGGGATGACGAGTCATGACTGTGTATTTAAATTAAGAAAAATATTACATATGAAAAAAATCGGACATGGAGGTACGTTAGATCCAGACGTTGATGGAATTTTACCAATTTGTATTGGAAAAGCAACAAAAGTCATCGAATACTTAACGGATTCAGGAAAAGTATATGAAGGTGAGATTACTTTAGGCTTTAGTACGACGACAGAAGACAAATCGGGTGAGCTTGTGGAAAGTAAAAAAGTTGAGAAATTCTTAAGCGAAGAAGAAATTGATGAGGCTATGCGTAGTTTTGTAGGTGAAATCACCCAAATACCACCTATGTATTCTGCGGTCAAAGTAAAGGGGAAACGTCTCTATGAATATGCTAGAAATAATGAAACAGTCACACGGCCTATTCGTAAAGCAGAAATCTACCGTTTTGAAAGAACGAGTGAGATTCTTTGGGATGAAAATCAAGGTCTACTATCATGGCGTTTTGAAGTCGCTTGTGGAAAAGGAACTTATGTCAGAACTCTTGCTGTTGATACTGGCAAAAAATTAGGATACCCTGCACATATGTCTGACTTGACCCGAACAGTAAGCGCTGGTATGCAAAAAGATCAAGCACTTACTTTGCAGCAAGTGGCAGAGGCTGTTGCTGCAGGAGATTTTGAAAAATGTTTATTACCTTTAGAATTTGGAGTAACATGCTTTAAAAGAGTAGATATTAGTAGTCAAGTATGGGAAAAAGTAAAAAATGGCATGCGATTAGATTATCAGGTATTCAACTTAGAAGAAATGCCTGATGAAGAGATTGCACTCTTTTATCAGGGAAGAGTTGTTAGTATCTATCAACCAAATCCTAAAGAAAAAAATAAATTAAAGCCAAGTAAAGTGTTAAGAAACGAGGTATAAAAATGAAAATTATCAAAATTAGACATCCCTATCAGAAAACTCAAATCCCACAAGATGATGTAGTACTAGTTTTAGGATTTTTTGATGGTGTACATTTAGGTCATCAGCGAGTAATCAATGTGGGGAAAAAAATATCAGAAAAAGAAGGTTTAAAACTAGCCTTAATGACTTTCAATCAACATCCCTCGATCGTATTTAAAAAAATTAATCCTAGTCAAGTAAAATATTTGACGACTTTAGAGCAAAAAGAAAAGAAAATGGCTTCGTTAGGTGTTGATTATCTATATGAGATTGACGTTACTTCTTCTTTTTCTCATTTAGCACCACAAGAATTTGTAGATCAATATATTGTAGGGTTTCATGCGAAATATGCAGTATCTGGATTTGACTATACATATGGTCCCAAAGAAATTGCCGATGTCAAGCATTTACCAAGATACGCTAATGGTAGATTTGAAGTCATTACCGTGCAAAAGGAAGAAGATAGCGGAGAAAAAATCAGTTCCACTCGTATTCGTCAATTGTTAGATAAAGGAGATGTGGCTGAAGCGACACGATTATTAGGTGCAACTTATGAAATTGAGGGTGTAGTTGTGCATGGTGATGCCCGTGGGCGTCTTTTAGGCTTTCCTACAGCAAATATTAAGGTTAAAAGTACAGTTCATCTTCCTAAAGAAGGAGTATATGTAGCTGAAATCAAAGTGGGAGAAACTTGGTACAAAGCAATGGGGTCAATTGGTCATAATGACACCTTTGGAGATGATCGCGAACTAACAGTTGAGTTATATATTTTAAATTTTGCCCAAGATATCTATGGTGAACACGTAAAAATTCGTTGGCATCATTTTTTGAGAGAACAAGTGAAGTTTCCTAATGTAGAAACACTAATTGAACAGTTAAAAGCAGATGAAAAAGCAACAGCTGATTATTTTAGATATTGATGTTTAAAATACCTTTTTTAGTAAGGTAGAAGTAATGCTCTTTACCTATTATTTGATAGAAGATATAGGTAGAAGTCTTTACTTTTATCAATTCAGGAAAATTTTTTAATGAAAGTCTACAATTACTATAAAAAAGAGAGCGTATCATTTGCCTAAATTACTGGGATCTATTGTACACTTGATTAAAACTCAAGAAAGGTGGAAGTCGAATGTACAAAGAACTAAAAAATAAAGTAGCAATAGTAACAGGTGGATCAAAAGGAATAGGAAAAGCAATCTGTCAACGTTTTGGCGAAGAAAAAATGAATATTGTCGTTAATTATCATTCAGATGAAGAAGGTGCAAAAGAAGCTGTGACAAGTATCAAAAAAGCAGGTGGCAATGCAATAGCAATCAAGGCAGATGTGAGTACCGAAAAAGGAATGGCTGCTTTATTAAAAGCAGCGATCGAATCATTTGGGAAACTAGATGTGTGGGTCAATAACGCGGGAATGGAAACGCAGCATCCAACACACGAATTAACGTTAGAAGATTGGGAAAAAGTATTAAATGTAAATCTAACTGGAGTATTTTTAGGAACGAAAAAAGCATTAAATTATTTTAAAGAAAATCATTCAAAGGGGAATATTATCAATATATCTTCTGTTCATGAACAAATCCCTTGGCCTACGTTTGCCCATTATGCTGCTTCTAAAGGTGGAGTTAAACTATTTACTGAGACGGTAGCTATGGAATATGCACCAGAAAATATTCTAATCAACAGTATTGGACCTGGAGCCATCAAAACCCCGATCAATGCTAAAAAATTTGATGATCCAAAAGAAAAAGAAATCATTGAAAAAATGATTCCTATGACTCGTGTAGGAAAAACTGAAGAGGTAGCAGCGGCTGCTGCTTGGTTAGCTTCTGATGAATCAAGCTATGTTACAGGTATCACATTATTTGTTGATGGTGGAATGAAGCTTTATCCTTCTTTTCAAGGTGGAAAAGGCTAAGATAGCCAAATGAAAGACCTTTATCTAGTTTTAAAATAAGAGGTCATGAAAGCAACAATCAGTCGAGAAATCTCAGCAAATACTTGCAATATCGAAAAACTTCATACGAAATTAAAGTACAAGGAAAGCGCGCGAACATTAAGTGAATTACTCGAAAGTAGTTTCTCCTATTTTCGAATGATTCACGTTTTTTGTCTATTTTACGATATTTGCAACAGATGTAACCAAAGCAAATTAAATTGATTTGAATAAGATCGTGGGTTACTGTTGCAAGTCATTGATCCAATTCCCAAAACTTAGCACGTAGTCAAAATTTCCACCCATTAGAATTTCGCATTTATTGTCTTTGAAATGCGTGTATGGCTCAATTTATCTTTTTATTTGCATATACTTCTAAATTATAATTAAGAATTTTTTCCTTTAGTTCACTTATTTTGTTGGGAGAATTGAATGAAAATATTAATGTGATGGGTGCATTAAATTTTATTTTTTACTCTACTTGACTTGGTGTCTCCGTACAGAAAATCAAATCAGATTTGTTCTGAGAATTCCCATTTTCCTCCAACCGACCTTTATCTATTTTAATTTCCTTTCATGGAGATGATTTCTAATTACTAGAGCCGTAATGTCAAGCTGAGTAGCTAATACTTGCATTAAACAAGTAGCCTTTCAACATATCACTTCTAAGTGATAGAAACAATTATAATAAATGGCTTGAAATTAAAAAATATCTTGTGCTGTGAAACAGTAAGCTTCATATTGGTAAAGAATTAAGCCTATTTTATAAAGTATAAGTATATTAAATTATGGATGAAAAAATAGCTTCATTCAATAGGTATAGTTATCTATAAATTTTTTTGGTTGTTAAATAATTTTTCAGTTAATAAAAATCCTTCATAGATAAATTCTCATTATTTTTAAATTTTTATTTTTATTATTCATGTTTCAACAATTTTTAATGATAAACCTCGTTGACAATAATTTTTCTAAAAGTTTATACTGAATTATAGGAAAAATGAATATTTTGAAACGTTTTCCTAAAAATTGATGGGAGGAGACTATTCTGTTTAAAAAACCCGTACTAAAAAAAGTTTCTGGAAGTAACACATCCCCATGTTCTTGTGGATTACTTATTGGTAACGGTTCTTAATAGAGTCTTCCAGTAATAATTAGGAAACAAAGTTGTCAATCAAAACTCCCCTGCTTAGTCAATGACAGCTTTGTTTTCCTAATAAAGAATAATAAAAAATACGCCTTTATTTTTTCAGTAAAAAGAGGGGATGAGAAAATGAAAAATCAAGGAAAATCTGTAGGCCTAATTTCACCTTGACAAATATACAATACATAATATTTTGTAAGAGCTGGATAGTGATTTCGAAAAAGAATCGGAGCGAATCTAGTTAAAAAATACGCTTAATTACTGGAAGAAATAAGTAATAAAGTTTTGCAACTGTTTCTAGATAAATCCCTAAATAGCAAACAGTCAAAAGTAAATGCATCTTGGATCATTTTTTTCATTTTTACACATTAATATCATCTGACAAGAGTTTATTATTACGTAAAAACTACTAAGACCAATGATTAAAGATGATACAGATCTATAGTCCAAAAGTTGTTCAATCAAAATGACCATAGTTAAAAAGATAAAATATAACATGTGTCTTATTGTAGAAGGAAAATAGAAGCAAGATAAAGGAGCCTTAAAGGATGAGATTAAACGGAGAATTGGCTTATGAGAGATTGGGAAAGAAAATTTATTTGTCATTAAATAACGAAGTTTATATATTAGACAACGAAGTATCCATCTATATTTTTGAATTATTAAAAAAGCGAATAGAAATAAATAACATCAAAGAAAGAGTAATCAGTGCTTTTGCTAATACAGAAGAGTATACAAATGAAGAAAAGAAGATTTTCATTGAAGAATTTATTGCTGATCTAATAAACAATAAAATTTTTTTGCTAGAGGATGAAACGAACAAATATTGAAAAGTAAAAAAGAGTTATTTCTGTTATCAAAGTGTAGCGACCCCAAAAAATTAGATTTTTGGTCTAACTTTTTGGGGTCGGTTCAAAGAATAAATGGAAACGTCTCTTTTTTTATATTAGAAAGAAGAGCAAAAAGATCAATTTTTCTTTGTTTGAAAAGAAGGCAGAGAATGAAATCCTAAAATCAACGAATGATGGTAGTATAAAAATACTATCAGGAGTAAAGGAGAAGTTTCAATAAGTTCGATTCACGAATTGACGAGTAATAATCTAAGTAAAAAAACTCAAAAAGTAAATAATCCGATAAAGAGAAAATTGCTACCTTTATTTAGCTATTCTATTCATAAAGGTAAAAATTGTAAAGTTAAGCGGTTTCAAATTAATTATTTTAGATTGAATATAAGTAAAATAGAATTATCCAATAAAGAGGAAAATAAAAAGGGGGGATTTGTTATAATAGGAGTAAAGAAAAAAGCTGCTTTAATGTTCTTACTTTTTTAATGATTTATTAATTAATGTAAAAGAAGAGGTAGTTCATGTAGAAAAAATTGTTAATATACATGAAGTAAATATGGCCAAAATTAATTTGAGAAAACAAGATGAAACGGATAGGTCAGCTAAGCTAATTGATCAAGTGAGGTTTGAAAATTTTAATAATCCAATAGAAAACACTGATGTATTACACATTACCTATAACTCAAAACTTGTCATGGGTCACAAGAACTATCTCCAAAAAATCTATATAGATATGAATAACAAATCATACGTTCAAGTTACAGTTAAATATGAAAGTAGCGTATAGTCGGGAGTAGTGAACTAAAAGAAGGGTAGATATAGGAAAGAGTGCTGTTAATGTAAGTGTTAAAACATCTTCTTATGGATTTGCTTTGGACAAAAATGAAGCTTCATCATTCATGACTATTAAACATCTACAGGGTCAAGAAACATGGCTAGAGGTAATTAAGGGAGAAACACAAACCTTGCGCAAGCAAAAGAATATATAGAACAACGATTACATGACCTTTTATAGCAATTCAAACTGATGAGTAATGATGAGGATAAAAAAAGCATAGTTACCATTCTAGGCATAGGTACGTTAGGATTTTGGGGGATCCTATGTAAATACAGGGAACATCTAGGCAGATTTATCTGAATCCGTCTCTGAGTGCGAGTATGCCTAAAAGATAAACAGATAAAGATGTTTCTTATTTTTGATTTGATGGTAAACTGGATAAAACACGAGTTTTATTGATTCATTTATCAAATGTCGGAGAAAAAGATAGCGTTTTCGCCATAGCGAGAAATAATACAGGATCAACACAAATGATGTGATCGCTTATAAC
Organism: Enterococcus lacertideformus; assembly: GCA_015680865.1. Lineage (GTDB taxonomy): Bacteria > Bacillota > Bacilli > Lactobacillales > Enterococcaceae > Enterococcus_B > Enterococcus_B lacertideformus. The sequence continues at coordinate 351,256 of JADAKE010000016.1, read as the reverse complement.
CAATAAACTTTCAAAAAGAATTCATTTACTAAATACATGTTCAGTGATGTTTTAGCCACTGATTCAATAGGGTAGTTAAGAAGCAAGCAAAAAATGTCCTCTTCCATTTTAAGATGCCGAAAGAAGTCTTTGAAGGAATTCTTTTAAGGGACAACAACATGTAACAAAAAAGATAATTAGAGTGCAAAAATTAGTATAAAGCTTTTTAGCAGTAAACATTATTAGAGAATGATTCATTGTCAATCATTATTTATTCTCAAAAAAACGGACCAAAATCATTTATGAGGATGGATACGTTTTTACTTTTTTTTAATAAACAATAATTAAATTTTTCCCATATATTAGATTTAATTTATAATTTTATATCCCATTTTTTTCATTCATGTTATCTTATATGAGAAGTCTCTCGTTGAATCATTTTATGTGAGGGATCATAAAATAAAAAGAAGTTTTACTGGAGACTAAGAGTAGATTGTTTAGGGGGATTTGTTGATGGCATTGGTTATTTATATCCTATTGCTTCATCTGAATTTTGCACTAACAGGGTTTATTTTGTTTACAAAGAAGATAGTTGCAAGTAATTTTTTGGTACGATTATGCTTAATCATGCTTAATTTGTGGTTGAGTGAATGGACACCTTTTTTCTGTCTGTTACTCTATTTTTATAATGCAGCATATATTTTCTATGAAACCAAAAATACATTTATTGTGTTTTTGTTAAATACATTTTGTGTGAATTTTATTGGGATTTCTGTTTTTTTTACAATAGAGATTCCGAGATTTTTAGAAGATTTTCATCTGGTGACTAATTTGATACCGGAAATCCTCTGTTTATTGGTGATATTAGTAGGAATAAGAAAATTAGATCAAACCTATCGGATCACTACTTATCTTTATGCCTATAGAAAAAAACGGATTTTTTCTACCTTATTAATTATTTTTCTCTTTGTTTCATTTTTTGGGTATCATATGCTTTTTCCACTTCATTCACTCGATTATATCTTAACTTCTTTTATTTTAATTACAACCAACTTTTTTTATGGTTTATTGATGGTATTGATTTTGTTAAATGAAAAAAAAGAAGAACATTACGTGATTTATATGGAAAGTATGAAAAAAAAATGAGGAATATTACCAAAAGTTAGAAGAATTCCGACATGATTATAAAAACTATATTGGTGTTTTGGAAGATCTTTTGAAAAAAAATCAAACAAACCAAGAGTTGGAAACAGTGGTAGGCTACGAAAAAGAATTTTTTGAGACACAGCTGAATGATGCGCTACATATGAAGCTACAAAAAATCTACGATCCTCTCTTACAAGGGATTTTTGTAAAATTCATCAAGCAGATGGAAGAACGTGAAATTCCGTATAGTATTCAAGTAAACAATATCATTCCCAAGTTATCAATAAATTCGTATGATATGATCCGCTTGTTCACGAATATTACTGAAAATGCGTTGATACACTATAATGATCATGGAGCCAAAGGTAAAAAAGAAATTTTGATCAAAGTAGAAAATTTAAGGGATTGTTTTTATTTTGAGTTTAGTAATCCAAGTAAAAATACTGGGCATAATTTAGCAGAATTACTTAAAAAAGGTACGACTAGACAAAAAGATAGTCAGGGAATTGGATTATATAATATCAAAAAAATCGTTGAAGTAAATGAGTAGCTGGGACTCAATTTAAAGTATGATAAACAAGAACAACGATTTTACTGTATAGTGAGTTTGAAAAAAGAGAGAACAACTTGACTATTGTATGAAAGCATAAGAATGGAAGAAATAAATTGAGTGAACTAAAAAAGAAGAAGGTGAAAATAGATTAGCGCTTTTCATTTATCTGGATTTAAAGGCTTGGACAAAAGGAACCTATTTTTTATCCAAGCTTTCTTATTATCTTATCGTCAATCCTCTATTATAATAACTTTTCTTTTTCAAGTTGTTCCATATAATCAACTAATTTTTTTATACTTCTACGGCTAAGTAGTAAAGTGTCATCGTTTTTAAAAATAATTTCGTTATTCTTTTTATCAACTAACTTGATATTCGCTGGGTTGATTGAATAGCTTTTCAGATCATTGAAATAATGAAATTTTTGAAAGGTCTGTTTGAGCTCTTCAATTTTCCCATGAATCAAAAAAACTCTGATTGACAAAAAAATTCAATAGTCGAACGAGCACTAATTACCTTACTTAAGTAGTTTACTTCTTTAGGATCAATCAAATAAATTTTGGAAAGGGATTCAATTTTTATCAGTTTGCTTTGTGTTTGTAGTTCATGGGGTAGTTTAAACAACAACTCTTCTAATCCGTTCACGGCTTCTGTGAGGTCTTTTTTGCTATAATATTTGTTGGCTCGGATGTTATGATTAATGATCTCTATTCCTTTGGTAGTATCATTTGATAAAAAAAATATATAACAACAGTTATTTCTTTGGCGGATCTTTTTACTAAAGTCAATTCCAGAGTGATACTGATTTAATTCAATATCAATAATAAAAATATCTGAATCCTGAATCGGCATAAAATCAAGTTAATCATAAAATTTTTCTAATTGATAAGGCAATTGGATAGTAAGTGAAACCGCTGTCAAATTGGTACTCTTGCAATATTCTTTGCGGAATTCTTCCTGATGAAAAATGTTATCTTCAATATAGTATACTTTCATAAATATCACCTCTAAATTTCAATCGCTTTTAGTATAGCAAGAATTGAAGCTTGGATAAAGTAAATGAAACGATAAAATTACGAAATTTATTTAAAAAATTTCACTAATAATAAAAAAGGGCAGAGTTTAAATCAGAGAGAATCTTTATAAGCATGAATTTTTTAATACTAAGAGATTGGATTAAATAAAAAGGAATAATTATTGAAGAAGTAACAAATGGAACGGCTCATTATGGGTTATTAAATAATAATACTTTACGTATAAATAAAATCAGGAAACGACAAAAATTTATAGTATTGAAGTAACTACATAAAGTATAAGAAACCAAGCATTAGATATAATAAATAAAATAAAAGAATTCAAGTAGTAGAAATGCGATTGATTCGGAATTAAAAAAACTATTGTTTGGTGTGTGGTAAAACAATTGATGTGTTATATTACTTGGCATTTTCAGTTAAATTGGAGACACAAAAAATAAATGTAAAACAATGAAAAAAATGAGACTATTGCTGCAGTAGTGAAGGAACGAAAAATTGGTAAAAAAAGTTGGTTTCTGGCACGTAATCGAGCGATTAGCTAAGAGTCCTATTCCTGACGTAGAGGATAAGGGTTAAAGAAGGGTACCTTGAATGTCTGGCTGATGGAGATGCGAGATAGTCCAGAATTCCATGAGTATATACTTAATCTGTCCCAGCGTTTAGTTTGGATCAATTTAGAAGGATTTATCAAATTTTTAAAATGGAAAGCATACGAACGAGGATTTTAACACCTTGTTCGTGTGTGTTTTTTATTTACAGGAGGGAAAGTGAAGTCATTTGATTATACGTATTATTTAAGAAGTTCTTATACAACGATTGATAAGAAAAGTTACTTACGTACTTTTCAAGTTTTCTATGATCTTTTTGTAGAAAAAATAAGAAAGAAAAGTGTTAATTGGAAAACTAAAGGGTTTAAGAGTGAAAAACAGGCGTTACGTTATCTGAAAGAAAGATTGAAAAAGAGTTCAAAAAATACACAAGATTTTCTGATGTAAATCAATGTGAGACATTTGGTGAATTGACCACTCTTTGGTTAAAAGCTTGGTCGCCAACCGTTCGTCAAACGACGGTTCATTACCAAAAAGAGATTCTTCGTCGATACCTCAAACCGTATTTTACGGATGATCTGCGACTACAACAGCTGACTCCTTTATTGGTAGAAAGGATTTGGGCGGATATCCTGGTGATTTGTTCCAAACAAACTAATACCCTTCTAGAAAAGGCTACATTGGAAAAGATTCGTTCTCTTCTTAAACAAATTTTAGTTTATGGCTATCGGCATGATTTGGTCTTGTTTGACTTGAATAAGATTGTTTTAAAGATTCCAAATGATCGAAAAATTCCAGCGATTCAGCGTAGGAAAAAGAAGTTTCTAGAAAAAGAGGAAATCCGTATACTTTTACAAGCAATCGATGAGAAATATGAAAGTAATCATGAAATCAATCAGATGGGAAAACTGTACTTGGACATGGCAGAATTTCTGATTCGGAACGGCTTAAGGATTGGTGAGTTAAGTGCGTTGACGATTGAGAAAGTGGATTTTCAGTCGAAGAAGTTGGTGATCGATGAAGGCGTAGTGGCAGCTGGTAGAACGATTGAGCAAAATACATACGCAATCCACCAAAGACCATTTCCTCCATTCGAGAAATCGATTTGTATGCTCATTCGCTTGCGATTATTCGAAATAGGATTCAAATAAATGAAGTGAGGCAAAAGGAAATGAGGCAACGAGAAAAAGGAACTTTTATAAAGACGTATCAACGAAAAAGTCAGACTTCTTATCATAAAAAAGTGAGGGCTTCCAAAAACTTTCTTTTCTCCACTACGATTTTCCAGACCCAAAATGGTACGCCAGTCGTTTATCATTCGTTTAATGAGTTCATGAATGGACGTGGTAACAATAAAAAGCCAGTGAAATGTGTGAAAGAGATCTTAAGAGAAAAATATCCTGAGTTTAATAAGCCTGTTACTACTTATACTTTTCGCTACACACATATTTCTCTCTTAGCTGAAGCAGGCGTTCCCATCAAAGCCATTATGGATCGTGTCGGCCATTCAGATATGAAAACAACCTTAGAAATTTATAACCAAGCAACAACAGTTGCTAAAGAAAAAGTGATCCAAGAAGTTGATTCTTGGATTTTTTAGTGGATTTGTTTACCAAATACGTTTAGTATGCGTATATGAGAGGTTGTGAGAGTTCTGGGTAGCTCTGATGACAATAAGAAAGAAATTTCTCAAATAGCTTTTCATGTTTTAGAAATTTATGGCTTATTTCAAGGAGCTAGCACTGGAACACTGTTTATCAAGAGGTAGTGAAAGCGATGAACTGCTCCAAGAATTAAGAGCAAAAAATCGAAAATAGCTTTTCATATTTTTGTATTTTTTGAGCTTAATTCCGCAGGAGCAATCGCTAGAACACCGTTTAAAGAAGGTCGAAAACAGGTACGATTTTTCGACGTAAGGAGAAAGAATTTTAATGAAAGAAACAAATAATTCCGTAGAAAACAAGGTTTCTGCGTACATCCATATCCCATTTTGCGAACATATCTGTTATTACTGTGACTTTAATAAAGTGTTTATAGAAGGACAACCAGTGGATGAATATGTCGAGATGCTTTTGAAAGAAATGCAGCTCATGATTGAGCAACATCCAATAAAGGAATTAGAGACACTATATATTGGTGGTGGGACACCAACATCTTTGTCTACAGAACAATTAGATCACTTATTAGAGGGTACAAGAAATATTTTGCCTTTTTAAAGAAGGAAAAGAATTTACTGTCGAAGCCAATCCGGGAGATTTAACACAAGAAAAGCTTCGAGTGATGAAAAATTATGGTGTGAATCGTTTATCGATGGGAGTTCAAACATTTGATAATCGATTGTTGAAAAAAATTGGACGTAAACACACGGCAGAAGATGTATACCAAACTATGCATTTTTTAGAAGTAGAAAATTTTAAAAATGTGAGCATTGATTTAATTTATGCTTTGCCAGGGCAAACTTTAGAAGGGTATAGAGAAACACTGAACAAAGCTTTGGCTTTGGATTTACCACATTACTCATTGTATTCTTTGATTTTGGAAAATAAAACAATGTTCATGAATTGGGTGCGGCAAGGAAGATTACAATTACCTGATCAAGAAACTGAAATGAGAATGTTTGAAGAAACAATAGAAGCAATGGAGAAGCATGGTCGTCGTCAATACGAAATCAGTAATTTTGGTTTGGAAGGATATGAGTCGCAACACAATTTAATGTATTGGAATAATGATCGCTATTTTGGGTTTGGTGCAGGAGCGAGTGGCTATCTTGAGGATAAACGATATCGAAATAAAGGGCCTATCCAACATTATTTACGTCCTTTACGAGAAGGTGAGTTGCCTGTTCTAGAAAGTGAAACACTTTCTAGAACAAATCAAATCGAAGAAGAAATGTTCCTTGGATTAAGAAAAAAAGAAGGACTTTCCAAGCAACATTTTTATCATCGGTACCATCAAACAATTGAGTCGCTTTACAAGAAAGTTCTTATTGACTTAGAACGTGAAGGATTGCTTATGAATGAATCGGAACGGGTCTATTTAACGCCTAAAGGCACCTTTTTGGGAAATAATGTATTTGAACGTTTTTTACTAGAAGAGTAAAGCTCTAAAAAATAAATTGTTAAAAATTTTTGTTTAGTAAAAAAGTAGCATTACTACAGATTGATTTTTCAAAGGTTTATTAAGTAGCAACTCAAATTTTAGCACTCTAGTTACATGAGTGCTAAAATTTGAGTTGTTTTTCTTGACACACTATTTGCTTCTCGCTATATTAGTAATTGGGTTAGCACTTAGAATATATGAGTGCTAATGAGAGGTGAGGAAGATGTTAACACAAAGACAAAGTGAGATTTTACGTCTAATCATCCAAAGCTATACGAGTAGTGGCGTGCCCGTTGGTTCCAAAACATTAATGGAAGAAGGAGTCGAAGCAAGTTCAGCAACGATTCGAAATGATATGAAGGCATTAGAAGATGAAGGATTATTACTTAAAACTCACTCATCTTCAGGGAGAGTTCCTTCTGCACTAGGTTATAGTCATTACGTTGATCATTTGCTACGACCTGCTCGTGTAACAAACGATGATTTGCAGCAGATTCGGCAGTCTTTAAGTAAAGAATTCCATGAAATTAACGAGATTATCAAACGATCTGCTGAGATTTTATCCGAGCTGACTAGTTACACAACCTTCTCGTTAGGGCCAGAAATTAAAGACCGTCGTTTAACTGGCTTTCGAATTGTTCCATTAAATAACCGTCAAGTAATCGCAATCGTGGTGACGGATAAAGGGAATGTAGAAAGCCAAGTATTTACACTTCCTGAAAATCTAGGAAGTCAGGATTTAGAAAAAATTGTTCGAATCGTTAATGATCGTTTAGTGGGAGATCCATTAATGACTGTCTACCATAAGTTGCGAACCGAAATTCCAATGATCTTGCATAAGTACTTTCAGACTACTGAAGGAATATCTAATCTTTTTGAAACGGTACTCGGGCATGCCTTTGAAGACAAAATTTATGTAAGTGGGCAAATGAATCTATTAGATTATAAATCCCATCAAGATCTTGATCAATTCAAATCAATGTTTTCATTTATGACGGACACCTATGAACTCACTCAGATGATCGTTCCTACAGATAGTAACATCCATATCAAGATTGGATCCGAATTAGGAAATGATCTTTTGCAAAACATGAGTATGATTCAAGCAAGTTATGAGATTACTGGACATGGACGAGGTATAATAGCTTTGTTAGGACCAACAAGTATGCCTTATTCAAAAATGTTGGGATTGGTTGATGTTTATCGCCAAGAATTATCAGCTAAGCTTGCGGAATATTATCGATCACTTGATTTATCTGGTTCATAGTTCAAAAATAAATAGCTGACTGAATAACGAAAGGGAGAGTGTATCGTGAAAGAAAATCAAGAAGAGTTAGATAAAGAAGTAAGAGATGTACAACCAGAGATGGAATTCGATGCAGAAGCAGCAGAAGACTCAGGTGTCTCTGATGTAGAGGCTGAAACGTTCGAGCTTTCAAATTTAAAAGCAGAACTTGAAGAAATAGAAGATAAGTATTTGCGCGCTCGTGCAGAAATTGCCAACATGGCAAATCGTGGGAAAAATGAGCGTGAGCAATTACAAAAATATCGTTCGCAAGATCTAGCGAAAAAGTTATTGCCTTCAATTGATAATTTAGAGCGAGCTTTGGCAACCGATGTATCTGACGATCAAGGAGCAAGCTTGAAAAAAGGTGTGGAGATGGTTTTAGAAAGTCTTAAACAAGCTCTTAAAGAAGAAGGAATTGAAAAAATTCCCGCAAAAGGGGAAGCTTTTGATCCAAATCTTCATCAGGCTGTTAAAACCGTGCCAGCGTCAGATGAGCTCACAGCTGATACGATTGTTGAAGTGTTACAAGAAGGATACAAACTACATGACCGTGTATTAAGACCGACGATGGTTATTGTTGCACAATAAAGTCATGATATAGAAATATAGATAGAACAATAAATGAATAAAGACAAGGAGACGTTAATTATGAGTAAAATTATCGGTATTGACTTAGGTACAACGAACTCAGCAGTTGCTGTTTTAGAAGGAAATGAAGCAAAAATTATCGCAAATCCAGAAGGTAACAGCACAACTCCATCTGTTGTATCATTTAAAAATGGTGAAATCCAAGTAGGAGAGGTTGCAAAGCGCCAAGCAGTAACGAATCCAAATACAATTTCTTCAATCAAACGTCATATTGGTGAAGCGGGATACAAGGTAGAAGTAGAAGGAAAATCATATACACCTCAAGAAATTTCCGCTATGATTCTTCAATATATCAAAGGATTTGCTGAAGATTATTTAGGTGAGAAAGTTGAAAAAGCAGTCATCACTGTTCCTGCTTACTTCAACGATGCACAACGTCAAGCAACAAAAGATGCAGGTAAAATTGCTGGTTTAGAAGTAGAACGTATTGTTAACGAGCCAACTGCAGCTGCACTTGCTTATGGATTAGATAAAACAGATCGTGATGAAAAAATCTTAGTATTCGACCTCGGTGGAGGAACATTTGACGTCTCTATCCTTGAATTAGGTGACGGTGTATTTGATGTATTATCGACTGCTGGAGACAACCATTTGGGTGGAGATGACTTTGATAATAAAATCATTGATCACATGGTCGCTGAATTTAAAAAGGAAAACAGCATTGATCTTTCTCAAGATAAAATGGCGTTGCAACGTTTGAAAGATGCAGCTGAAAAAGCGAAAAAAGACTTGTCTGGTGTATCAAGCACACAAATCAGTTTACCATTTATTACTGCTGGTGATGCAGGTCCTCTACACTTGGAAATGACATTGACTCGTGCGAAATTTGATGAATTGACTGCCGACCTAGTAGAACGCACAAAAATTCCAGTTCGCCAAGCCTTAAAAGATGCTGGTTTGTCACAATCTGAAATTGATGAAGTCATCTTAGTTGGTGGTTCAACACGTATTCCTGCAGTTGTTGAAGCTGTGAGAAAAGAAACAGGAAAAGAACCAAATAAATCAGTTAACCCAGATGAAGTAGTAGCGATGGGGGCTGCAATCCAAGGTGGGGTCATCACTGGAGATGTAAAAGATGTGGTCTTGCTTGATGTTACACCATTATCATTAGGTATTGAAACAATGGGTGGTGTCTTTACTAAATTGATCGATCGTAACACAACGATCCCTACAAGTAAATCTCAAGTGTTCTCGACAGCTGCAGATAACCAACCTGCTGTAGATATTCATGTTTTACAAGGTGAACGTCCGATGGCTGCTGACAACAAAACTTTGGGAAGATTCCAATTAACAGATATTCCTGCAGCGCCACGTGGTATCCCACAAATCGAAGTAACCTTCGATATTGATAAAAATGGGATTGTTAACGTATCTGCAAAAGACTTAGGTACGCAAAAAGAACAAAAAATTACAATCAAATCTTCTTCAGGTTTAACAGATGATGAAATCGAACGTATGGTAAAAGATGCTGAAGCAAATGCTGAAGCAGATAAAGCTCGTAAAGAAGAAGTTGATTTGCGTAATGACGTAGATGCTTTGCTATTTTCTGTTGATAAAACATTAAAAGAATTAGAAGGTAAAGTCGACGAAGAAGAAGTGAAAAAAGCAGAATCAGCTCGTGATGAATTAAAAGCTGCTGTTGAAGCAAATAATATTGAAGAAATGAAAACAAAGCGTGATGCACTGAATGAAATCGTGCAAAACCTTACAGTAAAATTATATGAACAAGCTGCACAACAGCAAGCGCAAGAAAATCCAGAAGCTGCTCAAGGTGGAGCGGATGATGTAGTAGATGCTGATTTTGAAGAAGTTGACGGAGATGACAAAAAATAATTGATTCATTTAAATAATAGTGATAAATAGGCTATTTTGCGTAAGCGATAAGTTTTGGATAGAAAGGATCTTTTCCTTTCTATTTGAAATTGCCTCGACAAGAGGAAGGTATTTGAACATTGTGTCAAAAAGAGGTCGCGATGAAGAAATTGTGACAGAAGTATACAGCTCTTAACCCTAAGTAGATACTTTGCAACATCGAACCACTTCGTTTTTTAATGTTTTAAAGTTCGAACCAAGTGGTAAAATGCGTTGAGTAATCGCGGATGCAATAAGTCGAAGAAGCCGAAAATAGCTTTTTATATTTTCTGGGTTCTTCGGCTTTTTTTCGCAGAGATTAGTTCTATGTTTCCTTACTATAGAATTGACTTTGGAGCAACCTGAATTAGAAGTTGTGAAAGAAGCGCTTAGTTCTGAACAAATCAGAGCTTGTGGTTGAAGAGCTGATGCTTGAACACCGTTTAAGAGTAGAGGTTGTGAGAGCATTGTGTAGCTTCGATGACAATAAGAAAAAATTTTTAAAAAGCTTTCATATTTCAAAAAATTTAGGCTTATTTCAAGGAGCTGATGCTTGGATACCGTTTAAAAAAGAGGTAAAGAGCGTCTTGCTCTGAGTATTAAGGGAGAAGCACGCGAAACAGCGTCTCATGTTTTGAGCGATTTTAACTTAATACTGAAGGACGACTCTTTGAATATCATGTATTTTATGTACCACTCTCTTTTTCTTAAAAAATACTTTAAAGTAGCAGTTTTTGTTTTAGTGAAAATATGATATGATAACAAGCGACGTGGAAATGAAGAGAACCAATAGGAGGAAAGCCTATGGCAACAAAACGTGATTATTACGAAGTTTTAGGGCTCTCAAAAGGAGCTTCTGAAGATGAAATTAAAAAAGCTTATCGCAAACTCTCAAAAAAATATCATCCAGATATTAATAAAGAGACTGATGCGGAAGAGAAATTTAAGGAAGTATCGGAAGCTTATGAAATTTTAAGCGACCCACAAAAACGTGCGGCTTATGATCAATATGGTCATGCAGGAACAGATCCAAATTATGGCGCTGGTGGAGCCGGCGGCGGTTTTGGTGGCGGCTTTGGCGGATTCTCAAGTGGTGGTTTTGGTGGGTTTGAAGCTATCTTTGACTCATTCTTTGGCGGTGGTCGTACAGTAGATCCTAATGCCCCTCGACAGGGGGCGGATTTGCAATATACAGTAGATTTATCTTTTGAAGAAGCTATTTTTGGCGTAGAAAAAGAAATCAAATATAATCGTGAAGAAATTTGTCACACTTGTCATGGGAATGGTGCAAAACCAGGAAAGCAACCGACGACTTGTCATAATTGTCACGGATCAGGGGCGATCAATGTTGAACGTCAAACACCACTTGGGCGTGTAATGAGTCGCCAGACTTGTGATGTTTGTCATGGTACTGGGAAAGAAATCAAAGATCCCTGTCCGACTTGTCATGGTTCTGGACATGAGAAGAAAGCACACTCTGTAAAAGTAAACGTACCAGCTGGTGTTGAAGAAGGACAACAAATGCGTTTGGCTGGTCAAGGGGAAGCGGGAGAAAATGGGGGTCCATTTGGGGATCTTTATGTTGTATTCCGTGTAGAAGAAAGTGATATTTTTGATCGTGATGGTTCAGAGATTTATTATGAATTGCCACTAAGTTTTGTTCAAGCAGCGTTAGGTGATGAAGTACAAGTTCCAACTGTTCACGGAAATGTGAAGTTAAAAATTCCTGCAGGTACGCAAACCGGTACGAACTTCCGCTTGCGTGGCAAAGGAGCGCCTAAGCTTCGTGGTGGAGCGAATGGTGACCAACATGTAAAAGTAAAACTGATTACACCAAAGAATTTGAACGAAGAACAACGTGAAGCGTTACGTGCGTTTGCGGCTGCTGGTGGCATGAAAGTTGAAGAGCAACAAGAAGATGGGTTCTTTGACAAAGTAAAAGATGCTTTTGGTGGTAAAAAAAGAAAATAAGAAAAAGTGGTCGCAATAAGATGTCTGACTCAAAAAAATAAGCCAAAGAATAGGAAAACTACTTCTCAGTTTTTGCCTTCTTTGGCTTTTTCCGTTTTTTATGATTGCTGGTGAAGGATTTATTGGGTTTCGTTTTAACTATGTTTTTTGCCTTATGTTTCAGTCAATAGTACAATAATCGCTTTTGATGTTTCTTATAAGAAGGCGGCGGTTAATGATGGATATGTCTGGATTAAAGAGGTGGAATGTCTTGCTTTTTCATCCTTTCTTTTTGTATGATTTGAGAAGCCTAGTTGGGCAATTGGTAGGTATCTTGTTAAGAATGGACTATATAATACACTTTGTTTTTACTACAAGGCGCAAATGATGATCTTTTATAAGAAGTGAGAATAGTTTCGACAAGGAGTACACATCTCTAACATCAAAATCGATCCTTTAAGACATTGAATCTTTTCGTCCTTTCGTATTTTGAAGCTCAAACCAACAGGTAAGGAGACAACGAATAATCACAGACGTAATAAGCTGAAGAAACCAGAAGATAGTTTTCCTACTTTCTGACTTCTTCAGCTTAGGCGTTTGTTTCTTGTTGCTATCTAGGAAACGTATTTTTTCACTAAATATCTAATACTTTATCTAAAAAGTCTTTTGTTCGTTCATTTTGTGGATTTTCAAAAATTTGTTGGGGTGTCCCATCTTCAAGGAAGTTGCCACCGTCAATGAACATGACACGATTCGCAACTTCTTTGGCAAATCCCATTTCGTGGGTAACGATCACCATTGTCATACCTTGCTTTGCTAGTTTTTTCATGACGTTCAATACATCACCGACCATTTCTGGATCAAGTGCGGAAGTTGGTTCGTCAAAAAGCATGATATCGGGATTCATAGCTAAGGCACGAGCAATGGCAACGCGCTGTTTTTGTCCTCCGGAAAGCATTTCTGGATACATATCTTTTTTATCTTCAAGGCCGACTGTCTGAAGCAATTTGATGGCTTTTTTTTCTGCTGCTTCTTTTGATTCTTTCTTTAAATCCATCGGTGCTAAAGTGATGTTTTCTAGCACAGATAAGTGGGGAAAGAGATTGAAGTGTTGGAAGACCATTCCAATATGCTGTCTTACCAGATTGATATCTGTGTTCTTGTCCATTAAGTGTGCGCCATCAATGATGATATCGCCACCCGTTGGTTCTTCTAAGCGGTTTAAACATCTTAAAAATGTACTTTTTCCTGAACCAGAAGGACCGATGATACAAACAACGTCGCCTTCGTTGATGGAAACATTGATGTCATTTAAAACGGTATTTTCACCGTATTTTTTTACAAGATGTTCAACTAAAATTTTTTCTGCCATCTTATTTCACCTTCTTTTCTAAGACTTTCGCTAATTTCGTCAGAATAGTAATTAAAATCAGATACATGATAGCGATGATGAGGTAAACATATGTGCTTTGTGTTGTACGTGCCACGATTATTTTCCCGGTTTGTAATAATTCTACTACGCCGATCGCTGAAATGATTGTCGTATCTTTTAAAGAAATAACAAACTGATTCACAAAAGATGGTAACATGATTTTTATTGCTTGAGGTAAGATGATTTTTTGCATGGTGCGATGATATGAGAGCCCTAAACTTCTAGAAGCTTCCATTTGTCCCACTGGAACAGCTTTGATCCCACCTCGAACGATTTCCGCTATATAAGCACTTGCATTTAATGTTAGAGTGATGATTCCGGCGATAAAGTCTGGGATAGTGAAACCGACAATTCCTGGTAATCCAAAAAAGATAAAGAATGCAAGGACCATCATTGGGATGCCTCGGATGATATCGACGTAGATACTAGCGATTGTCCTCAATGCTCGGATTGGCGCTACGCTAAATAAACCGAAAATAACACCAATGATCAATGCTAAAGCAAATGAAATCAGCGTCAGTAAAATGGTTTTCCATAATCCTTTAAGTAAAGATTTATAATTGTTTTGCAATACGCCGATCAATGTTGATTCATCTGTGTTTTCTGTATTAGTGCTACTACCTGTTGAGATATACTTGTTTAAAATTTTATCGTATTTTCCTGTTCGTTTTAATTCTTTTAATCCTTCATTGAACATTTGTAAAAGTTCAGGATGTTGTCCTTTTTTTACAGCAAAAGCATATTGGCCACCAGACTCTTTGGTGATGGGAGTTTCTAATTCTTGGCCATTTTTGATTGCGTATCCAATGACAGGATAATCATCCATCATCGCATCGATTGCCCCGACTTTTATCCCATCATAAAGTTGATCAGCAGCATCGAAATATTTTATCGTATAACCGTATTGACTTTCATGGGCACTTAAAAAATCAGCACTTTCGGTACCGACTTTGGCGCCGACTTTTTTACCTTTTAGATCTTCGTAAGATTTGATTGATTTGTTCCCTTTTTTTACAGCGATTTGGATACCACTATCAAAATAAGGATCTGAGAAATCATAGTTTTTTTTACGTTCGTCAGTTACCGTCATACCTGAGATCACTCCGTCAGCTTGACCAGAATCTAGTGCTTGTAAGGCCGCGGAGAAACCACGGTAATCCATACGTAAGTTGAATCCTTGTAATTTTGAGATTTCATTCATTAAGTTAACATCAATGCCCTCGTATTTGCCTTCAACGTTTTGAAACTCAAAAGGTGCAAAAGCAGAATCACTTGCAATCACATAGGTCGCTTTTTTGGGTTTTATTTTTTGCATTGTTTCGTTTGTGTTTGACGTGACTGCCCCTTTATTATCTGCTTGTACAGGGTTGCTAAGTACAAATGTAACAAGTCCTATCATTATGAAAATAATGCTATGAAGCAAATACTTTTTTTTCATAATCAACCTCCTAAAATATAAATAACTTTCCATATTTTTTTATTATAAGTGAAAACTAATAATAGTTACAAGTTGAGAATGCTGAAAAAAGAAAAAAATCCTTGATTATTTACAACTCGTGTTATAAAACATAACATATAAGGTCTCTTTATTTTACATTCTAATACAAACGCAGAAGTAGCGAAAGTATGTTCGGTGTGGTATAATGTTAAATTAAGGAATGCCTTTGCTTTCCTTTTCTTTTTTGTGGTCGTAAAATGAAGAGGAGAGAACGAAAAGGAGGATGAAAAATGATAGAAAGAGATACCTCCCGACACTTTGAGTTGGTGTCAAAATATCAACCAGCAGGTGATCAGCCAGAGGCGATTAACCAATTAGTGGATGGAGTAATCGGGGGAAAGAAAGCTCAGATACTTTTAGGAGCAACTGGTACAGGGAAAACTTATACTGTTTCAAATCTTATTGAAAAAGTAAATAAGCCAACCCTGATTATTGCACATAATAAAACATTAGCTGGACAATTATATGGGGAATTCAAAGAATTTTTTCCTGAAAATGCTGTTGAATACTTTGTGTCTTATTATGATTATTATCAACCTGAAGCGTATGTCCCTTCAAGTGATACTTATATTGAAAAAGATTCAAGTGTTAATGATGAAATTGATAAACTACGACATTCAGCAACTAGTTCGCTATTGGAGCGAAATGATGTCATTGTTATTGCTTCTGTTTCTTGTATTTTCGGTCTAGGGTCACCTTTTGAATATCAAAAACAAGTCGTTTCTATTCGAAAGGGAACAGAGCTTGATCGGAATCAGCTGATTCGTGAGTTAGTTAGTATCCAATTTGAACGAAATGATATCGATTTTCAGCGCGGTCGTTTTCGAGTGCGTGGTGATGTTGTGGAAATTTTTCCAGCTTCTCGTGATGAACGTGCACTTCGTGTCGAATTTTTTGGTGATGAAGTAGAAAGGATTCGTGAAGTGAATGCCTTGACAGGAGAAGTTCTAGGTAAAACAGAGCATGTTGCGATTTTTCCAGCAACTCATTTTGTCACCAATGATGAACACATGGAACAAGCTGTCGCTAACATTAAAGCAGAACTTGAGCAGCGCCTGACAGTTTTACGAAATGAAAATAAACTACTTGAAGCACAACGACTGGAGCAACGAACCAATTATGACATTGAAATGATGTTAGAGATGGGTTATACTTCTGGGATTGAAAACTATTCACGACATATGGATGGACGTAAAGAATGTGAACCACCTTATACCTTGCTTGACTTCTTTCCAGAGGATTCTTTAATTATTATTGATGAATCACATGTAACGATGCCTCAGATCCGTGGCATGTACAATGGGGATCGTGCCAGAAAGCAAATGTTGGTGGATTATGGTTTTCGTCTACCATCTGCTTTAGATAACCGCCCGCTGAGATTAGAAGAATTTGAAAAGCATGTCAATCAAATCGTTTACGTGTCTGCGACACCAGGACCTTATGAATATGAACAAACTGATACTGTTATTCAACAGATCATTCGTCCTACTGGATTACTTGATCCTATAATTGAAGTACGGCCAATCATGGGACAAATTGATGATCTTGTGGGGGAAATCAATGAACGAGTCGAAAAAGATCAAAGGGTGTTAGTTACTACCTTAACGAAAAAAATGTCTGAAGATTTGACGGATTATTTCAAAGAGCTAGGAATTAAAGTCAAATATCTTCATAGCGATATCAAAACATTAGAACGTACTGAAATCATTCGTGATCTTCGTTTAGGAGAATTTGATGTGCTCGTAGGGATCAACTTGTTACGTGAAGGCCTTGATGTACCGGAAGTTTCGCTAGTGGCTATTTTGGATGCAGACAAAGAAGGATTCTTACGTAGCGAGCGTTCGTTAGTACAAACAATTGGACGTGCTGCCAGAAACGCTGAAGGAAAAGTGATTATGTATGCAGATAAAGTGACAGATTCGATGCAAAGAGCGATCGATGAAACAGCAAGGCGTCGTAGTATCCAAGAACAATACAATCAAGAACGTGGAATCGTACCAAAAACGATCATCAAAGAAATTCGTGATTTAATCTCAATTACGAAAGAATCAGAAGACGATGCTAAAGAAACGGTTCAAGTATCCTATGAAGAAATGACTAGAGAAGAAAAAACAACCTTGTTAATGAAATTAGAAAAAGAAATGAAGTATGCTGCTAAAGCATTAGATTTTGAGACGGCCGCAAATGTCCGGGATATGATTCTTGAATTAAAGGCTTCGGAGTAGGAGGATTACATGGCGAACGATAAAATTATTATTCATGGTGCAAGAGCGCATAATCTAAAGAACATAAATGTAACAATTCCTAGAGACAAATTTGTCGTGGTGACAGGTTTATCAGGCTCGGGAAAAAGCTCATTAGCTTTTGATACATTATATGCGGAAGGGCAAAGAAGGTATGTAGAGAGTCTTTCTGCATACGCACGTCAGTTTTTAGGGCAGATGGATAAACCAGATGTCGATAGCATTGATGGATTAAGCCCTGCAATTTCAATTGATCAAAAAACTACAAGTAAAAATCCACGTTCAACTGTGGGGACTGTGACAGAAATCAACGATTATCTCCGACTATTATTTGCACGTGTTGGGCATCCGATCTGTCCTAACGACAATATTGAGATTACGAGTCAATCCGTTGACCAAATGGCGGATAAAGTACTGGCATTGCCGGAGCGAACGAAAATCCAAATTCTTGCGCCGATTATTGTGAAGAAAAAAGGTCAACATAAAAAAGTATTCAAGCGTATTCAAAAAGAAGGTTATGTACGTGTTCGAGTGGATGGCGATATTTACGACTTAAGCGAAGTGCCAGAACTGGAAAAAAATAAAAAACATGATATTGCTATCGTGGTTGATCGTGTTATCATAAAAGAAGGAATTCGATCACGATTGTTTGATTCGATCGAATCGGCTTTACGTTTAGCGGAATGTTATGTTTTGATTGATGTAATTGGTGAAGAAGAGATGTTATTTAGTGAACATTATGCTTGTCCGTATTGTGGCTTCACTGTAGGTGAATTAGAACCGCGGTTGTTTTCGTTTAATGCACCATTTGGGGCCTGCCCTGATTGTGATGGACTAGGTGTTAAGTTAGAAGTAGATCAAGATTTGGTCATCCCTGACCGTACAAAAACGTTAAGCCAAGGAGTAATCGTTCCATGGAATCCTATTAGTTCTCAATATTATCCACAAATGTTAGCGCAAGCCTGTGAAAGCTATGGAATCGATATGGATACACCTTTTGAAGAGTTACCGGCGCAGCATCAAGAAATCGTATTAAATGGAACGGACGAATTGTTCCATTTTCATTATGAAAATGATTTTGGTGGTGTACGTGACGTTGAAACAACCTTTGAAGGGGTATTAAAGAATATCAAACGACGCTATCATGACACGAATAGTGACTTTACGAGAGAGCAGATGCGTCAATACATGACCGAGCTCACCTGTCAAACTTGTCACGGTTATCGTTTGAATCCACAAGCATTGTCTGTTCAAATAAATGGAACAAACATTGGACAAACCAATGAATTGTCGATTCAAAAAGCGGTGGCATTCTTTTCTAGTTTGGCGCTTTCTGAGCAAGAAAAAGTGATTGCGCGACCTATTTTAAAAGAGGTAAATGATCGTCTTTCATTTTTAGAAAATGTTGGGTTAGACTACTTAACATTGAGCCGGGCATCTGGTACTTTATCTGGTGGTGAAGCACAACGTATCCGCTTGGCTACTCAAATTGGTTCTAATTTATCAGGCGTTCTCTATATTTTAGATGAGCCTTCAATTGGGCTTCATCAAAGAGATAACGACCGTTTGATTGGTTCTTTGAAAAAAATGCGAGATTTAGGCAATACTTTGGTGGTAGTGGAACATGATAAAGACACTATGCGTGCGGCAGATTATTTGATCGATGTCGGACCTGGAGCTGGGCATCAAGGCGGAGAGATCGTTTCTGCTGGAACACCGGAGGAAGTGGCTGTTGATCAGAATTCCCTAACTGGTCAGTATCTATCAGGTAAAAAAAGTATTCCTGTGCCCACTGTTCGTCGAAAGGGAAATGGTCAAGCAATAAAAATTAGTGGGGCAATGGAAAACAATCTAAAAAATGTGTCAGTTGAATTTCCTTTAGGTGAATTTGTTGCTGTAACTGGAGTGTCTGGTTCAGGTAAGAGTACTTTAGTAAATAGTATCCTTAAACGTGCTCTTGCTCAAAAAATCAATCATAATTCTGCTAAACCAGGCAAGTTCAAATCAATTACTGGCTATGAAAGCATCGAAAAAATCATTGATATTGATCAAAGCCCGATCGGAAGAACGCCTCGCAGCAATCCGGCTACTTATACAAGTGTGTTTGATGATATCAGAGATTTGTTTGCTCAAACAAATGAAGCGAAAATGCGTGGTTATAAAAAAGGACGCTTCAGTTTTAACGTAAAAGGAGGACGATGTGAAGCATGTCGCGGAGATGGAATCATTAAAATTGAAATGCACTTTTTGCCAGATGTATATGTACCGTGCGAAGTCTGTCATGGAAAACGATATAATTCAGAAACGTTAGAGGTACATTACAAAGGAAAAAATATTGCAGATGTTTTAGAGATTACGGTAGAAGATGCAGTAAAATTTTTTCAGACGATTCCTAAGATTCATCGGAAATTACAAACAATTGTTGATGTAGGTTTAGGATATGTCACAATGGGACAACCAGCGACGACACTATCGGGTGGTGAAGCACAACGCATGAAGCTAGCTAGTGAATTACACAAAATATCTAACGGCAAAAACTTTTATATTTTAGATGAGCCAACCACTGGTCTTCATAAGGATGATATCGCGCGTTTGCTTGATGTATTGCAACGCCTTGTTGATGCTGGGAATACGGTGTTAGTTATTGAACACAATCTTGATGTGATTAAAACAGCAGATCATATTATTGACCTTGGTCCAGAAGGTGGTGAAGGTGGCGGTACGATTTTAGCTACTGGGACACCAGAAGAACTCATTAAAGTAAAAAAAAGTTACACAGGAAAGTACTTAAAAGGAATAATGGAAAGAACATCTAGTAAGATCGTTAAAAAAAATTAAAAACTGTTACCATGGCTTGTTTTATTCGGTGGTATCTACTAGAATATGTACTATGGTTGTTCTTTCTACACTAATTAGTATAGATAAAAACTTCCTATAAGTTCAATCCGTTCAAAAAAGAATTGAGCAATCGGAGGAGTTTCCTTTGATTGCTTTTTTCTTTATGGTATGATATTCGTTGTGTAGTTGAAAAAGAAAAACTAGAGATTATGGGTAAGTGAGAGATAATAATGAACAGTATTGTAAATGAAGAATTTATTCCTATTTTATTAGGCAGTGATATGAATGTGTATGGTATGGCACGTTCATTTCACGAAGCGTATGGTAAAAATTGTCAAGCTTATGCTTCCAATCAATTGGCACCTACTCGTTATAGTAACATCGTCAATGTAGAAGTAATCCCTGGGTTTGACAAAGATCCTATATTCATTGAGTCTATGCTATATTTAGCAAAAGAAAAATATTCAGATAAAACGAAGAAATACCTATTGATTGCATGTGGTGATGGGTATGCAGAATTGATTTCTCAACATAAAGAGGAACTTTCGGCGTATTACGTTTGTCCTTACATCGATTATTCGTTATTTGAACGTTTGATCAACAAAGTAAGTTTTTATGAAGTATGTGAGGAATACAAATTACCTTATCCAAAAACATTGATCGTTCGCAAAGAAATGTTAAACCGAGGTACTCTAGAACAAGAATTACCTTTTGATTTTCCAGTGGCATTGAAACCTGCCAATAGTGTGGAATATTTATCGATTCAGTTTGAAGGTAGAAAAAAAGCCTTTATCATTGATAATCGAGAAGAATTCGATTTAATTTTAGGTCGGATTTATGAAGCTGGATACACTGGTGAAATGATCGTACAAGAATTTATTCCTGGTGACGACAGCAATATGCGTGTGTTAAATGCTTATGTGGATGAAAATCATCAAGTAAGAATGATGTGTTTAGGACATCCCTTATTGGAAGACCCAACACCAGCTTCCATTGGTAACTATGTAGTTATCATGCCAGATTACAATGAAAAAATTTATCAAACCATCAAACGATTTTTAGAAGATGTTGAGTATACTGGTTTTGCAAATTTTGATATGAAATATGATCCTAGAGATGGTGAATACAAATTATTTGAAATCAATCTTCGGCAAGGTAGAAGTAGTTTCTTTGTCACGCTTAATGGATTGAATTTAGCGAAATTTGTGACAGAAGATCGTGTATTTGAAAAACCATTTACTGGAACAACTTACGGAACAAGTCAATCTGATACAGCAAAATTATGGATGGGTGTACCTAAAAAAGTTTTTTTGACCTATGCGAAAGAAAATGATGATAAAAAGTTTGCAGAAAAAATGATTAAAGAAAATCGTTATGGAACTACTGTTTTCTATGAAAAAGATAAGTCACTCATACGTTGGTTATTAATGAAGTACATGTTTAGAAACTACATTCCACGATTTAAAAAATACTTTCATGTGAAAGAAGGCTGATTCATGGAAAACTTTTTTAGTATTTTGGGCGGAATGGGTACGATAGCTACGGAGAGTTTCATCCGCTTAATTAATCATCGAATAAAAGCAACGAAAGATCAGGAATATTTAAACTATGTTTTATTTAATCATGCAACAGTGCCTGATCGGACAGCTTATATTTTGAATAATACAAAAGAAAATCCAACCTCTTATTTGTTAGATGATATCAAGAAACAAAATTTACTAAAACCAAATTTCATCGTTTTAACCTGTAACACAGCACATTTTTTCTTCGAGGAATTACAAGCAGCGACAGATATTCCGATCCTTCATATGCCACGAGAAGCGGCACATGAACTTGTACGCCAAAATGCTACTGGAAGAGTCGCCATTTTGGGTACAGAAGGTAGTATGAAAGCCGCGATCTATGAAAAAGAAGTTCGTCAATTAGGTTTTGATGTAGTGATTCCTGATCCGCGACTACAAGGAAAAATTAATCATTTGATTTATCATGATATCAAGGAATCAGATTATTTGAATAAAGAATTATACTACGAGATTTTAGAAGAAGCGATCGCTCGGTTGGATTGCCAAAAAATTATATTAGGTTGCACGGAATTATCTTTAATGGAAGAATATACTGCAGGTAATGAGTGTCCTGTAATTGATGCGCAATCGATTTTGGCTGATCGGACAATCGAATTTGCACTACAAAATCGCGAAAGTATTGTGCATGATTAATTGAAATGTTTTTCGTTTAAAAGGTTTATTAGGGACGGGTATCCGCTAAAGATATTTGTCCCTCTTTTTTATCAGAGGGTATTTTTAGAATAATTTAACTAGAAATGATACGCCCGGAATGATATAATTAAAAAAGATGTATGAGAGGGGGCCGTTCGATTATGGCTGATAATTTACAGTTAGTGATCATCACAGGAATGAGTGGCGCTGGAAAAACTGTAGCTATCCAAAGTTTTGAAGATATGGGGTATTTTTGTATTGACAATATGCCACCAAATCTTATCCCAAAATTTTGGGAGTTGATTAAAGAGTCTGGGAAAGTGACGAAAATGGCATTAGTGGTTGATTTGCGTTCTCGTTCTTTTTTTGAAGAAATTCAAAATATGTTAGTGGAAATTGAAAACACTAATTTTATTGATACTTCTATTTTATTCTTAGATGCGTCTGATGAAGAGCTAGTGGCGCGATATAAAGAAACGAGACGGACTCATCCAATGGCAATGGATGGCTTAGTTACGGAAGGGATCCGCAAGGAACGTGCGATATTGAATGATTTGAAAACACAAGCATCTGTCATCATCGATACCACTATTTTAACACCTCGTCAATTAAGAGAAAAAATCAATCAAACGTTTAAAACAAAATCTGACCAAGGTTTTCGTATCGAATTTGTGTCGTTTGGGTTTAAATATGGGTTGCCGATTGATTCAGATATCGTGATGGATGTGCGTTTCTTACCAAATCCTCACTACATTCCTGAATTAAGACCGTTGACAGGTAAAGATCAACTGGTCTATGACTACGTGATGTCATTTGACGAAACTGAATTATTCTATAATAAATTTTTAGATCTATTACAAACAGTATTACCAGGCTATATCAAAGAAGGAAAAAGCAGTTTAACTGTTGCAATTGGCTGTACAGGTGGGCAACATCGTTCAGTGGCTCTAACGCAACGTTTGTCTAAAGCTTTAAGCAAAAAATATAAAATCAATGTGACTCACCGTGATAAGGATAAGCGGAAAGAGACGGTGAATCGTTCGTGAGAATGAAGACATATCGCATCAGAAAGCCTAAAATCGTTGTCGTTGGTGGTGGAACAGGTCTGCCGGTCATTTTAAAAAGTTTGCGAAATCAAGGAGCAGATATTACCGCAATTGTTACTGTAGCAGATGATGGTGGTAGTAGCGGTGAAATCAGAGAATCAATTGCAATGGCACCTCCTGGAGATTTAAGAAATGTTTTAGTGTCTTTGTCTGACATGCCACAATTTTATGAAGATATTTTTCAGTATCGTTTTAAAAAAGAAGATCAATTTTTAGCAAATCATACGATTGGAAATTTGATCATTGCTGCAGTTGCAGAAATGAGAGGAAGTACCTATGATGCGATACAGCTCCTATCTAAAATGATGCATGTAGATGGTCATGTGTATCCATCTTCTGAAACGCCATTAACCTTACATGCTGTTTTTAAAGATGGTACTACAGCTATTGGTGAGTCAAAAATAGCTGTAGATCGTAAAACAATTGATCATGTCTATGTACGAAATACATCTGATGACAGCAAAGCAAAGCCAGCACGTAAAGTGGTTTCTGCGATTTTAGAAGCAGATATGGTTGTTTTGGGACCAGGCAGCTTATTTACGAGTATTCTGCCTAACTTAGTCATTCAAGAAATCGGTGATGCAGTAGCAAAAACAGAAGCTGAAGTGGTTTATATCTGTAATATCATGACCCAAAAAGGGGAGACAGAGCATTTTACGGATGCTGATCACATTCGTGTACTCCATGAACATTTGAAACAACCATTTATCAATACGGTACTAGTAAATACAGAAAAAGTACCAGAAGGTTATATGGATCCAAAAGTTTATGATGAATATCTTGTACAAGTGACACATGACTTCAACGGCTTACGGAATGAAGGTTGTCGGGTTGTTTCAACTGATTTCCTTGAGTTAAAAAATGGTGGCGTATTCCATGATGGAGAAAAAGTAGTGGAAGAGTTATTTCGTCTCGTTTTTGGATCCAAACATTAAATTGAAGAGTTGAATAGAAAGGAGGAGAATAGAGTGTCATTTGCGGCAGATGTCAAAAAAGAACTAACAGGACTTGAAGTCCACCGTGAACATGCTAAAGCAGAACTAGCAGCACTTTTGCGGATGAATGGTTCTTTAGGTATCGTTAATCAACAGTTTATCCTGAATGTACAAACAGAAAATGCAGCTATCGCTAGACGTATCTATTCTCTTTTAAAAGATCATTATAATGTTCGTAGCGAGTTACTCGTTCGAAAAAAAATGAAATTAAAAAAGAATAATGTCTATATTGTTCGTTTAAAACAAGGAACGAAAAGTGTACTTATGGACTTAGATATTATGGATGGCCTGATGTTCAACGGGCATGTTTCTGATGAAATTATGGGGAATTCTCAAAAAATGCGTTCTTATTTACGAGGGGCATTTATGGCTTCTGGATCGGTGAATAATCCCGAAACGAGTCGTTACCATTTAGAAATATTTTCGATTTATGAGCAACATAACCAGGATATTTGCGATATGCTAAACTATTATGGTTTACATGCTCGAACTTTGGAACGCCGAAATGGTTATATCTCTTATTTAAAAGGGGCTGAAAAAATCGCTGACTTTTTAACGTTGATTGGGGCAACGAATTCGATGCTTCGCTTTGAAGATGTGCGGATCGTACGTGATATGCGCAACTCAGTCAATCGCTTAGTTAATTGTGAAACTGCTAATCTTAATAAGACTAGTGATGCTGCATCAAAACAAATCGATAATATTGAATTGATTGAACGTCGTGTGGGTCTAAATGCCTTACCGGAAAAGCTAAAAGAAATCGCAGAATTGAGATTGCAACATCCTGAAGTAAGTTTAAAAGAACTCGGTGAAATGATTCCATCAGGGGCTATCTCAAAATCGGGTATCAATCATCGAATTAGAAAAATCAATGAGTTTGCCGAAAAGTTTCGTAAAGAAGCTGTTTAATTAAGTTTGTTATAATCGTTTATGATATCGTTTGTAGTCGCAAATGATTTAGCTTATCTGTTAGGAATTTGTTGACGTGTTCAAAAATAAAAGTCTTCGTGTAAAAGAGAAAGTGTCAGAAGTATCCTGCTAAAACGAAGTGAGAATAACATTGGATCTCCTTGGTCTTTCGTGTTTTAACATACAAATCAAATGGTCGAATGTAGTAAGCAGTTACAAATGAAATAAGGCGAATAATCTGAAAATAGAAGTAACTATTTTCAGATTATTCGCCTTATTTTCTGCAGAAGTTCCTTTTGAAAAACTAATTGTTTGGTTAAAGAACAAAGTTAAGGATAAATACAGCTTTTGCTAGGCATTGTTTACGAGCGCTATAAAATTTTTTTGTTTTTAGTAAAAGTGTGATACTTCATTTCGAGTTTAAAGGTGTATATTCAATAATTTTTTTCACACTTTTTATTGAAAGGATGATATAAATGAACGCTTTTTTTCTTTTTTCCTAAAAAAAGTTTTCTAAAAAATAGAACATGTGATAAAAATTAGCTTATATAGAAGTTTAACTTTTTAATAGAAAGGAGAAGTAAGATGGTAAAAGATGTGACGTATGATAAATTAATAGCTTTTTATAATAGGCACAAAAGCTGGAAGATTGTGAGAAGTTTGTTTAATTTGGATATATATAAAGTTAATAAAATTAGAAATGAGTATTTTGTTAAACAAATAAAAGATGGAGTACCAATGAAGCTCATTGCACTAAATAATAAACGTAATTATCACGCAATTTTGCGTGAAAGAAACATATATATAACACGACAATTGTTTAATGGAATTTCTAAAAAGGAGATTGCCAGACAACTAAAAATGGATATAGATCGAGTTGAAGATGCATGTTATTCTTATATTAAGAGGGAGATTCACGAAAGGAAAATTTCTACTGACACTTTTTATAGGTTATCTGATCTTATGGATGTTTCAAGAGAATTTATTTTTGAACGTTATATTATTGG
Organism: Enterococcus lacertideformus; assembly: GCA_015680865.1. GTDB lineage: Bacteria > Bacillota > Bacilli > Lactobacillales > Enterococcaceae > Enterococcus_B > Enterococcus_B lacertideformus. Next base: position 324,919 of record JADAKE010000016.1, on the reverse strand, counting down.
CTCATTAAAGAAAAATAAAGGTCTTGATGAACTATCGAAGATACTTAATCTTGAGAAAGATAAAATCAATAATATTAGAAAAAATTACGTGATAAAAAAAATAGAGTTAGGATTTCCGCTTGCCTCATTTATAGCAGAGATGAAAATAAATTTAAAAGATTTTCCGGAAGTTCGAGATGCCTGCGTCGTCTACGAACTGAAAAAAAATCAAATTTTCACTAATTTTTCTTTAGAAAAAAGTGTACCCAATGAGTTATCACCAAATAATCCAAAAGAAGAGATACTTATAAAAAAATTTGGTATATCAATAGAAGGAATGAAGGAGATATTATCTAAGTATATAGAGAAGGAACAGCAAAACGGCAAATCGCTGATAACAATTGCCCAAGAATTTGGTTTTACAGTGAATGAGCGAGGAAAATTTGTTTACGATGAAACAGTCAAGACTAGGGTAGAATCTTCTAGTAAAGAAGAATTAGCTGTAGTGTTTGCTAATACTTCAAAGTATATGAATAATCCATATAAGCGTACAGCTGAAACGGACATGCAAGTTTTATCAAAAAAGGTAGATTTGAAATAATTACTAAAAAAGCGCAAAGAAAAACTGAGCAAGCTTTTATTGATGTTTTAAAAGAAAATCAGCATACGACAAAAGGCTGTATCCATCATACATCATTACTTGAAAAATGAATAACGAGGTTTATTTATAAATGAACCCCCACTTTTAAAAGTACATAGGTAAAGAAGCGAGGCTATGATAAAAGGGGATCATTGTTGAACTTAAACTATTGATTTTTTTGCGTAATAATATATTAACATTATTTAGAACTAAAAATAATCGTAAGATAAAAGCTTAAGTCTGTTTGCCTATACCTATTGTGTGAAGCAGTTTTTAACAGTTGCCAAGAAAAAAGAAGGAGGCTGGAAGTGTTTCACTCCTATCGTTTATTTGTGTATAGAGTATAGAAACATATTATTTTTATACGCAGGTTCTAAAACCTAATAATTATTACAGTTTTTTTATGCGACGAGTAATTGCAGAAGCAAATAAGTAAAATGATTTAGTTTGTCCCCTCAAGGTAACTTGGAAAGGAACCTCAATAAAGTGATCAACCTACAAGACCCCTTGTCATCTCTAGTATGACAAGAAGCGGCTTGTAGGTTGATTCTTTTTTGTTTTCATTCTGTTTGGTAAGGCGTGCCTTTCGCGAAGGAATCATGTTCCTGTTTTAATATTATTCGCTGATATAGCCAGCTAATTCATTTTCTGCGATAGACTCATCAAAGATTTTGTCACCTAAAATAATGGTGGGTACAAAACGAATATTTGCTTGGTTGGCTTCATTGATAATCGCTTGTGAAGCTTGTGCATCTTTTTGAAAGGTCAATCCTAATTGATTTTTCGCATAATCAGCTACTTCTGTTAAGGACAGATTTTTCCAGTCATCTTGCGAATCAAAAACTTTTTTGATTTCCGCTATGGCTAGTTCAGGATTTGAGGTGGTAATATGATGATGCATCACATTTCCTCGTTGCAAACTTTCTTTTTCTTTATCAAAAAGCTTGATTACTCGTTGTACTTGTCCTTTTTTGACTGCATCTTCTAATAATTTGTAGGACTCATTGAACCATTGACGACAGTAATGACAAGCTAGGTTGACGAATTCAATCATTTTTTTAGGAACATCTGCTTTTCCGTAAAGTATACCAGTGACTGTGTTTGTTTGTTCTGCTTTGATCATTGTTATATCCATTTTTTATACACCTCTTTCTTTTATTGTAATCATTTTTTGGGAAAAAACCTAATTTTTTGTTTGTTATAGACAATAAATATTCGTTTGTGCAAGTGATGTGATGTGATTTGTAAGATAAGTGAGTTTTCTATTTTTTTTTTACGTTATAATGAAAAGGATGTTTGAGAGGATTTTAACAAGGATGATGATAAATGCGAAAAATGAAAACGATGGGGAAATACGGCAGTAGCTTATATTGCTTATGCTTTTTCTGAACTTGCTGCAATTTACCCAATTACACCAAGTTCAACAATAGTAGAACTGGTAAATCAATGGTAGGCAAGCGAGAAAAAATATTTTTGACCAATCGGTAAAAGTTGTCGAAATGCAATCAAAAGTAGGAGTTGCCGGTGCAGTTCATGGCTCGCTGAAAACAGGTGCGCTGACAACGACTAGCTTCACAAGGATTATTTTTGATGATCCCTAATATGTACAAAACTGACGGAGAACTCCTACCAAGCGTCTTTAGAAGCTGAAGTGATTAAGTAGACGTTAATATTCTTGTACTAGATAATGGAGTATATTCAAATACAGGAGAACAAATGTCTAAAGCAACTCCTGCCTCAGCTATTACCGAATTTTCGGCAAGTGGAAAATGTGCTTTGAAAAAAGGTTTATGAATGATGAACAATAACTTTAATGTTTATGTGGTTCAAATTGTTTCAGGAGCCAATCAAATGCAGCCAATTGAAGCATTTGAAGAAGCAGTAAAATACCCAGAGCCTTCATTGATTATTGTTTCAACACCTTGCATCACACATGGTCTATTTTTTTGGGGGGGAAGAATCGATCAAAGCAGTCAAGGAATCAGGATCTTCTGGGGACAGGTCACTTTAGCGTTATCATCCGAATTTAAATGAAAAAAATAAAGTTTCAATGACTTTGGACTATAAAAAGCCAGATTTTGCAATGATGCCAGAATTCATGCGTAAACAAGTTCGCTTTTCATCTTTAGAAAGTACAAATCTACAATTGGCAGTTAAATTATTTGAAAAAACGTTCGAGATGCTAAGACCTGTTTTTACAATTACGCTTCATTAGCAGGTCAACTTGATAAAATCAAAGCAAGAGCTTCAATTAGCAGAAGAAAAAACGATCAAAGTTAAAAAAGAATGGCAAACTGACGAAGCAACAGCTATCAGAAGAGCAGCTAGAAGTGCCGAGTGCATACTAGAAAAAAACAATCAAAATATTTTATTTATATCAATAGTGTAATTTTCTTGAAAAATTTGATTGTTTATAGGAAAAAAAGACAGGCAGAACTGTCTCAGGTTTCCAAACATATGGTATACTTAAAAGGAAATCTCAAAAGAGAAGAGAGGCTTTTTATGTCATTTCAAATCGGGGAACTTTTTAATTTAGAATATTGGCAAAAAATGTTTTCCGGTGACTTATTTTCTCTAAATTTTTTGGTAAACATATTGGATATTTTAGTAGTATGGTATTTGGTTTACAAACTGATCCAGCTACTAAGAGGGACGAAAGCAATCCAATTACTTAAAGGGGTTGCCATCTTTATCGTCATTCGTATTGTAGCCGAGTTGATTGGACTGCATACTTTATCTTGGTTGATGAATCAAGTCATCACTTATGGAGTGATTGCGGCGATTGTCATTTTTCAACCGGAGATTCGACGTGGTCTTGAACATCTAGGGAGAAGTTCGCTTTTTAAACAAACGAAAAGTGAACAGCAAGAAGATGAGAAGATGATTCTGTCCTTTGATAAAGCCATTCAATATATGTCTAAACGTAAAATAGGTGCATTGATTACGGTTGAGCGCCACACTGGTCTAGATGAATATATTGAAACAGGGATCGCACTTGATGCAGATATAACTGGTGAGCTGCTTATCAATATCTTTATTCCCAATACGCCACTCCACGATGGAGCGGTAATTGTCAAAGGTGGAAAAATTGCAGTAGCAAGTGCTTATCTACCTTTGTCGGAAAGTATGTTAATTCCAAAAGAATTTGGAACTCGTCACCGAGCAGCTGTCGGTATTAGTGAGGTTAGCGATGCCATCACGATCGTCGTCTCAGAAGAAACAGGAGATGTAAGTATCACTTTATACAATCAGTTGATACCAGGATTAACACAAGAAGAATATCTCTCAATTCTGCGGAAACAGCTGATTGCAGAAGAAAAAACTAAAAACAAAAAGAATGGACTTCAATCTTTCTTGGACGCAATGACTAAGGGAGGGGATCGGAAATGATCTCAAAAGAAAAACGTACGAGTATTTTGTACGGATTTGTTGCGTTACTATTTAGTATTATTCTTTATTTTAATGCTAATGGTCAGACGATGCAAAGTACATTATCTGGAAATGAGTCCTATACTCAGACCGTTTCTGACGTTTCGATCCAACTTGTATATAATACAGACAAATATTATATACATGGTTATGAAAACACTACGGCAGTAAAATTATCTAGTGCAAATCGTGTGCAATTGATCGCTGAAGCAAACGAGGACACGCGTACTTTTAAGGTAATAGCCAATTTAGCTGATTTGGGTGAAGGAACACATGAGGTACCATTGAAAATAAAGAACCTAAGTAGTGCAGTAACTGCTAAGTTGCAACCTGAAACGATCACGGTTACAATTGAAAAGAAAGTGTCTAAAGATTTTGATGTAAAGGCTGTTTTACCATCTGAATCAACACCGTAGGGATACAGTTTGTCGGAGGCAACGGTAAATCCAAACAAGGTGACAATTACCACAGGGGATAAAACGCTGAAAGAAATCCATCAAGTAGTTGCAAAGCTCATGCCTTCGATGTTGACGGATGATGTAATTGATAGTAATGTCTCTGTTCAAGCATTAAATCAAGCAGGTGAGGCATTAAGCATCGTTTCTGATCCAGTTCAAGTGAAGATTCAAAAAATAGTACGGAATCAAAGACAAATTTTACGTCATCAAGTTCGACAACTTCACTTTCAACTACACAGACAGAACAAAAGCAATCGTCTAATAGTGTTTCTGGCGGTGTAGATTCAAATGTATCCACAACGCAAGGAAATCAAGAAAGTCAAATGAATTCCTCGGAAAATTAAGTTAAAGGAGCAAATTTACAATTATGGGTAAATATTTTGGAACGGATGGTGTCCGTGGCGAAGCTAATAAAGAATTAACACCAGAATTAGCATTTAAACTAGGGAGATGTGGCGGTTATGTCTTGAGCCAACACGAAACGCAAGGCAAACGACCACGTGTTTTAGTTGGTCGTGACACAAGGATTTCAGGACAAATGTTGGAAGAGGCTTTAATTTCTGGATTGTTATCAGTTGGTATTGAAGTTTTTCAACTAGGTGTCATTTCCACTCCAGGAGTTGCTTATTTAACAAGATTACAAAAAGCAAGTGCAGGGGTGATGATTTCTGCTTCTCACAATCCAGCACAAGATAATGGAATTAAATTCTTTGGAGCAGACGGTTTTAAGTTAGTGGATGAACAAGAATTGGAGATCGAGGCTTTGCTTGATGCGCAAGTGGATGAACTACCTCGACCTTCCGCTGAAGGACTAGGAATGGTAGAAGAATTTCCAGAAGGTTTGTTGAAATATTCTCAATTCTTAGTGCAAACAATTAATGGAGATCTTTCAGGACTGACTGTTTGTGTCGATGCAGCCAATGGTGCTACTGCTACTTCTGTTAATCGCTTATTTGCAGATTTAGAAACTGACTTCTATACAATGGGTACAAATCCAAATGGATTAAACATCAATGATGGTGTTGGCTCAACACATCCTGAAAAATTAGCTGAAATGGTTGTTGAAAAAGGAGCAGATGTTGGTTTAGCTTTTGACGGAGACGGTGATCGGGTAATTGCAGTAGATGAGCTTGGTAATATTGTTGATGGTGATAAGATCATGTTCATTTGCGCAAAATATCTTTCTGAGAAGAATCGCTTGAAAAAAGATACTATTGTGACGACAGTAATGAGTAATTTAGGTTTTCATAAAGCAGTAGCGGAAATCGGGCTAAAGGATGTGGTCACTCAAGTTGGGGATCGTTATGTAGTAGAAGAGATGCGTAAAAATGATTACAACTTTGGTGGAGAAAAATCTGGGCATATGATTTTTCTTGACTTCAACACTACTGGTGATGGCATGTTATCAGGTATCCAACTGTTGAATATCATGAAACAAACAGGAAAAAAATTATCTGAATTAGCTGCAGAAGTAACCATTTATCCTCAAAAATTAGTAAATATTCGTGTAAGCAATAAAAATGGTGCGATGGAGGTTCCTGCGATCAAAAAAGTGATTGAAGAAGCTGAAGCAGAAATGGCCGGTGAAGGTAGAATTTTAGTTCGACCTTCTGGCACTGAACCACTATTACGTGTTATGGCAGAAGCGCCAACAGATGAAAAAGTGGTTTACTATGTAGATAAAATCGCAGCAGTTGTCAGAGAAGAAATCGGACTTGAATAAAAAAAGCTTCTATTAAGTTTTCATGAGTTAAATCGATTTAATTTTAAAAATAAAAAAACCGTTATTTGTAATTTTTTGCAAACAACGGTTTTTTTATTTATAAGTAAATTATTTTCTAATAAGATAGCTATCAGCTTTATTCATCTCATAATTGGTTTCTGTTATGTACAAGTAAATAAACGTTATGTTAAAACTTTATTTTCTAGTTATAAGAAAAAAAGTTCCATACTGTTCATAGGGTATATTAAAATATCTTCGAAACTGTTATTAACAGTTAATTTGAAAGGAGTGCAATTATGAAGATATGTAATAAACTTCGTTAAGCTAACAATCACCAGTTGCTTTTTTGTAAATCCGGTGATAGCCGTAGCGGTTGATCAATCTTTTCCTTCGATATATGAACAAGCAGAGAACGTCATCATTAAAAACGGTGAATTTAATGATGGTTTGAATGATTGGGTCGTTTCAAATCCAGAGGGAAACAACCCAAGTCTTGTAACGGATGCAAGTGGAAATAATTATGTGCAGGCAACCTACGGAGAAAGTATCATGCAATATGTTCAATTAAAGCCTAGTACGCATTATAAGTTTACTTATTATGTATATGGTGGTTCTTCTGCATTTCCAGCAATTGTGGAGTTTGGAACATTAAACCATGATGAAGGATTTAAACCACTAGCAGAAGAACAACATTATGAAGAAGCATGGAAACAGCATGAATTTACATTTACTACCCCTGAAGAAGAAAATACCTATATTATACGATTTGCTTCAACTGGTAATGGAACGGCCTATTTTGATAATATTCAAGCAACATCGTTAGATTTAGAAGCGCCAAGTGCGCCGCTCCAGTTAAAGGTAGACGGAGTAACAACTTCCAGTGTCAGCTTGTCGTGGGGACCAGCAACGGATAATGTAGGTGTAACAAGTTACCTGATTTATCGAGATGGCGAACAAATTGATGAGGTATCTGGAGAAACACTGGCTTACACCAATACAGGTTTGACAGAGAATACAGCATACACATATACAATTTATGCAGTAGACAAAGCAGGCAATAGGTCGGCACCTAGTAATTCGATAACTACTAGCACTGCAGCAGAAGACAATGAAGCACCAAGTGCGCCGCTCCAGTTAAAAGTAGACGGTGTAACAACTTCCAGCGTCAGCTTGTCGTGGGGACCAGCAACGGATAATGTAGGTGTAACAAGTTACCTGATTTATCGAGATGGACAGCAGATTGATGAAGTAACAGGAGAAACATTGGCTTATACAAATACAGACTTGACAGAGGATACAGCGTACACGTATAAAGTTTATGCAAAAGACAAAGCAGGTAACGTGTCAGAGCCAAGTAATGAGGTAACGGCTACAACGAGTGTAGCAGAAGACAATGAAGCACCAAGTGCGCCGCTCCAGTTAAAAGTAGACGGTGTAACAACTTCCAGCGTCAGCTTGTCGTGGGAACCAGCAACAGATAATATAGGCGTGACAAGCTACTTGATTTATCGAGATGGACAGCAGATTGATGAAGTAACAGGAGAAATATTGGCTTATACAAATACAGACTTGGCTGAGGATACAGCGTACACGTATAAAGTTTATGCAAAAGACAAAGCAGGTAACGTGTCAGAGCCAAGTAATGAGGTAACGGTTACAACGAGTGTAGCAGAAGACAATGAAGCACCAAGTGCACCGCTCCAGTTAAAAGTAGACGGTGTAACAACTTCCAGCGTCAGCTTGTCGTGGGAAGCGGCAACGGATAATGTAGGCGTAACAAGCTACTTGATTTATCGAGATGGACAGCAGATTGATGAAGTAACAGGAGAAACATTGGCTTACATAAACACAGGCTTGACAGAGGATACAGCGTACACGTATAAAGTTTATGCAAAAGACAAAGCAGGTAATGTGTCAGAACCTAGTAATGAGGTAACTACTAAAACAAGTATGACAGAGGGGAATGAATTACCTTTACCGCCAGCGGCATTAAGAGCAGAAAGCATTATGGAAGATAAAGTTGTTTTAATGTGGGAAGCGCCTGCTAGTGCTATGAATATGAAAAAGAGTATGAATATGAGTATAAGCGCTTATCAAATTTATCGAAATGGACTTCTTGTAGGAGAAGTATCGGGAGAAACTTTAAACTATACAGATACAGGATTAACAGAAAATACGCAATATAAGTATACAGTAAAAACAAAAGATACTTTAGGAAATCTTTCGGAAGCTAGTAATTCGATTGTTGTTTTGACTAGTAAAAAAGTAAATCCATCATCGCCGGAGCAACAAGTAACACCCGGTAGTTCTACGAATATGACAAATAATGTGACAGTGAATGAACAGCAAAAAAATAAGCCAACGAAAGTAGTTGCAAAAATTTCTACAGATAAGATGCTAACTGAAAAATTACCGCAAACTGGTAGTCAAGTATATCCAATCATTCAAGCGCTAGGAGGAATCTTAGTAGCAGGCGTGGCTATGTGGTTTTTTAGACAACGTAAAAAGAATTAGCTGTTTTTAGTGAAAATTACTAACCATACTAAAAATAAAAGAGTATGGGACAAAAGTAAAGATTCCTTTTGTTTCACACTCTCGGATAAACGGCGGGAGCAGAAGCAACTCCTTCGGAAATAAGCTTCTCCAAGTTCATAATAACGGGACTGATCGGAAAACATCCGATAAATAATACGTAAAAATAAATGAACAGTCGCAACCACCGCTTTTTTCTGTCCAGCATTTTTTCTCACACGAAAGAAAAAGGATTGGACTCGATTCGGTTTTCCTTGAGAAATAGCTAGTGCGCCTTGTGCTAAGACCTAATGATTGGTACAGATCTTTTTATGCGACGAGTAATCGCAGGAGCAAAGAAGTAAAATGATCTAGTTTGTCCCAGCCTCTTTTTTTAATACAGGTTTGTATTGATTAGCTGATTTATCTTATTCGACGGTGACCGATTTTGCTAAATTTCTAGGTTTATCAACATCTAGTCCTCTTAATAAGGTAGCGTAGTAAGCGATCAATTGAGTAGGAATGACTGTTACTAACGGTGTTAATAAAGGATGGACAACAGGTAGGATAAGTTGGTCTTCTTCCTTTTCTAAACCTTTTGTGGCTAGGATCAGTGTTCTTGCGCCACGACTCTCCACTTCTTTGAGATTTCCTCGAGTATGCGTTCCTGTTATTTCTTCGCTGATGATACCAATGACAGGTGTGTCAGTTTCGATCAATGCAATTGGCCCATGTTTCAATTCGCCTGCGGCAAATCCTTCTGCTTGGATATAACTGATTTCTTTCAACTTTAAAGCAGCTTCCAATGCAACAGTATAATCTGCAGCACGCCCAATATAAAAGGCATTGCGTGTGTTAGTTAAATACGTATCTGCAAGTTCTTGTAAGTAATCTTTTTGTGAGATCATTTCTTCCATCCCATTTGCAACAAGACTTAATTCATGATTAAGATCAAAGGATAGCGCATAAGGGACTTCTTTTTTATCGCCAATTACTTTAGCAAATACAGCTAAAACAGCAATTTGTGCGGTATAAGCCTTTGTAGAAGCAACTGCAATTTCAGGTCCAGCGTGTAAAAGTAGCGTGAAAGAGGCTTCTCTTGATAAAGTTGACCCAGGAACATTAGTGATAGTCAAGGAGGGATAATCTAATTCATTGACTTTTACTAACACTTGCCGGCTGTCTGCGGTTTCGCCACTTTGGCTTAGGAAAATAAAGAAAGGTTGCTTTGAAAGCAAAGGCATATTGTAACCAAATTCGCTAGCGAGATGTACTTCTACAGGGGTCTGGGTAAGTTGTTCTAAAATTGGTTTTCCTGCTAAACCTGCATGATAGCTTGTACCGCAAGCTACGATATAAATGCGATCACTTTTTTGGGCAGTTTCTAATAATTGTTTATCCAGAATTACTTGATTATTAGAGTTGATAAAAGATTGAACGATTTTTCTCATAACGATCGGTTGTTCATCTATTTCTTTTAGCATGTAATAGGGATAAGTCCCTTTTTCGATATCGGCTGCATCAATTTGTGCTTCAAACGATGCTCGTTGAACGGAATCACCAGTAATTGTTTCAATAGATATTTCTTCTTGTGTCACGATGACCAGTTCGCCGTCTTCAATCTCGACGAATTCTTTCGTGTATGAAAGCATAGCCATTGCATCACTTGCGATGACGTTGAAACTATTACCTAGACCTACTAACAACGGACTTTTATTTTTTGCAACAAAAATTTTATCTGGTATTTTGCGATCAATCAAAGCAAATGCGTAGGAACCTTTGATTAAGTGTAAAGTCTTTAAAAAAGCAGATTTGGTATCAAGCCCACTCATTGCGAAAAATTCAATGAGATGAACAATGATCTCTGTGTCCGTTTCTCCTAAAAATTGATCATTTTCTAAATAATCATTTTTTAGCTCTGCGAAATTCTCGATTACACCGTTATGAACGAGTACAAAGCGACCACTCTGAGAAGTATGAGGGTGCGCATTTTTTTCTGAAGGTTCACCGTGGGTAGCCCAGCGTGTATGACCAATACCAATTGTACAGATTATTTCATTTGTTAGCTTTTCTTTTAAGTTTGCTATTCTTCCTTGTGCTTTAATCAAATGATCATTTTCGTGATTTGCGACAAAAATTCCAGCTGAATCATACCCTCTATATTCTAATTTTTCTAAACCGTTTATCAATCCAGGTGTTACATTTTCTAAACCAATCATTCCAACAATTCCGCACATAAAAATATCCCACTTTCTATAAAAAATGTTATGAAAGTTTCCAGCTGCATGAATATATTTTTGTTCGATCTTTGCAAATCGTTTTTTTCATCTTCTTTAGACTGCAGTGCCTAGGGCCATCCGCCGAATTTTTCGATAAACCCTTTCCTCGTCATCTGTTTTTACAGATCAGGCGCTATTTATTTTTAATGGTATATATAAAATTTTTTTGTTTTTTTTCTGGAAACTTCTTAAATAATAACGTTATTTTGTGTTATTTGTCAATAAAAAAGAATGAAAAGTAAATTGGTCTATATTATATTAGGGCTGTATATAAAATAATTTTGGACTATCATCTTTTGAAAGACTTCGGTACAATAGAAAAGTAAATGTAAAAGGAGGAGAGGGAATGGAGAAAAAAATAGATATTTTAACGCTAGGTATGTTAAAAAAACAACTTATAGAGCTTGAAAATTTAGATTGTATCAGTGATGATACAAAAATATTTTTAGATACTGGATGGGATAGTATTCAAGAAATTGCACCAGATGCTTTAACAGTCTGTGAAGCCCAGCAGTTTGTTGTAGAGGACGAGTGGACAAAAGAAAAATTTAGTGGTTTTGTGTTAGAAGAAAAAGCTGAAAAAATGAATACTAAAGGATCAAAAGAAAAAGTAATCGTGATAAAAAATTTATATTAAGAGAGGGATTGTATGAATAAGAAACGTTGGTTGGCGGTGTTTCTTGCAATAGGATTGTTGATTGTCTCCTTAGTCTCTGATGGATTAACATCGAATTTACAAGGGGAGAAACAAGTTAGTGGTTTAAATCGTTTATTATATGGAAATGATGAATTATCTTCGACAGTGCTGGAAGAAGGAAATAGTGAAGAAAAAATCGTCAAGTTAACAGTTGAGGGTACAATTACAAATGACGGTTCAGCTGGTCTTTTTTCAACTGAAGGTTATAATCATAAAAAATTTCTGGAACAATTGGATGCCATAAAGGAAGATGACAGTATCAAGGGGATATTCTTAGAAGTAAATTCTCCTGGTGGTGGTGTCTATGAAAGTGCAGAGATAGCTAAGGAATTAAGTGAAATTAGAAATGATCGTAAGATTCCCATGTATGTTAGTATGAAAAATACTGCCGCTAGTGGTGGTTACTATATTTCGGCACAAGCAGATAAAATTTATGCAACAGAAGAAACAGTTACAGGTTCTATTGGTGTGATCATGTCAGGATTGAATTACTCGGGCTTATTAGAAAAATTAGGGATAGAAGACACAACGGTTAAAAGTGGGGCGCTAAAAGATATTGGTTCTAGTACGAGACCACAAACACAAGAAGAGCAAGTTGTTTTACAAGCATACATTGATAATGCTTATAATCGATTTGTAAAGGTAGTCAGCCAAGGAAGGCATAAGTCAGAAGAAGACGTGAAGAAAATAGCTGATGGTCGTATCTATGACGGGGAACAAGCAAAGAAAGTAGGGCTTGTGGATGAAATAGGTTACCCGAAAGATGCTTTACAGGCAATGAGAAAAGAGCAAGGATTAAAGGCTTCTGAAACTAGCCAGATCTTGACTTTCTTAGAAAATCAAGGAACAGCGGAATCACCAAAAGCAATGTATTATTATGGAGGTGAATGAGGATGACAAAAGATCTTGAAGAAAAATCTACACCAAAAATCAATGATCAACTGAGGGTCGGCCCTTATTCTAGTTTTTCTCAAAAGGTTCTCCAATCATTTAGGGAAAATCCTTTATCTGAAGATGAAATAAAAGTCAAACAGCAACAGTGGGAGAAGTATACAAAAGACATACCAGCAAGTACAAACGTAAATGATTTTCCTAATTATTTTTATGCAGGTTTTTGGATAAGGCTAGGTGCTTTTTTAATTGATTTAGTTTGTATTGGTTCGATCACACGCTTAACCCTAGGGATTACTACAAATTTAGAATGGTTAGCGGCTACAACATCTTATTTGAGTTTTTATGGTTTTACAGCTTTACTTATTTATCTGGGATATTTTATTCTGTTAACAAAATTAAATCATGGACAAACGATCGGAAAAATGATTTTTGGTATTCGGGTAATTTGTTTGGATGAAGCAGAATTAAGTTGGGCAACAGTGTTAGTGAGAGAAGGAGCTTGTCGCTTTATTCTAAAATTTCCTTTGCTATTTATTGGTTATTTACTGACGATTTTTACTCAAAAAAAGCAACACATAGGTGATTATTTTTCAAATACAAGTGTTGTGACACTTAATTTGATCAAGGCTTTTAATCAAGAAGTGAACGCTTAGTTAAATTTTTTAATCATGACGATCCAAAAATGATTGTCATGATTTTTTTTATTTGCTACTATTGGAATTGTTATTTGTTCATTGTGAATAAAATGTTTAAAGAAGAATTGAAGGGAGAAATGTGTGTGGATCGAATTGATTTTCCTGACAAATATGAAAATCTTATGCGACTAGCGCAACAAATGTTGACAGACCATCAGTATTTTCAAGCAAAGGAATTATTTCAACGTGACTACGAATTAAAGGCGACATTTGAGGCAAATCGTTTACTTGTATTTTGCTTATTTGAAATTAATGAAAAAAAAGAAGCATTGAACCAAGCACTTCCCCATGAAAAGGAATATCTAAACAAAGAAGAGACGGCAACGTTTTATTTTGATTTACTGATACAAACAAGAGATTATCTATATGCTCGTAAGTTAATTGCCAGTTATGATTTTTCTGAAGCATTTGAACAAGACGTGTTGGATAAGATCCAACAATCAGAGAATTTTATGAGTCGAAATGAACGAAAAAAAATTCGTGACATCTATCACTGGATAGATAAAGTATCATCCATGTCCCAAACAAAACAATTATTATTTGTGTCGAAAATTGAAGAGTTACCGTATCATGAATTAGTTCAAACAATCAATAAGTTGATTATTATGCCAGAAATCCATTTGTTGGTGCGAGCGAAGATGTTAGAGTTACTTGTGGAAGTTAAAAATAATCAATTAATTTCATATTTAACTATTGATAAACAAGTAATAGAAGTGATTCCTGCTACTTTACCAAAACCGGAAAAGCAATTCGCTTACCAAAAGTTATCAATATTGGCCGAAAAATATGAAAATCACGATGCCTATCTTAGCTCAGTTGTAAAAAGAAGAGTTTTTGATGCAAAGTGCGCTTCTTTACCCGATTTATGATACATATGTCGAGGATCCTCAAAAATGGTTTGAAAGTACGCTTTATGCCTATGGTCAAAAAGATGACAATGGGCAAACGGATGAAGATGAAAGAAAATATACGGAAAAAAGAAAGAATATTTTAAGTATAATGAGACTCTTTCAAGAGAGGATCTAATCCATTTTAGATAAAAAAGTCATGAAAAACGTGGATTCTGATCGTTCAATATGTTTACAATTTGAAATGGTTAGTGTACTATTTAAAGGTATGCATGAAACGTTTTTGATGTATAAAATGAATTTCAAAATTCGGAGGGAATTAGATGACTGCAACATTTGAAAAAAAAGGCACAAATGATGGTGTTTTAAAATTTACGATTGCGCAAGATGAAATCCAAAAAGGACTAACGACTGCTTTTAATAAAGTAAAAGGAAATTTGAATGTACCAGGTTTCCGTAAATGGAAAGTTTCTCGTCAAGTATTTAACCGTATGTATGGAGAAGAAGCACTTTATGAAGACGCATTGAATGCTGTGTTACCAGAAAACTATGAAGCAGCAGTTAAAGAAGCGGGGATCGAACCAGTCTCACAACCTAAAATCGATGTAGAAAGCATGGAAAAAGGACAAGATTGGGTAATCACTGCTGAAGTAACTGTGAAACCAGAAGTAAAATTAGGGCAATACAAAGACCTAGTTGTTGAAAAACAAGACCGCGAAGTAACAGAAGCAGATGTTGAAGAACGCATTAAACGTGAGCAAGAAGCGCAGGCGGAACTAGTGATTAAAGAAGATGCCGCTGAAAATGGTGATACAGTAGTGATTGACTTTGAAGGCTTTGTTGATGGAGAAGCATTTGAAGGTGGAAAAGGCGAAAACTATTCTCTTGAATTAGGGTCTGGTTCATTCATCCCTGGGTTTGAAGAACAATTGGTTGGTAAAAAGTCAGGTGAAAGCTTAGACTTAACAGTGACTTTCCCAGAAGATTACCAAGCAGAAGATCTTGCTGGAAAAGAAGCAGTCTTCAAAGTAACTGTTCATGAGGTAAAATCAAAAGAAGTCCCTGAGTTAGATGATGAATTTGCGAAAGATGTAGATGACGAAGTATCTACATTAGCTGAATTGAAAGAAAAATACCTTAAAGAGTTGACTGAAACAAAAGAAAAAGCAGCAGAAGATGCAAAAGATGAAGCTGCCATTAGTTTAGCTGTTGAAAACGCAGAAATCGTTGATCTTCCACATGTGATGGTTCATGATGAAGTGCATCGTTCAATGGATGAATTCCTGAATAACATGCAACGTCAAGGGATTTCTCCGGAAATGTATTACCAATTGACTGGTTCCACAGAAGAAGACTTACACAAACAATTTGAAGGCGAAGCAGAAACTCGTACAAAAACAAATCTTGTGATTGAAGCAATTGCAAAAGCTGAAAACTTAGAAGCAACTGAAGAAGAAATTAATGCTGAAATCCAAGAATTAGCTGATTCTTATAATATGCCTATTGAACAAATCAAACGTGTATTGACAGACGATATGTTAGAACATGATGTAACAATGAAAAAAGCGATTGAACTGATTACTGGTACAGCAACTGAAGCAAAATAGAGGTTCTGAAAAGGCAGATCTGCTATCACGCGATAAGAAAGCATAGATCAAAACAGCTTCTTATATTTTTCCTCTGTTCGGATTTAGTGAGCGAGACAAAAGTTATTTTTACTTTTATCTCGCTATTTTTTCATTTAAAAAGTCCTCTTTTGTTTAGTGCTTTTTCTTTTTTTAAAATTATGGTATGATAGTAAAAGACTGTAAAGTCTGTGATAGTTTCTTGCATTTTCCATGCAAGTTAAGGGGTGAAGACCATGTATGATAATCCAAGTGGCAATGAGACCGTACGTTGTTCTTTTTGTGGCAAAACACAGGAAGAAGTAAAAAAAATCGTGGCTGGTCCAGGGGTCTACATCTGTAATGAATGTATTGACCTATGCAAAGAGATCATTGATGAAGAATTTTATGAAGAAGTGGTACGTGAGTTGACAGAAGTACCAAAACCATTAGAGATTTTGGAAGTCTTAAATAACTACGTGATTGGTCAAGATCGCGCGAAACGCTCATTAGCTGTAGCTGTGTACAACCACTACAAACGAGTGAATCAACAGGCACAAGAGGATGCAGATGATGTAGAATTACAAAAAAGTAATATCTGTTTGATCGGTCCGACTGGGTCAGGTAAGACATTTTTAGCACAAATATTAGCTAAGACATTGAATGTTCCATTTGCGATAGCGGATGCAACAAGCTTGACAGAAGCTGGCTATGTAGGTGAAGATGTTGAAAATATTTTGTTGAAACTTTTACAATCAGCGGATTATAATGTAGAACGAGCAGAAAAAGGTATCATCTATATTGATGAAATCGATAAAATTGCTCGTAAAAGCGAGAATGTTTCGATTACCCGCGACGTATCGGGTGAAGGAGTTCAACAAGCACTGTTGAAAATTTTAGAAGGTACTGTGGCAAGTGTGCCGCCTCAAGGAGGACGGAAACATCCACATCAAGAGTTTATTCAAATCGATACCACTAATGTATTGTTCATCGTAGGTGGCGCTTTTGATGGGATTGAAACAATTGTAAAAAATCGCTTGGGAGAAAAAACAATTGGCTTTGGTACAACAAATAAAAAATTAGCAGACGGCGAAAGCGTGATGCAACAAATTATCCCAGAAGATTTATTAAAATTCGGTTTGATTCCAGAATTTATTGGGCGTTTACCAGTAATGGCTGCACTGGAAAGATTAACGGCAGATGATCTAGTCCGTATCTTAACAGAACCAAAGAATGCCTTAGTGAAACAATATAAAAAATTACTTTCTTTAGATAATACAGAATTAGAATTTGAGCCAGAGGCATTAGCAGCTATTGCGGAAAAAGCAATTGAACGTAATACTGGTGCACGTGGATTACGCTCAATCATTGAAGAGATAATGATGGATGTAATGTTTGATATTCCATCAGATGAAAAGATTGAAAAAGTAATTATCACAAAGGATGCTGCTGAATTTACAGGAAAACCGACTATCATTTATAAAGACTCTGAGAAAAAAGCTGGATAAATAATCAGCGAGCTGTCGTGAAAGTTAGCTAGTGCTTTTACGGCGGCTTTTATATTTTCTTATGGTTTTAAGAGTAATTATTGAATATTCTTATCTGTCACAGCCTGTCGAAACCTATGAGCTTATTCCTTGGTGTTAAGCTCATATAAACACAAAGTCAACAAGTGTCTTTTGATTTTTTTAATACTGGGAGCAAAAAGAGCTTGTATACAATTTTTATGATAGATGGTGTTTGAAGAGCTATCTCTATGTGTTAAGGACAAGCACTCTAAAACATGAAAAACTATTTTGAAATGTTTTGCCTTAATTTAATTTTTGAGAGTTAACGCTCTTCTCATAACCTTTTTTAGGGGAGAAATTTTATGAAAGTACATCAAGCGGAAATAGTTATTAGTGCAGTTGCACCTAAGCAGTATCCAGAGTCTAATTTACCTGAAATTGCTCTAGCAGGGCGTTCAAATGTAGGGAAATCTTCTTTTATCAATACATTAATTGATAGAAAAAATTTAGCACGTACTTCAGGAAAACCTGGTAAAACGCAAACATTAAATTTTTATTTGATTGAAAATGCCTTACATTTTGTTGATGTTCCAGGTTATGGGTATGCAAAAGTATCTAAAACAGAACGGGCAAAATGGGGCAAAATGATCGAAACATATATTACCACAAGAGAACAGTTACGTGCAGTGGTTTCTTTAGTTGACCTGCGTCATAAACCCTCAGCAGAAGATATCCAGATGTATGAATTTTTAAAATACTACGATATTCCTGTGATTGTTGTAGCGACGAAGGCAGATAAGATACCACGTGGTAAATGGAACAAACATGAAAGTGAAATCAGAAAAGCGTTAAACTTTGATAGTAATGATCAATTTATTTTGTTTTCTTCTGTAACAAAACAAGGTAAAGAAGAAGCTTGGAAAGCTATTGGAGATATGATTGCAGAATAAACAAAAAAGTCGTCCAGACTGTTTCCTGTTATGGAAAGTCGTCCAGACGATTTTTTTATTTTTTCTATTATTTTAACATGGAATAAAAAATAAAGGCGATAGAGTCGTTAAATTTTATTTTTTTCTTACGTTTGGTTATAATTTAATTATAAAACAAAACGAAAATGGTGAGTATTAGATGAGTTAAGATAGATTATTGATGACGATGCAACTAACAAATTTAAGTCGTAGTCAAAAGAAACATGAGATGGATGATTGGCTAGTTTTTATTCGAATAATGTTTGAACCATTGTATTTCCAGACTTCTCATAGATCAATGCAAAGTTTTGATTTACAAAAATTTACTTATGAAGCACTAGAAGAAGGTGCTTTCACATTTGGTTGGGTAATTGTAAGAGATGATAATAATGAATGTAGTTTTCATTTTGATGGACAACAATTAATCATTAAAAATATTCTCAAGAAGAAAACTTTCTTTCGATATGAAGCGATAGTCCGTGATTACATTGAAAATAAGTTGGAAAAAATGGCGTATTTGCCTATCTAAGATCCTACAATGAATTTATTTATCATAATACAAAAGAGCTAACCGCGCGTTTAACTTTTGAAACAGCCAAAGAAATTAAAAAATTGCCTAAAATGAAAGGGGTATCTGGTGAAGTGATTATTGATTGCAATCAATTTTCTGGTTACGATTTATCCCATGAGGGACTGCGTTTTACTTCTTGTTGGGAAATGTATTATAGCCCGCACTATTATCGAATGATTCCTAAACAAGTATTTTTAGATATCCAACAAGTGGAATATGTAAAAGAACATCAAAATGGCATAATCAGTGTGCAAATATATCGTGACCCTTTTAAATGGCAAGAAGCAGTTAATCTTCAATTTCAAATGTATTATCGAGACCAATTAGGATTTGACCATCTCGCATGGGATAATGGTGTAGGAATTCTGAAAGCTCCTTTTATTGAATATGTTTATACAGAACAAAGTATTCAAACCATTCAATATCAAAATGAAAAAATGCAGTCTACCCAAAAGAAGTATGCTAGCTTTTTTGTTACTCGCAGTTATAATTTTGTTAAAGATGAGTACCGTGAGAAAAGGATAAAAGGGAGATTAAATACCCAAGCCTACTTTCTTTGGATTGATGAACAGCGAGCGCAGATGATGTTTTATAAAATCATTGATCCACGAATTTCGTTAGATAACGGGATTGAAGCTTATTGCTACTACATTAGGGAATACTTAGAAATATCAGTAGAAGACGAAAAATACCAAGAATATTTAGTTACTTTACGTTTTTATATACCGTCTGAAAATTTGATGCAATTACCATTAAATGAAATTCGAGAAAAATTATCCTATATTAAATTCAAGCGTTTTAGAAGAAGGCGTGGACGATTTAGTTTTGACTTAAAAAAAGGTGGGAATCATCTTAGAGTGGAAATTTATGATGATTCAAGATTAAACAAGTTTGCTACATTACAAAAAATTTGAGGGTGGAAAGATGAACAAATACTTATATTATCGTATCATGATGCCAACTGCTTTTGTTGCTTTATTAATGTTCTTCATTCCTGGTCTACCGGTGCGTTCAATCTTTGGTTTTTTAGTGATGTTTGTTGGGTTAGGAAGGTACTATTATTTACTCCACAAGAAATAATAGTTAAGTAAATTAATAATAAAAAAGTGCGAGAATCTTTGCGGTTAGCAAGCAAAAATTTTCTGCGCTTTTTTTGTATGAAGGATTTAGAATAATATTGACTGTTTTTGGTTGTTTTTTGGTTGAAAAATAAAAAAATATATGCTAATATGTGTCGTGAGGTGATCGTGGAAATGCTTACAGAAGAACGTAGACAAAAAATACTATATTTATTGGACCAACAAAAAATTGTGAAATCACAAGATTTGGTCATCCAGTTAAATGCTTCTGAATCAACGATTAGACGTGATTTACAAGAGTTAGAAAATGAAGGGCTTTTAGAAAGAATACACGGTGGTGCCAAAAAAGGACAACTTTTAGGCTTTGAACAAAGCATGATGGAAAAAACGCTCAAAAACGTTCATGAGAAAAAAATAATTGCTCATTTAGCTGTCTCTTTGATTGATGAGGAAGATGTCGTCTACTTAGATGCTGGATCAACTACGTTAGAAATGATCCCATACTTACAAGAAAAAAAAGTAACTGTTGTTACTAATTCAGTTAAGCACGCGGCAAGTTTAGTAGATTTACAACTTCCTACTATTATCCTTGGTGGGAAAGTAAAACTGTCTACAAATGCAGTACTGGGTTCCAGTGCTATAGAGCAATTAAGAGATTTTCATTTTAATAAAGCATTTATGGGAATGAATGGGGCAGATTTAACTCGTGGATTTACCACCCCTGATCCAGAAGAAGCAGCACTTAAAAGACTTGCTATGGCAAATGCAGAAGAAAGTTTTGTGTTGATTGACCATTCTAAATTCAATAAGCTTAGTTTCACTTCTGTCGCGTCTTTATCAGCAGCTACGATCGTAACCGAACGTTGTCCAATAGAACTTAAAGCAGACTATCGGGAACGGACAACAATTAAGGAGGCAATACAATGATTTATACAGTTACATTAAATCCATCAATTGATTTTATTGTGCGTGTTGATGGGCTAAAAATTGGTCATCTGAATCGAATGAAAGAAGATTTCAAAGTCCCAGGCGGAAAAGGAATCAATGTTTCTCGAATGTTAAAAAGGCTGGAATCTAGCTCAACAGCACTTGGATTTTTAGGAGGTTTTACAGGAAACTTTATCTCTAATTGGCTGGAAAAAGAAGAGATTCGTACATCATTTACAGTAGTACAATCAGATACTCGTATTAACATCAAGTTGAAATCAGAAACTGAAACAGAAATCAATGGCTTAGGACCTATTATTTCAAATGAAGAAATCGATGAACTCAAGCGAGTATTAAGTCTTGTAGGAAAGGGTGACATTGTAGTTTTATCTGGCAGTATTCCAGCAAGTTTGAGAGAAGGGTTTTATCAAGAATTAATTGAGATCGTTCGCAAAAAGGGCGCTGATTTTGTGATTGATACCACGGGTGACGAGCTTAAAAATGCACTTAGGGAAAAACCATTATTAATTAAACCGAATAACCATGAACTTGCAGAATTATATCAAACACAGTTCCATAGTATCGAAGATATTCTTCCTTATGGTAAGAAATTGTTAGCTGAAGGCGCACAGAATGTGTTGATTTCAATGGCTGGAGATGGTGCGTTATTATTTACTAAAGATGGCGCTTACCAGTCGAATGTATTAGTTCGTCCATTAAAAAATTCAGTTGGTGCAGGAGATTCGATGATTGCGGGGTTCATTGGCTCTTATAGTAAAAAACAAGACCCAATAGAAGCATTCAAATGGGGTGTTGCCTGTGGAAGTGCAACAGCATTTTCTGATGATTTGGCTTCCAGAGCATTGATTGATGAATTACTACCAGAAGTTGAAATTACAAAAATAGATTCGTTTTCAGGAGGATTATCATGAATATTAAAGACTTAATGATCAAAGAAGCAATGATCATGGACCTACAAGCAACCGATAAAAAAGGTGCAATTGACGAAATGGTTCAAAAAATGTTCGATGCAGGAAGAATTTCTGATATTGAAACTTATAAGAAGGGGATTTTAGCACGTGAAGCCCAAACCTCTACAGGTCTGGGGGATGGAATTGCGATGCCTCATGCAAAAAATAAAGCTGTCAAAGAAGCGACGGTTTTATTCGCTAAAAGTAAAAAAGGTGTTGATTATGAAGCATTAGACGGTCAACCAACTTATTTGTTCTTTATGATCGCTGCTCCAGAAGGGGCAAATGATACACACTTACAAGCTTTAGCAGCATTGTCACGACTTTTAATTGATCCAGTGTTCGTTGGTAAATTAAAAGAAGCTAATTCACCAGAAGCTGTTCAGGAACTCTTCCAAGCGGCAGAAGACCAAAAAGCTGCTGAAGAACAAGCAGAACAAGTAAAAGAGTCGACAACAGATCCGAAAAGTAGATTTGTTATTGCCGTAACAGCATGTCCTACAGGAATTGCCCATACTTATATGGCTGAAGATTCTTTGAAGAAAAAGGCCAAAGAAATGGGTGTTGAGATTAAAGTTGAAACAAATGGTTCGGAAGGAATCAAAAATCGTTTGACATCAGAAGATATCGCTCGAGCAGATGGTGTGATCGTAGCAGCTGATAAAAAAGTAGCAATGGAACGTTTCGATGGAAAAGCGCTTGTCAATCGTCCAGTGAGCGATGGGATACGTAAGCCAGAAGAACTGATCAATCTCGCATTAAGTGGCGCTGCTCCTGTCTATCATGGGGAAGGAAAAGAAAATTCTTTGGATGAAGGAAATGCAGAAGGTACGATGGGTCAAAGAATTTATAAAGATTTGATGAATGGTGTGTCCCACATGTTGCCATTTGTCATTGGTGGCGGAATTGCCATTGCACTTTCGTTCATGGTCGATCAGTTTATGGGCGTTCCTCAAGATCAACTAGCCAACTTAGGGAATTACAACCAATTGGCTAGTTGGTTTAACCAAATTGGACAAGCCGCATTTGGGTTTATGTTACCAGTTCTTGCAGGATTTATTGCTTCAAGTATTGGTGATCGTCCTGGATTGATCGTGGGTTTTGCAGCTGGTGCGCTAGCTAATACAGGAGGAGCAGGATTCTTAGGCGCACTGATTGGTGGATTCTTAGCAGGATATGTGATCGTATTTTTACGCAAACTATTCAAAAACTTGCCTAAATCTTTGGATGGTATTAAAACGATTCTCTTTTATCCAGTATTTGGCTTGCTAATTACAGGGTTCTTAATGTTATTAGTCAATGTTCCAATGAAGGCGATCAATGATGCGTTGAATAGCTTTTTAACAAGTATGAGCGGATCAAATGCTGCTTTGCTGGGTGCATTGTTAGCGGGAATGATGGCTGCTGACTTAGGTGGACCAATCAATAAAGCAGCGTATGTATTTGGTACAGCAACGTTAGCTACAACCGTTGCAACAGGTGGAAGTGTCGTGATGGCTTCTGTTATGGCTGGGGGAATGGTTCCTCCACTAGCGATCTTTGTAGCCACTCGTCTATTCAAAAACAAATTCAGCAAGACAGATCAAGATGCTGGCTTGACAAATATTGTGATGGGCTTGTCTTTTGTAACAGAAGGTTCTATCCCATTTGCTGCCGCTGATCCAATCCGTGCTATCCCAAGTTTTATTATCGGTTCAGCTTTAACAGGTGGATTAGTTGGGGCGTTTGGTATTAAACTACTGGCTCCTCATGGTGGGATCTTTGTTGTCTTTTTACTAAGTCACCCAATCTTGTATTTAGTATTTATTGCCATTGGTGCTATTGTTTCCGGTGTGATTTATGGTCTACTAAGAAAAGCTCCAGAAGTAACAACGGCATGAGACTATTTTATTCTAAGAAGGTTTTTTAGTAGTAAAAACAATGGAAAAAAGAGCTTTGTTCTTTAACCACTACAGGTCAATAAATGGCCTTTATTTCATCCAAATTAGTTGTCTTTTAGCATTGGAAAGAAAACAGCTTGTTTCTATCACTGAATGATAATGAGTATAAGTATACGTTTTTATGTTTAAAAAGCTTGTTTTGTTGTTAAAATTGATGACTGATTACGGATGGCTTTACGTACATTTGAAAGATGATTTTCATCGGTTAAAATAACGAGAATGTCGCCAACATTCATGATCGTGTCTCCATGAGTCAAAATCTCTTTATTTCCCCTAATAATGGAAACTAAAAGCATGTGTTTAGGCCAATTGAAGTCTCGAACCATTCGTCCATCTAAGGAACTATCAGCTGTTATTGGGAATTCAAAAGTAGTTTTTCCAATTAGGATCGGTTGTTTTTGTTGTTGGATCAAGCGTTCTAGTAAAGATTCATAGATCGGGTTTCCACCCAACAACTCATTGACGATATAAGCAAACAATGAAGCCAAACCTAAGGGCATTAAATGATTCAAGGAACCAACCATTTCAGTAACTAAGATAATCGCTGTCAAAGGAGCCTTTCCAATTGCAGTAAAATAACCAGCCATTGCAATCACAATGAAGTCTTTTACATAGATTGGATTCATCCCAGTGAAATGAACTAATGACATACCAAAAAAGCACCCGATTAAAGCGCCCAAGGTTAAGATTGGCAGAAAGATACCGCCAGGCAAGCTTGAACCATAGGATACCATGGAAAAGAAAAACAGTAAGATGAAAAGGCCGAAAATAATTGTTAGAGGGTAAAAGGTATGTCCAGAAGTAATAATTATTTGATTGCCGCCTCCTAATAGTGTAGGCCAAAAATAACCGATTGGCAAAATCAAAAGAAAAGGGACGATTCCATGAAAATGAGCTGGAATTGGCAACTTACGATAAAATATTGGTAAACTTAATAGGACCTTTTGGTAGATAAATCCTAATACACCTAGAATAGCGCCTAATAGAATCAAAAAAACATAACACCTTAATGGCAGAGAGGGGATATCTCCTAATGATAAAACTGGTTTTAATCCAAAAAAATAAAGTGAGACAAAATTAGCTGTAATAGCAGATGTAAAGGAAGTCAACCAAACTAAAGGCGAGAAAGAATGATGGATTTCCTCCAAAACAAATAATAAACCAGCAATTGGTGCATTGAAAGCAGCAGCTAAGCCAGCACTAGCACCACTTGAAATGAGAATCTTTTTTTCAGCTGAAGTACTGTGTAAGAATTGACTTGTACCTTCGCCTACTACAGCACCCAATTGAATCGATGGACCTTCACGACCTAAAAATAAACCTGAACCAACTGATTAATATCAGGATCGCTTTTTATCAGAAGGCCTACAAAGATAGTGATAGTGATGGAACCAATTAAAAGAATGAGTAAAAGTACACTGAGTGTTTTTGACTTGCAAGATAAAGTTTTTGGGTCAACTCACTCAATTGTTCAATGGCTAAACGAAATAGACTAACGACGATACCTGTCAGCAGTCCTACCAAAACACCTTTTAAAATATAGTACAGTTGTGTTTTGTCTATATGCTTTAAAATCATTTTTTGTTTCATATCTAATCCTCCGCTTCAATTTAATTTAGCGTGAATCAGGTATTTTTACAAGAGGAAAAGAAAATAAAATTTTTTTCATTTCAGATCTATCAAGTTACAAAGGTTTTTTCATTTCATTGTTGATGTTTTTTTAAGCCTATCTCTATCAATTGATGAATATTTTCTTTAATGAAAGCAAGGGAAATGCTATAATTAAACGGATTGATAAAAGAAAGGATGTTGTAAATGTCATCCAAGATTGAATTGTTGACAGGGATGAATCCTCGACAAAAAGAAGCAGTTCTTCACACCGAGGGACCACTATTATTGATGGCTGGTGCTGGTAGTGGCAAAACAAGGGTGTTGACTCATCGAATTGCCTATTTAATTGAAGAAAAAGATGTGAATCCATGGAATATCTTAGCGATTACTTTCACTAATAAAGCAGCAAGAGAAATGAAAGAGCGGGTAAATGCAATCTTGGAATTTGGAGGAGAAGATGTTTGGGTCTCTACCTTTCACTCGATGTGCGTGCGCATTTTAAGAAGAGATGTCGATTTTATTGGATATAATCGTAACTTTACGATTATCGATTCTTCTGAGCAGTTATCTTTAATGAAACGTATTTTAAAAGAATTGAATATTGATCCTAAAAAATATGATCCAAGAACTTTACTTGGAACGATTTCACAGGCAAAAAATAATTTGCAAAAGCCAGAAGACTTTGCAAAAATACAAGGCAGTTACTACGAAGAGATTGCAGCAAAATGTTATGTTGCTTATCAAAAAGAATTACAATACAATCAGTGCATGGATTTTGATGATTTGATCATGAATACGATTCGTTTATTTGAAGAACATCCAGATTCTTTGACTTATTATCAAAACAAATTCCACTATATACACGTTGATGAATATCAAGATACGAACCATGCACAGTATACTTTGGTCAATATGTTAGCCCAACGCTTTCAAAACTTATGCGTAGTAGGTGATGCCGATCAAAGTATTTATGGTTGGCGCGGTGCAGATATGCAAAATATCTTGGATTTTGAAAAAGATTATCCAAATGCTACGGTCATTTTGTTGGAACAAAACTACCGTTCCACTAAAAACATCTTAAATGCGGCAAATCAAGTGATCGAAAATAATAGCAACCGTAAACCTAAAAAACTTTGGACAGAGAATCGTGAAGGAAACAAAATTATTTATTACCGTGCAGATAATGAACGTGATGAAACACGTTTCATCGTTGATCGTATGCAAGAAGAAATACGAGAACACAACAGAAATTATGGCGACTTTGCTATTTTATATCGCACGAATGCCCAGTCTCGTGTGATGGAAGAAACGTTATTGAAAGCGAACATTCCTTATAAAATGGTTGGAGGGCATAAATTTTATGATCGAAAAGAAATCAAGGATATTTTAGCGTACTTAAATGTGATTGCTAATCCGCAAGACTCAATCAGTTTTGAACGGATTGTTAATTCACCAAAACGTGGTATCGGTCCAGGATCTATAGAGAAACTAAGAAGTTTTGCAACGACCCATCAATGGCCCTTACTTGAAGCAGCGCAAAATGTTGATTTGACCAATATCGGCGGAAAAGCTAGCCAGCAATTAAGTTTATTTGGGGAAATGATCAGTGAAGTCACTCAAATGGCTCCGTATATGACTGTAACCGAATTGACAAAAGAAGTGCTAGAACGTAGTGGTTATTTAGAAGACTTGAAAATTCAAAATACTTTAGAATCACAAGCGAGACTAGAAAACTTAGAAGAATTTTTGACCGTTACACAAGAATTTGATAAACAGTTTGAAAAACAAAACGAAGAAAATGCAGAGGCTCCAGAAGAAAAATTGATCATCTTTTTAAATGATTTAGCTTTAGTTTCTGATATTGATAATCTAGAAGAGGAAACCACGCAAGTGACCTTGATGACGTTGCACGCTGCTAAGGGACTAGAGTTTCCCGTTGTGTTTTTGATTGGTTTGGAAGAAGGCGTATTCCCTCTTTCAAGAGCTTTGATGGAAGAAAGTGAACTGGAAGAAGAAAGACGCTTAGCATATGTAGGTATCACCCGAGCAGAAGAATCTTTGTATCTCACAAATGCTTTTTCTCGTACACTATACGGACGTACGCAATATAACCGACCTTCACGATTTGTGGAAGAAATCAATCAAGAATTATTGGAAGTACAGGGAATGCGACCTACACCGAAACAGACGAGTCCCTTTGCATCACGAGTAACTAGTCAACCTTACAAACAACCAACAACGACAGTGATTTCTTCTAAGACAGCTACTGGTGGAGAAAATAGCAGTTGGAAGGCCGGGGATAAGGTGAAGCATAAAAAATGGGGGATTGGTACAGTCGTTCGAGTGAATGGGGTAGCTAAAGATCTAGAATTAGATGTTGCATTCCCTAGTCAAGGAGTGAAACGTTTATTAGCAGCATTTGCACCGATTGAAAAAGTTTAAACTTAATGGAGGGATAGACGATGGAACATGAAATGACAATTGATGAAGCTGCTAAAAAAGCAGAAGAACTACGAACTCGGTTAAATCGTTGGTCCAGAGAGTATTATGTTGAAGATAAACCCACTGTAGAAGATTATGTTTACGACAAACAGTATGCAGAATTAGTGGCAATTGAAGAACAATATCCTGATTTAATTACTTCCGATTCGCCAACGCAGCGCGTAGGTGGGAAAATTCTTACCGCCTTTGAAAAGGTCACACATGACATTCCGTTATATAGTTTAAATGATGTATTCGATAAAGAAGAACTTTTTGCCTTTGACCAGCGCGTTCAAAAATTTATTGGCCATCCTGTCGATTATTGTTGTGAATTAAAAATTGATGGTTTGTCTGTTTCCTTGCGCTATGAAAATGGTGAATTCGTTCGTGGCGCTACTAGAGGAGACGGCACAGTTGGAGAAAACATCACTGAGAACTTAAAAACCGTACGGACAGTACCATTGAAATTAAAAGATAATATCAGTATTGAAGTCCGTGGTGAATGTTTTATGCCCAAAAAATCTTTTGTACAATTAAATCAAGTCAGAGAAACGGAAGGATTAGATATTTTTGCCAATCCTCGCAACGCAGCCGCAGGATCCTTAAGACAGTTGGATTCTAAAATCACCGCAAAGCGAAATCTAGATACGTTTCTTTATACTGTAGCTGATTTTGGACCCATGACAGCACAAACACAGTATGAAGCGCTAGAAGAATTAGATAAAATTGGCTTTCATACAAATCATGAGAAACGCTTATGTCAATCAATTGACGAAGTTTGGTCATTTATTGAAGAATACCATGCAAAACGAGTTGATCTTACTTATGAAATCGATGGCATTGTCGTTAAGGTTAACGAGTTTTCTTTACAAAACCAGTTAGGATTTACGGTAAAGGCACCGCGGTGGGCAACGGCCTATAAATTTCCACCAGAAGAAGTGGAAACAACAGTAGAAGACATCGAATGGACCGTGGGACGGACAGGGGTAGTTACTCCTACAGCGATCATGACCCCCGTTAGAGTGGCTGGAACCACGGTCAGTCGGGCGAGTCTTCATAATGGTGATTACATCAAAATGAAAGATATCCATTTGCGTGACGTTGTTCGAATCTATAAAGCGGGCGATATCATCCCAGAAGTTGCTCAAGTAATCATGGATAAACGACCAGAAGACAGCGAGGAGTATGTTTTACCGACTCACTGTCCAGTTTGTCAGAGTGAGCTGGTTCATCTTGATGAAGAGGTCGCACTACGTTGTATCAATCCAAAGTGTCCGGCTCAAATAAAAGAAGGATTGAACCATTTTGTGTCACGTAATGCGATGAATATTGATGGATTGGGCCCTAGAGCGTTGGCTCAAATGTACGACAAAAAATTAGTAGCTGATGTAGCTGATCTCTATAAATTAACGGAAGAAGAATTGTTGACATTAGACAAAATAAAAGAAAAGTCTGCAAATAATATTTTATCAGCTATTCGAGCAAGTAAAGAAAATTCAGTGGAACGGTTGATCTTTGGTTTAGGAATTCGTCATGTTGGCTCAAAAGCAGCCAAAATATTAGCTGAGCATTTTGGGGATTTAGAGGCATTGAGTAAAAGTGACGTTGAGTCAATCATTGCATTAGATACAATTGGTGAAACGATTGCAGATAGTGTTGTTACTTATTTTAACAACGAAGAAGTTCATGATCTAATGACCGAATTAAAAGAAGCGGGTGTGAATTTTAACTATAAAGGTGTACGAGCATCGCAAATCGAAACGATAGCTTCACCCTTCAAAGAAAAAACGGTTGTACTGACGGGGAAGTTAACGCAATTTACTCGGGAAGAAGCAAGTGAGACAATCGAGAATTTGGGAGGAAAAGTGACAGGTAGTGTCTCAAAAAAGACAGATATCGTTGTAGCAGGAGAAGATGCTGGTAGCAAGTTAACTAAAGCACAGGAGCTAGGGATTGAAATCTGGACGGAAGAAGAAATGGCTGAAGCATTAGCTGAGAGTCATTCTAGCGAGACGTAGGTTTATTTTTTTCATACAAATTTCAAGAAACAATTTCAGTTAAGAAGCTCTTATGTTAAAATAGAGAGCAAAGTTTTTAACTCGTTTAGAAAGAAGGGGTAGTATGGCGATCAGTGAAGAACAAGTAAAACACGTTGCCAGATTAGCAAAACTTGCGTTTTCAGATGAAGAACTTTCAAGTTTTACTGATCAATTGGGAAAAATCATTGATATGGTGGAAATGTTGGAAGAAGTAGATACAGAAGGTGTCGCATTCACATCAAATGTGATTGAAACTGTAAACGTTATGCGTCAAGATCGAGCAAGTGCCGGTTGGAATCGCGATGAATTATTGAGAAACGTCCCAGAAACAGAAGATGGTTTTATCAAAGTGCCGGCAATTATGGATAATGGGGAGGCTGGTGCATAATGACAAAATTATATGATCTTTCTCTAGAAGAGCTACATGCAATGTTAGTCTCAAAAGAGATCACTGTTCAATATTTAACAAGGGCAACATTTGACCGCATCAAAGAAACGGAACCAGAAATTGAAGCATTTATTACATTGAATGAAGAAAAGGCAATGACACAAGCAAAAGCCTTAGATGAAAAAGGCATTGACGAAAGCAATGTTTTGGCAGGTATTCCGATAGGGATTAAAGACAATATCGTCACAAAAGACTTGTTGACAACTGCTGCTTCAAAAATTTTGTATAATTTTGATCCAATCTATGATGCAACCGTAATGGATAAAGTGTATCAAGCGGATATGATTCCGGTTGGTAAATTGAATATGGATGAATTTGCGATGGGTGGAAGTACAGAAACGTCTTACTTTAAGAAAACAAAAAACGCTTGGGATCATTCAAGAGTTCCTGGAGGTTCTTCGGGTGGTTCTGCGGCAGCAGTTGCAGCTGGACAAATTCCTGTTTCTTTAGGTAGTGATACAGGGGGAAGTATCCGTCAACCAGCGGCTTTTAATGGTATTGTAGGAATGAAGCCTACCTATGGACGTGTGTCCCGTTTTGGCTTAATTGCTTTTGCCTCTTCGCTTGATCAAATTGGTCCAATGACGCGTACGGTTAAAGATAATGCAGTAGCTTTAACAGCAATTAGCGGTTATGATGAAAAAGACGGTACTTCATCAGGTGTTTCTGTCCCTGACTTTTCAGAAGGTTTGACAGGCGAAATCAAGGGAATGAAAATTGCTTTACCAAAAGAATACCTTGGTGAAGGTGTTGCTTCTGGCGTAAAAGAAGCGATATTAAAAGCAGCAGATACATTCCGCTCATTAGGTGCTACGGTTGAAGAAGTAAGCTTGCCACATTCAAAATATGGTGTAGCGGTGTATTATATTATTGCCTCTTCAGAAGCAAGCTCAAATTTACAACGTTTTGATGGGATCCGTTACGGCTATCGTTCTGATAATGTGAAAAACTTAGAAGATGTTTACGTAAATTCACGTACAGAAGGATTTGGCGAAGAAGTCAAACTTCGAATCATGCTTGGTACTTTCTCATTGAGTGCCGGCTACTATGACGCTTATTTCAAAAAAGCCGGACAAGTAAGAACGCTGATCAAACGAGACTTTGAAAAAGTTTTTGCAGAGTATGATTTGATTATTGGACCTTCTTCACCAACCATAGCTTTTGGTATAGGAGAAAACATCAATGATCCAATCACTATGTATATGAATGATATTTTAACGATTCCTGTTAACTTAGCAGGTTTACCAGGGATGTCTGTTCCTGCCGGCTTATCTGAAAATATGCCCGTTGGTTTACAAATCATCGGAAACTACTTCGATGAGAAAACAATGTACCAAGCAGCTTATGCTTTTGAACAAACGATAAAATTCAACAATCAAAAACCGGCGATTTTAGGAGGGAAAGACTAATGAATTTTGAAACAGTCATTGGGCTTGAAGTCCACGTTGAGTTAAAGACAAACTCAAAAATTTTCTCTCCAGCTCCTGCCCATTTTGGAGCTGAACCAAATAGCAATACAAATGTGATCGACTGGGGATACCCAGGCGTTTTACCTGTAATGAACAAAGCGGCTTTAGAATTTGGTATGCGAGCAGCACTTGCTTTGAATTGTGAGATTTCTAAAGATACACACTTTGATCGTAAAAACTATTTCTATCCAGATAATCCAAAAGCTTACCAAATTTCACAATTTGATCAGCCAATCGGTCATGACGGTTGGATTGAGATTGAAGTAGAAGGCAAGAAAAAGAAAATTCGGATCGAACGTGTCCATTTAGAAGAAGATGCGGGTAAAAATATGCATGGTATTGGTGGCTATTCATATGTTGACTTGAACCGTCAGGGTACGCCATTGATTGAGATCGTTTCAGAAGCAGATATGCGTTCTCCAGAAGAAGCTTATGCTTATTTAGAAGCATTGCGTTCAATTATTCAATTTACTGAAGTAAGCGATGTAAAAATGGAAGAAGGTTCGATGCGTTGTGACGCCAACATTTCTTTACGTCCTTACGGTCAGGAAGAATTTGGAACGAAAGCAGAATTAAAAAATCTAAACTCGCTTTCCTTCGTAAAAAAAGGACTTGCTTTTGAGGAAAAACGACAAGCAAAAGTGTTACTTTCAGGAGGAGAAATCCAACAAGAAACACGCCGCTTTGATGAAACAACGAATAAAACAATTTTGATGCGTGTCAAAGAAGGCTCAAGTGATTATCGTTATTTCCCAGAGCCAGATATTCCAAAATTTGTGATTGATGATGAGTGGATCCAAAAAGTAAAAGCAAGTTTACCTGAAATGCCTGCCTCACGTCGTCAACGTTACATTCAAGAATTAGGTTTACCAGAATATGATGCAATGGTATTAACTTTAACAAAAGAAATGTCTGATTTCTTTGAAGAAACGCTAACAAACGGAGCTGATGCGAAACAAGCATCAAATTGGTTGATGGGTGAAGTTTCAGCCTATTTGAATAGTGAAAAATTAGAATTAGCTCAAACTAAATTGACCCCTACAAATCTTGCAGGAATGATTCGCTTGATTGCAGATGGTACAATTAGTTCTAAAATTGCGAAGAAAGTCTTTCGGGAATTGATTATTAATGGCGGTGAAGCACAAGAAGTAGTGGAAAAAAATGGTTGGATACAGGTATCTGATCCAAGTAAACTTTTACCAATAATCAATGAAATTTTAGATAATAACCAACAGTCTGTTGATGATTTTAAAAATGGGAAAGATCGTGCGGTTGGTTTCTTAGTGGGACAAATCATGAAAGTTACTAAAGGTCAGGCTAACCCAGGGATCGTCAATAAATTGCTTAAAGACGAATTAGCAAAACGCTAGGAGTAAATCATGAAAAAAGCTCGTGTTATATATAACCCAACTTCTGGCAAAGAGTTATTGAAAAAAAAATTAGCGGATATTCTCCAAGCTTTGGAGGATTCTGGCTATGAAGCAAGTGCGTATGCGACAACGCCAGAACAGAATTCTGCCAGAGATGAAGCAAAGCGAGTAGCAGAAATGGGATTTGATTTGGTTGTAGCAGCTGGAGGGGACGGAACAATCAATGAAGTCGTCAACGGAATTGCACCTCTGAAGAAACGACCAAAAATGGCGATTATCCCTGCTGGTACTACAAATGACTACGCACGTGCATTAAAAATTCCTCGTGATGATATCAAAGCAGCCGCTGAAGTGATCAAAAAAAATCAAACAGTAAAGATGGATATTGGTCATACAGACGATAATTACTTTATCAATATTGCCGCTGGTGGTTATTTAACTGAGTTAACCTATGAAGTTCCTTCTGAATTAAAAAGTATTTTTGGTTATTTAGCTTATTTAGCAAAAGGAGCCGAAATGTTGCCAAGGGTTAAACCGATTAAAATGCGATTGAAATATGACGAGGGAGAATACATCGGGAATGCTTCGATGTTCTTTTTAGGGCTTACCAATTCAGTTGGTGGCTTTGAAAAAATTGCTCCTGATGCAAAGTTAGATGATGGAAAATTTTCTTTGATTATTGTAAAAACGGCAAATATTTTTGAAATTTTGCATATTGCAGCATTGATGTTAAATGGTTGTATACATGTGTATGATTCTCGTGTTATCTACACGAAAACCAGTAGTTTGTATGTAGAAACGGAAGACGATATCAATCGTCCTGTCATGATCAACCTAGACGGAGAATACGGCGGTAACGCACCGATGCACTTCCAAAATTTACATCAACATATTGAATTCTACGCAAATACAGATCAAATTCCTGATGAAGCCATCACTGGTTCGGAAGAAGAATTAGAAGAAGTAAGTAAAGAATTTGTTAAAGAAGTAGAACGCTTGACAGATGAAGATATTGATGGTGATGGCAAGATTGCAGATAAAGAAAAATGACTAAAAGGGTGGGACAAATGATCGTTCCACCCTTTCGCATGATAAAAATTTATCATTGGTTCGAATAGATATTAGCTAAACCAAGATTGAAAATAAGGTTTTCACAACCTAAACAGACGGTGTTGAAAGTGTTGAACTTCGGCAATAGTTCAAAAATTGTAAAATATGAGCAGCTTTTTTCAATTTTCTTAACTAATGCTTAGGTCAAAAAACTCTTTTCACAACCTAAACAAACGGTATTTCAGAAGCAACTCCTTAGCAATAAGTCCTGATTTTCCAAAATATGAAAAGCTATGTTAGAAAATTATTTCTTATTTGCTCGGAGCTGAACGCTTCTGTCACAACCTTAAATAAGGAGTTATTTATGAACAAAAAACAGCTTGTTAAAAAAAAATGAACGATATACGTTAGATATTATTGATTTAAGTTATGAAGGGATGGGGGTAGCTAAAATTGATGGTTACCCGCTATTTATTGAAAATGCCTTGCCGGGTGAACGAGTAGAGGTTCTTGTATTAAAAGCAGGGAATAAATTTGGCTATGGAAAAGTGGAAGAATGGATAAGAGAATCACCCGATCGCCAACCATTAAAAGATAACCGATTGCTTCGTACAGGAATTGCACCATTAGCTCATTTAAATTATGAAAAACAGCTTGAATTTAAACAGAAGCAAGTTGAAAATGTAATGAACAAAATTGCTAAAATACCAAATGTGGAAGTTCTGCCTACGATTGGCATGGAACGTCCAGTTGGCTATCGGAATAAAGCTCAGATTCCCGTACGACGGATTGATGGGCGTTTAGCAACAGGTTTTTATAAAAAAAATAGCCATGACCTTGTTGAAATTGAGGATTATTATATTTAAGATCCAGCGATTGATGAAGCAATCAAAAGTATAAGAGAAATTTTACAACGTTTCCAAGTCCGTGGTTATAACGAAGCTAAAAATGAAGGTCAAATTCGTCATATTATCATTCGAAGAGGGCATTACTCACATGAAATGATGGTTGTTTTAGTGACACGAAAAGAAAAATTCTTCAAAGGAAAAGAAATTGCCGCTATTATTCATGAAGAAATACCAGATGTTGTTTCTGTTGTACAAAACATCAACGAGGATAAAACTAATGTTATTTTAGGAGATAAAGAAAAAATACTATTTGGTAGAAGTTATATTGAAGATCAATTATTGGGAAAGACTTACCGAATCTCTTCAAAATCATTTTATCAAGTGAATACAGCACAAACCGAAAAATTATATCAAACAGCTATTGCATTGGCAGATTTAAAGAAAGAAGATATAGTGATTGATGCTTATTCTGGGATTGGAACCATTGGTTTATCTTTAGCTGATGAAGTTAAACAAGTGTATGGTATGGAATTGATTCCAAAAGCAATTGAAGATGCACAATTTAATGCATTAAATAATAAAATTGAGAACGTTCACTATGAAGTAGGGAAAGCAGAAACAGTCATGAAAAAATGGCAAGATAAAGGGATCAAACCATCTGTAATAGTTGTCGATCCACCAAGAAAAGGTTTAGATAGCAATTTTATTGATTCTGCCATTGACATGTCGCCAAACAAGCTTATCTATATTTCTTGTAACCCAGCAACTTTTGCCAGAGATGCAAAACTATTTGCTGAGGCAGGTTATGAAGTAACGAAAATCCAACCAGTTGATTTATTTCCACAAACCCACCATGTTGAACTTGTGGCTTTAATCGTGCCTAAAGGTTAGACTTAGTTTCAGATTGATAATTAATAAACGGAAATGATTGATATATTTAAACAATAACGAAAAATAGTCAGAGGTAATATAAAAACAAATATGCTATTCATGAATAAAAAAGGAGAAATTAAATGGATTCGAAAGAAAAAATGCTTAAGCTAATTAAAAAGAAACAAGGAGGCGGACGTTCTGAAAAGATGGCCGAACCAAAAAACAATCGGCGTAATATGCGAAAAGGACCAAAAATTTATAATAAATAATAGTTATTTTTAAAAAGATGATTCTTATTAAAAGAATAATATTATTACCTATAAATTGAATTTTTTGCTAGACATAATGAGAGGTTGGGATAAACTGTAGTGCAAAGAAAAATTTTCTTTGCGCTACAGTTTTTTGTTATATAAAAGAGTCTGATTACTAACGCTAGGGACAATACCTTAAGGTGTCCAAAAGAGTAATGGATAGTCACATGAAAGAATCCAAAATCATGTTAGATGTGTATGTGCCTAAAAATCATTTAGTTTGTAAAAGTGATAAAAAGTGGAAAATAATCATTTCAAGGAACTGGAAGTCCTACTTTCTAAAGAGTACCAGAATAAAAAAGTCTGCAACAAATAGCTATTTCAAAAAAAGCATAACATTTGCTATAAGATTTTTAGCTATTAATTACTGTGTTGATACATACTCGTATCGAATCTAAATACTAAAAATTTTATCTTGATTGGATGCTACAAGATTAATTATAGCTAGAGGGAAATAAGTGTAACGAAATTTAAAAAAAGCTGTAAATGAGAACTCCTATAGAAAGCACACCTTTTAACTTATAAAAGGAAAGTAAGAATTAAATAAATCTAAGGTAACTAGCTATTTCATTTTACTTAAGGCATAATGTAAAAAAGGAGTTAATTAGATGGATAAAGAAATATTTATTATTGAGTTGATCTCTGCAAAAGAAAAGATTATGACAGAAATCAACAAACAAACAAAAAGTATGCAATTAAAAATTGTATGCTATTTATTGGCTGATTTTTTGTTCTTTTATGGATTAGCTACCATGGTGTACAATCACTTACAAAAAACTGTTATACGATCTTATGTATTGCTTCGTGTGACTAATTTATATTATTTTTCGTTAATTGTTGGTTTAGTAGTGGGTGGTATTCTTTTCTTAGCCATTATTCTTTTGGAGTTGAAAAAGAATAATATATTTCGTCATTTCGATTCTTGGATAGAAAAACGAGTGACGGAAATGCTACATACGAGTATCTTATCACAAGACGAATATTTTATCTATCTGAGTGAGGGGAATAAAAAAGAAATCGCTCTAGCGAAAAAGAAATGTCATTTTCTTATGCAGACATTAGAAGATATTTCTTTCTATATGGGAGAACAACAGTCTTGGAATGGTTGCATTCGCTATCGTCTTTTTATGAAGGGAAAGAATCCGGTTAAAAAAACATCAAAAAAAGGAAGTACTTTAAGTTTAAATCATTTGGCTGTTGAAATAGGTCTATTGTTAATAAGCTTTGGAGGTGCATATATTTATGTTAGTGGTGGATTTGTCTCGACGTTTCCATCAATGTCAATGACGAAAATGAGAAACACGGAAACCCATGAAGTCGTGCATAGCACTAGTGAGGGGTTATTGAAAGACCCCAAAAAATCAGTTAACTTGCTGACGAATCAAACCAATGATTTAAAATTAGATCCCGCTACTAAATCTTTGTACATGACCACGACTCAAGGGAAAAATTGGCAATTTGTACCTGTAGGAATAGACTGGATTCGTTGGGGGAACTATACCTTGACTACAGGCGCAGTTCCGATTGGTTATTGGATGGATAAAACTTTTGATATTTCTCCTGATTTTACTTGGTTTATCTACTCGCCAGATGAAAAAAATGTGTATTTTTTATCCTCAAAAGACAATGGAAAAACCTGGCAATTCGAACAACAGTTATCACAAGTAGATAATAATTATTAGTTTAAAAAAACTGTTGCTTTCTTGCATATCCGAGAAAATATTTTATTATAGCATCAATAAACCGAGCCTTCCGAGAATAGTTTTTTCTATTCTCTGGAGGGTTCGGTTTATATTTTATGGAGCGTTTTTATAACAGCCATGTTTATTTTAGGTTGTCTGGAATTGACTATTGTACAAGCTTGCGTAAAGTGTTGGTTCACTCAATAAAGAGTCATGAGTGCCTTGTTCTATGATGTCTCCATTTTTCATTACTAAAATCAAATCAGCATTTTGAATGGTGGACAAGCGATGAGCGATAATAAAACTTGTTCGATTTTCTGTAACAGCATTCATTGCTTTTTGGATCATTGCTTCCGTTCGGGTATCCACACTAGAAGTGGCCTCATCTAAAATAACTACAGAAGGATCGGCTAACAAGACGCGTGCGATCGTCAACAGTTGTTGTTGACCTTGAGAAAGTGAGCCATTCTCGCTTGAAATAATCGTATCATATCCGTGTGGCAATGTACGAATGAAATGATCGCATTGAGCAATTTTGGCTGTAGCGATGATCTCTTCTCTGGAAGCTTGGCGATTTCCATAGGCAATATTTTCGGACACTGTCCCTTCAAAAAGCCAAGTATTTTGTAAAACCATGCCAAAATGCCTTCGTAATTCACTTCGAGAAAGGCTCGTAATGTCGATTCCATCAAATGAAATTGATCCTTCATCCAATTCATAAAAATTCATCAGTAGATTGACCAATGTAGTTTTTCCGGCTCCTGTTGGTCCAACAATAGCGATTGTTTGCTTTGGTTTGACTGCAAAATTGACATTTTTCATCAATGTTTTATCAGGAGTATAACCAAACTGGACCTGGTTAAAGGTAATTGAACCTCGAGGTGAATCGATTATTTGACTATCTTTACAGTCCGGTCGTTCATTTGGCTCATCCATGATTTCAAAAATACGATCAATGGCTGCTGTTGCAGACTGGATCGAGTTGATGACATAAGAAGCGGTTGAAACAGGCTCAGAAATTTGGTTGATATACTGGAGGTATGCCTGTAATAAACCAAGTGTTATACTACCTGATAAAACTAAAAATCCTCCTACGATAGCACTTATGATAAAGGCTAACTGATTGATCAATCGTATGGCTGGATAGATAGCAAAGTTCATAAACTGTGCTTTTTTAAATGCTTGATAATGGGTTTGATTGACCTTACGAATCGTTTCAATGGCATGAGGCTGCTGATTGAACGTTTTTGTCACTAAGTTACCAGCCAAGTACTCTTCCATTTTATTATTCAATGAGCCCAATGTTGATTGGTTTTTATCAGCAAATTCTTTATTTTTCTTACCGAAACGATGTGTGACAAGTGAACTGACAAGTAGTAATAAGAAAACAAATAAGCTTAATTTAAGATCAATATAAAAGAGCATAGACACGGAAAATAGAATCGTGACAATCGAAGTAAAAAATTGGTTAATGCCTGTAAGTAAAACTTGTGACAATTGATTTAAACCAGTAGTTGTTCGACTGAGGATGTCTCCCTACTTGATGCTGGTCAAAGAAAGATATCGGTAATGTCTTAAACTTTTTAGTCATTTCTTTTCTAACCTTTAATGTTATTCTTTCACTCAAGGATGCCATTGTGTATTCTTGGAGAAAAGAGGTGATACTGCTAAAAACAGAAAAAGTCAGTAGTAAGATGACGGGGATCAGCAGTGCATCCTTCACATCGATAAAAGTCATTTTCGCAATCCCGATGTAACGAATACGATTTAAAAGTTGATCAATTCCCACACCCATGATCATCGGCATAGCAACAACCATTAAATTCCCAATCAAACTACATAAAAGTAATCCATAAAAAATTTTGTGATCTGATTGAATCATTTTCCAAAAACGGATCAAACTGTGTTTTTTGATTTTTACGTCATTTTTTTTCATTTCATCCTCTCCTTTCTTTCAATATTCCTTGTGATTTCGCAAATTCTTGATACGAAGAGCAGGTAGCTAGAAGTTTCTCATGAGTCCCTTGACCGACGATACGCCCATTATCCAATACGATAATGTTATCGGCATGCATCACTGTACTAAGTCTTTGAGCCACGATAATCAGTGTTTTATCAACCATTTCATCATGTAATGCCTGTCTTAAAAGAGCATCAGTTTGGTAATCTAATGCAGAAAAACTGTCATCAAAAATATAGATATTCGCTGGTTTGATCAATGCTCTAGCAATACATATCCGTTGCTTTTGTCCTCCAGAATAATTTTCGCCACCTTGGGCAACAAAGCTGTTTAACTTCTCTGGAAGCTTTTCTAAAACTTCTTCTAATTGGGAAATACGAATAGCTCGGTTTGTTTCCTTTCTAGTAGCATGAGCATTCCCCATCTGTAAATTAGATAGAATTGTTCCGCTGTATAAGAATGCTTTTTGTGGAACATAACCAATGACAGAATGAATTGTTTCTTGTTTCAACTGTTTAATAGGATATCCATCTAAAATGATTTGTCCACTTGTAACATCATTTAGTCGAAGAATGAGCTTAGCAATCGTGCTTTTGCCTGATCCTGTCCCACCAACGATTGCCGTTGTTTTTCCTTTCGGAACGTCAAAGTGGATATCTTCTAAAACGTGTTCTGAATCGGTGGTATAACTAAATGAAACATGATTAAAAGATAAAATAATCTCATTATCCATCTGCTGTAAATTTGAAATCGTTTCTTGAGGATCTTTGATCTCAATTGGCTGATTTAAAACTTCTTCAATTCTTTGTAGAGAGGACATTGATTTTGGAATAACTACTAGAACCATAGCAGCAGTCATTAGATATGCCAGAGTCAGCATCGAATATTCAATGATAGCGGTGACGATGCCTATCTGTAATGTTCCAATGCCAACAAGAGATCCGCCAAACCAAAGAATCGCACTATAAACAATTCCCATGAGTAAAAAGGCAATTGGTGTAACCCAAGCGAAAACCCGATTCACTCGAATCATTTGTGAGGCATAATGTTCAAAGGTTTTGTTGGTTCGCTTTTCTTCATAATCTTGATTATTAAATGCTCGAATCATATTTATACCAGTAAAAAATTCTCTTAATGTAACGGTGATTCGATCCATTCGGGGTTGGATGCTGAGGGATAAAGGTGTCCCTTTTTTCATCAAAATGAAAATAACTGCAACATAAACAAACACAGATAACAAGGTAATAAAAGCCAAGGTACTCGAATGTTGAAACATCATTACTAAAGTAAAGAGAGCAATGATGGGTGCTGGCAGGATCATTTGACAGAATAATACAATCATTTGTTGGATATTATCCACATCATTTGTCATTCGCGTTAATAATGAAGCTTGTCCAAAACGATCCGTGTCCTTGAGAGATAATTTTTGGAATTTAGCAAAATATCGCTCCCTGGTTTGATACCCGAATTTTGCTGATAATAAAGCAGAAAAGTAGCTAGAAGCAATAGCGGAAACGGCGCCTAATAAGGCGATACCTAACATTTGTAAGCCAATTGCATAAATTTTAGTGATTTGACCATTAGCAATGCCTTCATCAATTAAAGTCGCAACCAATTTTGGTACACCGAGTGTAGCAATGATTTGTAAACAAATGAACAAAAATGTAAACGAAACAATTTTTTTGTTCTTCCGTAAAAAATTTTTTAGTAATTTCATGATGTTTCCCCCTTTTTTCTTGATAGTAATGAATTCTACACCTTAAAGTTACTTGAAGGTCAAGAGGGGAAATAGTAAAATCAAGAAGAGGTGATACGATGCAAAAACTTTATACAATCGGTGAAGTTTCTGAACTATTAAATGTTCCAAAATCAACGATTCGTTTTTGGGATGAACAGGGATTAATCCATTCAGTACGTCATGAGGAAAATGGTTATCGAATGTTTAATATTTATGATATTTTTCAAATCTATGACATCAATTTTTACAGAAAGTTAGACGTTCCTATCAAGCAAATGAAAAATCTATACGGAAAAACAATGGAAGAACACTACGAAACAATTGCCGAAACAGAACAGCGGATCGAACAAGAAAAAATTGATTTACAGAAAAAACATGAAGAAATATTAACACGAAAAAACCAACTTAAATTGATGATTGACAGCAAAAATAAAGACTTTCCAAAAGAAAAAATCCCATTTGAAGCAATTGTTACAGTGGAATCAGATGATATTTTGGACTCGAAGACCTACCTTGAAAATTATGCAAGTTTTGGCTGTTATTTTGATTTTTCAATAAGTAACGAGATGATCTATGGGTTTTGTACAGAGAAAGAATCAGAAGATATTCCCTTATCTAAAATCGTTTGGCAAAATCAACCATTTAAAACCTATCATCGTTTCTTGTTGCAAGTAGAAGTGAATCATACGGAAAATAATAATATCAGGGAAATAAAAAAGAAATTGCAAAAACAGGGGTATGAAACCGGAGAAGTAATTGTTCAGTATCTGCTAACAAATCGAACAGAAGAAGGTTCCTATTTTGAGTATTACCAAGCTTGGATTGAAAGTAAGTAGCGAATAATTAATGAATATATAGCAAAATTTATGAGGTTTAAAAAGGTATGTTAACAAAAGAAGAACATTTCCGATAAGCTCTTGTGAGATAAAGCTGATCGGAAATGTTTTTTTAGTATAATAAAAACCTGTGGACAAGCGGTTGTGACAAAGCTGCTTAGCTCTTAGTAGTAAGGAAACACCAGAGAAAACGGCTTTTTCATTTTTCCTGGTTTTGAGACTTACTACGAAGAGCTGGTTTTGGAACACGGTTTATGAGAAGAGGTTGTGAAGTATCAGTTAGCTTCGACGATAACAGGAAAATATTTTCTTAATTGATCAATCCATCTGTCTTAATATGTTATTTTTATGTTTATTGTTTATCCTTGCTGATTATTAAAAATTATAGAAATTAATTTTAATAATAAAAAATAAATAACGTTTTTTGTGGTAGCTGTATGTAGGGGTGGGTAGATGTTTATAGGATAAATTAGTAATATTTTGACGAAAATCCTTGCTTTTAAATCCTGATATAATATAATTGAATTATAATTAGATAACAATAAAATAATAATTTTATTTTCATTATATTTATTGTATATAAAAAAGGGAGGTTGTAAGAATGAAAAAATTGTATATTTGTTTTTTATTTTTGTTATTTTTTAGCTTTTCCGTCACTACATATGCCCAAGAAATGGGCAAGAAAGATATTTTTAGTATCCCTAAGCCTACATGGATCTTTAACGCAGGAATGAGTAAAGGAAAAGGGCATGATCGTCAAGATTTAGGCTTTATCTTAAGAAAAAATACTGTCTTGAAAATCAGACAAACAAATTCAGATTTTAAAGAAAAATTAAAACTTCGATTGTTAGGTGATAATGAGGTAAACGAAAAAAGTATAGACGTGGGAACACAATGGGTGAGTATTCAAGCTTCAAATCCATTAGTTCCATTTATTGATACGCCTTATGGGGATATTCCTGCAAGAATAGAATACGAAGTAGTTGATTCGCAGACACAAAAACCGCTACCGATTTATGAATATAAAACAAGTGAGAAATCCTTTTTTAACACTTGGGATCAATATGATGGTGAATATGCCTTAGTGAAAGGACCCGATTTTCAATTGCTGATACCTAAAAAAGATAAGGAAATCACTAGAAATTTAAAAGACTTTCGCTCGTTAGATGAATTAATTGATTATTATATCGATTTATTTGCATACTATAATCAAATAGCTGGTTTTGATCAGTCCACAAGTGAAAACAAAAATGGAGAAAACCGATATTTTTTTAAAGCAGATTTAGATGGTGTGGGCAGTGCTTACTATGGCACATATTGGACGGCTAATAGCGAAGATACGATTGATATGTGGTTGACCAAAAATAGTTGGGGGACTCTGCATGAAATCGCTCATGGTTACCAAGCTGGCTTTGATGGAGTCGGCATGTATACCGGAGAAGTATCTAACAATTTATTTGCTGTGCAGTAATCAGTACAATAAATATGGAAAAGAAACAGATCAGACTGGTTGGTTGTTCAATTTCGGCAATAAAGAAAAAGTTGAAAAAGACTTATATGATTGGATGATTAAGCGAGGGGGAACTTATGAAACAGCAGATGTCCGAGAAAAATTAATTTTATTGTCTTTATTAAAACAAAAAGCTGGAGATGACTCTTTTACTAAAATGTATCAAGAATACCGAAAACTTGCAAGTCAGCCTAATTTTAAACATAAGGATTATCCTTTACCTGAGTTAATGAATCGAATTTATAGTGAAAACTCTCTACAAGATTTTACCCCAGTATTCGAGAAGTGGGGAATTACTGTTGGTATGGGTCAAGCAGAAAAAAATCGTTTTTCAGGTTATCCGGCAGTTGCTTCTTTAGCAGATGTCGTTCCTGAACATGAACTAACTCGCGCACGTCAATTAGTGGATCCAGCTTATTTGATTAATTCAAATTTTGAAATGGTCCGAAATGATGAGATTGCAGAGTTAAAATTGAAGGGGGATCTAACTGTTCTACTAAATACAGACGATAGTAGCACATTGACAGATATAAAAGTGACTTTAAAAGATGGTTCAAAGAAAATAGCTACACAAGATGTTCAAGGACAAAAAGTTACTTTTAAAAATGTT
The DNA here is from genome assembly GCA_015680865.1 of Enterococcus lacertideformus. GTDB lineage: Bacteria > Bacillota > Bacilli > Lactobacillales > Enterococcaceae > Enterococcus_B > Enterococcus_B lacertideformus. The sequence goes on along the minus strand of JADAKE010000016.1, from coordinate 280,362 downwards.
CCTAATGGTGTGTATCATTTAGAATTTAGTGGAAAGACAATGGGAAGTTATGCACCAGAAACTGTTTATGTTTATGTGAAGGAAGCACAAAACCAGGCCACAATTGAGATGAATAGGATTAAAATTAGTCAATTAGCAAATCAAACAATTGAATTCCTAGGGGTGTCAGATGAATATTTTGGCTCCCTTTCCACAAATATGAACAAAAAAGAAGTGGTGATCTCAATTACAGAAGAGGATCCGCATTACTTTTTCGAGGGGGAAGTTTATCTAACAATATCAATCAAAGATCGTACAGGTAAAGTAAAATATGCTAAGACAATTGAAGGAACAAACACACAAGTGGGGAAAGATAAAATTTCTCTTCATGAAGGAGATATCATTGATATTTATCACGCAGAAACCAAAAATCGCTTGGTTTCTTCTGAAAGAATAATTGATACCACGCAAAATACAAATCGTTGGATCATGACAAATTTAGGTTTACAAAACCATGTATTAAAAAATGATCTCGATAAAGATTTTGAGAAAAAAATTGATGCTTTAGGCTCATTGTTATTGGCACAAGAAAAACATTACCCGATCCCCTTTGAACAATCGAACATGAAAAAACAATTGCGAGCAGCGATTGAACTTATAAAAAATCGAGATACATTTATGGCTAAGTATAGTATTTTGTTCAAATAAAAGATGAATTTCTAGGGAGGAAATGCTGAATCTGGAAATTGATAGCAGTGAAATCAATAAATTAACAGAAATAAAAATAATCCAATTCTGTTTATCAAACAGAAAGCTCTAGGAGCAATAATAGATTTCTCTCTTAAATATAATATGCAAAAAAGGAGTGCGGGACATAGTCAGAAAAAAATCTGATTATTGCCCCGCTTTTTTGATTTTAAGGTACACAAAAAGCACACAACCAAGTATGATTAAAGTGACTAAACTCAATCAAAAGAAGTGTGCCTCATGTTTAAAAATTATACTATCAATCAAATAACTTTATCATTAGATTTTACAAAAGACGTAAAAGCAATGTCGAACCAGTATTTGGTCTCCTAAAGCCTCAATTGATGTTCCACCGTTTCCGTTTGTGAGGAAACAAGGAGCGAAGATCAAATTGGTTTGGTGCTAATAGCCCTAAATTTAAGAAAATTAGAGAGACTCATGGAGAGTAACATACAGATAACAGCAAAAACAAGACTCATTTTGAAGTATATTGTCAAAATGAGTCTTGTTTTTATTTTTAGAATGGACTATTGCTCGACTCTTTTTTGCTAAAAAACACTATGGTATAAGAAGGATAATTTACTTTAAACTAACGAATGTGCGTAATGGATACTTTTATATTCTTTTGGTGTATAACCAGTTATTTTTTTAAATGATTGGATAAAATGACTCTGACTAGAAAAAGCAAGTAGATTACCGATTTCTTCATAGGAATGATCAGTAAATAACAAGAGATGTTTTGCTTCATTGATTTTTTTTTCTTGGATGTAGCGATGGACAGTGGTACCCATTTCTTTTTTGAAATGACTACATAAATGATTTTTGTGCTTCTCAGTGAGGACTGCCAATTCATCAATAGTGATACGTTCATATAAATGATTATCTATATGATTGACAATTGTTTTTACTAGTAAAGACTTATCTGCAAACGGATAATTATGGAGTAGATACATGAAGCGATAGGTGGCCTCTTTTATATATTGCAAACATTCGTCAGCAGAATGGATATGGACTAGTCCTTGGATCAAAGAGTCCGATAAACCAAATGCTTGATTGATTGGAACCCCTTCTTCAATACTCATTCGCGTGATAATAGCAACGAAAGCAGCAAATTTTAATTTTAATCCTTCTAATTCAAAAGGAGATAGGGCTACTTTATAGGTCTCTTTCATTTTATTAAAAACCCAGACCACTTTTTCAGGCTCGTTACGTTTTATGTAATCTAAATAACGTAATTCAAAATGGTAAGAGTCGAAGGTTTCCTTATGTATTCGTCTGTCATAAAGATTGTTTTCCAAATTATGATCGGTGTGTGAAGTTTTGTTGTAATCTGACTGCTGGAAAGACCAAAAAAAGTCCTGTTTTTTTGGCGTTTTTTGCGTAAGAATCGTATATAAGAGTTGAACATACTCTTCAAAGGAGTACTTGTCTTCTTTTGAATAGTGGAGATTGTAATGATATTCGTGCCCCATAAAAAAACAAGAAGTTTCTTTAGAACCGATGATGCCACATGGACCAATGAGGATATAGAACTTTTTTTGTTCAATGTAAAAAGGAAAATAGCCATACAAAAAGGATTTCATATTGAATAGTTGGATCCGTTTCGTCTTCTTGTAGGACAAGAGTTCATTTACAGAAATGTTTAACTCCTGCGTTCTCTCCGGATAAATAAGTTTGCCATCCTCATCTAGCAATAACATAGGTATGAGAAATTTTCGATATAAAAGATCCATGGTTAATTTAATACTGTCAATGTTCATCATAAAAGACCCTCTCAGGTTAAAAATATTTCCTTGTTTATCTTACACTAATAATTTTTATATAGCACGAACATTTTGATATAAATCGGTTTTTTTTTATATAAAATGCGTTTTTTATCCTCTATAATCAAACAGGTAAAGCGGTTGCAAAAGGAGGTACTAATGAAAAAGGATGAGTTACAAGCTCTATTTAAAAATTTATCTACTCAAGATAAAATTGCTCAAACGATTCAATTAAATGGGAGTGTCATCATAGAAAATGATGTGATGAACACGGGACCAAGAGAAGAATTGGGTTTGCCTAAAGATTTAAATGTTTATGAAATTGGTTCGATTTACAACGTCAATGATCATCAAAGGTTAAAAGAGTTACAATTAAAGGTATTAGAGAAAAGCAAACACAAAATACCTATGTTATTTATGTCAGATGTTATTTATGTCAGATGTTATTTATGGCTTTCGTACTATTTTTCCGATGCCTCTTGCACAAGTGGGGTCCTATGATTTTGCTTTGATCCAAAAAGCAGCAGAATTGACAGCTGAAGAAAGTTATTTGAGCGGATTACATGTCTTGTTTTCCCCAATGCTAGATTTATCACGTGATCCTCGTTGGGGAAGAGTGATGGAGTCACCATGAGAAGATGTTTATACTGCAAAAGAATTTGCTAAGAGTATTGTAAGAGGGTATCAAGGTAATTCAGGAGAACAAATTCCTAAAAAACGTGTTGCCGCTTGTTTAAAACATTTTGCTGCTTATGGCGCTCCGGAAGCTGGTCGAGAATACAATACAGTAGATATGTCAAATCAGCGTTTGTTTAATGAGTATCTTCAACCTTACCAAGCAGCAGTAGAAGCAAAATGTGAGCTAGTAATGACAGCGTTTAATTTACTGAACGGGGTACCTTCTACAGGAAATGAATGGTTGAATCGAGAGATTTTACGTGGTCGTTTTGGCTTTGAAGGCTTACTAGTTTCTGATTATGCTGCTATAAAAGAATTGATTCCTCATGGCTATGCAAAAGATGAATCAGATGCTGCAAGAAAAGCACTTTTAGCCGGTGTAGATCTAGATATGATGACCTCTATTTATGCCAAGCATTTACCTGAACTAGTGGAAGATGCACATTTTATGAAACTGCTTGATGAAGCAGTTTGGCGTATTTTAACATTAAAAAATAAATTAGGATTATTTGAAAATCCGTACCGTGGATTAGAAGAAGCGAACACGGGAGAAATATTGACGGATCAAGCCAAAGAAACAGCAGTTGAACTGGTGGAAAAAAGTTGTGTTCTTTTAAAAAATGAAGGAGGGTTGCCACTTAAACAAGATAAAAACATCGCAATCATTGGTCCTTATGGTGAAAGTCCCTTAACATTAGGTTTTTGGGCTTCTGTCAGTGGGAAACCACAATATACAGTTACCTTGAAAGAAGGTCTTAGCAAACACTTTAGCTCCGAACAGCTTTCTTTTGCTAAAGGCTATAATTTATTTGATTCTTATGAAAAATTTGGACCCATGAAAGCAGGCATGGAAATGTTGAATGGTCCGATTGAAGATGCTGAGAAACTAGTAGAGGAAGCATTAAGAATTTCAACTAAAGCAGATATCATCCTGTTGACTTTTGGAGAGCAATTTATTGAAAGTGGCGAAGGTGCTTCCAAAGCGCATTTAAGAATCCCATTGAAACAACAACGATTGTTAAAGAGATTACATGAGCTAAATAAACCGATCGTCGGGGTATTGTATACAGGACGTCCATTGGTTTTAACAGATGTTGAAAAATACTTTGATAGTGTATTACTTGTTTGGTTTCCAGGTACGATGGGGGGAATCGGTATTGCCAATTTATTAGCAGGAAAAACCAGTCCTTCCGCAAGATTGGAAATGACTTTTCCTAGAAGTGAAGGTCAGATACCAATCTATCATGCTCAGTGTTCGACCGGTCGGCCTGTATCCAGTGGGACCCATTCTGATCGGTTTATATCTAAATATATCGATGAATCCAATGAACCACTTTTCAAATTTGGTGTAGGAAAAAGTTACGCAGAATTTGAAAGCGGTAAGGTCACAAGTGAAATAATTGATCAACAGATTGAAATCACTGCGTTCGTTAAAAATGTTTCTTCTATTCCTGCTGAAACAGTGGCGTATGTTTATTTACATCAAGAATATGCGACAACCGTTAGACCAGAAAGACGATTGATCAGCAGTCAACGGATTCATCTAGATGAAAATGAAGAAAAACAATTGAAAATAAAAATTCCTATTGCTGATTTAACTGTCTTTGATAATAATGGAAAGCAACGGATTGAAGAAGGGATTTATCATTTTTATTTAGACATTGCAGGAATAGAAAATAGTACTATATGGAATTATAAAAAATAGGAGGATAACATCATGGAAAAATTAGAAGGGTTTTTGAGTAGTAAATTATTGCCATTATCTCAGAAATTACAACAAAATAAAGTGTTAGCAGCTTTAATGGAAGGCTTTATTCGTACAAGTCCGATTACTAATTGCGCAACTGGCGTTTTTTCACTTTATGTAGTATACAGTTTAGCTTTTTCCTATGCCAAACAACTTGGCACAAATGAACGAAATGCAGCAATTATTTCTTTAGCTAGTTTTATCATGTTAATGCCTCAGACAGTCGCAACGTTAGTGATGCAAGATGGTAAAGCTGTTGATTCATCTATTGCAGCGTTACGCTTGGATTTCTTAGGCGGACAAGGGTTATTTATTGGGATGATCGTGGCATTAGTTGTGACCCAATTCTATGCTTTCCTCTCTAAGAAAAATATTGTAGTTAAATTACCAGATAGCGTACCGCCAATGGTTACCCAGTCTTTGGCGCCAGTATTCGTTGTAACAATCATTTTTGTTTGTGTATTTGTTTTACGTGTATTGTTTGGGTTGACTAAATCTGGTTCTATTTTCCAATTCTTTGTTGATGTGATCAATGCGCCACTCAATTCACTTGTTGCCAGCCCACTTTCAATTATTATCATCATGGAACTTTTAGCAGTACTCTGGTTCTTTTGGATTCATAACGCGGTATTGCAAGGACCTCTTGGTGCAATTAGTATGACAATGGTCGTTTCTAATATTGCGGCTTATTAACAAGGACAAAAACTACCTTACTTGATTCCTTCAGTAATTTATATGGGGATGTATGCAGCAGGCTTTATGGGTTTTGTAACATTCTTTATGATCCGCTGTAAATCCGCTAAAATGAAACAATTAGGAAAACTATCGTTCACTCCATCTATTTTCAATATCACTGAACCGATTATGTTTGGTATGCCAATCATTTTAAATCCGTTGTTTTTCATTCCACAAGTATTTACACAATTAATTGCAGGTTTTGTGACATGGGGATTAGCCACAACGATTTTACCAATTTCATTAAATCCAACGATGAGTTTGTTACCTTGGACTACGCCAACATTTGTTAAAATGCCATTTTCTGGTGGAATAAATTATACGATTTTAATGATCATCTGTATGGGGATCGGTATTGTTATGTGGTATCCATTCATTAAAATTGCAGATAAAAAAGAATATGAATTAGAATTAGCAGCGGAAGCCGCAGCTAATAAAGCAAAATAAAATATGGATGGAATTATTGCAGAAGAAATTCAAGCATAATGGAGGAGAGAAAATGACCACTTTAGGAATTGATATCGGTGGAACAATGATCAAAACGGCACTGGTTCATCAAACTAAAATTTCTTACAAAAATCGTTTTCCCACACCAAAGAAAAAAGAGGAATTTCATCAATCATTATCAGAAATTATTCAGTATTATAAGCAGATCCAGCCAATCCAAAAAATTGCTTTTTCGGTACCAGGATCAGTGAACGAATCAGGAACAGTCTTCTTTGGAGGGGCTGTTCCTTATCTTGATCAAATCCAGCTAAAGTCTTTTTTGAAGTTGGGAAATATGGAAATAACAGTGGAAAATGATGCAAAAGCAGCCACTGCTTGTGAAATCCACTATGGCAATCTGAAGAATGTTCACCATGGCGCAGCAATTATTTTAGGAACTGGTGTTGGTATGGGTCTTTGTATTGATGGCCAACTTTATAAAGGTGGTCATTATCAAGCAGGGGAAATTAGCTTTATGATTCGTGACCGCCAAATTTCCGGACAAGATTCTTTTGTTGGCATGGGTCTATCTTCCGTTTTGCTGATTAAGAAATTAGCAGAATTATTAAATGTAGAAAACGATGGTGAAAAAGTCTTTTCAATGTTGGAGAGTAGTGAAAATTCAGTCGCGAAAGAATTGTTTTTTTGTTATTGCAAAGAAATAGCTATCCTATGTTTTAATATCCAAACGCTTTTAGATATTGAAAAAATTGTAATTGGTGGCGGTATTAGTCAACAAAAATATTTGATAAAGACGGTTCAGCAAGCTTATCAAGCATTGTTTGAAGTAGCACCTATCATAAAAAAAACACTGCAGCCTATGACAATCGAAGCAGCTAAATTTCAAGCAGATGCTAATTTGATCGGCGCAGTCATAAAGGAGAAGTAAAAGAATGAGAAAACAATTTCCCCCTCACTTTTTATGGGGCGCGTCTACGAGTGCGTATCAAGTAGAAGGTGCTTGGAATGAAGATGGCAAAGGACCATCTGTTCAAGATATCAAAGATATTCCAGAAGGTACGACAGATTTCAAAGTGGCGGCTGATCATTACCATCATTACGAAGAAGATGTTCGTTTGTTTAAGGAATTAGGATTAAAAGCTTACCGTTTCTCAATTTCATGGAGTCGAGTGATGCCTGATGGTATAGTGAACCATGAAGGAATCGATTTTTATAAACGACTAATCCGCTTATTGATCGAAAATGAGATCCAACAAGTGGCCACAGTCTTTCATTTCGATTTACCTGTTTATATTGCAGAAAATGGAGGATGGGAAAACAGAGAAACAATCCAAGCTTTTGCTGATTATTGTCAAGTATTATTTGAACACTTTGGTCAAGATATTCCCCTTTGGCAAACGATCAATGAACAAAATGTAATGGCATTAGCTGGTTCGATCATTGTAACAAGTAATAAAAGCATGAAAGCAAAGTTCCAAGAAAATCATCATATGTTAGTCGCGCAAGCGCTAGTTACAAAGAATTACCATAATGGAAATTATAAAGGGAAAATCGGCCCAGCCCCTAATATTGCTAGTGTCTATCCAGCTTCCGATAAACCAGAAGATCAAATGGCTGCTTTGTATATGAGTGCATTGAGAAATTGGTTGTTTCTCGATGTTGCCGTTTTTGGAAAATACAACCATAACGCTTGGCATTTACTAGAAAAAATTGGTGCTGCGCCAATCGTTACTGATAATGATCTGCAAATAATGATCTGCAAATCTTATCAGAGGGTACCTGTGATTACATTGCATTCAATTATTATAATACAATGACAGTTTCTAGTTACTTTGATAAAGAACAAATAGTTGATCAACAATCAGGATTTGGCATTCCAGGATTTTTCCAAACAGTAGAGAACTCTCATTTACCAATGACTGAATTTGGTTGGCCGATTGATCCAGAAGGTTTCCGCTTTACTTTGAATGAAATCTATTCTCGTTATCGTTTACCACTCCTTATAACGGAAAATGGGATTGGTGCATCAGAAGAACTGGTAGATGGAAGAGTACATGATAATTATCGTATCGATTATCTTCAACAACATATCCAGCAAATGTTTTTAGCGATTGAAGACGGGGTAGAGATTTTAGGCTACTGTCCATGGAGCGCAATTGATTTGATCAGTACCCATGAAGGCATGAAAAAACGCTATGGGTTTATCTATGTGAATCGTACAGACGATGAATTACTTGATTTAGGACGTTACAAAAAAGATAGTTACTATTGGTATCAAAGCGTGATAGCGGCCAATGGCTTAGATGAATAGAGAAGTAAGAATGGGAACACCAAAAAAGGCAACTTGTAAAAGAATCATTTGATAAAAAAGTACGGTCAAACAATGAACGATGTCCCAAATAAAGCAAGTCATTCTTTATTAGTTATATCTAGAAAGAAATTATTACTGATACAATTGATGGGAAGATTTAGTGAAACAATTTGTCAAATGATTCCAAATGAATGAACAAACGAGTATCTGGAACAATTGATGATGAAATCTATACCTACTTATAAGGAGGATATTCAATGCGAGCGTATCTTGTCCATGAAAGTTACAAAGCGTCTAACCGCTTAACAGTTGAACAACCAAATGAGATCCAAGAATTGATTTTATATGGAAACAGCAACAATGCTTGTCAGTTATTGCTCCATGACGGTGCGAAAAATCATTTTGTTTTGTCACGAGAATTCTCAATACCTGATGCGATTGAAATACCAACTTATCGAGTGGCTATTCAGTCATCGTTACCAGTAAATGCACAATTTATTGATTATTATATAGGAAGCCAAGATATTTTATATGCGGATAAATTATTAGAGCAAACAGCAAAAACCTATTCAGGTGATCGTTATGCCCCTATTTATCTAGAATTTCCGATAGATGCTGAAGTAAAAGCAGGTAGCTACGATTTGGAAATTACTGTATATCAGTCTCATCTTACTGGGATAGAAGAAGTAGTGGCGTCAAAAAAATTAACTCTAAAAGTATCTAGCTATTGTTTCCCAGAAGAAGTAGCAAACGATTTTAATTTAGATATCTGGCAACAACCATCTAACTTGGCTCGAAGTTTTCAAGTACCTCTATGGAGTGATGCACATTTTCAATTGATTGAGGAAATGGCAATTAGTTTAGCCAAAATTGGCCAAAAGGCTGTGACAGTAATAGCTGGTGAGATTCCTTGGAAAGGGTGGTTTAACTACATTGTCAAAGATTATCCTGCGAATCTTTATGAATATTCAATGATTAATGTAAAAAAAGATCAACAGGGAGAACTGGTTTGTGATTTCTCAGTTTTAGACCGGTACTTGAATTGTATGGTCAAGGCAGGAATTGATCAAGAAATTGATGTTTTCGGTTTATTAGGAGTTTGGCAACCACCTTTCTTCCCCCTAATCAAAAATTTAGATTACCCTGAGAAAATTGTTGTTCGCTATTTTGATGAAGTACTTCAAAAGGTAGCATTTATCGAAAGCAAATCTGAATTAAAATCGGTAGACGAAACAGTTCAGATAAAAGTTGCTTTTGATAAAGAAAAAGTTCTGGAACAATTAATATCAGAGATTGACTATCCTGTTACTTCGTTTTATTGTACCTGCAAAAATTATCAAAAACTGACACAAAGCTATCCTGATAAAACGCAATATTATATTTGCAACTACCCAGATCGACCAAATACTTTTTTGCATAGTTCATTGTTGGAAACGAGGATACAGGGAGTTTTAGCTCATTGTTTCAAAACAAATGGACTACTTCGCTGGGCGTATAATTGCTGGCCTGAAAATGTGCGAGAAGATATACGTTATAACACGAGTTCTCTACCAATTGGCGATAACTGCCTGATTTATCCGGCGTACTCAGGGCATGTATTGTTATCATTGCGCTATAAACAGTTACAAAGAGGAATTGAAGATTTTTATTTGATCAAGCAGGCAGAAAAACAAGATGAAACAAAAATACAACAATTGATTAATACCTTTATAGGCAGTGACGATCCAAAAGAGTGGATGGTCGACAGCCATACAATTAATCCGATGCTTTTTAATCAAACTGATGATTTGTATGAAGAGTTTAGAAAACAGTTGATTGGCTTGGTATTATAAAAGAATAATTTCAAATAAACCAAAAAGAAAGATAAATATACAGTAGAAGTTTACTAAAAAAGGTTGGAACATGTTCAGTGATAATGTTGTTTTGTAAGTTTCTAAATAATATTTAACTTATGATAGTAATAGCCAATCACTTTTACAATAACAAGCTGCGATAATCATATTGTAGTAGTAATAAGCAGAAGAAGACGAGAATAATTTTATATTTTCGTGCTTCTTTCGCTTTTTTAATTTGAATCGTTAGGTAATCAGATTGTTTTTTTATCATCCATCATTTAAAATGATATGTAAATATTTGTGTTTTTTATTATACTCGAAAGTGACGGTTTTATAAGGTGAAATAAAGAAAAATAGGTCGGATATATTCTGGAAAATTAAAAAGATGTTATCATATTGATTTTATAAATGTAACTATTTATAGTTATTTAAATATTGGTTTTTGCGCCGCTTGAACTAAAAAAATGTTTTCTTTTTTATTTGGTGTCGCGATCATGATGAGTGGTATGATGCTGTTTTTGTTTGGGGCAGATTATTCAATGATGGAAATCGGAAACTTAGTTGGGAAAGACATGATTAAAAAGAAAAGCTTACTTATATTAGTCACTTTAGGCTTTATTAATGGAAGATGAGAAATAAGTAACTATTTTTCGGGTATAAGTTTTCAAAAAGGATTACGTTATGAATTACTAAATTTTTATGAAACCCTATCCTTTTAACAGACAACTTTTTAGAAATATGCTATTTTAAAAAAGATAAGGGGGAGAAAAATGAATTTTTTAATTGTGTTAAAGGATAAAATCATTGACCGTTCAGCGTTCCTGTATGTTCAGTTAAATGAGGATAAAACCTTATTGCACTTTTCGCCAGAATTCCATCTAGAAGGGCAAACATTAGGAGAGATATATTATACAGAAGGGCTAGATGCACTACTCCTTTTTTTCAATAAAGAATTGGGATTACCTGTGAAAGAATATCTTGAACTTTCTTTAAACAGCTGGAATAAAGTAGTAATGGAGCTATTTCCCTCTGGACTGAAAATTAAAGAGAAGGGTCAGTTACTACATCTTTCTACCAGTGACTTACAAGAACAGATGCGGTATAAAGTTGACGAGCAAGATTCATTTTCGATTTTTCAAAGACAACAAAAAATATTGAAAAGCTTTTTAAATGAAATTGGTAAAAAGCGTAATTTATTAAAGACGACGCAATTACTGAAAAGGCATCCAGAATTTCTTCATACATCGATTCCATTTACACAGCTTTTATCTTTGATTCGTAGTTTTATTCGATTGAAGGAAATACCTTCAAAAAAATTAACCCTACCATTGGATAATACGTTTCGAGTCGTTAAACGGGAGCAAGAAAAGAAGGTCATTGTGATTGATTTTACTAAAAATCGTAACGTGCTCCATCGCTTAATAATGGAAAAAGCTAATTAAGGCTTTTTCTTTTTGCTTTTTTTTGACATAATGAACCTAAATAGGAGGAGATTTTATGGCACAAGTTTGGATTGAACACCTTGTAAAATATAGAACTAAATATAAGCAATTCATGAGGGGGCGTTATGCAAGATTTGATATGCTTAATCGCACGCTACTAATTTTCGCCTTGTTTTTTAGTCTCTTTCGATACTGGCTACCTTTTTCAGCAGGTTATATTCTTTTTGCTAGTCTGATGAGTATCTTGGTCTATCGTTTGCTTTCAAAGAAAATCTATCCTAGATTGAATGAAAATCAAAAATTTTAAAAAAAAATGGACCAATGCAAAAAATGGTTCTTGCAACGAACGAACAAGAAACAAGCAAAAGAGACGGTGTTGCGTTATACTTTCTTTTCATGTCCAACATGTCACCAAAATCAGCGAGCACCTCAAGGAAAAGGGCGGATTCGCGTGACTTGTAAAAAATGTAGTACTCAATTCGAAACGAAAGTTTAGGTGGAAAAATGAAACTAATCCTATTGCGTCATGGTGAAAGCGAAGCAAATTTTGAAAATTATTGGACCGGCTGGTTGGATGTTGAGCTAACTGAAAAAGGAATGGAACAAGCAATTGATGCAGGTCGGAAAATGAAAGAGCAAGCACTTTTTTTCGATTGTGTTTATACTTCAATGCTGAAGAGAGCAATCAAAACTTCCCAGCTTGCATTAGAAGAAATGGGGCAGTTGTACCTACCTATTCACAAGACATGGCGTTTAAATGAGCGTCATTACGGTGCATTGGTTGGAAAAAATAAAGAAGAGATGAAAACAAAATATGGAGCAGAGCAAGTACAAAAATGGCGTAGAGGGTATATAGAATCCCCCCACTTGTAGAGAAAAATCAGTTTGATCGACGCTATGATTTTCTTGATACTCGCTTGATTTCTAGAGGAGAAAGTATAGAAATGACGGTTAAGAGAATCATTCCGTTATGGGAAGATGAGCTTGCGTTAAATTTGTTGACTGGGAAAAGTTTATTGGTGGTTGGACATGGCAATAGTTTACGAGCTTTAACAAAGTATTTGGAGAATGTTCATGAAAGCCAGATGGACACAATTAATATTCCGAATGCTCAACCAATCGAATACACGCTAAATGAAAAAATAGAAGTATATGATAAAAGATTACTGTAAAAAAAGAAATAACGTATTTACATTAAATTTACACGATAATTAATTGAAGGAAAGAAGTAAATGAAGTTAAAAAATTATATTTGGGATTTTGATGGTACCTTATTTGATACCTATCCGGCTATGGTAGATGGTGCGAGCAAAGCACTAAAAAAATTGGGCAGTCATGCTAAAAAAAAGAAATTTATCCAATCATGAAAAAATACTCCACTCGGCAACTAATGAAAGAGTATCAATTGAAAGAGGAAGAATTTACACCACTCTTTCATCAATATGAAGCTTTAAGCCAAGAGATATCTAAACCATTTGACGAGACAGAAGTAGTGTTGAGAACTCTAAAAAAAGAAGGAGCAAAACATTTTATTCTAACTCATCGTTTAACGGATTCGACGTGGAATTTACTTAAACAATTTCACCTAGCTGATTGTATTGAAGAAGTGGTGGGGATTGATCGGAATTTCCCACGTAAGCCAGCACCAGACTCATTAAATGATTTAATTACTCGGTATCAGATGGAAAGAGCTGAGACGATAATGATCGGAGATCGTTGTTTAGATGTAGAGGCAGGAAGAAATGCAGGAGTGGTCACCTGCTTGTATGATATTGATCAGTTTTTACATGATATTCCTGCTGATTATGTTATTGATAATTTGATAAAAATCCTTGTTATCAAGGATAAAACAATAAAATAGTGTCCCCTTTCAAATTTAGGTGTGTTATAATATTATTAAGGAGTGATCAAATGGAAATCAGAAGACAAAAAGAAGTAGTAGAAGCATTTCACTATGATATGAGAATGCCAGATCAAGAAGTTGAAACAGATTTAAAAGTAGGGTTTTCTCCGTTGAAAGAAACGATCGAGAACTATCCTAAAGAACACAGTATTGTCGGCGCACGTCTAGAGTTTCGTCTTGTATTTGATACATATGTTTTATCTGGAAGTGTGAGCCAAATCAATCATATTCTTAATCGGAAAATTGAAGGGCAAAAAGATGTCACACAAGAAGAAGTAGATGAGCTAGTCGCTCCACTATTTGATATCGTCAAGCGCATGGCCTATGAAGTAACGGAAATTGCACTTGATCAACCAGGTGTAAAATTAAACTTTCAGTCCGAAAAAGAAGCCTAAAACAACCAGTGATAGTTCCAGACTATCACTGGTTGTTTTTTTCTATTACTAATTGTAAGCAAAACAAATGTAAATTCTACTCAAATAGTCTAAAATGAATAAGTCACTGAAAAACACTTTTTCAGGAAAATGATTGAAGAATCATTTTCGGGAACCTTTACTTCCTTAGATGGACTTGTCATTCAAAATTAAAGGAGGAATAAAATGACAACACTCATCACAGTTTTAGTGGTTCTAGTTTTTGCGATATTATTATATGGTTTTTATCGTATGCAAAAGCGCCATGCAAAATTTTCAACACGTGTTTACACAGCACTAGTTATCGGGATCATTTTTGGTGGCTTATTACAATTGATTTTTGGAGTAGACAATCAGATCATTAGTCAATCAATGGAGTGGGTCAATATTGTCGGAGAAGGGTATGTTGGCTTTTTACAAATGTTAATTATGCCATTGGTTTTTGTTTCCATCGTTGGAGCGTTCACCAAAATGAAAGTTTCTGAAAAATTAGGTAAAATCAGCGCAACAGTGTTAACTTCTTTACTTGCAACTACTGCAATTTCTGCGTTGATCGGTATTGGTACGACGATTTTATTTGGTCTCCAAGGTGCTAAATTTACAGAAGGAGCAGCAGAAACTGCTCGTATTTCTGAATTAGCCACTCGTCAAGAAACGATTGAAGGATTGACAATACCACAACAGATTTTATCCTTTATCCCTAAAAATATTTTTGCGGATCTAGCAGGATCTCGGGCAACTAGTACGATCGGAGTTGTGATTTTTGCTGCTTTTGTAGGAATTGCCTATTTAGGAATTAAAAGAAAGGCACCAAAAGAAGCAGAATTCTTTTCTAACTTGATTGATAGTTTATATAAAATTGTCATGAGAATCGTTACATTAGTTTTACGTTTAACACCTTATGGCGTTTTTGCTTTAATGACAAATGTAATGGCTACAAGTGATTTTTTAGCAATCATTAATTTAGGTAAATTCGTTCTTGCTTCATATGTCGCTTTATTGGCAGTTTTAATCGTTCATTCATTGATTCTGATGTCTGTTAAAGTCAATCCGATTGATTACTTTAAAAAAGCGTTCCCTGTTTTAAGCTTTGCTTTTACGTCACGTTCAAGTGCAGAATCACTGCCTTTAAACATTGAAACCCAAACTAATGCTTTAGGAGTAGATGAAGCAACAGCGAATTTTTCAGCAAGCTTTGGCTTGTCAATTGGTCAAAATGGCTGTGCTGGGGTTTATCCAGCCATGTTAGCGACGATCGTTGCGCCTGCTGCTGGTATTGATGTATTTAGCATTAGCTTTATTCTAATGTTGGTCGCGATTGTTACCATCAGTTCATTTTGGGTAGCTGGTGTCGGTGGTGGTGCGACCTTTGCTTCATTGATCGTTTTAGGTGCCATGAACTTACCCGTTGCAATCGTTGGCTTAGTTATCTCAGTTGAACCATTGATAGATATGGCTCGTACAGCAACAAACGTTAGTGGGAGCATGGTGGCTGGTATTGTAACGAGTGCACGAATCAAAGACTTAGATCGTGGTGTCATCAAAGACGAAACAAAAGTAATTGATGCAAATACGTAATCATTGGAAATAATCATAAAAAGCAGATTTCGTCTTTTTGACGTTTTCTGTTTTTTTGTATGGAAAAAGAGGTGATGTTTTTTATTCCGAAAAGTGATAAGAAATAAATAAAACCAATAAATGAAAGAGTTCCTAAGAAGGGATAGTAAATATAGATTTTCTTATCTCCATGTGCTAAACTAGTAAAGATTATGGCTTCATTATGACTTTTATGAAGCAATATGGGAGGAATAGAATGTTTATCAATGAAATGAAAATCATGTTATATGTTGATGATATTGAAAAGAACGTCGCTTTTTGGAAATCTGTGGGATTTAAAGAATTGGATCGCCAAAAAATGGATGGTACACTGATTGTTGAAATCGCACAATCAGAAACTGCAACAGCTTATCTTGTTTTATATGATCGTGAATTTATTGAGCAGCACTCATCAGAAGTCGCAGGAAGCTCGCCATCCTTAATGTTTTATAGCGAAAATGTATTTGAACTTTATAAAAAGATGCAAGAACTAGGAACAACCGTTGGTGATTTAGTTCAATTAGGTGAAGAATATGTCTTTAATTTTGCTGACCCTGATGGAAATTATTTTGCTGTGACTGGTAAAGAGTAAAAATGGAAGTAAAAGGAAGGAGTCTTAGACAACATCCCATGAGAATTATGTTCCATATGAGGGAGCCAAACTCTCTTTCTTTTTGATGTATCAAAAACTATTAGTCCTTAAACAGATTTGAAGATAACTTTATTATGTAAACAAAAAGTTTGAACACAATTACACAAGCAAAAAGATCGTCAAATGTGCCTTTATTTTTTTATACTATTTTTGAAGGAAAAGAAGGAAGGAAAGAAAAAATGGACTATCAAGTATTACTTTACTATAATTACACAACTATTGATGACCCAGAACAATTTGCAAAAGAGCATCTTGCTTTTTGTCAATCATTACATTTAAAAGGAAGGATATTAGTTGCCAATGAAGGAATCAATGGGACATTATCTGGAACGATTGAAGAAACAGAAAAATATATGGAAATGATGCGTAATGATACACGTTTTGCTGATACTGTATTTAAAATCGATCCTAGCGAAGGGCACGCCTTTAAAAAAATGTTTGTGCGTGTCCGCCCAGAGCTTGTTTCATTGAAATTGGAAGACGATATCAATCCCAAAGAATTAACAGGTGAGTATCTCTCACCAAAGGAATTCAAACAAGCTATTCTAGACGAAGATACAGTAGTTATTGATGCAAGAAATGATTATGAATATGATCTTGGACATTTTCGTGGCGCAGTTCGTCCTGAAATCCGCAGTTTTAGAGAACTGCCTCAATGGATTCGTGATCATAAAGAAGAATTTATGGATAAACGAGTAGTGACCTATTGTACAGGAGGTATTCGTTGCGAGAAATTTTCTGGATGGTTAGTGCGAGAAGGATTTAAAGATGTAGGCCAGTTGCATGGAGGCATTGCTACTTATGGAAAAGACCCTGATGTTCAAGGAGAACTATGGGATGGCAAGATGTATGTTTTTGATGAGCGTATTGCTGTGGACATCAATCATGTGGACAAACAAGTAGTAGGAAAGGATTGGTTTGATGGTTCGCCTTGTGAACGTTACATCAATTGTGGTAATCCAGAGTGTAATCGACAATTTCTCACTTCAATTGAAAATGAAGAAAAATATTTAGGTTCTTGTTCTGCATCATGTGTAAAACACCCTCAAAACCGCTATATAAAAGAGCATCAGATCTCAAAAGAGAAAATTGACGAAGTATGTACATCGTTTTAATTTTAGTAATTGAAAATGAAAATAAGTCAAAGTGAGATGGCAAGATAAATCGTGTAAGTAACCATTTATTTTATATAGATGGTTACTTACACGATTTTTATTTTTCTAAACGATTGTCAAAAGAAGATAACAGAGTGACTAGAAAGCAATTCTGATACAGAGAAGGTAGCTAACGATATTCTGGAAAATTTTTATATCTAATTGAGTTGATGAACTGTAAAAGATTTATTGGATCCCTTATTTTAGAAAATACTTCAAAGAAAATTGGCAAATTTGCTACTCTATGGGAAAACACAGAAGTAAAAAGATACAGGAATACAACTATATATAAATAGGTAATGATAAAAAACGTCTATTGTCATTTTTAATAGTATAAATTAATTTAATTCTTAAATTTTATATGAATTGATAGGGGATAAATTTATTTAACATTTGAACCATTTCTTCTGGCGTTTCTTTTTGGCCTGAATTGATCCATTCTTGCAGTATGCCCAACATCGCATTACTAAAAAAATAACCAAATAATGTTTTTCTATATCCGTTTCAACTGTAAGATTCACGTGTGAAACGACATTTTTTAGGGTGTTTTGTTGCAATATTTTTTTCACTTGATTTTGAATCTCTACAGAGCCTTTATTTGAAATCAGTAATCCTAAAAGCTCACCTTCCTTCTGAAAAAAATAAAGTAATTTGATCATGGTTTCTTCCATTGGAGTCTTTAGCTTCGTTGCTTCATCTATCAATTGATTCACATGTGACATCAATTCGAGCTGGTATTTTTCCACTAAATCATATTTATCTATATAATGCAGATAAAAACCGCTACGACTAATCGTTGCTTTTTCGCATATATCTTTGACCGTTACTTGATCAAAGCTTTTTGTTTTCAATAAATTGAAGCAGTGCATTCATAATCTGTTGCTTCGTGCGATAAAAACGAATATCTTTTTCTTTTTTCATCATTTCCTCCCAATAGTGATCAATTTTTATTATATGTCTATTAAATTTTTTTATTTCTTGCTCTTTTATAAAAACTAATTATACTACAAAGAGTATAAGATAATAAACATAGTGTCTATTAAAAAAGGAGGATTTTATTATGCAAAAGGTGATTGCAAAGATGTCAAATGCATCCAAAACTTTTGATAAGTTAAAAGTATTAGATAACATCAATATAAAAGTACAATCTGGTACGATATTAGGATTGATTGGTCCTAGTGGTGCTGGTAAATCAACAACGATCAAATGCTTGATGGGCATGGAAAAATTGGATCGAGGAAGCGCAGAAGTCTTTGATAACAAAATGCCCAATCGAAAAATCTTAGAAAAAATTGGATATATGGGTCAAAGCTATGCACTTTACGAAGATTTAACTGGAAAAGAAAATTTATCTTTTTTTGGTAATCTAATGGGGTTATCTGATGAAAAACTTGCAGATGCGATCCTCGAAAATATGAAGTTAGTTAATTTAACTAATTTTCTAAATAGACCTGTAAAAACCTATTCTGGTGGTATGAAAAGGCGGTTATCTTTAGCGATTACTTTACTTTCTAATCCTGATCTACTTATATTAGATGAACCCACAGTAGGAATTGACCCTAGCTTACGTGTGACAATTTGGAAACAATTGCAAGAATTAGCGAAAAATCAAAAAGGAATTATTGTGACCACCCATGTAATGGATGAAGCAGAAAAATGCGATTACGTTGGACTTATTATTGAAGGGAGATTATTTGCTCTGGGAACACATAAAGAATTAAAAGAAAAGTTTAACGCATCTAGTATCGAAGAAGTCTTTTTAAAAGCTGAGGTGAGTGTAAAATGATTCGATTTAGAGCAATCTTGACTCGTGTGATGAAAGAATTAATCCGAGATAAACGTACGTTAGCACTTATGTTGATCGCTCCAATTATCGTTTTGAGTTTAATGAATGTAGTGTTTGATTCTAATTCAAAAACTCATGTAAAAATTGGCGTAGATAATACTGTTCCTACTGAATTAATCAAACAGTTGCCTTCTGATGAAGTAAGAATAAAATATTACAGTACAAATAGTAGGTATAAAGAAAAGATGCTTAGTGATAACCTAGATGCGTTTATAACATTAGATGGTACTATTTTTCATATTACTTATGAAAATGAAGATCCCACGAATACAGCAAAAGTAAAAGGCTTATTTCAAAGTTTATTAACTGCGAATAAGTTAAAGGAACTTAGTTTTAATGTTCAAAAATTAGCAGTGCAAACAGGCCAAAAAGTAACAATAAAAGATTTTTCGATGAAAGATTCCTATATTTATGGTGGAGAAAATAGCTCATTTTTTGACAAGATATTTCCAATTTTGATTGGCTTTTTTGTCTTCTTTTTTGTCTTTTTGATTTCAGGTATTGCCTTATTAAGAGAACGTACAACTGGTACCTTAGAAAGACTACTAGCTACGCCCGTTAAACGTGGTGAAATTGTTATGGGGTATCTGGTGGGATATGGTATTTTTGCAATCCTCCAGACCATGATTATTGTCTTTTTTTCTATTTATGTATTAAATCTACAAATAATTTGTAGCTTATGGTGGGTCATTGCCACGAATATTTTAATTGCACTAACTGCTTTATCGATGGGAATATTTGTCTCAACATTTGCTAACTCAGAATTTCAAATGATTCAATTTATCCCACTAGTTGTTATCCCACAAGTGTTCTTTTCAGGATTGATTCCATTGGATAGTATGGCTGGTTGGGTTCGAAATCTTTCATATATATTCCCATTAAGTTATGAGGGAAATGCCTTAACGAATATTATGATTAAAGGACAAGGCTGGAATGATATTGCTTTTGATTTAGGTATACTCATTCTATTTATTATTATCTTTACTGTCTTAAATATCATTGGGTTGAAACGTTATAGAAAAGTTTAAAGAAAAAAATGGTATCATTAAAAAAGTGATAGTATAAGTCATTCCTAATTATTTGAACTTTCATTATGTGTTGATAAAAGTAAGGGAGGCGACTGGTATGAAACCATTTGTTTATGCAATTGGAGATGTCCATGGAAAATACGATCTTTTTGAAAAGCTAATAAAAGCATATGATCCTTTAAACCATCAATTAGTTTTGCTTGGAGATTTGAATGATCGAGGACCCAAAACGAAAGAATGTTTTTTGTTAGGAATGAAGTTAGCAAAAGAAAATGATGCCGTTTATCTTCGGGGGAACCATGAAGAGTATTTTTTACAATTTCTTCAACAACCTGAAGATTGGTATGAAGCGTATTTACGTAATGGTGGAAAAGAAACATTCGATAGTCTTTTACATCTAGGGGCAAGCGAAGAATATTCACCTACTGAGATCGCAATGATGATTCGCTCAAGGTATAATGAATTGATCGATTTTTTATGTGAAAGACCTCTTTATTATGAATGGAAAAACTATCTATTTGTGCATGCAGGTGTAGATTTGACAAAAAAAGATTGGCATGAAACAAGTCCTAAAGATTTTATTTGGATTCGTGAGCCTTTTCATGAAGGGAAAAATAATACAGGTAAAACGATTGTATTTGGACATACGATCACGCCCATGCTCAATGGTGATTTGGAAACGACAGATTTATGGTAAAAAGATAAAAAGATTGGTATTGACGGAGGAGCGGTATTTGGTGGCTCGATGCATGGTGTCATTTTCAATGAAAAAGGCATCATCCAAGACATTGAATACCAAAACATTGAATACCAAAACAATGATAGACCTTGGCAAGGGGTATAGAAAAAGTGAAGTGAAGTGCGCCCCAAAGTTAGATTGAAATTCTAACGTTTAGGTGCATTTCATTTTTTTATATGACAAGCTATTTCAAGCTTTTCATCCTTATTATTCCTGCGGGTTATTCGCTCATAAAAAAATGACGAGTACTCAGGACAAAACGACGGTATTTAAAGACTTGCATCTGCGACAATAAGCCCAAACAGAGGGAAAATATGGGGAGCTATTTTTTCTGTTCGTTCTTATTGCTTGATGCACACTTTCATGACCTCTTTTCGTAAACAATGTTCAAACATCAACTCCTTGAAATAAGCCTAAATTTTTTAAAATAAAATATGGAAAGCTATTTCAAAAAAATTTTTTCTTATTGTCATCGGAGTTAGCCGATGCTTTCACGACCTTTTTACTTAAACGGTATTCAAGAAGCAACTCCTCAGCAATAAAAAGTGATTTTCCAAAATATGACAAGCTATTTTAGAAAATTACTTCTTATCTGCTCGGAGCTGATCGCTTATTTCTTGGAACTATGCACTTCTGTCACAGCATTCTCTTTTATTGGGGATTTTAGTTTGTCTTATTTGTTTGGTTATTAGATGTTATAAAATATGATAAAATAGACACGTACGAGAGAATTCATCACTCTGTGCAATTGGATTATACATTGACAAGAGTGATTTTATTGGAAAAGGAGCATTTTGATGACAGAGAACTTAAATCAAACGATTATACAGTTGGTTCAAAAGGAATTAACGGAGTATCATTCAAGACAACTTGTGACAGTGCTGAATTTATTGAAGGAAGGAAATACTGTACCCTTTATTGCCCGCTATCGAAAAGAAATGACTGGTAGCTTAGATGAAGTGCAAATTCGAGAAATCGAAGAACGTTACGCCTACCTTGAGAATCTAGAGAAAAGGAAAAAAGAAGTCATTCGTTTGATTTATGAGCAAGAAAAGCTCACTCCAGAACTAGAAAAAGCCATTACCTTAGCAACAAAAATGCAACAAGTAGAAGATTTATATCGCCCTTATAAACAAAAGCGTCGAACGAAAGCAACTATTGCAAAAGAAAAGGGCTTAGAACCTCTGGCTCAATGGTTACGCCAATTGACCGAGGGGGATATTCATAAAGAAGCAAAGAAATATATTGATGAAGAAAAAGAAGTCCGTACCATTTGAAGAAGCTTTACAAGGAGCACATGAAATCATTGCTGAAGAGATCAGCGACAACGCACAATATAGAACTTGGATTCGTTCTTATACTTATAACAAAGGAGTATACATTAGTACAGCAAAAAAGAAAGAATTAGATGAAAAAGCAGTTTATGAAATGTACTATGAGTATTCAGAACCTATTCACAAAATTGTTTCTCATCGAATATTAGCGACAAATCGCGGCGAAAAAGAAGGAGTATTAAAAGTTTCGCTCCAAGTTGAAGAAGAAGCTATCTTTTCTTATTTGGAACGCCAGTTGATTCTCAAGATAAGCTCCCCGTCTGCGACATTAGTCAGATCTGCCTATCAAGATAGTTATAAACGATTTATACAACCTGCCATTGAACGTGAAGTACGCAATGAATTGACTGAAAAAGCCGATGAACAAGCTATCGCAATCTTTGGCGAAAACTTACGTAACCTCTTACTACAACCACCTTTGAAAGGAAAAGTCGTTTTAGGATTTGACCCAGCGTATCGTACGGGGTTCAAGTTAGCAGTAGTTGATGAAACAGGCAAGGTATTGGCGATTGAAGTCATTTACCCACATAAGCCAGCACCTCAAGCTAAACGTGAAGCAGCAGGAGTTGCATTTGTTAAATTGGTCAATCAGTATCAAGTAGATATGATAGCAATTGGCAATGGAACAGCAAGTCGTGAATCTGAACTATTTGTCGCTGAACAATTGAAGTCAGTGGGACACAAAGCTTATTATGCCATTGTCAACGAGGCAGGTGCATCTGTTTATTCAGCAAGCGATATTGCACGAACAGAATTTCCAAATTTACAAGTAGAAGAAAGAAGTGCAGTTTCTATTGCACGAAGATTGCAAGATCCATTAGCAGAATTAGTAAAGATTGACCCGAAAGCTGTGGGTGTAGGACAATATCAACATGATGTGTCTCAAAAGCGCTTAGCAGAACAATTGGATTTCGTGGTGGAAACAGTTGTCAACCAAGTGGGTGTTGATGTGAATACTGCAAGCCCTCAACTATTGCAACATATTTCCGGACTAAATAAAACGATCGCACAAAATATTGTGACGTATCGAGAAGAAAAAGGTGCCTTTGATGCACGTGGGGAATTGAAGAAAGTACCACGCTTAGGACCAAAAGCATATGAACAAGCCATTGGCTTTTTACGTGTACCAGAAGGTAAGAATATCTTGGACAATACAGGCATCCATCCTGAAAGTTATCCTGTTGCTAAAGAGATTTTAAAATCTAATGGCTTATCGGAAAATGAATTAGGAAAAAAAGAGGCTGTTGAAACGCTCACTCATTTATCATCAATTGACTTAGCCAAAAATTTTGCTGTAGGAGAAGAAACATTAACAGACATTCTAGCAGGTTTAACTAGACCTGTAGAGATATGCGTGACGAGATGCCGGCGCCAATTTTACGTTCGTATGTCTTAAGTATGGAAGATTTAAAAAAAGGCATGGAGCTAAAAGGTACGGTTCGTAATGTCATTGACTTTGGTGCTTTTGTAGATATTGGTGTAAAACAAGACGGATTAGTCCATATTTCTAAATTAAGCCAAAAATTTGTCAAACATCCGACCGATGTTGTTTCCGTAGGTGATGTTGTCACGGTGTGGGTCGAAGAAGTTGATATAAATAAAGGAAGAATCAGTTTGACGATGCTTTCTCCTTATGAGGCTTAAAGAGTGACACAAGAAGAATTACAGAGACTGGTGGAAAAAGTTTCATTAGAGAGCTTTTCATTGCCGTTCAAACATCAAGCCATATTCAATACTCGATTGCGATCCACAGGTGGACGTTACCATTTAAATGATCATCATTTAGATTTTAATCTTAAGATGTTTCATGAGGTAGATGATGAAACAAAAAAAGCGATTATTAAACATGAACTATGTCATTATCATTTACATTTAGCAAATAGAGGCTATCGACACCAAGATGCTGATTTCAAAGCACTATTGAAAAAGACTGGGGGCCTTCGTTATGCGCCGACGCTTTCTTCTCAATCACCAAGGAAAATCGAATGGTATCAATGTCAAAGTTGGTCATCTAACATCTATCGTAAACGAAAAGTTGATACAAAACGTTACGTATGTGGAAAATGTCGAGGAAAACTGGTCTGGAAAGAAAGCATTAAAGAAAATATCAAAAAAACATAGAATGGGCAGAAAGAAAGCAACGAATAGGAGCAAGAGAACTGGAAAAACAGGGTTAAAAGGGAGTCTGGAAAGAAGCAATTTATAGAGAATAAATCGTAAAAATACAAAGAAGGAGAGGATTACGATGATAAAAAAAAGGATCAACTAGAAGATTGGAACTTCTCGCTCTCCTTTTTAGCTGATGCTGATGCGAAAGAAAAAGAAAAAGCTCCCTTGGTAGTTTTAGCGGGGAACTGCTTGCCGATTTTAGCAGATAAAGCGGCTGAACTTTACTTGAACGGAAAAGTTGAACAAATTTTTCTAGTAGGTGGAATCGGTCATGCGACAAAGGTACTTCGAGAAAATTTTGCAAAGCAAGGTATTTTTTTTGATGAAGGATTAAGTGAAAGCGAAATGTACTACTATTACTTGTTTGATAAATACCAGATTCCAACAGATAAGTTTCTCTTAGAAACAAAGTCGACTAATTCGGGAGAAAATGCACGTTTTGCTTTAGACATCCTTCGGTCGAAAGGAAAATTACCAGAATGTCTATTCTTAATGAATGATCCCACTCTACAACGACGAACAAGAGCAACTTTTGAAAAGGTGTGGCAAGAAGAAAGTGTGGAATTAGTCAACCATGTTCCAATAATTCCTGAAATTGTTGCATTGGAAGAAACATTACGATTTTCTCAACCAGAATTAAATAACCAATGGCCAAAAGAGTATTTTTATGCATTGGTTTTAGGCGAAATGGTCCGTTTAAAAGATGATGAAAATGGCTATGGACCAAATGGGAAAAACTATATGAATCCTGTCGATATTCCTTTAAATGTCTGGTCAGCTTATCAACGAATCAATTCAGTGATCAAAGGAAATTTTTTACGATCATAAACGAAATGCAAGAAACGAAGTGAAAGTGATAGGGAAGAGATTCTTGCAATTTTCTGTCCATTGATATAACAATTCTGTTTGGCTGACTTCGTCAAATATATTTGGTTGAAATTTTTCAAGGTTTATATGATAATGAGGAACATGTTGTAATAGTAAATAAAAAATGGATGATATTAAGAGAAGAGGATTCAAATGGAAAATCAAAATAAATTGTACCATTTTGTTGGTATTAAAGGATCAGGAATGAGCTCCTTGGCACTTGTTTTACATGAGCAAGGATTGAATGTACAAGGATCAGACATTGAAAAGTATTTCTTTACGCAAAGAGATTTAGAAAAAGCCAATATAAAAATTTTGCCTTTTCATGCAGATAATGTACAGGCAGGGATGACGGTGATTGCTGGGAATGCTTTTCCAGATACGCATGAAGAAATCCAAAGAGCAAAAGAACTAGGACTAGAAGTTGTGCGTTATCATGATTTTATCGGCGATTTTATCCAAAATTATACAAGTATTGCTGTCACTGGTTCTCATGGGAAAACAAGTACGACGGGATTACTTTCACATATGTTAACAGGAATCCGTCCAACAAGTTATTTAATCGGTGATGGAACTGGACATGGAGACCCACAAGCAGAATTTTTTGCCTTTGAAGCTTGTGAATACCGCCGACATTTCTTGGCCTATTCACCTGACTACGTCATTATGACAAATATTGATTTTGATCATCCAGACTACTATACAAGTATTGATGATGTGTTCACTGCCTTTCAATCAATGGCTAACCAAGTTAAAAAAGCGATCTTTGCCTATGGTGATGATGCTTATTTAAGAAAATTGCAAGCAGACGTACCAGTTTATTACTATGGACTATCTGAAGAAGACGATATCCAAGCACGTAATATCGAACGAACAACAACAGGTTCTGCCTTCGATGTGTACCATAAAGAACAATTTGTGGGGCATTTTGTCGTCCCAGCTTTTGGTAAACACAATATTTTAAATGCACTCGGTGTCATTGCGGTAGCTTATTTTGAACACTTAAATATTGAGGAAGTCGCAAAAGAATTGTTAACTTTCCCAGGTGTTAAACGTCGTTTTAGCGAAAAAATCGTCGCTGATATGACTGCGGTGGATGATTATGCTCACCATCCAGCAGAAATCAAAGCAACAATTGATGGTGCACGTCAAAAATACCCTGACAAAGAAATCATTGCTGTTTTCCAACCGCATACATTTACGCGTACCATTGCTTTGATGGATGAATTTGCTGAAGCACTTGATCTAGCAGATAATGTTTACCTATGTGATATTTTTGGTTCTGCTCGAGAAAAACAAGGTGATGTAAAAATTGAGGATCTTGGAAACAAAGTCAAAAAAGGTGGCCAAGTTATCAAAGAAGAAAATGTTTCACCTCTACTTGATTTCCATGATGCAGTTATTATTTTTATGGGCGCAGGAGATGTTCAAAAATTCGAACAAGCTTATGAAAAACTGTTAAGTAACACCACGAAAAATGTATTGTAAAACTTGTCGTTACAAGTGACTTTTTGATACAAATTCAATCAGGTGATCGCTATTTTGTTAAAGTAAAATTTGACAGATAGTGATCGTTTTTTATCTGTCAAAAAATTTTGCAACAGGAAAATATAAATCTATAAAAAAAAAGAAAAATAACTGAAGAAAGTTTGCTAAAATTTTTTTATTCTTAAAATTTTTCTGTTATCAGTTAGTGGAACTTGCCTTTTTAGAGTGTTTTGGTACAATAAATAGTGATTAATATATAAACTGGAGGGTTACTAATTTGAACATAGGTAAACCACGTAAACTAGGAAAAACAATCAATGAACTGGAGGAAGGAGACTCGTTGTCTTTAACTGAATCGAGTGAAGACAATCAGTTACTCTTATATTTAGGGATCACAAATGATGCAAATCCTTTATACATCCAACATGATTTTGCAAAAAATACGGAATATCATCAGCCCATTGTTCCATCGGTCATGCTAATGGGGATCATCACAAGTGCAATCTCCAAACACTTGCCTGGTCCTGGTTCTCATGTCGTCAATTTTTCTGTGAATTTTATTGAGCCAGTTTTCCATTGCGAAACATTGACTTTTCAGTTTGAGGTCATCAAAGTAGACAAAATGAAAAATGTAGTGACAATCTCTGTTGAAGCAACAAATAGTAATGAAAACCGTGTATTGGATGCGGTAGTCATGGTTCAGCCACCAGCAGAACAAGAATTAGAGATTGCACTTGAAAGTGAAGGTGAAATAGATGAATAACCAAGGAACAGTTACAACAGGACTCAATCAATTTTACGCAAAGGTTTATGGTTTTTTAGGAGGAGGACTTGCATTAAGCGCAATCGTTTCTTATTTGACACTCCAAGTCTTTCCTTATCAAGTCGCTTCGTTCATCAATAATTTTCCATTAGGATTTATGGGCTTGTGGATTATTGAGTTGATTTTAGTAATGGTTCTTGGCGTGAAAGCGCAGAAAAATCCTAGTTTAGCCATCGGTGGTTTTATTGCTTACTCATTATTGAATGGCTTGACATTGGCTGTTACGCTATCTTATTATGATATTGGTAGTATTACAAAAGCATTTGTCACAGCTACTGGGATGTTTTTAGGAATGTCAGTAGTTGGTTTAGTAACGAAAAAAGATTTGAGTGGCGTTGGTCGAGCTGGGATGGCTGCGTTGCTCGGTGTGATTATTGCTATGGTCTTAAATGTCTTTATTTTAAGAAGTAGTGCAGTAGAATTGTTTATTTCACTTCTTCTTGTAGTGATTTTTGCCGGGATCACCGCTTATGATAACCAAAAAATTCGGGCGATCTACATGCAATCTAACGGTACAGCTCATAGCGGAATCGCTGTTTTTTTGGCTCTCCAACTGTATCTTGATTTTATTAACTTATTCTTAGCGTTCTTAAGAATTTTTGGTAGAAATAATTAATGGTTCGTTTTAAAGCGAATTGATAGACAAATAGTGAATCTTTTAATGAGTTTGTGAAAGTGCACATCTCCAAGAAATAAGTCGAAGAATCTGAAAATAGCTTTTTCTATTTTCTGGATACTTCGGCTTATTTGCTGGCTTTTTGTTGCTTTTGTTATCTTTTTTGTTCATCTAATCTCATTTCTAATGTTTTTCTTTTCGCTTTCCCAAGTATTCTTTGTTAGAATGAATAAGAACTTTACAGTAAGGAGTTGAGCAAATGACAAAAAATAAATTATTACTTGTGGATGGAAATAGTGTGGCTTTTCGTGTATTTTTTGCTCTACACAATTCACTTGAACGATTTAAAAACAGAAATGGGTTACACACAAATGCTATTTATGCGTTTAATACCATGTTTGAAAATGTAATGCAAAAAGAACATCCTACTCACGTATTGGTTGCTTTTGACGCTGGAAAAACGACTTTTAGAACGGAACTGTATGCGGACTATAAAGGTGGCCGTTCAAAAACACCAGGAGAATTTAAAGAACAGATGCCTTATATCCGCGAATTACTGACAGGTTTAGGTGTTCAATATTATGAATTACCTAATTATGAAGCGGATGACATTATTGGGACATTAGCCGAAAAAGTCAATAAAGAAGAATTTGATGTAGTTGTTTTATCTGGCGATCGTGATCTGACTCAACTAGCAAGTAAAGAAATCAAAGTTAATATTACAGTAAAAGGTGTAAGTGATATTGAAAGTTATACGCCTGAACATGTGGCTGAAAAATATGATGGGTTAACGCCAAATCAAATCATTGATATGAAAGGTTTGGCAGGAGATGCTTCAGATAATATACCAGGTGTAACTAAAATTGGTGAGAAAACAGCGATCAAGTTATTGAAACAATATGGTTCAGTTGAAGGAATTTACGAACATCTTGATGAAATGAAGCAAAGTAAGATGAAAGAAAATCTAATCAACGATAAAGATCAAGCGTTTTTGTCTAAAACCTTAGCAACAATCAATACAAAAGCGCCTGTTGAGATTGCCATTGATTCTCTGAAATATGAGGGGAAAAATTTAGAAAAATTGATTCCTTTCTATAAAGAAATGGAATTTAAACAATTTCTTTCGAAGTTAGAAATTGTAGAAGAAGAAGTAGAAATGGAAGATATCTTATTTGAAGTCGTTCATGAATTTCAAGATTACATGTTTACTACGGATATGGCTTTATATGTGGAAATGATGGGTGACAATTACCACAGTGAAGATATCGTTGGTATTGCTTGGGGAACAAATAAAAAAATCTATGTGACAAATGATCTAGCGATTTTTGAAAATGCCGCTTTTCATTCTTGGTTAACAGATCCAACACGCTTGAAAAAAGTTTATGATGCAAAACGAACCTATATCGCTTTAAATCGTTATACTACAAAAACCAAAGGAATTGATTTTGACGTTTTACTAGGTGCTTATTTGCTAGATACGAATGAAAAAAGTACTGATATCGAAGGTATTGCGGCCCATTATGGATACCGTGAGGTACAATCTGATGATACAATTTATGGTAAAGGCGCGAAAAAAGGGTTACCTGAAGATGAAGAAGTATTCTTTGCGCATCTTGCACGAAAAGTCTCAGCTATCAATGTCTTAACTCCTAAATTAAGAAAAGAATTAGAAGAAAAAAATCAAGTGGAACTCTTCCGTAAAATGGAATTACCACTTTCCATTATATTAGCTGAGATGGAAATCAATGGCATCAAAGTTGATGTTTCTCGTTTGCAAGAGATGAAAATCGAATTTTCTGAGCGGTTAAAAGAGATTGAACAAACTATTTACCAAGAGGCTGGGGAAGAGTTTAATTTAAATTCACCAAAACAGTTAGGTGTGATTTTATTTGAAAAAATGGGGCTACCGGTAATCAAAAAAACGAAGACGGGCTATTCAACAGCAGTTGATGTTTTAGAGCAACTAAGAGAACAAGCGCCGATTGTTAATGACATCTTAACTTATCGTCAAATTGCTAAGATCCAATCCACATATGTGGAAGGTTTGCTAAAAGTTATCCAAGCTGATGGAAAGGTCCATACAAGATACATTCAAACTTTGACACAAACCGGACGTTTAAGTTCAGTTGATCCCAACCTACAAAATATTCCTATTCGTTTAGACGAAGGTCGAAAAATTCGTCAAGCATTTGTTCCCAGAGAAAAAGATTGGTTGATTTATTCTTCTGACTATTCACAAATCGAGCTACGGGTACTCGCCCATATTTCCAATGATGAACATTTAAAAGCAGCATTTTTAGAAGGACAGGATATCCACGCGAGTACAGCTATGCGTGTCTTTGGTATTGAAAAAGCTGAAGACGTCACACCAAACATGCGTCGACAAGCTAAAGCAGTCAATTTTGGGATTGTGTACGGCATTTCTGATTATGGGTTGTCACAAAACCTAGGGATTACAAGGAAAGCCGCCCAGCAATACATTGATACGTATTTTGAAAAATACCCTGGCGTAAAAGAATATATGGAGAAAATCGTTCGTCAAGCAAAAGACCAAGGCTTTGTCGAAACGCTGTATCACCGCCGACGTTACTTGCCGGATATTAATTCTAGAAACTATAATATCCGTTCTTTTGCGGAAAGAACGGCCATCAATACGCCGATCCAGGGAAGTGCAGCAGATATTTTAAAAATTGCAATGATTGAATTAGATAAACGGCTAAAAGAAGATAAACTTGAAGCAACTATGCTTTTACAAGTCCATGATGAACTCGTTTTTGAAGTACCAGAAAAAGAACTAATGACCTTGGATAAACTTGTTCGAGAAGTAATGGAAAATGCTGTCTCACTACATGTACCTTTAATTACAGATAGCAGTTGGGGAAAGACATGGTATGAAGCAAAATAATAAAAAAGTAAAAGCAATTATATAGAACATAAGTAAATAAAACGAAGGTGAAAAGATGCCAGAATTACCAGAAGTAGAAACAGTTCGGAAGGGATTAACACGATTAGTGACGGGGAAAAGAATCCAAAAAATTCAAGTCTTATGGTCCAAAATCATTGAACAGCCCGAAACATCGATTTTTGAGGCTTCGTTAGTAGGAGAAGAAATTTTCTCAATTGATCGAAGAGGAAAATTTTTAATATTTAATCTCAGTCATTATGAACTCATCTCACACTTGAGAATGGAAGGCAAATACCAATTTGTTGAAAAAAATGAACCGATCAGCAAACACACTCACGTGATCTTTTTCTTTGAAGACGGTAGCCAACTTCGTTATCATGATGTGCGGAAATTTGGTCGAATGACCTTAGTTGAAAAAGGAATGAGCAATTCTTATAAAGGAATTTTGAAATTAGGTCCAGAACCTTTACCTGAGCAATTTTTACTTGAGGGATTTGTTTCAGGTTTACAAAAATCTCATAAAGCGATCAAGCCGCTTTTGCTAGATCAAAAATTAGTTACTGGACTAGGAAATATTTACGTAGATGAAGCGTTATGGGAAGCAAAAATCCATCCTGAACAACCTGCAAATACATTGAAACCAAAAGAAATCGAATTATTGAGAAAATCGATCATCGATGTTTTATCACGTGCTATAGAAGCAGGTGGGACGACAATCAGAAGCTATTTGAATGCGTTAGGAGAGTCAGGGAATTTTCAGATAGCTTTGCATGTCTATGGTCAAACAGGAAAACCTTGTGTTCGTTGCCACACACCAATCATCAAAACCAAAGTAGCACAAAGGGGGACTCATTATTGTCCAAATTGTCAAAGGCTAAGAATCAAAAAATAGGTTATGTACTAGGGTTGACTGGTGGCATTGCTACGGGTAAAAGTACTACAGCTGCAGTGTTTCGTCAGCACGAGGTGCCAGTTATTGATGGAGACAGCATTGCTCGAGAA
Organism: Enterococcus lacertideformus; assembly: GCA_015680865.1. GTDB lineage: Bacteria > Bacillota > Bacilli > Lactobacillales > Enterococcaceae > Enterococcus_B > Enterococcus_B lacertideformus. The sequence continues at coordinate 248,143 of JADAKE010000016.1, read as the reverse complement.
GTCGTTGAACCGGGGACGAAAGGTCTGTTAGCTTTAGTGCAGGGGGTTGGTGAGGAAATACTACAAAAAGATGGGACACTTGACCGTGTGACATTAGCAAAGATCGTGTTCCATTCTCCTGAGCAACGGAAAAAACTTGATCGTCTCTTAGATCCATTTATTCGTCAAGCAATAAAAGAGCAGATACAACAACAAAAAGTAAGCCATCCCTTGGTCGTTGCTGATATTCCATTGCTATTTGAAGGACATTATGAGCAGGATATGGATGCTGTTGCAGTTGTCTATCTTACTGAAAAAATCCAACTACAACGATTGATGAAAAGAAATCAATTGTCCTTAACAGAAGCAACGAAGAGAATAGAAAGTCAATGGTCGATTGAAATCAAAAAAAATTTAGCAGATATCATTTTTGATAATTCAAGAAGCAAAGAAGAATTGGTTCAACAAATTGAAAATTGGCTGATGAACTTTAATAATCGATTTCTTTGAGTATCTTCAGATAGTTTGCTATGCTGATTAGAAAGAAAAAGGGGGATTGTTATGGGAACTTTTAAAAACCAAAAAGACAAGGTCATGGGTTCAGCAAAAGAAAAAATAGGCGAGATTTTGAATAAAGAGGAACTGGTGAATGAAGGACGTGGACAAGCAGAATTTGCAAAAGAGAACGAGGAACGCCAAAAAGCTAGAATCAAGGAATTGGAAGATCAGCAAGCAGAAAAAGAAGCCAATCAGCAGGATCTAACAAAAGAGCGAAGAACAGAAGATTCAAGCCATAGAAAAACACCACTACCGGAATCAGATCATATTCCTGAGCAACAAAAAATTGATGAACAACGAATGAAACATTACACTGGAATTGAAGAAAAATTGTGATCAATTGATACGTAAAAAATAGTCACCAAACAACTGACAAGGATGAGGCAGCCGTCTGTTCTTTGTCAGTTGTTTTCTGATAAGAACAGCCCACAGATTGATTTTTTATTCATTTGAATTCTTATCTGAAATAGTGAGACGACCGTTCTTAAAGTTGAGAATAATCGCTTAGAGCCTGAAGTAGAAACCGTCTTTGTTGAAGCTAAAATTGAGGTGCAACAGTAATCGGCCCAATAATTGATAACATGATAACAAGTTCTGTTGTCTTTATGTTGTAACGTTGATCATTTCTTTGATTTCTTCTTTAGATAGCGTACTCATCGGCTCATTACTCCAAGCTGATTTATTCTCCTATTTGAAGCTTATTGTTCTCTTTTTTTAAAGCATATCATTTTATTTCTACGAATAAATTTATGACTCCCTTTTCCAAGTTCCCGAGTTTGTCATGCCTTTGCAGCCATTGATAAATGGAATTATGCTGAACTCCCAATTTTTCGAAATAGTTTAAACGGGTATTCTTCATTCAAGATAGGTAAAACAGCCTGACATTTGAATACTTGTCGGAATCATAGTTTTACAAGTGTATGTGTATCGATTGATTTTTGTGCAGCGAGTGCTAGTTTAGCGGCTATAGTACCTGTATCTAAATTTGATAAAGGACGGTTCCCAGATTTTACAGATTTAACAAAATCCTCTAACTGTTCTTCATCTCCGGCCTCCATTTTTTGCTCTATATGTTTGTTTTTGTAAATGATTTCCTCGCTTTTCATACGATCGTAAATTTTGATTTCATTTGAACTATCATCAAAGCGAAGTTCTCCTTTAGAACCAAAGATTGTAAATTCACGTTTATAATATGCGTAAAATAAACACAGTTGATACGATAACTGAACATTATTTTTGTATTCAACAATTACCGTTTAATGGTCATCTATATCAACTTCATTATTAAAGACACAGTTATCCGGCCAAGTATCAGACCAACTTATATTTTTTTCAAATTTCAGATTTTCAATACTTTCTTCACATTCTTTACTGATTGGACAATTTCTACAATGGAGATCATTTGGCACTTCGTGTCCGAATTTTTTGAGGGCTCCTGTTTTCCCCATTGTGGCTAAGTTTCCAAAAGCAAAAACAGAGACTGGAAGGGAATCAGCATACCAATTAGCCAAATCAAGTGAGTGAGTTGCCTTTTGTAGTAGAATACTTGTTGATTGTTCTCTTGTTCGATGCCAATAATGGAAAAAAGCATAAACTCCATATGGAATATGATCCATGATATTCATCATTAAAACATCACCGATGACACCTTGTGACAAAAAATCCTTCACCTTGCTAAAGGAACGAGCATACCGTAATACGTAGCCGATTTCGAGAGTGTGTGTATAGTTTTTGAGTTGAGCACATAAATCATCTAATTTTTCAGTAGTTATTTCTACAGGTTTCTCGCATAAAATATGTTTCTTTTTTTGTGCGGCTGCTAAAATAATTTCTCGATGAGTGTTATCAGGTGTGGCGATAAACACAGCATCAATTTTAGGATTATCAATGATATCTTGATAATTAGTTGTATGACTAATGTCAGGAAATTTATCAAAATTCTTTTTTTTATAATCACATACTGCTTCAATAGTGCACTCTTTATGTAACTGAATAACATTATTCGCATATTTATAACCTCTATTACCTAATCCGATAATCCCAAATCTAATTGTCATAATCTTCTCTCCTTAATCGCTTAACAGCGTTTTCTACTAGTCTATTTTCTTCATCCTTAATTGATTTTGAATATTCACTTGGAGACATTCCTGTACATTGTTTAAAAGAATAAGAAAAATGATGTACTGAGTTAAAAGCTAGTAAATCAGCAATCTGTGAAAAATTTAAATCTCGTTCTCTAATTAGTCGTTTTGATAACTCTATTTTCAATAATTTAAAATATTTCATAACTCCAATACCAGTAGATTGTTTAAAAATTTTTTGCAATTTTGATTTATTTAAAATAAAAACTTTAGAAAAATCATCTAAAACCAAATTTTTTTCTAAAGAGTCAAGCATAAAGTCAATAATTTCTGTAACCTGCTTGCTTGAGTAATAAATATTCAATAAATTTTCTTTTGATTTATTTTTATCAGAAGAAAAAAATGTACTTAATATCAATAATAATAGTTCTTTTAACTTAGTATGGATTCTATCTATTTTTAAATAGGTTTCGATATTTTGATCATAATTATTTGGAACGTAAAGATACCCAAGGTGGTTGAACGTTGTGTGTACTAGTTTCAGGTAGTCCCGAATAATATACTGCATTTGGGGAGTTGTTTTAATTTGGATATTCTCCAACATATTAATGATAGGAGAATCCGTTGCAAAGGTCACAATTAAAGCATTTGATGCTTGGATACCATTGGAACCGATTTCATGAAATTCATTTTGTTTATGAAAGATTATTTCTTTTGTCTCTAAGATACTCTTTTTGCCATTTGCATAAACTTGTACAGGTCCGCGGTCTACATACACCATTTCCCAGAAATTATGACGTTCGCCAGGAAAATGGTAGTCTTTTGAAAATTCAAAATAGTATGTAGTGATAATTGAACGAATTTTAAGTACCTCTTCATACTTCTGACTAGCTATCTCTTTTTTTGAACGTGTCAACATATTAGTAGCCCCCCTTTTCTATAGTTAAGGTAGATGATTATTCATTACTGGACAAGCCTTTTTGTTTTTTTTGTAAGAAACAGTTTCATTTTTGTAAATATTATTTTTTATTTTTAGTATATTCTCATTGTAAGGAAATAGAAACACTGTGAATATTGATATAGGAGGATTAATATGTTTAAAGAAGAAATCATTCGGCTATGTCATGAAAAGAAAATCAATAATGTTGAATTTATTCGAATGACATACCTATTTTCTAAAGGAACATTCAAAGAAATAGATAAGTATTTAACTATCTTAGTACAGTCTACTTTTGACATTTATCAGGAGATTACAGAAATAAAGGCTCAGTTTAGTGAATTGAAGCTACTGAAAAATGGTAAATCATATTTACTACTAGGTATATTAGGAAAAGACTGTTTCATAAATATAAGTGTTGGAACCTATTCAGAAAATCAAAATCATAATCTACATATAGAAATCTCAAGTACTCAAGGATTGATAGATTTTGATCCTGAAAATGATAAGGCTTTCACAGGCCCTAATCAATGGATTGATTATTTTGAAGGAATAACAATCAATGAACTATGCGTTCCTGATTATCTTAAAGAAGCAAGAGAGGAGCAAAAATTTTGAAAATTAGCATTATAGGTACGGCGCATATGCATGTAAATAGTTACGTTAGCATTTTAAAAAAACAAGGAATCGTGATTGAAGGTGTATATGATCATAATGAAGTTGTGGGAAATAACTTTTGTCAACGGGAACACTTAAAGTTTTACTCTTCACTTGAAGAACTACTAAGTCGCGATTTTGATGCGGTTTTGATTTGTTCAGAAAATATCTATCATAAAGAGTTAGTTTTAAAAGCTTGTTCTGCAAAGAAACATATTTTAGTTGAGAAGCCTATGGCATTGAGTACTAATGATTGTCAAGAAATGATCTCAGTAGCAAAGAAAGAGAATGTTCAGCTGATGGTTGCTCATCCTGTCCGTTTCTCCAAACCAGTAATGGATTTAAAAAGAATAGTAGATAAAAAGTTACTAGGCTCTGTCATTTCAATCAATTCAGCAAATCATGGAAAAAATCCTGGTGGTTGGTTTGTCAACCCAGTTCTTTCAGGAGGTGGAGCACTAATTGATCACACAGTGCATATTTTAGATGTTGTCAATTATTTATTCAGATTAATCCCTACTGATGTGAGTGCTTTTTCTAAAAAAAGTGATCAATCGCTGTTGGTTGAAGATAGTGGCTTGGTGGGAATCAATTTTTCAAATGGAGTTATTCTGTCTTTGGATACGTCATGGAATCGACCCAAAAGTTATCCAGTTTGGGGAGATGCTATTCTAGAAATCAATTTTGAGAAGGGGTACGTAATTATTGATGGGTTTGGTAGGAAAATGAAATTTTTCGATAACCATTCAACTAATATTTCTGAAATATTTTATGAACCTGATATGGATAGTACAATGGTTAACGGTTTTATAGACGCAATTGAAAACAATTCAACTGTCCCAGTAACAGGGGAAGATGGTTTATATACAGTTAGAATTACTGAAAGCGCATTAAAATCAGCAGAATATAAAAAAACAATTTTATTAAGTGAGGAGTATTTATGAAGAAAGGAATGAACGTTTGGTCTTTACCTGAAACATTGTCTTTAGAACAACAGTTCTCTGTTACTAGCAAAGCTGGATTTGATTCCATTGAATTAAATGTCACGGAAGAAAACCTATCCACTGATATCGTAGTTACAAATGAATTAGGATTGTCCGAAAAAAAGGATCTTGTTTTAGATTCTCCACAGGACCAGTTGGATAAAATCAGGGCATTGACAAAAAAATATAATCTAGCAATCGAAAGTTTGTCTACTGCACTACATTGGAAGTATCCTTTAACTTCAGAAAATCCTGAAATTCAGAACAAAGGAATATCAATTGCCAAAAAGATGATTGATTATTGTGCCTATTTGGAGGGAAGAACAGTTTTGATTGTTCCAGGGTTAGTAACTACAGAACAAAGAAAAATCTGAAGTTACTGGGGGAATATGCGGCAACAAAAAAATTGAAATAGGGATCGAAAATGTTTGGAACAAATTTTTGCTTTCCTCTTTAGAATTTAGAAAGATAATTGATGAAATTAACAATGAATATGTTGGAGCATATTTTGATATCGGAAATGTTTTACAATATGGTTATCCAGAACAGTGGATTGATATTCTAGGAACTAGGATAAAAAAATTCATGTCAAAGATTTTAAAAAAAATATTGGAAGTATTCAAGGATTCACCTCTTTACTGCAAGGTGATGTCAATTGGAAGAAATGTATTTGCAGTCTGAAAAAAATCGGTTACGAAGGACCACTTACATGTGAACTTGAACCTTATAAGATAAATGGCGAACAGTTAGCAGTAGATACAGCTGCTGCTCTTGATTATATTATAAATTTATAAAATTGGAGGAATAACTATCATGTTAAGAGTTGGATTAGTCGGTTTGGGCTTTGTGGGAAGCTCACATTTGCAGGTTTACAAGCAATTAATGGAGGAAGGTTACCCAGTAAAGGTAGTAGCAATTTGTGATGTTGATGAAGCAAAAAAAACTGGTCAATTAACACAAGGAAATATTGATGTTAGTGATCAGAGTATTGACTTCACACAATTTTCTTTTTATACAAATATGGAAGAAATGATTGATAATGAATCGCTAGACGATGTAGATCTTTGTTTACCAACCTATATTCATGCGCCATATGCAATCAAAGCTATGGAAAAAGGAGTACATGTTTTTTGTGAAAAACCTATGGCTATTAGTACGAAGGCTTGTCAAGAAATGATTGATGCACGAAATCAATATGATCGCTATCTAATGATTGGTCAAACATTGAGATTCTTTCCATCCTATCAATACATCAAAAAAATCATTGATGAAAAATCTTATGGTGAACTGAACGAAGTAGCATTGTTTCGTGGAGGAACGACACCACTTTGGTCTTGGGATAACTGGTTGCTTGATAAAAAACGCTCTGGGGGTTGCTTGTTAGATCAACATATTCACGATGTAGATACAATCAATTGGTTACTTGGAACGCCTAAAGCAGTTCATACAAATGGGAAGGTATATTTTGAAGGTAGCGGGTATGATCTGGTGTCAACAAATTATATCTTTGACAATATAATTGTTAATGCCCAAGATAATTGGACGATTAATAATAATAACTTTGGATTTGAAATGCGTTTTCGTTTTTCTTTCGAAAAAGGCACAATTATTTTAGAAAATGGTAAACTAACAGATTATCCGAATAATAGAGAAAGTTTTGTTCCACAAATTGATCCAAGAAGTGGATATTATTTAGAGATTAAACATTTTGCACAATCTATTTTAGATGATAAAGATCCACAACTTACTTGTCCTTTAGAAAGCACGATGGAAACGATTCGTATTGCGGAAGCAGAAATTAAATCAGCAGATAATCATAAAATAACTTATTTAGACAAATAATTCAGTTAGGTTACCCAAAAGACATTTATAACTACTCAGTTTACTTTTGGGCGATTAAAAATTACAAGGGAGGATAAGCTAACCAATCTTTTGTAAAAGATTGGTTAGCGTAAAATTATGAAAATAAGATATTTGGGAACTGGTGCAGCTGAAAGAGTACCGGCAATATTTTGTAAATGTTCGGTTTGTCAGAATGCATGGAAAAAGCAAGGGAAAGAAATGCGAACTCAGACACAAGTATTGATAAACGATGGAGATTTAATGATTGATTTTCCTGGAGATAGTTATCATCATATGATGAAATACAATCTGTCGTTTAATGATATTGATTCCTTACTTTTGACCCATTGGCATTCAGATCATTTATATTCGGAAGATTTAGCTTATCGAATGAGTGATTACGCCCAACATCTTACCAATAAGCTAGATGTATACGGAAATACAGCTGTTAAGGAATTTTTTGATAGGGCTTTTATGTTAGAACAAGCTACTGATAATGAACGTATTCAGTACCATGAAATAGCAAGTTATGAAAAGGTTCAAATAAAAGATTTTCATATCTATAGTATACCCAACAGAGGAAATTTTTGACTACTTGAAATCTCATGGGTTTATATTTGATCTGGTTTCAATGGATTGTACCAGCCAAAAGGTAAATACAGGCAAAAGTCATATGAATATTGAGCAAAATTTAGAATTAATGGCTCAATTGAAAGAAGTAGGGTTAATAAAAGATGACACAATTTTTGTGGCAAATCATTTTTCTCATAATGGCGGAGCAACCTACGAAGATATGAAAGAAGCTTTTGATAAATATAATGTAATTGTATCTTATGATGGTATGGAAATTGAATTTTAAAAAAGGAGTTTAATCAATGGAAATTAAAAAAAAAATCATTTTACGATTTTTAAAAAAATGAAAGCGCTAAATCTTACAGCTAGACAACTTGAAGATTATTTATTAGTAGTAGGTGGAGCAACGACTATTTATTTAGTAATTGGTGTTCGAGATGTTTTATATGAACCATTCAGAGCATTGTTAGGTGTGAGTAATACGCAATTAGGAATTTTATTAAGTATTTCTGGTTTTGTACAAATTTTTGGTTATCTTCTTTTTGGTTGGATATTAGATTCAGCCAATGTTCGTAAACTATTCACTATTGACTTAGTTGGCTATGCATTGACTGGAATATTTCTGGCTTGTTTCCACGAGTTGCCTTTTCCAATTTTGATGGGAGCCTTTGTCTTGTTTGGCTTTTTTGGAGATGCAATTTATTGGCCAGTTGTTCAAAAATCTATAAAATATTTGGGTGGCCAGCATAATCAAGGAAAGGCTTTTAGCATCATGGGTTTTTTCCGTTCTTTGGGAGGCTCTATTGTTACTGCAATTGACGTTTTGATTTTTTCATTATTTACTGGAATACTTTTTGGGATAAAGGTTGCCATGATTTTTAATGGAACAATTACAATCTTATTTGCAATTTTAATTTGGTTTAGAATGCCTAATGATTTTATGGCAGATAAAACACTGAAGAAGGAGAAAAAAGAAAGAGCTTCGCTAACTTCATTAAGAAAAGCAATAAAAATTCCTATTGTTTGGACGACAGGAGTAGCTTCTGCTTGTATCTATGTCACAAATATTGGGATCGGCACTTATTATCTACCTTTTTTACAACATAATTATCATGTATCAGCAGCCGTCATTGGTGCAATTGGTGTAGTGAACGGGCTATCTGGAATAGTGATTGGACCACTGTCAGGGATTATTTCAGATCGGTATTTTAAAAGTAGTGCTTCTTGGATGTCACTAAGTTATGCTGTTTTGATGATCGTTTTAGTTGGTATAATTAATATGCCAAAAGGAAATGGATTTGTGTATTTAGGCGTTGCAGGGTTATTCCTATCTACAATTGGCCTAATTATGGTAAAGGCGGTTTACTATGCACCGTTAGGAGAATTTGGAATCGATAATAATATCTCTGCTGCTGCTATGTCTCTCAGTTCATTTTTAGGATATAGTCCATCATTCTTTGCATATCCTCTAATTGGTAAATTATTAGATACATACCCTACTCAACAGGCATATCATATGTTGTTTAGTATCATGCTAGCAACAAGTGGGATTGGACTTGTGATTAATTTGTATAATTCAAGTGTCATAAAAAGAATGCGAGAAAAAATATAATCCGAAGGAAGGCTCCTATAACACGATTATGGATAAGGTGTTCGTAATCGTGTTTGTCCCAACCTTTTTCCTACGTTTAGTCAAGAGAAATTTATAAATCAAATGATTTATTTTTGATCTAGAATCATAAGAAGAAAATGAAGGTATCCGAAATAAACCAAGTAATAAGGAAATTTTTTTACTTGGTCTGTGCTATAATGAGTGAGGTTAATCCCTTATTGGTCGTTAGAGGCCATATACGCATAAGCGTACATTGTATGATTCCGGGCCATGGAATGCATGCACTTCAGAAGCTTGTTCATCCAGGCGGCTGTGGCAACCTTTTCCTTTTTAGGAACGGGTTGCTTTTTTAGTTTGTAATAGTAACCAACGAGATGATTCGGTGTAGCGTGTTGTTGTCGGATCATCTTGCGAATCGCGAAATAGAGCATTTTTCTTCCTTTTGGATTACCTCGTTTATTGATGTGAGTTTTTCCGACATAGTTCCCAGATTGAAAACGTCGAATATCAATATCGACAAATGCATTGAGCTAATTCTCAGTAGGAAATCGTCTGATATCGCCCAATTCACCAATTACAAGAGTCGCAGTGGGCGCACCAATCCTAGGTATGGACTGATAGATTTCAAATTCTTCAAGTGCTTGAGCAGATTGAATCATTTGTGCCATTAAGCTTTCCTTTTTGTAAAAATTTTTTATGAGTACCATTGTAATGGTATCATACATGAGCGTAGTTAAGAGTGGAAAGAGAAATCTACTGTATCTAGCTAATAAAAAGGAAGATTGGTGAAATACAGTTTGAATTTTTTAGGAGTCGTATTTTATTGATCAAAGTAATATGTAATTGTATTTGCTGAAAATATCAAAGGAAATTTTAAATCTCAAAATAAAGAGGTAGATGTTGTTACTTTCTGGATAAATTCTGGTGAGATGAAATAGATACTATAGCAAAGTGGATTATTAAAGTTAAGTGGAGGAAGCTAGGAACTAAGAAAGATACTTTGGGATAATTACAAGACACAATCTTAGCTCAGTTTTTAGAAAAAGATCAAGGTTTTTTGTTTTTTTACAACTAATTAAGTAGTAAAAGAATAAAAAAAGATTCTACTACTCAGGAATTTTATACAGGAGAGTCGCATGAAGGAATTGTTTCATGTTATAATACAACTAGTTGCAAGATGAATCGTTTTTTTATAAAGATGAGTAAATCATCAATAAAAAATTTTTTACGTAATTAATTAATGTCAACAATAATTGACTAATTTTTAAATGAGTAAACAGGTATCACGTTTATTCAAATGATACGCAATGCCTGATTTATTAAATAAATACACTCCTATTTAAGAGGTGAAAAAATGAGATGTCCTAGATGCCAACACAATAACTCTCGTGTGATCGATAGCCGCCAAGCAGATGATGGACGCGCGATTCGTCGGAGAAGAGAATGTGAGAATTGTTCTTTTCGTTTTACTACATTTGAAAGAATTGAAGCAGCACCTTTATTAGTAATCAAAAAAAATGGCGAACGAGAAGAATTCAATCGAGATAAAATTTTAAGAGGCTTGATTCGCTCTGCCGAAAAAAGACCTGTTGCCATGGAACAAATGGAACAAATCGTCAATGATGTCGAAAATCGTGTGCGAAGCCTCGGTGAAAATGAAGTATCCACGACATTGATCGGGGAATATGTTATGGAAGACTTAGTGAATTTAGATGAAATTGCATATATCCGCTTTGCTAGTGTTTACCGTCAGTTTAAAGATATGTCGGTTTTTTTAAAGGAATTACAAGATATCGTGGATAAAGCAAAAGAAAACAATAAAGGAAACGATCAAGAAACATAAGAAACAAAATCAAGAAGTAAAAGGGGGGCTGATTTCCTTGGAAAATGTGTGGAAAGAGCTTCAACCAAAGAATATATACCAAGGAAGAAAAAGCTATCCTATTAAAGATGAAGGAAAATCATCTTTATTGTATCTTTATCAGCCTTTAATTGGTAGTGAAGCGTCAAGCTTGTACTTTACCCTATTATCAGAGATTCCATTACAAAATGGAGCAGGACCGGAAGGATTACATGCGGATCTTTTAAGTAGTATGGATTGTGGACTGCCACAATTTTATGAAGCACGGAAAAAATTAGAAGGAATCGGACTATTAGATGTCTTTTTCAAGGAAGATCCTAGTTTAGGTGCATGCTTTATTTATGAGTTATTAGAACCGATGGAACCACTCGCTTTTTTCAATGATAATGTTTTATCCTTTCTATTATTGGAAAAAGTAGGACAAAGACGGTTTGATCAGTTGGTTCAATTATTTAAGCCAAGAAGTTTTTCAACGAATAATTATCAAAAAATCACAAAAAAATTCTTAGATGTTTTTCGTTTCAGTGAAGAGGCTTATGCGGCTGATCAAGAAAAACTTGAAGAGGTACAGCACGCTTTTGTGCAAGCAAAGCAAGCACCATTAGTGAAAAAAGAAGAATCTTCATTAGATTGGCATTTTTTAACTGATTGGCTGGCAAAAAAACATATTTCTGTTCTTGCACCTCCAGTTAAGGAACAATTAACCATTTATCATTTGCTTTATGGTTTTTATGAACTAACGCTAGGAGAATGGGTTGTTCAAGCTTACGATTTTACGATGCAAGAAGTATCATTGAAAGAGCTTCAACGCTTAATATTGACCCATCAACAGTATCAGAGAAAGACCGAGACTGAAAAAGAGAAAAATGTTTCTGATACTCAGAATCAAGTGTCAAAATCAATGCCCGACCTTTCAAATGCAACATTACAGTTGATAACTGAAGCAAAAAGCATTCCTCCGATGAAGTACTTAGAAGCATTGAAACAAGAAAAAGGTGGCTATATATCTAAACAAGAAACTTGGTTGTTACAAGACTTGGTTTCAAGGTCAGGACTATCAAATAGTGTGATCAATGTCTTGATCAATTATGTTCTTGTGATCAAAAATCATTCAAGTTTGACTGCGAGTTACGTCAATACGATTGCCAATGAATGGGCGCAAAAAAAAATAACAACTCCAGAAGAAGCAATTGATCATATAAGGAAAATCAGTAGTAAAGCTACTCAAACAACAAAGAAATCAAAAGTCTATTCAAACAATCAACGAAATATTCGCCGAGAAAAATTACCGGATTGGGTCAATCAACCAAAAGAAGAGAAAAAAATCAGTAGTGAGAAAAAAGCCGAGATCGAACGACGATTCAATGATTACCTCAAGTGGAAGGAGGGAGATAACTAATGGAAGATGTAGGAAAAGAGCTTAAAAGAATCATTAGTAAGCGCAATTATCAACAAAAATTTGCGGAAATGATTGAGGAAGTCTTAAATGATCAAGATGTACAATCCTTTTTAACTGCTCATAAAGACGCATTGACACAAGAAGATATTGAGAAAAGTTATGCAAAACTATATGAATTTGTCCAAGAAAAACGAAAATATCAACAAAATGATCCTACGATGATTGCTCCTGGCTATGAGCCCAAATTAACTTTGAACTTCCATTATGTTGATGTAACTTACGTACCGACAGAAGCTTTATTAGCTAAGAAGAAACAAGAAGAAATTAGAAGTCGGATCAAAGCCGTGGATATGCCTAAAGATATTCGGCATGCTTCTTTCAAGAAATTTGAACAAGCAGATGGAAGAAGTGAAGCATTTTCGGAATCTTTCAATTTTGTAAAGGAATATGTTACCAATCCAAAAAGTTATCACAAAGGACTTTATTTAGTCGGTAGTTTTGGTATAGGTAAAACTTATCTTCTGGGGGCAACAGCAAGAGAATTAGCAGAAAAAGGCTTTACCACGACATTGGTTCATTTTCCCACACTTGCGGTTGAGATGAAGCAAGCCATCGGTAAAGATCAGGTAGCGGAAAAATTAGATGCGGTGAAACGTTCACCTATTTTAATGATGGATGATATTGGAGCAGACGCAATGAGTAGTTGGATCAGAGATGAAGTATTTGGGGTTATTTTGCAATATCGGATGCAAGAGCAATTGCCCACATTTTTCTCATCAAATTTTACAATGAACGAGCTAGAGCAGCATTTATCGGTCACACAACGCGGAGATGAAGAACCATTAAAAGCAAAAAGAATTATGGAACGAATTCGTTACTTGACTAAGGAGATAGAAATGACTGGGCGTAATCGAAGGAATGGTGAATGATTCATTGAGGTATAGAAAATTTATTTAGGAGATTGTTATGGCACGAGTTCGATTGAGTTTTATTTTCCTACTGTTACTTCTAGTGTTTTTTGCATACGTAAGCAAAAACCAAGATAAAGAACGGTCTGGTACAAGTAGAAGAAAAGAGAGATGAAACTTTATTTAAGGTTACTGGAACGATTGAATCAATCAGTGATTCTCGTGGCAATGGATGTTACGTGACAATCAGCCATGCGTGATCAGAGAACGACTCTTTTTCACCTACTTTTATGATCTATTTATCTAAAAATAAATTTCAAGGTGCCATGAAAGAATTAAAAATTGGTACTCAAATAGCGATCTATTTCTCGTCGGATCGTATTATGGCAACAAAGAGTATGCCACCACAAATTTCGGATTATCAAGTAACTAAAATATTAAAGCTCAAAGATAAAGAAAAACAGTAAGAAGGATGATGAGCAATCCCGATTGAGACAATTGATGGTAGCAAAATGCAATTATCAAAAGAAGCAACTAAAAATTGGCTGGAGGACAAATGAATGAAAGTGATTTTTTCTTGTTTGATTGCGACGGGGTTACTTTTTGTACTAGTAGGATGTGGTAGTAAAGATGATGGTGTGGAGTCAATTGACTCGATTAATGCCCAATCAACGGTAAAAGCGAGTGATTCTATGATTAAAGGACAAAGTATCTTTCAAGGTGAGATTGAAAATATTACTGAAGCAGTGGAGTCAACAGTTCATATTAAAGTAGTAAATATACAGGAGATAGAAGATCCAGAGAACATCGGTACCTCTTTTGAAAACGATGGGGTCACACTGAACGCGACTATTGAACAGTTATATGGTGGAAAAGAAGTATTTCATAAGGGAGATCAAGTACAATTTATTTTAACTGATAAACCGGTTATGACAATGTCGATTCCGCCACAAATCCCAGGTAATTCGATTATTGAAGTATCAGTTGTCAAATAATTTGAAATCAATAAATAGGTAAAAGAACATATAAAAAAACAAGGAGATTTGGAGTTTTTTCTTTTCAAGTCTCTTTAATTTATGTAGGAAATGCTATAATGACGTGGAAGGAGTGAAGGTATGAACCATTTAGATTTATCTAAACGTTTAGCATTAGTGGGAGAATTTGTTCCTCAGGGTGCTTTCTTGGCAGACATTGGCTCTGACCATGCTTACTTGCCTGTGGCGTTAATGCTAAAAGGAAAAATCGAATTTGCAGTTGCTGGTGAAGTAGTGAAGGGGCCATATGAATCAGCAAAAAAACAAGTTCAAAAAAATGGCTTAGAAAAACGAATCCTTGTACGTCTAGCCAACGGATTAGATGCAATCGAAGCGTCGGATCAAATCAACGCCATTACGATTGCTGGGATGGGTGGCTCGTTGATTCGGGATATTTTAGAAGCAGGAACACAAAATAAACGTTTAATGGGAAATGAACGCTTGATCCTCCAACCAAATATCGGTGAACAAACATTAAGAAAGTGGTTGCAAGATAATCGTTACCAAATCATTGCTGAAAAAGTTTTAGAAGAAAATAAAAAAATATATGAAATTATTGTTGCGGAAAAGGTAAAAGAGATGCGTATGTATAATGAGAAAGAAATCATGTTTGGTCCCTTTTTGTTAAATGAGCAGACAGATATTTTCAAAAAAAAAATGGCAAAGAGAATTAAAACAACGAAAACTTATCTTGAATCAAATGATAAAAGCAACCCGTCAACAAGAACGAATAGAGGCAATCAAAAAAGATATTCACTTGATTGAGGAGGTAGTATACTAGTGGCAGTAAATGGCAAGGTATTTATTCATAAATTTGAAGAATATTGTCCAAAATGGCTGGCAGAAGAAGGTGATCCGGTGGGGTTACACATTGGAACATTGGACAAACCAGTTCAGCGAGTGATGATGACTCTGGATGTGCGACCCGAAGTAGTGAAAGAAGCCATCGAAAAAAAGATTGACTTATTGATTGCAAAACATCCTCCAATCTTTCGTCCGATCAAACGATTAGTCACAGATCATCCTCAAGAGAAAATGTATGCAGACTTATTGAAACATGAGATTGCGGTATACGCAGCTCACACTAATATGGATATTATCGAAGATGGTCTAAATGATTGGCTTTGTGAAAAATTAGCAATCAATACCGAGAATTATTTGGTAAAAACGCATGAACGTCATTATAAAAAATTAGCTGTCTACGTACCTGGTCAAGTTGCTGGAAAATTACGAGTAGCTTTAGCAGAAGCTGGTGCCGGAAAACAAGGAAATTATGATTACACAAGTTTTACAAGCATTGGTGAAGGACAATTCCGCCCAAATAAAGAGGCAACTCCTACTTTGGGAAAAAATGGAGAGCTGACAAAGGTAACAGAAGCAAAAATAGAAGTGATATTTCCGGAAAATCTTGAAAAACAAGTACTTGAGGCAATGTATCGTGTCCATCCGTATGAAGAAGTAGCTTTTGATCTGTTTTCAATCACTGAACCAGTTGAAACATGGGGCATCGGGAGAATCGGTGAACTATCCGAATCGGTGCCTCTCGAAACATTTATTGATAAAGTAAAAGAAGCGTTTCAGTTAGAAGGACTTCGAGTGGTCCGTCCTAATTTTGATGATAAGATGATTAAAAGAGTAGCGATTTGTGGGGGAAGCGGTGAAAAATTCTATCCCAATGCTTTGGCACAAAAAGCAGATGTCTACATTACTGGAGATATTTACTATCATACAGCGCAAGACATGCAAAGTGCTGGATTAGTTGTTATAGACCCAGGTCATTACATCGAAGCCTTGTGTAAAGAAAAATTTGTCGAAAAATTTGAGGCTTGGAAACAAGAAGAAAACTGGGTGATTGATTTTTTTGTTTCTGAAACGGATACAAACCCATTTCAATTTAATTAAAAAGGAGAGCTGTTTATGTATGAAAATCTTTTACCACGTTTTTTACGCTATGTCAAAACGGAAACTCGTTCGGACGGAGCTAGTCAGACGATCCCATCAACACAGACGTAAGTGGCTTTTGCGCAAGTATTAAAAAAGAATTAGAAGAGCTAGGTCTAACTGACGTGTCTTACAATGAAAAAAATGGATTTGTTATTGGAACATTACCAAGCAATACCGATAAAAAGGTCCGTTCCATTGGATTTATTGCCCATATGGATACAGCTGATTTTAATGCTGTTGGCGTTAATCCGCAAATCATCGAAAATTACGATGGTGAATCAACCATTATCTTAGATAGTGAAGAACAGTATACATTGAATACAAAAGACTTTCCTAACTTAAAAAACTATCAAGGACATACGTTGATTACAACGGATGGTAGTACATTGTTAGGTGCAGATGACAAGGCTGGTATCGCTGAAATCATGACGGCAATGGAAATTTTGATTAAAAACCCTAATATTCCTCATGGTGAGATCAAAGTAGCCTTTGGCCCCGATGAAGAAATAGGGGTAGGTGCAGACAAATTTGATGTTGAACAATTCAATGTTGATTTTGCCTATACCGTTGACGGAGGTCCACTAGGTGAATTACAATACGAAACATTTAGCGCAGCCCAAGCAAATATCTCGATTAAAGGTAAAAATGTACACCCTGGTACCGCAAAAGATACGATGATCAATGCCTTACAATTGGCAATTGATTTTCATAACCAATTACCAACAGACGAAGTGCCTGAAAAAACAGAAGGTTATGAAGGCTTTTTCCATTTGATGCTCTTAAACGGTAATACAGAAGAAGCAACGATGAGCTATATCATACGTGACCACGATCGTGAAAAATTTGAAGCACGTAAAGCAAGGATTATTGAAATCCAAGAAACAATCAATCGTCGTTTCGATCAAACACGTGTAAAAGTAGAAATGTATGACCAATACTATAATATTCGTGAAATTATTGAAAAAGACATGAGTATTGTCGAATTGGCAAAACAAGCAATGATCGAGTTAGAAATTAAACCAATTATCGAGCCAGTCCGTGGCGGAACTGACGGCTCAAAAATTTCTTATCTGGGTATACCAACCCCTAATTTGTTTCTCTTCAGGTAATGGAAAAAGCAACCGATGTGATTGTAAAAATTGCAGAATTGAACACAAACGTTTAAAATCGAATAGGAAGATGGATAGATCAAATAACTTTGATCTAGTCTGTTCTTTTAGCTGGGGGAAGACTGATTCCGATGAAGGGATGTCTGACCCCTAGATTTTTGTGTAAACGAGAGGAAGCGTATAATGGAAAAATTGCTAGTTTTTTATAATCAGAGTTCAGGACAGGATGAAGGTGAAAAATTAGCAAGCTGGTTCAAAGAATATGTAAAAAAGAAACGACCAGAGCTAACGGTGACTATGACAGAAACAGGTCCGTCCGTTAAACACGAGACTTTAATCAAAAAAGCAGAAGAATACAAAGCAGATACCTTGGTCATCATTGGTGGTGATGGCACGATCCATCATATCGTTCAAGCCTTCCAAGGAAAGCTTGATCATTATAAAGTGGGATTACTACCGGGAGGAACGGTCAATAATTTAGCACGTGTCCTTGGGATTCCTTTAGATAAAGAAGCAGCGACTGAAATCATTCTGGAACAGCAAATACGTAAAATTGATTACGGAAAAGTCGATGATGAAGTAATCATTTCGACCTTAACAATCGGAATATTAGCAGATACTGCTGTTTGGATCAGTCAAAAAGAAAAACAAAAGTATGGTTCATGGATTTTTATAAAACGTTTTTTTCATTTATTATTAAAAAAGAAACAATATCATTTAGATATCGAAACTGAAAAAGAACATTGGAAAGGAAAAACGCAAT
Source organism: Enterococcus lacertideformus (assembly GCA_015680865.1). Classification (GTDB taxonomy): domain Bacteria; phylum Bacillota; class Bacilli; order Lactobacillales; family Enterococcaceae; genus Enterococcus_B; species Enterococcus_B lacertideformus. The sequence continues at coordinate 229,903 of JADAKE010000016.1, read as the reverse complement.
TATTGACTGTGACAATGTCAAATTCTGTGGGTGGATATACCAACTTTGATGATTCTGCTTCTCCAGATGATGGCATGTTCCACGTAACAATCATTCCTTCTTTAGATATTTTTCGCTTTGTTTTTTATCTCCCTCGATTGATTAAAGGAAAAATCTATTCTGTGCCAGGAATCAATTATTTAACTGCTAGTCACATCAATATCCAAGCAAGAGAAACAAAAGTGGGAACCCGTACGGATGGGGATACAACTGATGATTTACCAATTGAATTAGTAGTAGTTCCAAAGGGGCTAGCTATATTTGTACCTTCTAAAGATAAGAAATCCGAGTAAAGATTAGAGGGGAAAGGAGCAATATGAATGGATACATTGTTACACAACCCCTTGTGGTTTTACTTAGTACTTGTAAATTTCTATCTATTTTGTTTAATGGGTTACGACAAATATCAGGCAAAAAGAAGAAAGTGGCGAGTACCGGAAAGTAATTTACTTTTCGTGAGCCTATTAGGTGGTGGAATCGGCGGATTAGTCTCACGTAAGGTCTTTCATCATAAAACAAGAAAAAAATTCACCATCGGATTTGCAATCGGAGTCGTTGTTGATTTGATTTTGATCTATTTTTTTCATTAAGGAGTGATCTATGTCGACAAAAGGAACAAAAACGAAAATCGTGTTAAATCTGTTCTTATTAATAGGGATCTTTGCCATTATTTATTATTTGATTAATCAATCCTTTGATGAAATTTTTGCTGAAATTCTATCTACAAGTTGGATGGTTTTTGGACATCTTGCTATATTGCATTCTATCGAATCGTATCATTTGGTACAGGAACATTGATTTCAGAGATTTATTTCTATAATAAAAAAGGGATGAAATACTCTCAAGGAGCAGGGGTCACAGCGTTGCATATGATCATGTATAAATTAGCTGTTATCACATATGCTGTGATTGGATTAATCATCCAATTCTCATTATTTTATTCAAAAGGACCAACGATGATTTGGTTCATTATTGCTGGTATTATTTTAACTGGTGTGATTATTGCTTTTTTATTGATGATCTCAATGAACCTGAATGTACAAATCTTATTTGTTTGCATGTCCAATCGTTTATTTAAAAGTGAACGCTTGAGGAAATGGGTAGATACATGTAATACACAAATATACTCACTTAGAGAAACTGTTCAGAGGATTATTAAAGACCGAACAGCGCTATGGCGCATTTACTTTTGGAATATGTTGAAACTGATCTTTTGGTATATCATGCCTTATATTTTTCTAGTAGAAAATCATCCAAATATTGATTTTTTATTGACCTTTTCATTTATTAGTTTTGCTGTGGTCTTGTCAGGCGTACTTCCTACGCCTGCAGGAATTGGCTCATTTGAATTTGTTTATCTGTTATTATTCAAACCGCTTGTAGGAACTGTTGATGCCGTGTCATCTTTGCTTCTCTATCGTTTCAGCTCATTTATCTTACCGTTTATCTATGGTCTACTCTATGTGTTAGCTGATAGACGAAAGGTGATAAAACAAGAAATAAATGAAGTGAAAAAGAAAAAGCAACAAATAAAACAATAAATCAGAAAAAAACTAAACAAAAGTGGTAGCGTCTCAAAAATAAGTAAGAATGTGCCAAACACCCTTGAGGGGTATGATCCTCATGGCTATTTGGTATATTCTCTTTTTTATAATATTGCGAATCATTTAATTTTTGTTTAAATTCCAAATGTTATCTTTTGACCAAAACTGACCAAATGTTTATAATAAATAGTGAAGTAAATGAAAACTTTATAAGCTCTTTATTCAGGAGGTAAGATAGATGAATATTGAAAAAATGACAACGACGCTTCAAGAAGCGATTGCCGAAGCACAGCAAGTGGCTGTGACTAGAAAACACCAAGAAATTGATATTGCCCATTTATGGAAGATTTTTTTGCAACCAAACCATTTTGGCAGAAACCTTTATACAGATGCTGGAATGGATGTTTATTCCTTTGAAAAAGAAATTGACCGCGTATTGGACGATTCTCCGATGGTCTCAGGTGGTGGTGTTCAATATGGCCAAAATTTAAGCCAAAATTTATTTCATTTATTAAATGAAGCAGACCAATTAAGAGAAAGTTTTGGCGATGAATTTCTGTCAACTGAAATCGTCATCTTGGCTTTAATGAAATTAAAAAATTATCCATTGACGGTTTTTTTAACCAAAAATGGTCTTTCGGAAAAAGAATTACGTAAAAATATCGAAGACATGAGAGGAGGAGAAAAAGTGACGTCTAAAAACCAAGAAGAACAATATAAGGCTTTAGAAAAATATGGTGTGGATCTTGTTCAACAAGTAAGAAGTGGAAAGATGGATCCAATTATTGGACGAGATGAAGAAATCAGAGATGTTATCCGCATCCTATCACGAAAAACAAAAAATAATCCGGTATTGATTGGGGAGCCTGGTGTTGGTAAAACAGCAATCGTAGAAGGTTTAGCACAACGGATCGTACGAAAAGACGTGCCAGAAAATTTAAAAGATAAAACTATTTTTTCTTTGGATATGGGGGCATTGATCGCAGGTGCGAAATTCCGTGGTGAATTTGAAGAACGTCTAAAAGCTGTTCTAAAAGAAGTGAAAAAAAGTGATGGCCGCATCATTTTGTTTATTGATGAAATCCATAATATCGTTGGGGCAGGTAAAACTGAGGGGAGTATGGATGCTGGAAACTTGTTAAAACCGATGCTAGCTCGTGGGGAATTGCATCATTGGTGCAACTACGCTAGATGAATATCGTCAATACATGGAAAAGGACAAAGCACTAGAACGACGGTTCCAAAAAGTTTTAGTCAAAGAACCGACAGTGGAAGATACAATCAGTATTTTACGTGGGTTGAAAGAACGATTTGAGATCCATCATGGTGTAAATATCCATGATAATGCTTTAGTTGCGGCAGCAACATTATCGGATCGATACATCACAGATCGTTTCTTACCAGATAAAGCAATTGATTTAATTGATGAAGCTAGTGCAACCATCCGTGTGGAAATGAATTCGATGCCAACTGAATTAGATCAAGTGACTCGTCGTTTGATGCAATTAGAGATTGAAGAAGCTGCATTAAAAAAAGAATCGGATGATGCAAGTAAAAAACGCTTAAGAAACCTACAAGAAGAACTAGCCGATCTTCGTGAAGAAGCAAATGCAATGAAAATGCAATGGGAGACAGAAAAAGAAGAAGTCAACACAGTTTCTTCTAAACGTGCGGAGATTGACAAAGCAAAACATGAACTAGAAGATGCAGAAAATAATTATGATTTAGAACGAGCAGCAGTCTTGCGTCACGGTACAATTCCTCAATTAGAAAAAGAGTTACAGGATTTAGAAGCAAAAAACAAAGAAAATGACATCAAGATGGTTCAAGAATCTGTCACTGAAAATGAAATTGCACAAGTTGTTGATAGACTCACCGGTATTCCAGTGACGAAATTGGTAGAAGGAGAGCGTGAAAAATTAATCAAGCTTAATGAAATTTTGCATAAACGTGTGATCGGTCAAGATGAAGCGGTGGATGCAGTAAGTGACGCAGTGATACGTTCTCGAGCTGGCTTGCAAGATCCTAATCGTCCACTAGGCTCTTTCTTGTTCTTAGGACCTACCGGAGTAGGTAAAACGGAATTAGCAAAAGCACTGGCAGAAAATTTATTCGATTCTGAAGACCATATGGTGAGGATCGATATGAGTGAGTATATGGAAAAACATGCAGTATCACGTTTAGTAGGAGCACCTCCAGGTTATATTGGTTATGAAGAAGGTGGACAATTGACAGAAGCAGTTCGTAGAAATCCTTATACAATTGTCTTACTTGATGAAATAGAAAAAGCCCATCCGGATGTCTTTAATATCTTGTTACAAGTATTAGATGATGGACGGTTAACTGATTCTAAAGTACGCGTGGTTGACTTCAAAAATACAGTTCTTATCATGACCAGCAACATTGGTTATCAATTGTTATTAGAAGGAGTGTCAGCAGACGGTACAATTCCTGAAGAAGTGGAAGAACAAGTAAGAACGATCCTTCGAGGTCATTTCAAACCAGAATTCTTAAATCGTATTGATGACACGATTTTATTTACACCATTAAGTCTAGAAAATGTAAAAGGAATCGTTGAAAAGTTGGTGGTTCAATTAGCCAAACGATTGGAACATCAAGAAATCTTCTTGACGATCAGCGATGAAGCAAAAACTTGGATTGCTGAAAATGCTTATGAACCTGCGTACGGTGCTCGTCCATTGAAACGTTTTATTACGAAAGAAGTAGAAACGCCATTGGCCAAAGAAATTGTAGCAGGACACATCTTACCAAAATCTAAAGTAACGATTACCTTGCTAGCAGAGAAACTTCATTTTCAAACGGAAGAACTTGAAGACACGGAATAGTAAAGAAACGGTTAACTTTCACAAGGAAATGTTTGTTGACGAACGGTAGAATCAATCAAATTTCAAGTTGAACCAAACACCATCTAAGCTTTCAATCAAAAAAAACAATAAAGTTAGGTCAACCACCTAGCTTTATTGTTTTTTTGTAATTTGGTTATAAGTCTGAAAAAAATCTTTCATAAAATAAATTTATTTCAATCGTTTTCTCTAAGATCATCCACTCATAAGACAATGATTTTATTCCCATATAATAATATGAGTATTCAGGTAAATATCTTCTTTGGTTCCCATCATTTTACAGAGAACCCTTGTCACTAAGTACAATTTTCATTGAGAATGGTAACAAGATCACCGCACGGGTTGATGATAACAAATAAGTGGTTGAGACAAAATAAGATGCCACCTAACCATTGACGTTTTCACGCATAATTTTTAGGAAGCATCTCACTTTTATCACAATCTCTTTAATGTGATATTTTTACGTTCTATTTCAATATTTTCAACCGATAATTTTCAAAATAATCGCGATTGTTTCTTCCTTGAGTCCAAGCGAAGATCCCCATAAGCAATGCGCCAATCGTATTGGTAAATAAGTCTCCCATCGTATCCATCAAAGCAGCTCGGCCGACAAATAAGGTACCATCTGAAGCGGCAAACCGTTGGAGATTCATTCCTAAAAATTGATCACAGAGAAATTCCCAAAATTCCCAGAACACGCCACAAAGGCCAGCAAAAGCAAAACCAAAAAGTAAAAATAGCCAAGGACTAGTTTTAGCAATAGGGGCTTCTTTCAGCAACAGACCAATCAAGCCATAACCTAATGCTGTTAGAACCATCGGACTGACCGCATGTAAAATTTTATCCCAAAAAGAGATGATGCTGATCAAATGCATTCCTGTGCCTAAAAACACTGAAATAAATAAGAAAAACCAATAAAATAAAATAATTGCATCTGGGACATACAATTTCGCTATTTTTCGCATGATCTGAGGGAGAAAAATCAATAAAATCCCAGCTGAAGATTCAATGATGAAAGTAACTCCCTGAGTAGTTGAATATTTTTTAGTGATGAATTCATAAAGGTTATAACAAACCACAAACACACCAAAAGCAACAAGTGCAAGTTGGATTTTTTTCATTTTATTATTCATGGCTCAAACCTCCATTTAAGTAAGTCTTTACTTGACTGAGTAACGCTTCTTCGCTGGTTACGAGAGCGCCATCTAGCTTGATTAACCCAATAGTATAAAGATTTAAATAATGGAATTGGTTTTCAGCTATTTCTTGTAAAGCAGCAATTTTTTGAGGGTGGGTACCGCCTTGTTGTCGACTATCTGTATACAATCCAATGATAGGAATCCCTTTAGCATAGGCAACACCAATTTCGGATGCAACAACAGGGTCAATGGTCAAACCATCTAATAGTGCAATCATCAAATCACTTTCCAGCACTTTTTCTGTATCGGCTAAAGCAATCATTTGACTATCAGCATATGCTGTTTTATCATTGATCGCTTCGTTTTCTTGCGGAAGATAAATGGTTAATTCAGTGGAAAGACTCCTGATTTCTTCTACAAGTTTCGCATTATATAATAAGTCACTTTTCGCAAAAAGTGGGGCAGCAAAATAAATATTCATTTTCATCGTCCTTTTCTTAGAAATAGTCACTGAAATAAGCTTCCGTATTGGGAAGAATCAATTCAAGTGTTTTTAGTGTTTCATCGTCCGTTTTGATTCGTTCGATCCTTGCAAGATAAGAAGGGCGACGATAATTCATCATCAAACAACTCAATGTTTGAATCGACAACTGAACCGATTGTCCGACAGGCTCGTCCACGACATCCAATTGTCCGTCTTCGTTCCAGACCAATCCAAAAACACCATTGTTCCATGAGGCAATAGGGTCCTTGACAATAAAGTGGAAAGGTTTAGCAGTAGAAACAAAGGGGAATTGCTTAAGAAACTCTTTGACGTCTACGATTCTCGCCATGTAATAAGGCTCGATCTGTTCTTTTATTTGACTATCTTCGATCAAGAAAGCCAGTGGTTCATTTTTATAGATATCACCGTGAACCCAATAAACCATAGAAAAGTTGGCGGAAATAAAGTTCCATAAACCATTTCGTGCTTCTTGGTTCAAGTAAAACATTTCTTTTACATGAAAAATCTCCTCAGCTACCCAATAAAAAAACACACCAATTGGTTCATGGTCACTTGTATAATAAACTGCCGCTGTTCGTTCCTCCATGTTCTCGAATCGCCAGTATTCTTCCCAATGAAACTTGCTGCGAAATAAGGCGCCATGATTTTGAATGGCAAATTTTTGGTACACACGATAGACATCGGGATGATCAACAGGCAAACGTTCAACCATTCCATTCACAGGAACATTCTTAGGTAATTGTGTATCCCGAATTTTGAAAGTCAATTTATCATACATGATTTCCCAGCCCTTGCGTCGGTAGTAAGGAACACTGTAAGGGTATAAATAAGAAATCCACTGTTTGTTTTTGCGCATATTATCTAAAGCAACAAGAATCAAATCTTGCATCAAACCATGGTTAGCATATTCAGGATAAGTCCCTACACCAGTTACTCCTCCCATTTTATAAGGCGTGCCATGGATATTCACTTCGCATGGGTAAATAGCAATTTGGGAAATCAACTTTTCCTCATGAAACCAACCAAAAACTTCGGATAATTCCAAAATAGGACGCTTTGATCGGATAAATGCTCGCTTGCTTTCAAAGCCACTTTCTTCAATATCTGCTTCTGTTACTTGAAATACATAAGAGAGTAATTCGTTAAATTGGTCAACCTCTTTTTCAGTAACAGGTTTTAACACAAGATTTTCTCTGAAATCTTTTTGATCCATTCTTTCATCTCCAATTATTTACTTGTTACTAGTATAGCAAAATTTTATAAAAAAAACTTCTAAAGCCGACTGGGTAAAAAGTCTTTAAATTCCTTCTTTTCATTGATATAATGAGAGATGCTGATTAAACGAAAAGAGGAGACGCTATGGATATAAAAAAAATGAAGCAACGCCAAGAGCAAATTCGAAATTTTTCGATCATTGCTCATATCGACCATGGGAAATCAACGCTGGCCGATCGTATTCTAGAAAAGACGAACACAGTGACGTCTCGTGAAATGCAGGATCAGCTATTAGACTCAATGGATCTAGAGCGTGAACGTGGCATCACGATTAAATTAAATGCTGTTGAATTGAACTATACTGCCAAAAATGGAGAAGCTTATATTTTTCATTTGATCGATACCCCTGGTCATGTCGATTTTACTTATGAAGTATCAAGAAGCTTAGCCGCCTGTGAAGGGGCAATATTAGTTGTTGATGCAGCCCAGGGAATTGAAGCTCAAACGTTAGCAAATGTTTATCTAGCTTTAGATAATGACCTTGAAATTTTGCCAGTGATCAATAAAATTGATCTACCAGCCGCAGACCCAGAACGTGTGCGCCAAGAAATTGAGGACGTCATTGGGATTGATGCCAGTGAAGCAGTCTTAGCCAGTGCAAAAGCTGGAATTGGGATTGAAGAGATTCTTGAACAAATCGTAGAATATGTACCTGCACCATCAGGAGATATCGAGGCTCCTTTGAAAGCGTTGATCTTTGATTCTGTTTATGATAGTTATCGTGGTGTTGTATTAAACGTTCGGATTACAGAGGGAATGGTCAAGCCTGGGGATAAAATCAAATTAATGAGTAATGGTAAAACATTTGATGTGACGGAAGTTGGTGTCTTTTCACCAAAAGCTGTTGCAAGAGATTTCTTGATGGTCGGTGATGTAGGCTATATCACTGCTGCGATCAAAACGGTGAAAGACACGCAAGTAGGGGATACCGTGACATTAGCAGATAACCCAGCAGAAGAAGCTTTACCCGGTTACCGTAAAATGAATCCAATGGTTTACTGTGGCTTATATCCAATCGATACGTCACGTTACAATGACTTGCGTGAAGCCTTAGAAAAATTGCAATTAAACGATGCAGCCTTACAATTTGAACCTGAAACCTCACAAGCGCTTGGCTTTGGATTCCGTTGTGGTTTCTTGGGACTCTTGCACATGGACGTTGTCCAAGAACGCTTAGAACGTGAATTCAATCTCGAATTGATCACAACAGCCCCTTCTGTTATTTACCATGTCAACAAAACAGATGGTTCTGTCATCACAGTTGATAATCCAGCAGATTTTCCAGAACCTGTGACGATCCAAAGTGTAGAAGAACCTTATGTAAAAGCACAGATCATGGTACCAAATGAGTATGTTGGTGCAGTAATGGAACTCTCTCAACGCAAGCGAGGAGACTTTGTAACGATGGACTACTTAGATGATTATCGGGTCAATGTCGTTTATGAAATTCCATTATCGGAAATCGTTTTTGACTTTTTTGATAAATTAAAATCGAGTACAAAAGGGTATGCATCACTTGATTATGAGATGGCTGGCTATCGCACAAGTAAACTTGTAAAAATGGATATCTTATTGAATGGTGAAACCGTCGATGCCTTAGGCTTTATCGTTCATAGAGATTTCGCTTACGAGCGCGGGAAAGCCATCGTAGAAAAATTGAAAAAACTTATTCCTCGTCAACAATTTGAAGTGCCGATTCAAGCAGCTATCGGACAAAAAATTGTGGCTCGTTCAGACATTAAAGCTTTACGTAAGAATGTGTTGGCAAAATGTTACGGTGGGGACGTTTCCCGTAAACGTAAACTTCTTGAAAAACAAAAAGAAGGAAAGAAACGCATGAAACAAATCGGTAGCGTAGAAGTACCACAAGAAGCCTTCATGGCCGTTCTGAAAATGGATGAGGACGAACCGAAGAAATAGTTCGTTTCAAAGTGAAAAGCCTATTAAACCTAAACCAAGCTTTTCGTGTGGCATAAAAAGTATGATTTAGTCGTTTAAAAAAGTTTAAACTGTCATACGGTCTATCACGGCAATGTTAAAATTAACAAAAATGAAATATTTTTCCTTGAAGGTTTTTAACTGTCAGCGTATGATGAAAGCATCTCGTAAGGAGGTGCTTTTTTTTCATGTCTGGAAATATAAGTGGTGATTTACTTAAAACTTTAAGGAAAGAATGGGAGCTATCTCAAAAGAAGTTGCTGATTTAGCAGGTATATCACAAAGTGCTTTAGTCAAGTATGAAAAAGGAACAAGAAAAATCTCGAAGGAAATTGATACTGTTTTTAAGTGAGATTTTCAATGTAGATACACTTCTGGGTGATCAAACTGACTTAGTAACAACAACAGTAAATCAATTGTTGTCTTTCAAAGAAAAGAACAGTTTAACAAGTAAGCAGTTAGCACAAAAGATTGGAATTGATGCACCTTTGATGAGTCGTTTATTGAGCGGTAGTCGAGAGCCATCAAAGCTTTGAATCATGTGTCTTTTTACTTTCCGGATCCTCACGCGCTGTGGCAACGACGAATCAACGAAAATGCCAACGGATTGATTCGAGAATACCTGACGAAATCTAAAGAAATAGACACAATAGAGGTTTCTGTCATTTTACGAATGGTTGAAAAACTGAACAATAGACCTAGAAAATGTTTGGGTTGAAAAACACCTTATGAGGTCTTTTTCAATAAAGTGTTGCACTTGATTTGACAATTCAAGATATAAAAAATTAAAAAGAGGTGGATATAGTAATTTATGGAAATTCGACAATTACGGTATTTTTGGACTGTTGCTCAAGAAGGAAATATTTCCCGAGCAGCTAAACTTTTGAATATCACGCAACCAACTTTAAGTAGGCAGATCCGTGAATTAGAGGAACAAGTTGGAATGTCGTTATTTCATAGAGAAAAAAATCATCTTTATCTTTTGCCAGAGGGGATTTTCTTAAAGGAACGAGCAGCTGAAATTCTTCAGTTGAATGATAAGTTAGAACAAGCTTTTTCTAACAAGAGAAAGAAATATCTGGAAGGAACGATTGTCATAGGTTGTGTGGAGGCCGATAATTCAGATACTGTGGCGATGATGTTGGAAGAGATGGTGAGTGATTATCCCGATGTGCGGTTTAATATTGTGACGGGGACCAGCGATGATATCAGTGATCGCTTGGAGAAAGGACTTCTTGATTTAGCCGTTTTATTAGATCCCATTACGTTGAATGATGTGAATGTTTTGAAATTACCTAGAGAAGAAAAATGGGGATTTTTAGTTTCAAATGAATTGTTTATAGCAAACAAGGAAAAATTTACGCCAAAAGATATTATCGGCTTCCCATTATTATGTTCGAATCGGGTAGAAGTTCAGAAATTACTAACTTCTTGGAGTGGTAAACCGTTGAATCAACTAAATATTGTAGGCAATTTCAACTTAATCTTTAATATTTTTTCATTAGTGGAAAATAAAGTAGGGGCTGCTCTCACGATTGAAGGTGCGGTGTCCAAACGGCAATTAGAAAATTCAACGTTTATTCCGATGGAGCCAGAAGTGAAAACAAACTGTATGTTAGTGTGGAAAGAACGAATTCAAACGCCAGTCGTTCAAGAATTTATTTCTCGTTTCAAACATGCTTTTGGAGCATAGTGGTATATGAAATAAGCATTAGACGTAAGTAATCATGGGTTGTACGATGAGGATATCAATCGTACAACTCATTTTTATTTGCAAAGGAGGAATTAAATTGAATCCAGTTGTTGTCTACTTCTCCCGGGATGGAGAAAATTTTATTAATGGCATTTCTAAAAAAATTCCGATTGGTAATACAGAAGTATTGGCTCATAAAATAGTCAGTCGACTTAATTGCTCTCTGATTAAGCTAAAGGAAGTTGAGAGCTATCCAGATAATTACGATGAAACAGTTAAGCGTACAGAATCTGCGAAAAAAGAAGATATGTGGGTTGACTATCAGAAAATCGAACTTGATCGTTCAAAAATAGATACGCTCTTCCTTGGTTATCCAAATTGGTGGGGAAGTTATCCAAGGATTATTGCAACTTTTTTAGAAGAATTTGATACGGATGGGCTAATCATTTATTCTTTCCGTACACATGAAGATAGTTCGTTTGGTAGTAGCTTGAATGAACTTAAAAATCAGTGTACTGATGCAGATATTCGTAGTGGACTTCCTGTTCGTGGTTCACGAGTTGGACGAGCTGATGTAGCAATTGAAAATTGGTTGCTTGCATATAAATAGAAAAAATATCAAATCCATGGAGGAATGTAAAATGGCAAAAAATGAAGAAGTAAAAAATGGTGTGATCTTTCCAAGCGGAGAAAAAAACGATGCCTATGCTCAATATTTTATTGGACAAAGTTACTTACAAGGATTAATTTCTGATCCCAAAATTAGCGTAGGTGTCGCCAATGTAACTTTTGAACCTGGTTGTCGTAATAACTGGCATATTCACCATGATGGCTTTCAACTATTACTTGTAACTGGTGGAGAAGGTTGGTATCAAGAAGAAGGAAAATCAGCGCAATTCTTAAAAGCAGGAGATGTGATTACAACACACGATGGCGTGAAACATTGGCATGGTGCTACCAAAGACAGTTGGTTTGAACATATTGCGATTACTGCCGGCACTCCAGAATGGTTAGAACCTGTCGATGATCAATGGTACAAAAATTTAACTACTAAATAAGGTAGGAATCTTCTGATGAAAAAGCAGACAGCACTATCAATTCAAAACGGTGGGAAGCTGTAGTAGCGGGGCTAAAAAAATAGATGTATGCAGGATCACAAGTTTTACTAGAACTAATAAATCGAAGAAATGCTGAAGTGCCTTTGTTTTTAGATTTTTTTGTTAGCAACGAAAATACAATAAATGAAGGAGAGAGTGAAACGCAACATCTGTATCAAGTTGATGGCAAAGGCGTGGTTATTTTGATGGTGAGCAAGTTCGTCCTTTAATTTATCCAGACGAGATGAAAGTTTTACAAACCAATTACAAAGAAAATAATGGGAAGGACATGCCATTCTTTAACTAGACAAGTTCAGTGCCATGGCATTATTGCTTGAAAGATATATTAGGTCGTCCAAAAGAATGCTAATTTAAAAAAGATACTACCTTTTCGCATATAGCATAGAGATAGTATCTTTTTTCTTTAATAAGGATTACCCGAAGGATCTGTTTCCGTGACTGTTCCTTGCGGAGAAATACGATAAAAACCTATTGTACCAGAACCACCTTGTTGCCGAATAGAAATACTAGTTGCTTTAAAAAGATAGTCAGATCCGATCATTTTAAAAAAAGCAAAATTGATATCAGGATTTTTTAGTTCGGGTTTATCTTTATAAAGCAACTGTAAAGCTTGTTCTTGATCTGACGTAAAAACATATTGCTCATTGTTATTAGAGGCAGTTGTCGCAGTTGTTTCAGAGTTCGCTTGAGACGGTTCGCTTGAACGAACTGTATCTTGAACTTGAGAATTTTTAGTACTCGAAATAGTTTGACTAGAAATTTCGTCAGTAAAATTAGTTTCAATTGAAGCAGTACTTGATGCCATACTTTTTGAGGTGGAGGAACCGCATGCCGCAAATAAAAATAAACTACTTAGTAAACTGATGAAAATAATTTTCTTCATTTTATTGTCTCCTCATATTGTTGTATTATGATACACCTCTGTTGTGTATAATGCAAAATGATAAAATTAAAGGCCCACATTTATCTTACGATGGCTATATAAATCCACAAAAAAATTGCAATAATATGAAACATTAGAATTTGTCTTAGCTATCAAGAATTTCTTAAAGTGCTATAGTTATGAGCATGTTACGGGAAAAATTTTAGAAGTAGTGGGTTTTGTCTTCATTATATAGAAAAGTGTAATGTTAGTAGAAAGATACCAAGTTTGTTTTATGTACAAAATAAACAAATTGATTATTAAAATGACACAATAAGATGCTTAAGTGGAAGATACTATGATGATAAAGTTATTTTATTTTTTTTTAGAAAAAAGGTATTTATTAAGACTATTAATTTCAAATAAAGAATTGATATAGATTCAAGAAAAATTGAAAAAATTACTTCAAAAAAATGTATTAAAGAATCTAGTTTTACATATTAATTCGACTTTGAAGCTAGATATCGAAAAGCATTATTTGGTCAACTTTTTCAGTATGCAATGATAGGAACCACACAGGGGTGGATCAATATGAGTCAAAAAGAAACATCCCAAGAATTAGTTTGAATTTTAAATAATTTTCTTCCTTAAGAGGTTATTTAGAGCAGCTCCGGAAAATAGTAAATAAACAAGGAAGAAAAGTGAGCGAATAAACAATTTTTATTCCTAGTTCATTAATTAAAAGCTTCTGAGTATTTGATTACGCCAGAGATTTCTGCTAAACCTTCTGTGATTAAAGCTTTAATCATAAAAGCTTCATTAGGAACGTCATATGGTGAATAAATATCATATTGACTAGCTGGTACATAATGAAATTTTGAATAGTAATTAGGGGATCCTAAGATACTAATGAATGGATAGTTCAATTCTTGTGCTCGTGTCTCTAAAATGTTTAAAATTTTTTTACCTATTCCTTGACCTCGAAAGTCAGTGACCACAGAAAGAGGTGCTAGTACTAATCCAGTGTAGGAATTGTTGTCTTTATCAATTATAGCAACTTCGCTCAACAGACCATGACCTATAATATTAGTTGTATTATCTGTGGCAATCACTTCAAGTTATTGTATATAAGAGGTACTTGATCGAATGCTATTAACTAATTCAACTTCATTTCCATATCCATGTTCCGAGTGTTCAAATTTTTTACGAATAAGCTGATCGATTTTAGGATAATCGTTTTTAGTAATAGATCTTATTTGCATTTTGAGTATATTCCTTTCTGTAAATAACATTTCTTTTTTCTTTTATTTATTATGCTTAATTCAAGTGAATTTTTATAGCTACTTTACTAAGGCAACACACATAGGGGGAAATGAGTATTTTTTATAACTAATTATAATTGGATTTTTGAGATACATGTTATTTGAGTTTTATCTGTATGCAAGATGAAGATAAATATTTCCTTTTCATAGGAGCTATGATGGATCCTTAGGGTAGATCAATTACCTGTGGGTGTTATACAAAACAAAGCGAAGCTAAAATCAAATTGTTATTTATTTTGTCCTCATTTAGTAATTTATATATCCTATCAAAGAGCTTGTAGGAGCTACATTCAGCTCTTTTCATACTTCCCCTAAATATTCTTCCAAACACAGCCCATTCTTGTATATTTCAGTAGCTACTTTTACACCTACATAACGATAATGCCATATTTCTCCTGAAATACTTGTGATTTCTGTTTTGTTACTTGGATATCTAAGAATAAAACCATATTTATAACTATTTTCTTGGAGCCATGGATAAAGATCATATGTAGCACCGTTGAGATCTACAGCTAAACCAATTTGGTGTTCACTATATCCTGGAAGGGCAGCCCACTGTGATGCTTGTTGCTTTGCTTCTTTATTTGAGTAGCCTGTTTTTTCAAATTCAGCTATTTTTTGTTTTAGAATTTGTTCTTGTTGCTCTTGTGAACGATAACCAGCTACTACTATCGGTAATTCACCGAGATTGGCTTTTTTTGCTTCCTCCAACATGCTCATCAATGGCGTGTAGATTCGCTCATCCACTCGTTCGCCACCTGAAACTTTTCTTAGTTTGATCGTGTAATTACTTGGAATGGCATGTTCTTTATTGACTAAAAGTAATTGCCAAGGACTGTCCTGCTGGTTATGCTCTGAAGCATTCAAGGAAGTAGCCTGCTCACTGGCAAGAGGTGTTGTTACAACAGTTTGTTGATTCATCCCTTCATGAAAGTACCATACAAATAAAAGACAACCTACGAGTAAGATGAATAAACTAAAATAGATCATGCTTTTTGCCCCACCTTTAGCTTTTTTTCTTGTTTCTTTCTTCATGAATATTTCTCCTCTCAAAAATAAAAAAATGTTCCTGTTCAACTATGATTGTAGCGAACAGCAACATTTCTATTTTTAAGTTCTTCATCATTATTTCCTAAGAACTTCTTAAGTTGAGATAGATATTTTCTTAACAAATCTAACAAGATTTTCCAATATATCTTGGCAATATACTTACTTCGGAAATTCAATCCAGAATGTGATCTGTTCCTGAGCACTCTCGGCGTAGATCTCCCCACCATGTAGCCGCACGATTTCTTTAGCGATCGCTAAGCCCAAGCCAGTTCCCCCTTATCAGAACTTCTTGCTTTATCTGAGCGATAAAATTTATCAAAGAGTTGATTTAGTTCATCTTTTGCCATTGTTTTTCCTTGATTAGTGAAAAGAATACTCGTTGTTTGTTCATTTTCTATAACAGAAATCGTGATGTCGGTATTTGGATAACTATAAGCTGCTGCATTCTTTAGAATATTGCTAAAGACTCGTGCCACTTTATCTGCATCTGCAAATAAAGTACTATCTTCTTTGACCTCTAACAAAACTTTATTCTTCCGTTTAAAAAAAACAGGGGAGAGTTCATCTACTAATTGGATCAGCATATAATAGAGATCAATCGTTGTTCTTGAGAGCTTGATTTGCTGTGAGTTATAACGAGTAATTTCAAAAAATTCATTGATCATCATTTCCAGAAGATACGCTTTTTTAAGTGTGATATGCACATACTTTGCTCGTTGCTCCATAGACATCATTGGTGCTTCTTCCAATAAGCTCAAATAACCAATAACAGAAGTCAAAGGAGTACGAATATCGTGGGCTAAATACATAACTAATTCATCTTTTCTCTGTTCAGCATAGGCCGCCTCCGCTTGTTGCTTTTGCAAAGTTTGCTTTACGAGATTAAGCTTGTGTTCAAATGGCAACATCTCTTCCGATAAGTGAATTACTTCTTGATCATTTTGCAGTAGTTTATCGATGCCGTTATTGATCTCATTAAAATATTTTGTCATCCAGCGAAATAAGCGCCACAGCATGAAAATAAAAACGATCATAATTGCTGAGACAAAAAAGAAATCCTTGTTTTGTCTAAAATAGCTATGGTAAATGATAAATGCTTCTTCATGATCCGTATTTGCCAAATAACTTAATAACCAAACTACCCAGTCTCCGACTCGATTTTTCCAAAAAACAGGTAGATCAAAAAGACGAGTAGAATGGAAAAAATAGCATTACCTAGAATGCGCCACATGATTTTTACTTGAAAGGCTTTATATTCCACTTTTTTAGGTTGTTTCAATTTTATAGCCTACCCCCCAAATAGTTTTTATAAACTTTGGGTTCTCCAATGTATCATTTAATTTACTTCGCAAATGTCGGATATGAACAGTGATCGTATTATTAGCTTTACTATAATACTCATCTTTAATACTCATCTTTCCAGATAGCATGGAAAAGTTCCTCTGCACTGACGACCGCTCCTTTATTTTCTAAAAGAATACGCAAAATTGAAAATTCCGTTGGTGTTAGTTCTAATTCTTCGCCATTTAATGTGCATTCATGGGTTTTGATATTCATGATCAATGTTGCATGCTCTATGATATTCTCTTCTTTTGGCTCATCTTGAATTGCATTGTATTTTCTATACCTAAGAAGTTGCGACTTAACACGTGCGATCAATTCCAACGGTCGAAAGGGTTTGGTCACATAGTCATCTGCTCCTAGAGTAAGACCAGTGATTTTATCGGTTTCCTCATCTTTTGCTGTCAGCCGTTTGCCAGATATAATTCGATCAAGTCAACGAGTTTTTTTTCATCATCAACGATTACTATTTTTCCACTCATTTGTTTGATTTCCTTTCTTTTCTCATAGTTTGTATTATAGTATCAAACGGTTATATATTTTTCATCCAATAATCTATCCTATGCTGGAAGTAAGCTTTTTGCCCTTGAATACTTGGTCATAAAGTTCAACTAAAAATAAGTAAATTAGAAGATATACTTAAAAAAGTGTCATTGAGCATTGCCACACAAGTATTTTTTTACTGTTTATGTGGGAGATTGTTTTGTTGCTGCTAGTGATTTTACTCATCTTAACAGTTTGTCAATAAATCAGTGTTATTCTATAAAACTACAGGAAGCTGACATAAACCGGTTTGTAAAATTGATACCTTATTCTATAATTTTTAATACTGGAAATAAAGCAATTATTTATTTGATCTATTTAAGTTTTGTTAGACGTCAAAACATAAAGATGGATGCAATAGAGATTGAAGGATGTAAACAAAGCCATTATAGTTTAAGTAGGAGCTGAAGAAAATGATTGATAGTCAGGATTTATCTATTCTTCACAAAATTGCTTTTAGAAATCAAAAAAGTACAGCAGAACTAGAAAGTAAATTTTTCTAAATTAAGAAGGGAATTTACTTACTCTATAAAAAAATAAACACGTGACTTTCTTAAGTTAATCAGGAAGCGGTCAAAGTTTCTAATAATGAGCTTGTTTTGGATAATAAAGTTTAAAAAATTTCACAAAATCATTTATTGAAAATAGAATCTTTTTCAGATGTGCATTATGCCAAAGCAAATCGACCATCCTATTTATTTCACTTTATCTAAGTTTTTGTCAATAATCACTTGGATCCTTGACAAAATGACTTTGATCGTAGTGATCATAAATTTCGATAAATGAGTAGTTTACGAAATGAAACTGTGTTTTAGTAGGTAGTTTTAACTGATAGTTATAATTATCTAGTGCTATAAATGAGTAATAAAAATATTTTTTCTATTTAATTCATTTTTGTAAGAAAGATACATATTTTTTTAATAATTAGCATTAAACAGTTGGCAGATAAAAGGGAAAAAGCTAGAATTAGAATGAGAAAGTTTAAATTAATCTCTATGAAATAGTATAAAGGAGGGGAGTCTAAGTGAAAAAATATTGGAAGGCATTGTTAGTATCAATTGTTGTAATTCTCTTACCAATTGTTGCAAGTGCGGTTTTATGGAATCAAATTCCCAATCAGGTAGCTACCCACTTTGATATGAATTGGCAAGCAGATGGCTGGAGCTCAAAACAATTTGCATTGATTGGTTTACCAATTATTTTAGTGGGTGTGCAATTAATAACGGCTTTTTTTATCTTAAATGATCCAAAACAGAAATTCACAAAACTATGGATTATTTATGGAACTTTAGGGATTGTACCATTAATTGCTCTTTTCGTACAAACATTGACGATTTTCTATGCGTTAGGTAATCAGGTGACTTGGTTGATGAAAGTCACTCCAGAGATGCTTATTGGTCTCGTTTTTATTTTTTGCGGAATGGTTTTAATGGCAGTTCCACAAAATTATACAGTGGGAATTCGATTACCATGGACATTGAGTAGTGAACAAAATTGGCGACAAACGAATCGACTTGGTGCAAAAATGTTTATCGGAGGAGGGATATTGTTACTGTTTGCTGGAATTATTTCTTGGAGTTTTTTAATGTTGCCAATTATTTTAGTTGTTATTTTTATTCCAACGATTTATTCTTTTTGGTTATATCGTAAAGGAATATAAAGTAATAGTTGATGGAAAAAGGTTTAATAAAACAATTCTTCCCTTTACTGAAGGAAATAAGAGAGCTAGTATTGGTAAAAACTTTAAGAAATGCTTTGCTCAAAGTTTTTACCAATACTAATTTTTTTTAAATAACTATTTATCAGTATATTTTTTTACTGGATCTACCGTAATTGGTGGTATTATCAATGCACTTTTGTAACGAATCAATAAGTCCGTTAAATTTTGAAATTAGTAGTTTATTTTCGTTCTTAAATCGCTCATTTTTTCTTTTTAATGATCAAAAATACAATTGATGAATAGAAGATGGTAGAGACAGCAAGTCCTTTAAGATAAAAATTAAATAAATGAAGCGGTTGAACATAAGAGAATTCAATAATTTTAATCATAAAATAAATAGAGGGAAAAGAAGAAATAAACATTAGAAAATCATATTTGTTCCATTTAGTGTAAAAGAATAAAAAAAGTATAATACCGATAAAAGGAATCCAAAATAATAACTTACTCATCGTAATCATTGTCCCCGTCATTATACAGCCCCCACATTACCTAGATAATAGCATGAGGGGAAACACTGACAAAGAATTTTGAATTCATTCCTAGAATTTTTAATGATACACTCATTATGTATTAGAAAATTATGGATAAAAAATAATAGAGGAAGAAATAGACCGTATAGCACGTCTGCAAAAGGAAAAGAATGAACAGATAATTGAAGGAGGATCATTGTCAAAGAGGGAAGCTTGGCATTTAATGGACAATATCCTTTTTAAGGAAAACTACCACAGAACCTCCCTTTTAATCAAATGCAATACAAGGAGGGAGAACAATGAAAAAATTGAAGTAAAAAAGGTATAAAATGAAAAAAGCACCTATCATTGAATGAATAGGTGCTTTTAAAGTGAACTAGAGCTGCAATCGTTCATTGAGGTTTCACTCCTATGCGGATTTTTTCAATTCTTGCACTGCTTGTTCAATGGTGACGCCAGTAGCTACTCGATTAGAATCCGTTTTGTCAAATACAACAAATAAATTTAAATCAGTATTTAGAGTCACACGATATTGTAAGTCGTTGTTATAGAATGTCATATTCATTCTCCTTTCTTAAAGTTCATACGAAAGGCAACTATACGTTGATAACGAAATTCCATCTATAATTATAGCATAAAGAAAAAATAATAGCTATTTAAGGATTTTATAAAAATAAAAAAGCGAATATTGAGCTGAAATGACAAGTTAAAGTCTTTGGTAATATGCAAAAAGCTGTTTTAGAATTTTTATTATTCATTATTGAAATTGACTATGCTATTCCCAATTCTGTTAAAATTGAAAAATTTTTCAAAATTATCGAGGGATTAATCTTGTTTTTTTGTTTGAATCATGCTATATTGTAAAAGTAATCTATTTTGAAACGTAATTTGAGCTAACTATTTTAGTTTATGACTCCTTTTGCCTATCAATATTTATTGCAATAAAAACGTACGTTGATACGTATCAGGAGGAAATATATATGAATAATGGTACAGTTAAATGGTTTAATGCAGATAAAGGTTTTGGATTTATCACTGCTGAAGATGGAAATGATGTTTTTGCACATTTCTCAGCTATCCAAGGTGAAGGCTTCAAAACATTAGATGAAGGTCAAGCAGTGACTTTTGATATCGAAGATGGTCAACGTGGCCCTCAAGCTGTTAACATCTTTAAAGCATAATTTTAGCAATTGAAACTCCTCTTACTGTAAGAGGAGTTTTTTGTTTTATATATTACTCGTTACATTTTTTTCTTTAGTTAATGAAAGACATGAAGAAAGTCTGCCAAATAAACGTACTCATCTACTCTTTTTAATTTAAGTAGTTGAAAACAATATGAAAATTTAATTCGATCCCTTTTTGTTTAAGATTTGTAAGGCATAGCATTAAATAATTATCATCATGTTCAGGATAAATGGGAATGGTCAACTCTATGGGAACAAGATAAGGATAGGCTACGCAATTTTTCCCACGGTATTCAGGGACATACCAATCGGCAGCAGGGAGGTAGTGTCGTTGTTTCATTTCATCTAAGACCAAGTGATGATACTGATAGAGTTTATAAGGAGAATAATGAAATATATAATCGACAGTTGCGTGTTTTTTCTCCCAACCGTTACCTCGTAATGCACAACATTCTCTATGTTGCCCTAAAAGTTGCTGTCTTGGAAGAAGAGTGATCAATTCTTCGTGCCATAAACGCATGTTTTTCACCTTCACTTTCAGTTGAATACGTATACATCAAACTACACGTTCTGGCTTTTCAGAGCGTCCAACCAGATAATCCATAGAGACATCATAAAGTTCTGTGATAAAAATCAGTTCCAATAAGCTAGGACATTTTTCTCCTTTTTCGTATTCCTCGTATTTTTCAACAGGAGTCCCTATATGTTCTGCAACTTCACGAATAGATAACTGATTCTTTTTTCTCAAAAAATCTAATCTGCAACGAAGTGTATCTAATAAAATTGCTTCTTCGATACTCATACGGCAGCTCCTTTCATCATCTAACTGATTCATTGATTAATGTTTTTTATTTAAATAAACCAAATAAGCGATTGGTAAAAACAAAGATAAAATAAACCCGATCAACTCAGTAATAAATAATTGATTAGATTCAAAATATTGATAGTTTAAAACTTTATATAAAAAAAACATGGCAGGTAAAGTTAGAAACGCTAAAAAAAGACGTTCCTTGTTCCAATTGATGAGATAACAAATAATGGGGACAATAATAATGGTAGGAATAACAAAAATTAGTCGGCTTAACGTTATCATATCACTAACTCCTATATCATTTCATTTAAAGTTATTATTGATTTTAAAGGATAAACGTTTGATTTGAGTTGATCTCGAACAAAAGAATATCAACGATTTCATGAATATAAAAACTCCAAATCAAATAAATATTTCTAAAAACAACCCAAATAAAAGATAACATTTTCTAGATTTCATAACAAATAATATGCAATAAGCTAGCATTAAGATAAAAAGTAACTAATACGTAAGTAAGAAAATAAGACAGACTTGATACCTAAAATAATTAAGAACATATAAAAATAAAGCAACTACTTTCACAAAAAATGCTTAAGGATAACAGATTGAGATATTATGAACAAATAAATGCAGTTAACACGTGGCGTATTTTTTAATTTGTAAGAAGATAAATAAAAAAGTTAAGCTAATGATTTTTTGAAAATCATCCCATGAAAAGAAAACTTTTTGTTGGATGATTGAGTAGTACAACTAGACACTTAAAGTTAAAATAGCTAAAAGAATAGCTATAAATGGCATACTTGTTTCTTTCTTTTCTTAATAAGATTATTTTACAGACTATACCATTAACACAAGTAAAATAAGGAATTTAAATAAATAAATTTTAAAAAACATTAGTAATGTTTTTCTTTCTATTAAAATAGTATTGTTTCTTAAGATGTTGCATGCTATAGTTAAAAAAGAGTTATTTTTTTCCTTATTCGTACCCTTAGCTCAGTTGGTTAGAGCTGACGGCTCATAACCGTCCGGTCGTAGGTTCGAGTCCTACAGGGTACATAAAATAGCTCATCCATACGGTAGCTGGATAGCTATCGTATTTTTTTATAAAAATAGTGAAGGGTGCTTGTGGCAACAAAAATATTCAATCATGAACAAAAAATGTTTAAATGTTTAGAAATGAAGGGAAGTTTTTGATTACAGCTTGAATGAGATAATAACAGCAAAAAAGAGAAGTAAACTACGCATCTTAATAGTTTTATCTATAATGTAGACAAGGAAAAAATAACATTCATCCACTACAACTTTATATAGGGTATAGGCAATTTTTTTATGTCTAAAAGAAGTGTCTTGTCTAAAGTACAACTTCTGTAGAAAGAAATACCCAGTCTTTTTAGAAGTGACTGATGGATACCCTAGTGTGAACAAATAGCTAAAAAATATTTTGTTTCTAAATTACTTTAGGAGGATTGAGGTTTAGATTCGCCAACAGTAGTAGTACTTAAAAGAATTAAAAGAGATGACTACATACTATTACTATTTTAAAAAATCTTGAATGAGCTTTTGCCAAATGAATGGAGAAAATCATAAAAAAAACCGGAATCGGATTCGATTCCGGTTTTTTTTATGATTTTCTTTTGCTATCTACCTAACAGGCAGTCTATTATCTTATCTAGTTTACATCTTTTTTTATTTTACTTCCACATTGAAATCTTTTAATAAGGCTAGGGCTTGTTTCCCATGCTTATTTTCTGAGACAAAGGTAGAATCAATAAAAAAGTCGGCTTCGGGAAATACACTTTGCAAAGCAATGGTATTAGATAATACACACAGATTCGTTTCAATACCAACGACTTCGATTTGTTTACTTTCTTTTTTCTGGTCAAAAGCTTCTTGCTTGATCGTCAGCAAACTTTCTGGCGACATCGTAAAGTAATATTTTTTTATGACTTTTTCATTTTCTCTGGGATACAAATCGGAAATGATTTGTAAATCTTCCTTTTCTTCATCCTGTCCTTTGCGTTCAACAGGGATATCTCTAGTGAATAGAATATATTCATTCTTTTTCCGTGCTGTTTCCAGTAGTTTTTTGATGTATTCCATCAATTTTTTTGCATCAGAGACATAATATTTACTATCAGGGTCAAGTATATGATTTTGCATATCGACGATAACTAACAATTGTATCCACTCCTTATCCGCTAATAATAATTGTTGATGATGTAAGCAACACCGGCTTCTTCATTTGTTTTTGTTACTTCATCTGCGATACTTTTTACCTGTTTCTTAGCATTGCCCATGGCGATACTGGTTCCGCTAACTTTTAGCATCGCAATATCATTTTCTTGATCACCAAATGCCACGATCTCATGCGGATCGATACCTAAATAATCTGCTAAAAAAATCAGAGAATGGGCTTTCGTGATATTTTTAGGGGTAATTTCTAAAAAATGTGGATCTGAAAAGACTGAATCAATGCCGTCTTTTTTTAAATCCTGCTGTAATTTTTGCAGTTTTGTTTCATCTTTATCTGTTAAAGCCAGTTTTAAGTAACTTACGGAAGGGTCTTCCAATAACTTAGTTATTTCATCGAAAGATTGGTTCTGCAAATTGAAATGTTGATAGTAGGGATCATCTTTCACTAAGTTGGATTCATCAAACGTCAACTGGTCATCTTGTGTTTCTCGACTAGCAATGATTGAGATTTTTGCTTCTTGAGCTAAGAAAAAAGCACGTTTAAGGGTTGAGAGTTCAATTTTAGAACGTTTCAACACATTCACGATTTTTTCTTTCATCAATTTCTGCAACAAAAGATCCGTTCGAAGAAATCAAATAACCCCCAATTCCTAACTCTTCAAATACATCTTTGGCGGATATACTGTTTCTACCTGTTGCAATTGTCACAATGCCACCATGTTGGTAAAAATTTTGAAGTGCCTCAATATTTTGTTGGGGTATTTTTCCATTTCGGTTGAGTAAAGTACCATCTAGATCGATTGCAGCTAGTTTCATATTATTCGCTCCCTTTATCTATTGCTTACTCTAAGATTAAATGAGAATTTCATAAAATAAAAATATAATGCTTTGCATTTTTGGATTTTTTCAAAAAATATTCTTAAAATCAATAATCTATGTATAGGTAAAGTTTACCAAAGTGAAATTGAATAAATAGCCATTAAAATGAGTAAGTTAGCGTTTTCTAATAGATAAAAAAGAATTATTTTTATGAATTATTCAATGAAAATGAAGCATATCTTTTGCTTTAAATTTTATTGAGGCATATTCTGGATATAGAAAAGGTTAGAAAAAGATTAGAAAAAGGAGTGATTTTAATGGAGATAAATTATCGTATCGTTCCGGTAGTAACTGCTTCAGATGAAAATTACGCTCCTTACTTAAGCGTGATGATTGCCACTGTACTGGAAAATGCTAGCAAATCCAGCCATATTTATTTTTATGCCATAGATGACGGGATTTCTGATTACAGTAAAGAGGGTCTAAGACAAACAATTAAAAACCATTCGATGAATGCTGAGATTCAATTTTTAACAGTCGATAAAGATGTCTATGAAGATTTTCTAGTGAGTGACCATATTACGACTACTGCGTATTTAAGAATCTCTTTACCTAAAATATTGACGAAATATAACTACAAAAAAGTACTTTATCTTGATTCAGATATCTTAGTGCTGGATGACATCGTTAAATTATATGATGAATCATTAGAAAATAAAACGATTGGCGCAGTCATTGATCCAGGACAAACAAAAGCATTGAAACGTTTAGGCATTGATTCGAAAGCCTATTACTTCAATTCAGGGGTAATGGTGATTGATATTGATCAGTGGAATGAAAAGAACATCACAGAAAAAACGATCCATTACTTAAAAGAAAATGGTGATCGTATTATCTATCATGATCAAGATGCTTTAAATGCGGTGCTTGTAGAAGATTGGCACAACTAGACCCTAAATGGAATATGCAGACGTCTTTGATTTTTGAACGTCATCCAGCACCAGATGAAAACTATGAAAGACCATCCGTATACGGATATATATTTAAAAAAATTAGCGCATAGCGTATTAAAGAAAGTAGGAGAGGTAAATGAATAGAAGAAAATAAATCGCGATTGTTTCAAGTTGTAATACTAAATTTGTACCTCATCTAGCAGCACTGTTTGTTTCAGTACTAGAAAATAGTGATCCAAAGGTATTTGTACGCTTTTACGTGATTGACGACAACATTGATTTAGAAAGCAAAAAATTATTACGCTTTTCAGTCAAAAATTCAAGAATGAATACCGAAGTTGAATTTTTAAAGATCAATAAAAAGTTTTTCGAAAATGTGGTAACAAGTGATCGGATTCCGGAAACAGCTTACTATCGTATCGCTATTCCTGAATTATTCAGAGGAAAAAATGTGGAACGTCTTTTATACATGGATTGTGATATGATCGCAATCAAAGATATTACGCCATTATGGGATCTTGAATTCAATGGCGCCATTGTAGCAGCAGTTGAAGACGCTGGATTCCATCAACGATTAGAAAAAATGGAAATCCCAGTGCAATCAACTCGATACTTCAATTCAGGGTTGATGCTCATCAATCTAGAAAAGTGGTTGGAACAAGATATTACGAAAAAAGTACTAACATTTATTGAAGAGAATCCTGAAAAATTACGTTTCCATGACCAAGATGCGTTAAATGCAATTTTACATGATCGTTGGATTCCATTACATCCAAAATGGAATGCCCAAGGTTATATCATGGCCAAAGCAAAACAACATCCAACATCAGAAGGAGAAAAATAATATGAAGAAACTCGTAAAGATCCTTCAATCATCCATTTTTCTGGCCATATCAAACCATGGAGTAAAGATTTCAAAGGTCCAACGAAAAAATACTATGATAAGTATGCAAATATGACGGCATTTCGATGTGTCGAAAAATTTCCCAAATATCCATTATACGCAAGAATCAATCGGAATACTGAATTTACCCGCTAAGAAAGAGTAGAGCTTAGCAAAAAATCTGAAGGAGATGATGTTTATGGAGATCACGATGACCAAACAGGCAATGGAAGCATTGATTGAAAAAGTAGGAGAGGATTCAAAGATTGCTTTAGCATTAATTGACTCTTCTGACCCATTTTTAAGAGATAAAGGAGCCTGTGCAAAAGGAAGCTTTTTTCAGATCATCCCATTCTTTACTGAATTTGGGAAGTATGTGAATAAAATTGAGCATCCAATACTGGATATCTACACATCTAAATTAGAGGCATCTTATTTAGGCAGGAGTCTCAACCTAGCCTACAATCAACAGTTGCATAGTTTCTCACTGGAAAATGAGATTGTCGTGTTAGATCGCAACATCAAACTAAATAATTGTTTCTTTAGTTAAAGCCATTTTTAGAAAGGACGTTTACCAAAAGATATTTTCGTTGGAACGAATTACCCTGAAGAAGTCTCAAGAATCGAAGAACTTAAGGGAACGTCTCTAAACAAATCGATTTCCCTAGTGCTACTGAATCTAACTGAACAAAAAGAAAAAACTGAAAAAAGATTGATGCCGATTTATTTTGTCGTTTCAGATGAACTTTTGATCACTTGAGTAGATAAAAAAAACAATTTTTTTGACCGCTTGTTGGAAAAACACGTGCAAAAAATCAACTCTTTCAAAAAAATGATTGCTTATTCTGTGTTAGGGACTTACCCCCATTTTGTCAAAGAATTAAAAGAAATGAAACAAAGAATTGATTCATTAGACAAAGAGGTACGCAGGACGACGGAAAATGAAGAACTATACAAGCAAGCAGACTTAGAAAGAAAAATTGTTTATATCGATCATACCTTGCGTGATCAAAAGGAGACCTTGGATACCTTATGGCAGACAGAGTCTTTTACAGAAGAATTATCAGATGATCGTTTGCATTATGATATCCAACTCCGGCAAAGGCAAACAGAAAAAATGATTTTGATTTAGCGAGATTTGTTAGAAAGCATTGGGGATCTTTTTAACGGCATGATGGACAACCATCTTAATTATCTAATGAAATATCTTGATTCTGTTGCACTGATCAGTTCCATTCCTGCGTTGATGGCAGGAATCTGGGGAATGAATACCTGTGGTTTGCCTGGTGAAAGCTCTGGGGTGGGCTTTTTGTTTGTTATTACCGGTTCTATCGTTGGTGCTGGGGCATTGGATTACCACTTATATAAAAAAGATTATATGAAATAAAAAACGACTGGAGAAAATATTAGGAGGATAAACATGACTGAACCAAAATTAATCGATCCACGAACACTTTATCATACGGAGCAATTTCCTAAACAAGATCAAGAAACACCTGCTTTACAAAAAGAGATGCAACCAGTTCCTGACTGTGGGGAAGAATCCTACAAAGGAACGAATCAGCTCGAAAACCGTAGAGTCTTAATTACAGGAGGAGACTCAGGGATTGGCCGTGCAGCGGCAATTGCTTATGCGCGAGAAGGTGCTGACATTGCCTTGCAATTTTTCCCTGGTGAAGAAGAAGATGCGAAACAAGTTGCATCTTATATTGAAAAAGAAGGTCGTAAAGCTGTTTTACTGACATATGATCTTCGTGATGAAGCAGCACCAAAAGAGATTGTCCAAAAAGCTGTCGCAGAACTTGGTGGCTTAGATACGTTAGTCTTAAATGCAGGACAACAAATCTCTTGTCCTGCTATTGAAGAAATCCCAATGGAACAAGTCAAAGATACGTTTATGGTCAATATCATTGCTATGTTTGCTATCGTGAAAGAAGCAGTTCCGCATATCCCAGCTGGGGGTGCAATTGTTACTACGACTTCGGTTCAAGCCACTAATCCGAGTGAACACCTTTTAGATTACGCTTCAACCAAAGCAGCTATTGCGAACTTTACGCTTGGCTTAGCTAAACAATTAGCACCAAAAGGTATTCGTGTGAACGGGGTGGCACCTGGGCCAATCTGGACCCCATTACAATTAGATGAAGGTCAACCAGAAGATTCTATCCCAGAGTTTGGGCAAAAAAGCTTACTTGAACGTGCAGGTCAACCAGTTGAGTTAGCACCAGTATATGTCTTTTTAGCTTCTAATAAAGCCAGCTACAGCCAGCTACGTGACAGCCCAGATTTATGGCGTAACAGGTGGGGAAGCCATTAACTTATAAAATAAGAATGGAAGGTGTCACGATGAATAAAGGAACAAAAACTATTGGTATGATTTTTTCTCTCTTGCTTTTGTCCATCCTTTTGTTGGGTGTATTAATCAATGCTGTCTATCCGTTACCTATGATACTTGAACGTTTTCGTTTCTTTGCGGTCACCAATTACTACATGCGACAATATATCTTTTGGGGAGCCGTTGGATTATCGATTTTGCTGATTATTGCTTTATTGGTTTTGATTTTTTACCCAAAAACAATCAGAACGTTTTTATTGAAAAAAGGTAATGGCGAATTGACACTTGATAAAAAAGCGATTGAAGGAATGGTCCGCTCACATCTGCATGAGGAAGAATTTATCCAATCACAAAAAGTAAACATCAAAGCAACAAAGAATAAAGTAGCTGTTGCAATTAAAGGTGAGCTAAAACGAACTTCTTCTCTGATTGGAAAAACAGGAACCTTGATGGAAGAAATCGAAAAGGAAATCAAACAAGTGCTTGGGATCGATGAACCAGTAAAAGTATCAGTAAAATACACAGGATATCAAGCACCAGGCAATAAATATCAGTCAGGTGAACACGCACGCGTACAATAAGGAGGCATATTAGATGAATGAATTTGAAATGTATAAGCTTCCGATCATTTGTGGCGCGCTGGGATTGATCCTAGCCGTATTGTTGATCACAGTAGGGTTCTTCAAGACTTTGTTACTGATCCTTATGGCTATAATCGGCGTCGCTGTCGGAATATATTTAAAACAAACCAAAATTTTTGATCATAAATCTTAGGAGGTTATCACTACTATGGATAACAAACAATCAAATAATCAAACAAATAACAAAAATACACCAATTTCTGCACATCCAGATCCAACGGTACCAAATCAAGCAAATGGTGTACATGACGAAAAAGATAAAACAGCACCAGTTTCGGCACATCCAGATCCAGTGGTACCTAATGTAGAAGAAAAAGTAGCTCATGAAACAAATACGAAATCAAAAGACCAAGAAAGCCATTTAGACAAACACGAAAGTCACCACCAGTCCTCAATATCTGGTCACACACCACCAACTTCTGGACAGACACCACCAAAATCAGAAGAGTCACAAAAAGAAAAAAAGGATACACCAGAAAGAACTGCTAGTTCTGACGAAGAGGTAAAATCAATGCGTGGTGATGTCACTATATGAGGACAAAGTTATCCAAAAAATCATTGGAATCGCATTAGAAAAAGTGGATGGTTTGTTAACAGCCGATGGTGGTTTTTTATCAAATGTCGCTGAAAAATTAGTGAATACAGACAATGTAACAGCTGGAATCGACACAGAAGTCGGTAAAAAAGAAGTAGCTGTAGATATGAAAATCGTTGTGGAATATGGTAAAGATATTGAAGATATCTACAAAAAAATCAAAGAAATCATCGCCAAAGAAGTACAGTCCATGACACACTTAAAAGTCGTTGAAGTCAATGTGGATGTAGTGGATATCAAAACCAAAGAAGAATATGAAGCCAACAGTGAAACGGTCCAAGAAAAAGTTACGAAAGCCGCAAAAGCTACTGGGCAATTTGCTTCTAAACAAACTGAAAAAGCCAAATCAGCCATCGAACAACAAACGAATAACGAGTGACAAAATTAAGGATCTCGCTTGACAATAGTAAAAAGACGGGGCAGACAACTGTTTCCGTCTTTTTTGTCTACATAATGATAGTAAGACGAGGAGGTTAAAGCAGAAGTTATTGCTTCTTTTTTAATTGCTAAATTTTTTAGTCATTGCTTTTTCTAATAAGTGAGCTAGACATAAAAATGGATGATTTTTTAAGGTATTTTCTATGGCGTATAGTTGTGGTTAAAAATGGTTAGTTACCTAACAAATCATTTCTATCAATTAATATCTGTATACAACGAAAAAATGACGTTTCCTAATCTGGTGATTCCATTTAAGCTTAAGAAGGTAGGATTTTTATTTATATTTTTCTAAAAAACAAACAAAAGGAGGACATCAAATTATCAAAAAAATAAACGAGTAACATAACATATCATGACTAGAAGGGCAGTGATTTTTAAATGAAAAAACAGTGTTCTTCATGAGAGTCATTTGAAAATAAACATACATAAGGGAGGATTTCTTTGAAAAACACAAAAAAACTACTAAATAGTACGTTGATTCTAGCATTAGTTTTTGGTCAAACAAGTGGCACTGTCGTTGAAGCGGTATCTAATTTGAAGACCATCCAAAGCTCTACAACGAAGAAAGTCACACAAACAAAAGAAACAACAGAAAGTTCAGCCAATAAAAAAAGCACAAAAGATGCGAAAGTTGAAAAAAAAGCAGAAACAAAAGAAAAATCAACAGAGGAAAGCAAAACAAAAACAAATAATGCGAAGGAAGAAACTTCCTCGGTAAGAGCGGGAGAGGAAGACCCAACTTTTGAATTGGCAAAACTAATTCCTGATAGTGTTGAACAGGCTTTACCTAATACAACACAATATAAAATAGGTAATCAAGTACTTAAATATATCTTCGAAAAGCTTACTAATAGATTTCTTGCTAATACTACAACTGATAACTTTTCTGCCGGAGATACAATCTTTGTATGAAGTAACAGACATGGGTTTTAGTGCTCGACGAGATAACCCTAATGTTCCCACTGTCGGTTCTCCGCAAGATTTTTGGGATTCATTTGAAGACCCATTTTTTCTCACCAATATTGCTGGTGATTTTATAAGAATGATGACAAGTGGGATAAATGTACTATCAGGTGCAAACGCTGCTGATAGACTTCTTTTTAAAACAGATGTTGTAACTTCAGATAGCGGAAATTGGCAGGTACAGCTAATGGTTCCTGATTCTTCCTATGGGACTACTCGTGGTTCGATATATGTGGCGTTCACTCGCTTAAAAATAGCACCTGCCCAAGAAGAAACTTTTTCTATACCTAAAATATTATTTCAGTCCGTCACTCTTGATGGTTTATCGGTTGAATATCAAACAAGGTATTATTTACCATGGAAACTCAAACTTAAGTTCCCAGCTGCAGAAAGTGTAATCGGTAAGATTAAAGCAAACGTAAAATCAGGTGAACATATCTTGGAGGAGAAAGTGAGTGTTCCAGAACCAGAAAATTATGTCACCGCTGAAAATACTCGAGGAAAAGTCACTTATGACTGGGTGAACAAACCAGATACTAGTCAATTAGGGAAACAGAAAGTAAAAGTCCTTGTGAAAGATGATACAGGGCGTTCAGCAGAGGTAGAGTTTGAGATAACCGTCAAAGAGCTGTTATCTGTCAAAAAGGAGATAGGTGAAATCTATCAATACGCTGCTGTGCCTGATGTGAAAGATTATTTTGATGTGACGACGGATGGGGCGTATACCCTTCAATGGGCAGACACCTACGATACTTCAACTCCTGGGAATTATACTTGGCAAGCAACAGTAAAGACTGCCGATGGTCGCGAAGAAACCAAAGCAATTACCATGAAAATCTTGCCTCATCCAGGTATTCAGTTAAAATTAAAGCCTATTGAAGATCGTACAATGACTTTAGTGGAAAATTCAGATACGTTAGCAAAGACTTTTAAAAACTATATTGAAGAGGCAACGATGCTAGGTGAACCAGTACCAATTGATGATCTTGAATTTGTATCGAGTGAGTCATCGAATACTGCGTTTCAATCGGTAGGAAAACAAGTGATCAAGATTACCGTTCAAGCAAAACATCCTGTTTCCAATGTCATGATCAAAGGATCAGGAACCACAACCGTCAATGTATTATGGGGCAACACCATCCTTGTACGTTCAGCTAATGGTCATTCGGCAGGGGCTTTTGCGTTAGATGTTGGCAACTCCAATGGTGCACCAGCAACGTTAGCGATTAAGCAAGGGATTGAGTCACCTTTAAATGAAGGTGTGGGGGATCCTAATTCACCTTTTGACCTTTTTCTACGTAATGGCAATTCTGTCTATAGTCAAGATGTGACAAATCGGGCAACACTACAAGAAATCATGAATGCCTATGGGAATACCCAAAACAATGTGACTGTCCAAATGGGTGATATCATCAAAATTCATTATCCTAGTAAAATGGCCAATGGTTCAGTGGTGATAGTCAATGAACAAGAACAAAACTATACATACGGATCGGAATATGCTTATTATAAAGTAACACCATATGGGTTTGATCCCGCGCCAGTGATGTCGGCAGAAAGTGCGGATAAAGAGTTCGTTTTAGGAGAAGATCCAAGTCAGATCAATCCAAAAGATCTTGTAAAAAACGTGATGATCAATGGAGCGGTAGCAGATGATGCGTTTTATACGGTAGAAAACCTTAGTGATTTTGATACCACAACTGTTGGCAAGCGCACGATGAAGGTGAAAATCACCACCAATGATGGTCTAGCATCAAAAGAGGTGGAAGTTTCCTATAATGTCAAATGGGGAAGTACCTTTGTTATCAAAGGCCTAAATGATGCCACTGCTGGAGCATTTAGTTTGCTTAAAAATAAGGACCAATGGCAAATCAAAGCTTCGCAAGGGGTGGATGAAACAGATCTTGAGGCTCCTGTGAATAATCTGTTTGGTCGTGATACGTACTATTCTATTGAAGTCTTACGAGGAGGGTCAAGCGCCTATTTTTATGGTGTCGCAGGGAATCAATCCATTCGAGAATCAATCAATGGGTTCAACGATGGTCAACCGCTTAATGTCAGCAAAGGCGATGTGATCAAAGTTTATCATGCTGAACCTGTTGGAAAGAATCTTTTGATGGAAGATGAACTGGCCAAATATTATACGATTGGCTCTAATTATGCCTATATATGAAGTAACCGATCATGGCTTAGAAGCGATTCTAGCGATTACAGCAGAGTCATCACCGCAAGAATTTGTCTTAGGCGAAGACAGCAGTGCAATTGATGGGGCAAAATTAGTGAATAGCATTGTGATCAATGGAACGCCAGTATCAAGCGATAAGTATACGGTCACACAAATGAGTCAATTCGATACTTCTGTGGTAGGCGAGCAAAATATTCGAGTAAAAATTGATACGAAGGATGGCATGGTTTCTAAGGAAATTGATGTGCCTTACACGGTGAAGTGGGGAGAAAGCTTCTTAGTTAAATCAAGTACTGGTGGATCAGCAGGTGCCTTTTCATTACTGGATGGAAAAGAACTGGCAGGTACTTCAAGTGACGCCAAAGTGTTAAAAATCAGTGCAGGACTGGATTCATCATTAGATGAAAAGATCAATCCAGAAAATGAAGCAAAGGACTATTATTCTCTTCAGATTACTAGAGACGGGCGTTCTGTTTATTCACAACAGATGCCAGGACGAGCAACATTGCAGCAAATAATGAACAATTTTGGGAATGGCAGTAATTCAGTTACCGTTCAAACGGGGGATATTATTACTGTCAATCAGCCCCAAAAAGTAGAGGGTAGTTCTATTTTATGGCAAGATGAAGCAGAAAAAGACTTTACTTATGGTTCGGCCACCGCTAGATACAAAGTCACAGACTATGGATTAGAACCAGCGCCGGAATTAGGTGGCACTACAGCCAACAAACAGTTGAATTTAACAGAACAAGCAGAAAACGTTGATTTAAAACAATTGTTATCGGAAGTAACGGTCAATGGTCATGCGATATCGGCTTATCTTTACACGGTAAAACAATTAACTGATTTTGATACCAAAACAGTTGGTAAAAGAGAAGTCAAGTTGCAAATTGATTTGAATGATGGTTATGGATCAACAGAAGTCGATATTCCTTATGAGGTCAAATGGGGCGATTCGATAGTTCTTAAGGGGTTAAATGACGCAACAGTTGGTGTATATAGTTTTATCAAGAAAAACAATCAATGGTACCTTTCAGCAACCCAAGGTGATCCAGATGCTGATTTAACGAACTGGGTCAATAATGAATTCGGTCGTGATATTTACTACCGCATTGAAGTAGTGGAAGGTGGAAATAACTTAGAACTGCCTACTCAATTACTTGATTCAAATGGATTTACAGTAGATACAGGTAATTTTGTTTATAATGTGACGGGTAACATGACATTTGGACAAGCGATCACGGGCTTTAACAACGGTCAACCGTTACCTATTTCTCAAGGCGCTGTTATAAAAGTGTATCACGCAGATCCTAGTAAAAATAATTTACTGATTCAAGATGATGTGGTAAGAGATTATACAGCAGGCTTAAATTATACCTATTATCGAGTGACAGCTGCAGTAATTGAGCCAATTACTGATCTAAAAGCGAAGTTTGCTAAGACTAGCTTGACATTAGGACAAGATACGACAGAGACAGATATCAAGCAAATGATCGAAAATGTACAGTTTAATGATCAAAAATTGAATGCAGATTTGTATAAAGCAGAGCCAGTGGATTCCTTTGATACTTCAACGGTTGGAGAAAAAGAATTAAAAGTAAAACTCACTACTTCAGATAATGTAACAACCAAAGAAATTAAAGTACCATATAGTGTCAAGTGGGGCAGTACATTAGTCATGAAAAATCTAAATAATGAAACAGTAGGTGCTTTTACATTAAAAAAAGAAGGCAAAAAACTACAAATTGTTTCTGTACCAGGAAAAGACAAAGCAAGTCTTTCAAAACGTGTTACGGGTGAGAACGATCAGAATGTTTATTATAGTATTGAAGTATTCAGTCAAAATACTAGTAAATACAAATATGAAGTACGTGGGTCAGAGACAATTGAACAAGCCATTTCTCGATTTAATAATGAAGAACCACTAGCTGTGTCTGCGGGAGATCAGATCAAGGTTTATCACACGGAGCCGAGTGGAAATAATTTAGTTGCGGAAGAAAAGGAAAAAAATTATACTTATGGCACTGACTATGCTTACTATAATGTCACGGAGTATGGCTTTGAGCCAACGGGGGAACTTGACGTTATGCCTAAAAAAGAAGCTAAAATAGCCGTAAATACTAAAGAAGTGGACCTTAAATCGTTATTACAAGAAGTTAAAGTCAATGGGAAAGTGCTACCAAATGATTCATACAAAGTAGACTTAGGCCCAGAAGCAGTGATAGATACGTCAAAACTTGGCTCTCAAACGGTAAAAATGAACGTAACAGCTGATCAGTCTTATGGGGGATTTTCTAAAGAGGCAGAAGTAACATTTTCAAGTCGTGGAACAAAGTGAAATAGATGGGACAGGTGAAAATGCAGCGGGTGGAACAGGAACCACAGGATCAGAAAATACAGATCCAGAAGGTAATTTACCTAAAACCAATGAAACTAAAAATGCCGCTTTTTCATTGCTTGGTGCTTTACTTGTGAGTATGGTGGGCTTATCTGTTTTTGGAAAAAAAGAAAAACCAATGAAGAAATCGACAAACAGAAATAAACTGTGTAATTAATTAAATGATAAAAGCACTCAATCGTCAATGATTGAGTGCTTTTTGATTGGAGAAGTCTCAAATTACTGTTACTAATTTTTACATTATTCCCTACGTTAATATTTGTCCTACGCTCTATTTTAAGTAGTGATAAGTCTACGTTATTCTTCCTTCTTTTTATATTCGATGATGTCTCCAGGTTGACAATTTAATACTTCACAAATTTTATTAAGGGTAGAAAAGCGAATGGCTTTTGCTTTGCCATTTTTTAAAATAGAAATATTTGCCATGGTGATTCCTACCCGCTCACTTAATTCGGTCACGCTGATCTTGCGTTTTGCTAGCATTACATCTAGGTTGATTATAATAGCCATCAGACACCTCACACAGTTAAATCGTAGTTAGTTTTTAAATAAATAGCTTGTTTAAGTAATCCAATTAAAACACTTGATAAGATGTAAATAAATAAAGGAATGAATAAAAGGACGAGAGCAAATAATAAAATGCCAGGAGCATCACTTGAATCGGCCATCTGATAAAATTTAGGGAAAATACCTAATACAAGAATCGTTATAATGAAGAGGCAGTGACGAATACGATTGGCTATTCTGAGATTTTTAATTGTAAAGGTTTCTTTTGATAAAAATTGATGGATCAACTGAATCAAAAAAATACTAAGAATAAAGCCACATAAAAGAACCATATAAAGAGAAAGTACAAATAAAACTGTCTGCCAATCGTATATTCCCTGGTTATCGCTAGTAATAAATTGGATCGTAAGTAGGATAGCTAAAATACAGGGAATCAAACAAAAAGTAAAACCAATAATTTGGGTAAAAAATAATTTTATTTTCATAGATAAGCTCCTCACTTTTTCCCAATTATCTCACAATAACTGATGTTTTTCAATAAAAAAATATCGAAAAACAATAAATAGATGAGTGAACGAATGCCTTTTCTTATTCAGAAAAGGCATTCTAACGAGTCCATATCATATTTTAAAGCGTTTAAACTATTACTCAAAATCAATTATTTCTCATTTAAACAATGTATTCCCTAACCACTAATACATCCTTGTAAACCTGAAGTTACGCCAGTGGGATTAAATTTCAACAAAACAAATCAAAATGTCGCATAATATACTTATCATATTAACTTAATTATAACATGTTAATTAGTAAAAAGATTGCCTTTTTACCAATATTTCAAAAGAGATAAGCAAAATTTTTTGTGATGAAAATTATGTTATGTATACTCTCCAAAAACTTCGTGAAATGTGCTACAATCCCTTTATAAAAAATAGATAAGGGGTTGATCCAACATTTAAAAATTCTAGCACTAGCTGTTTGTTAACAAAATAATGAATTGTTTTGTTAACAGTTAAATAAAGATTGATAAAATAAAAAAATTTTTGAGTTTTTGACTTATAAAGAGGATTCGAAGGAAAAATAAAGTTCATAGATTAAAAATTTTTTTTCTTCTTTTCATAGATTGTGTAGATAAAGTTATTGGTAGATCTTAATATGAATCTAGGTTTAATTACAGTTTTACTTGTACAATCGAGTAGTATTGTTCTAGCAGTTAGTTACTTAGGAAATTTTTTTCGAAATAAAAAGTATTTATTGTTTTATTTAGTCAGTATAATTGTTACATTAATTTTATATAAATATATCGATATTGCTACTACTATTTTATTATGGGGAACATTATGTTTGTTTACTTATTTGATTAGACGAAATATCTACCACTCATTTTTTTATCCTTCGCTCACGTTATTTATCTATATTTTTACTGATAATACTGCTGTTTATCTTTATGACGTATTTGGTTTGAAGATAAATTCTTTTTTGATAGGTGTCCTAGGTACACTTTATTTTTGGCTGATTACTTATTATGTGAAGAAGCTTGTTTTAAAAAAGATTATTTACGATAAAGAACGTTTAATAATTGCTACTTATGTTTTTTCTTTTACAACCATTATTTATTTTACTTTCATCTGTACAGAACGTTTTTCTATTTTAATTGATTGTGTCCATACGGCAAATGAAATCGTAATGGTTGTCTACGGGGTAATGTCTACACTGATATTTTTTACGCTGTTATTCATCAAAAAGAAAGAATTTGAAACAAGAGAGCAACAAAAAGAAATGAATTATTTAATTGAATATAGCGAACAAATTGAAAAGAACTATACAGAACTATTGAAATTCAAACATGATTATAAAAATATCTTGATTTCTTTAGAAGACTACATCCAAACAGATGATATACAAGGACTGAAGCATTACTTCTACGAGAGCATCAAAGCGACAAAAACGATCTTCAATGAAAACAACCTCCAACTCAATTCCATAACCAACCTTAAAATCAAAGAACTAAAAAGTATTATTTTAAGCAAACTGTATGTTGCCAATCAAAATGGTATTGAAATAAAGGTAATGATTCCCGAAAAAATTACGAAAATCGACCTTTCTCCAATCAAATTAGTACGCATGTTAGGGATTATTCTAGATAACGCAATTGAAGAGTCTATTTTAATTAAGAATCCTAAAATTGAATTAATCGTTTTAAAACAAGAAAATAGTCATACTTTTGTTTTGATCAATAAATGTAAACCCAATATCCCTAAATTGCATGAATTAAAAAAAACCATTTTACAACGAAAGAAGGCAATCAAGGATTAGGATTGACTAATCTAGATGAATTGGTACAATCCAATGAAAATGTCTTCTTAGAAACAAAAATAGAGAATGAACAATTTATACAAATTATTACGATTCACGAAAAGAGGGGTTGACTGTGCTGAAAATATTTGTATGTGATGATGAATTAGTGTATCGAAATAACCTGACAAAAATCATAAAAAATTACCTTTTAAATTACCTTTTAATGAAAGAATACGACGTTCGTTTTCAATTTTCTACGGAAGATCCCATGACTATTTTATCTTATATCTCAGAAAATAAAACGGAAGGGATCTATTTTTTAGATATTGATTTAAATTCAACCTTAAATGGTATCGAATTAGGTAAAAAAATTAGAGAATATGATCCTACTGCAAAAATTATTTTTGTGACTAGCTATGCTGATTTGGCCTATTTAACCTTTATATATAAAGTTGAAGCATTAGATTATATCGTTAAAGATAATATAGAGACACTTCAAAAAAAAGTCATTGATTGTATTGATATTGCACTTAAACGATACTTAAACACGACGTTAGAAACAAGACCGCATATTTGGATAAAGAGTGGCCCGACAGACATCAAATTATATGTAGATGAAATTTTATATTTTGAATCTAGTCATACACCGCATAAATTAATTGTTCATTTAGATAATCGGATGATTGAATTTGTAGGAAAGATCAAAGAAGTTGAACAGCTGAATGATTCTTTTTGCCGTTGCCATCAGTCTTTTGTAGTTAATCTAACAAATATCAAAGAAATCAATCGCAAAGAGCGAGTTATCACTATGATTAATGGCGAGAAGTGCTTAATTTCTACGAGATATCTAAAAAAGCTAGTGAAAAATTTTGAAGAAAAAGTAAAATAATAAATAGATATTTCTTTATTAATACGCACTTTTGCTTGAAAAATACACATTTTTGAAAAAATGTCCTTCTTACAAGCATTCTCGAGTGGAATAGGAGGGCCAAATCATGAAAGAGTTATTTTCTGCATACAAGCTCCCTATTATCTTCGGGGGACTTGGGTTATTATTAGCTATT
This sequence comes from Enterococcus lacertideformus, assembly GCA_015680865.1. Classification (GTDB taxonomy): domain Bacteria; phylum Bacillota; class Bacilli; order Lactobacillales; family Enterococcaceae; genus Enterococcus_B; species Enterococcus_B lacertideformus. The sequence continues at coordinate 190,216 of JADAKE010000016.1, read as the reverse complement.
CTATGGATAACAGTCGGTTTTTTCAAAACGCTTCTCATATTGATTATGACTGCTATTGGTGTAGGAATTGGCTTTTATTTGAAAGAAACCAAACTTTTCGATCGATTTTTTAAATCTTAGGAGGAAATGAATATGGAAAACAAAGGAATCAAAAACACAAACACAATGACTACAGAGCACAACCACATCTCAAAAGGCGAACTAACTTATGAAGATAAAGTGATTCAAAAAATCATTGGTTATGCTTTAAAAGATGTTGATGGTTTATTGACTCTGGATGGAGGCTTTTTCTCAAATATTGCAGAAAAATTAGTGAATACAGACAACGTGACTGCAGGAATTAATGCAGAAGTTGGTAAAAAACAAGTAGCAGTTGATCTCGATGTTGTTGTTGAATATGGGAAAGATATTGAAAATATCTACGATCAAATCAAAGACTTGATCAGTCGTGAAGTAAATGAAATGACACATTTAGATGTAATTGAAGTCAATGTAAATGTAGTAGATATCAAAACACAAGAAGAATATGAAAAAGATCAAGAAACTGTTCAAGACAAAGTGACGGGTGCTGCTAAAACGACTGGACAATTTGCTTCAAAACAAACAGACAAAGCAAAAGCTGCCGTAAATAAAGGCACACAAAAAGTCAAAGAAAACGCAGAGCCACGTGTACAGTAAACTTTAATCAAGTAGAAGAAATTAGGAGGAATATAAAATGGGATTTATTTGGTCATTAATCGTTGGTGGTATTATTGGAGCAATTGCAGGAGCAATCACAAATAAAGGTTCTTCAATGGGGATCATTGCAAATGTCATCGCTGGGTTAGTTGGTTCTGCAATCGGCCAAGCTTTACTTGGCACATGGGGACCAGTTATTGGTGGTATGGCGATCGTTCCATCATTGATCGGTGCAATCATTTTAGTTTTAATCGTATCATTTTTTGCTCGTAAATTATAAGATACGACTAAATTTGCACAAATATTGCGGTTTAAGTCAAAGATTTTTTATTTATGGATAGTGTTGCTATCCATAAATGAAAAAGCAGATGTCAAGCGGCTCACCGCTGAAGAAATGGCAACATTAGCTACAGAAATGCGACAAAAAATTTTAGAAAAAAACAGTGCGATCGGAGGACATGTTGGACCTAACCTTGGTGTGCTCGAATTAACAATTGCTTTTCACTATGTGTTTGATTCTCCAAAGGATAAAATCGTTTGGGATGTTTCTCACCAATCTTATGGGCATAAGTTATTGACAGGACGCAAAAATGGATTTGAAAAAGAACATTATCATGAGGTAAGCGGTTATTCAAACCAACATGAAAGCATCCATGATTTTTTTACCGTTGGGCATACTTCTACATCAATCAGTTTAGCGGTTGGGCTTGCTAAAGCACGTAACTTGAAGCAAGAAAAGGGAAACATCCTTGCGTTTATTGGTGACGGTTCGCTTACTGGAGGCTTAGCTTTTGAAGGGTTGAATAACGGAGGAAATTTAACTTCTAATCTGATTATTTTAGTGAATGATAATGAAATGTCAATTGATGAAAACCAAGGAAGTCTACCTCGGCATTTAGCAGAGCTTCGCAAAAGTAATGGGATGAGTGAAAATAATTTATTCAAAGCGATGGGATTTGATTACCGTTATGTAGCTGATGGTAATGATTTGTCAACTCTGATCCAGCTTTTTCAAGAAATCAAAGATATAGATCATCCCATCGTTGTACATGTCCATACCGAAAAAGGGCATGGCTATAAACCAGCAATTAAAAATAAGATGAAGTACCATTGGCATGTTCCATTTGACATAGAAACAGGCGAAGTGAAACATGTTTCATCAGGTGAAACGTACAATCAACTCATCATAAATTACCTCAATGAAAAAACAAAAGCGAGCGAAACACCTATCGTAACGATAAATGCAGCAATACCAGGCATGTTTGGTTTGAAAGAGTATCAGCAAAAACACCCAGAGAATTACTTTGATGTAGGAATAGCGGAACAGCATTCAATCACATTTGCTTCGGGACTCGCTTCTCGAGGTATTCGACCAGTCGTTTTTCATTCAAGTGTATTCTTACAACGTGCTTATGATCAATTGTCTCATGATTTAGCCATCAACGAAAATCCAGCAGTTATATTGATCGGTGGTGCAAGCATCTCAGGAAGTGATCATACGCATCAAGGTACTTTTGATATCCCTTTCTTTCAAGTATTCCAAATATTAAATATCTTGCTCCTGCTACTAAAGAAGATTTACTTTCGATGCTTGACTGGTCGCTGACACAAAGTGAATATTCTGTAGCTATCAGAATACCCGCTCATGGTGTGACCTCAGGAGAAGCAATCGCAAAGGACTATCGGATAGCAAACTACCAACTTTTATCTAAAGGTAGTCAAGTGGCAATCATTGCATTAGGTGGATTTTTACAATTAGGGAAAGAAACCATGGAAGCATTTGCTCATATAGGGATTGATGTAACCTTGATAAACCCAGGCACAATTACTGAGCTAGATCAGACAACTTTAAAGAAACTAAAAAAAGACCATCAACTAGTCATCACCTTGGAAGATGGGAGTCTTTCAGGTGGATTTGGTGAAAAAATCAGCCGTTATTACGGAGATTCCATGATGCATGTCCTTTGTTTTGGAGCTAAAAAAGAATTTACCGATAATATACCTACGGAAGTATTATATGAACGTTATCATCTAACACCCAAACAAATTGTAGAAGATAGTCTGTCTATTTTAAGTAAATAAAAATAAACGGGACAAATTCGTATAAAAAAACGGATTTGTTCCGTTTTTTGTGATTGAAATAGATTTTTATAAGGAATTGGCAAATAATAATAGACCTCATCTGGGGGATTAAAAATTTATTTTATAGTTTTTGAACTAATTATATTATGTAAACTTAATTAAAGATTAGCTAAATGAATGAGGATAGAATGGTAGCAAGTTATTTTTATTATTAATAACCATATAAAATATAAATGTAGAATAATTATTTTCAAGGACAGAAGCCAAAAGCTTGTATGTAAAAGATAAACGAAATAATCATTATGCTTTATTGATCTTTATGGCAAAGAGAACCGGTTATAAAGAATCATTGAATATCTAAAATCTTGAGAGCAGTTGAGATGATTGCTCGTTCCTTATATCAGTAATTTGGAATTTAAGAACTCAGTAAACAAAGATCAATATCTGTATTCATTGAAAGTTAGCTGGACGTATGAAACAAGAAAATAGTATTTCAAAGTCTGTAAAAAATTCGAAAATCTTTTTAAAAAAGAGCTCAATTCAAAAAATAAGTAATCGGTATCCAACTGCAAAAGTGGAAAATACTATAATTACTTTCAGAGTGGAGAAGCACATTTACAAACAGCTTTAAAAGAAAGTACAAGTGGATTTATTGCAACTACTAGAAATGTCAGTAAGAATATGGAAGATGAGGTTTTTTTTTAGTAGCAACAAAAAATGTAGTAACCCCCAATAGAGGGATCAACGAGAAGGATCTGGTTTTAACGTTTAGGGTTTTAATAAAAAGCCGATTCCATCTTTTCTATTTTTATAGATTAGAGAATCGGCTTTTTTATTTGAGAAATTATTTAGTTTATTATGATGAGGTTAATTGCATTAACATATTCGTATAACCCAATTCTTCAGCATAATCTTTGGCAGTTTTTCCTTGTTTATCACGTAATTCTTTATTTGCACCATAAGCTAGTAGTTCACGGATAATATTTTGATAAACTTGAGAGCCGTCTCTTAGAGCTACGGCTTCAATCAAAGCGGTATAACCATAGTTATTTTGATGATCGATATTGACACGACCATCTGCTAAAAGAAGTTTCACATTTGCTAAATGTCCTTTTTCTGCTGCTGGGACAACGCATTTCCGCCAAATCGATTGACCACAGTTTGATCGGGTTCGCTTTTTTCAAGCATATAAGTAAGAATTTCAGTTTTTCCTTGAGCAGCAGCATATAAATAAGGGCTATCTTGGATCTGATCTTGCTGATTGATATTGGCTCCATGGTCAATGAGTAGTTTTGCTAGTTCAATTTTATTATGATGGACAGCAATTAATAATGGCGTTTCGCTTTTTTCATTTTGCTCGTCAATTGTTGGATATGATTGGGTTAACAGCCTTTTTACTAGATTAAAATCATTGGATGTAACAGCTTGTAATAATTGTCCAGAATGGGTCGACATATATGATTCCTCCTTTATTTCCTTGATTGACTTTGTGTACCTAATGAATCTGTTGAGAGATCCGGAGCAGTAGTGTAGGCAAGGATGATTGATGGTTTTTCCTAATCTGTAGAACTTTCAATAATAAAAAACTATCAAACATCCATGCAAACAAATGTAGATTCGTGAGAGCTATTCCAAGTCCTTATTTTAATGGAAAATTACTGGAATAGCAAAGGAATGACTTGATAAAAAAGGTTCATAATAATTTAGAAGTACTGGATTCATTGTCGACGAATAGAAAAATTGAGCCGAAGTTCAATCTAAATATGGCACATACATCGTAGGTCCGTTTTGCGAGGGGAAAGTAGTAGCATCTTAAGTGACATCTTTTTTAGCTTTGGCGTCAGACAATACCTTTGTTTTTGAGAGAGACTAGTTATTTTTTTATCAACCAATACGATAAAAGTGTTAATTTGAGTTAAAGCTAATCAATGTGGCGAAGAGGATTTTTAATCAATAATAAGAAAAATAAGAGATATTAACACTCAATATATAAAAAAACGAGAAAAATGATTCAGCTAACCAAAAAAATCATAATTTTCATGCTACAGTGTGGGTAATAAAGCTTTTTTAAATAAAAAATAAAGTATAAAGACGTTATCCTAAATTTAATATAACTTATAATTTATTCCGAAAAGTGAAAATGAAATTGAAAAATAAACAAAAAAATAGTCATAAAAAAATAGCAACCTATCAGACATAGGAATGAAATATATAAATATATTAAAGATTATTTAATTTTGTTTTTTTATAAAACAAATAATTGATAAAATTGATGAAGAAGATTACTATTAACTCTGTAAAAAATAAAAATAGTAATAACCTTGTTAGGTGAGGCTACTATACAAACATAAGCTATTGCTCAGAAACGTCGAAAGACGCCAATGAGTCAAACAGGAATTGTCGGATTAAGGCTTTTTCAAATAGCTAAGAATTTTCTTTACGTTGTATAGTGCTAAAACTCGGACGATGAGATGATGCTAGGTCAGAATTCTTGTTCGAAAAGGTTTCTGGCCTTTTCTTATATTTTCTATTACTGATTCTATACGTAACTGCTCGTGTTCACCTAACTTGTGTCAAGGAAGGAGAAATGCGATGTGGAAAAACAGAAAGATCGACTGGTTGATATTAGGTCCTTATTTGGCATTATCAATTGTCGGTCTTTTAGAAATTTATAGTGCTAGTTCCTATCGTTTATTAGCTACGGGTAATGATCCTAAAAGTTTATTTATTCGGCAGCTGTCTTTTATTATTTTGAGTTGGGGAATGGTCATATTAACTTATTCGATCAGATTACAGCTCTTGCTGAAACCTAAAATCATAAAAATTGGGCTAATTACTTCCGTTCTGTTGCTTGTCATGATGAAATTTGGAATTTTTGCTGTAACGGTTAATGGCGCACAGCGATGGGTCTCTATTGCCGGGGTCCAGTTTCAACCTTCAGAAATAGCAACCATTTTTCTAATTCTTTATCTGAGCCGTTTTTTTAGAAATGGGGAAACCGTTCCTCAAAAACTACATGTACCATTATTGATTGTTGGAGTAGTTGCACTTCTCGTATTATTTCAACCAAAAATCGCAGGAGAGATCATGATCTTAGCTATTGCAGGAGCAATATTTTGGGCTGCTACAATTCCTATAAAAAAAGGATTAGTCATTATTGGTATCGCAATTCTCTGTTTAGTGCTAATGGCTGGGCTGGTGTTGTTATTAGAAAAATACAATTTTCTTCCTTCTTTTTTTGAACATTCCTATAGTCGAATCGCAATGGTCCACAATCCATTTTTAGATGAGCATGGAGCTGGTTATCAAATGAGTAACTCTTACTATGCACTCTATAATGGCGGTCTATTTGGTCGAGGAATAGGGAATAGTATCACAAAAAAAGGTTATCTACCAGAATCGGAGACAGATTTTATCTTTTCGATCATTACTGAAGAATTTGGCTTGATTGGCGCATTATTTATCTTGTTTTTACTTTTCATGTTATTTATGCGTATTTTTCAAAAAAGTACACAACTCAAAAATCAACAAGTAACCCTGATCTTAATTGGTATTGGTACATGGTTACTTATCCAAACAAATATCAATATAGGAAGTATTTTAGGGTTGATTCCAATGACCGGAGTACCTTTGCCATTTATCAGCTATGGAGGAACAAGTTATTTTATCTTATCCTTTGCTATAGGTTTAGTTTTAAACATTTCATCTCGGCAAAAGAAAGAAAAAAACAAACAGATCACTGAGTTGCCATTCAAACGATCTAAATTATTAAAAAATGATAACTGAGAATCTCTCAATTGGATAGTCGTAATAAAAAAATATTTATATTTCAAGCAAGAAGTTCTTTTAGAAAGAGGAATCTAAAAATGAAAATATTTCAAAAAGTAGTTTTAGGTCTTTTAACGTCAGTTGTTATCATCATTGGTTATTCTTCAACGAGACAATCGACTGATGTATCTAAGATAGAAGCTAAGAATGTACCAAATATCATCAATGTGGCATTGGTTGGCTCAGATGCCCGTTCAAAAGATGAAAACGGCAGGTTCCGATTCATTGATGATCGCTTAATACAATCGAAAAACCAAAAAAGCCAAGTTGCTTTCTATTATGCGGGATTCTTATGTAGTTATCCCTGGTCACGGGCAAGATAAAATCAATGCGGCTTATTCTTATGGTGGTATTGAGCTGTTAAATCAGACACTAAAAGAAAACTTTAAATTTGAAGCACCTTATTATGCAAGTATTACCTTCCAAAATTTCATTGATTGTGTCGATGAATTATTTCCAAACGGGGTGAAAATTGAAGCCGAAAAAGATTTAGATCTTGATGGTGTCTATATCAAAAAGGGCAAGCAAATCATGGACGGTATAATACTCTCTTGCAGTATGCACGGTTTAGAGAAGATGAAGAAGGTGACTTTGGACGGATCAGAAGACAACAACAAGTAGTAAAAGCAATTTCAGAACAACTAAAAGATGTGACTTCTATTCTAAAACTTCCTAAGGCAATTGGGAAACTCCTAGGAAGTATTAAGACAAATTTACCAGAAAGTGTATTGATTGATTGTGGAATTGATTTCTTAAAAGATAACAAAAAAATTGATACTTTGTCTGTACCTGTATACGGTAGTTGGAATTTCAATGACTATACTCCTTCAGGTAGTGTGTTAGAATTAGATCTTGCAAAAAACCAAGAAGCAATCAACCAGTTTTTAGATAAATAATCAATTTGTTTGCTTTTTTAAAAGAAGTTAGCGATGAGCACCTGTGCTATTTTCTAGCTTCTTTTCTTGTGTTAAAATGAATACGTTTAGAATAAGAGTGGAGGGACAAAATGAAACGAAGTGACAATCATCGTAAGAAACCCAAGAAACAAACAGGTATTTACGTGACTAGTGCTGTTGGATTGATTCTTGTTATAGGTGGTGGCTACTATTACTATAATAAAATGCAAGAAACACAAGTGATCTCTCAAGGCGAAAAGACGATCCAACAGTTTATCGATCAACTGAATAGTGGAGAGTATGAAAAAGCAATGTCGTACACTCAAATTGATACAAAAGTCAAGAATAAGCTTTCTGAAAAAGAAGCGTTAGAAAAATATCAAAATATTTATGGATCGGTAAATGTAAAAGGATTAGAAGTATCTGATTTAAAGATCACCAAAAAAAATAATGATATCTATTCGTTTTCTTATAAAGCAAAAATGAATACGAGTTTAGGGGAATTGAAAGATCTTTCATATAAAGGAACATTATCGAAAAATAAAAAAGAAGTCAAAATTAATTGGCAACCCAATCTGATTTTTCCTCAAACGAAAGGAACTGATAAAGTTAGCTTAACTAGTGAAGAAGCAAAAAGAGGCGATATCCTTGATCGAAATGGAAAAACGCTTGCAACTACTGGAAAGTTAAAGCAATTAGGCATCGTACCTGGTAAATTAGGTGAAGGCGATGAAAAAATGGCAAACATCAAGGCGATTGCTAATGCGTTTGATCTTTCGGAAGATGAAATCAATCAGGCAATTTCTCAAAGCTGGGTACAAGCAGATTATTTTGTTCCTTTGAAAATCATCAATGGGCAAACACCGACTTTACCTAGTGGAGCTGCTATCCAAGAAGTCGAAGGACGTACCTATCCCTTAGGTGAAGCCGCTGCACAATTGATTGGTTATGTCGGGGATATCTCAGCTGAAGACATAAAGAAAAATGCTGAGCTAAGTAGCAATGGAAAAATCGGACGTTCTGGACTGGAAAGGACTTATGATAAAGAACTACGTGGAACAAACGGTGGAAGGCTGATTATTACTGATGCTGATGGAACAGAAAAGAACGTTTTGATTGATCAAGAAGTAAAAAATGGACAAGATATCAAATTAACGATTGATGCAGATGCTCAAAAAATTGCGTTTGACAGCTTGGGAGGAAAAGCAGGTTCAACAGTTGTCACTTCACCAAAAACTGGCGATTTACTAGTATTAGCCAGCTCTCCAAGCTACGATCCTAATAAAATGACCAATGGGATCTCGCAAGAAGATTACAAAGCTTATGCAGAGAATAAAGATCAACCTTTTATTAGTCGTTTTGCTACTGGTTATGCTCCTGGTTCAACCTTTAAAATGATCACTGCAGCGATAGGATTAGACAATAAAACCCTTGATCCAAATGAAGTACTGACGATCAATGGATTGAAATGGCAAAAAGATAGTTCGTGGGGATCTTATCAAGTGACACGTGTAAGTGATGTTTCACAAGTGAACTTAAGAAATGCGTTGATTTATTCAGATAATATCTATATGGCGAAAGAAACATTGAAAATGGGCGAAAAGGCATTTCGTGAAGGATTAAATAAATTTATTTTTGGCGAGGACTTAGACTTACCAATCAGTATGACTCCTGCTCAAATTTCAAATAAAGAGGATTTTAAATCAGAAATTTTGCTAGCAGATACAGGCTATGGCCAAGGTGAATTACTGGTCAATCCGATCCAACAAGCAACGATGTACTCTGTTTTTGCTAATAATGGCAATTTAGTCTATCCAAGATTAGTAATGGAAAAAGAAACCAAAACCAAAGAAAATGTCATTAGTGAATCAGCTGTTCAAACGATTCTACCCGATTTAAGAGAGGTAGTCGAAAACGTTGATGGTACAGCACATTCTTTAGCAACTTTAGGAATTCCATTAGCTGCAAAAACAGGTACGGCGGAGATCAAAGAAAAGCAAGATGAAAAAGGACAAGAAAATAGTTTCCTTTTTGCGATAAATCCTGACACGAACGGCTATATGATAGTCAGTATGTTAGAAAACAAAGAAGAAGGAGATTCTGCAACAAAGCGTGCCCCGGAACTGTTACTCTATCTAAATCAAAATTATCAATAAAAAGTGAAAAAGCATAGGTGATCATGGCTGTGTGGAGCGCCACAAAAAATTAGATTTTTTGTCTAACTTTTTGGATTGCTACACAGTAATCACCCATGCTTTTTTTTATACAGAAGTTAACATTGTCCCTTTAATAACTGGTATAACAAATCTTTCGATTTGCTCTTGATTCATAAGTAGGATCCATTTTTATGATTGAGGCTCAGCATAGCCAGTACTAACAGTATAACTCCAGCGATTACTGGTGTTGTATGATGATAGATGACATATAATTGTCCACCGATTATGGGACCAATTACTTTGGCAAAAGCTTGAATACTCTGAGAAGCACCTTGGATTTTTCCTTGCTCTCGTTGACTGACTTGTTTTGAAAGTAATCCATTAAATGCGGGACCAAAAAGTGAATCACCAAAGCCAAAAAAGAGCATCCCGACGATAAAGAGAATCAAGTTTCCATAAAATGCAGCCAGGATAATCATAATATAACCAAGGATTTCGCTTGTAATTCCTAATGTAAGGATTTTTTGATCACGCCAATAACGTAATAAAACTGGCATAATCAATAATTGTGAAAAAATGTCCATAAGGCCAATCAAAGAAAACGTAAATCCAATGATTACTGGTTTTAAAGAAAAGGTATCAATCGAAAACTGAGCAAAAATTGCCTGAAAAGAACCATTTGGCAACCAAACAAGAAAACCAGGGATTAATAACCATTTGATTGATGGAACTGAAAATACTAGCAAAAGTTGTTGAAAAGGATTGATTTGTTTCAGAGAAAGAGTAGCTGATCGGTATTTTTTTGCTAAACTTTCGGGCATGAAAAAGCAACCATAAAGACTATTTCCCAAAGCTAGAAAAGAAGCAACATACAATGGGAACCGCTGGGCCAAAATGGGCAAGTGTACCACCAATCAGAGGTCCACTAGCTGTCCCAATACCCACTACTGCACTAATCCAACCAAAATATTTCGTTCGACTTTTTGCTGGCGTAATATCAGCGAAATAGGCTAAAATCGCTGAAATTTCGCCACCAGTCAGACCTTCAATCATTCTACTTAAAAATAGTACCCATAAAGCACCGCCTAAGCCAAAAAGCCCATAGCCAATTGCTGATCCTAGTAAGATACTAACCAAAACAATTTTTCGTCCGAAGCGGTCACTAAGCGCACCTAAAATTGGCGCAGCTAAAAACATGGAAAAAGCATAAATAGCAGTAAGTAGTGTCACAGCTGTTGCTTGCTGCTGTGGACTGTTGGTGTAATTTGCGACTAAAAAGGGAATCACTGGATTGATGATGGTTAACCCTAATCCAATCAAAAAAACTGAAGTAAAGCAAAAAATTAACGCATGTTTGTTGATCGATGTATTCATATAAAACTCCTTAAATATTTATTGTTTCCTAGTAAACAATAAATATTTTACGTGTTTTTTGTTTCTTTGTCAACAAAAATTATTATCTTATGATCATTTGACTAAAAAATGAGCTTGAGACAAACACCTATGAAGGTCATAGTCTTTCGTGGGTGTTTGTCTCAAGCTCTACTTTGGAACGATAACGTTTCTTAGTATCACGTTATCTGTCCATTTTTTTTCTTTTTAAATTTTCTCTAAAGTGTCCAATAAAACGAAAAATTGTATTAAACTCTTCGTCTGTAATCTGGTGGAAGACGCTAGCATTCTCTTCTAAAAACTCATCATGAAGTTCTTGATGCACTTGATTCAATCGTTGACCTTTTGCTGTTAAACGGAAATAACGTTCTTTTTTGTTTTCTGGTTTTTGATAACTTTCAATAAGGCCCTTACTGAGCATCTTTTTGGTTTGTTTACTAATCGCACCTCGTGTCATGTAACTGGCATTTGCCAATTTTGTCACATTTGGATGGGGGATTTTTGCAATTTTTTCAATTAATTCGATTTCATTGAGGGAATAGCCTTGCAATGCTTGTTCTAATTTTGGTTTATTAAGCCAAGTGATCTCGTTCGTCAAATCAAGCATTTCGCTAATCAAATCGAGTCTTTTATTCATTTCTTGCCGTCCTTTTTCCTCTAGTATACCCAAAGTATCTTTTGATAACAATCACTGTTTATTTGGTGTTTCTCTTAATCTATATAAACTTTTTTCGTAAAGTATTTAAGAATCAACGGTGAAACCAACGTACTTAACAAAATAACGATCACAAGTGGGGAATAATAGTGGGATTCAACTAACTGACTTTGTTGACCGATCTGTAAAATAATCAATGCCATTTCTCCTCTAGAAATCATACCAGCACCGACCATCAAAGAACTATTTGTAGAAAAACCAGAAACCTTTGCCCCAATGTAACCACCAAAAAGTTTTGTTAGGATTGCTACAAGTGTAAGAACCAAGATAAATAAAATCTGTTCGCTAAAATTAGAAAAATCAACCTCTAACCCAACACTAACAAAGAATACTGGAATAAAGATGGCATACCCTAGTGCCTCGACGTTGTGATAGACTTCGTATTTTACTTTTGTTTGACTGACAGCGATTCCGGCAAAAAATGCTCCAATTACAGAACTCAAGCCGATTAAATCTGCTAAATAAGACATGCCCAAACAAATCACAATCGACATGATAATAATGGCCGAATTAGCATAAATCTTTTCAGCTAGCGACAACAAAAAAGTGCAATCCATTTAACCAATAAAAAAATAAACAAGAAATAAATTAACTGCTCAATTAAAAGGAGAGGTAGTGGAAGATTACTAGAAGCTTTACCAGTTAAAAATGATAAGCTGAAACTTAACACCAAAACCACCAAGATATCATCCACCACAGAAGCACCTAAAATAGTTGATCCTTCTTACTACATTTAATTCTTTTAATACTTCAACAGAGATACTGACAGACGTGGCAGCAAGAATAATACCGAAAAAGATTGCTTCATTGATTAGCTACTTGAAGAGCTTCGCCAGTTAGCCAGCCAAAAATAACAGGTAAAAGAATCCCCAAAAGAGCAACAAACATACCAGGTTTAAAATATTTTTTCAGTAACGACAGATCACTTTCTAACCCAGCTAAAAACATCAATAAAATCACACCGATCTCCGAAAAATCATGTACTAAGATATTAGGGTGAACCCAACCCAAGCCAGCTTGTCCTAATAGCACACCTACTAATAATTGGCCAATAACTGCAGGAATACCAAATCTTCTTGAGAGATGAGAACCAATTGTAGTGGCAATGAGGATAAGACATAAAATACCAATAAATTCCATAAATAAATCACGCCTTTCTAGATCATTCGTTTCATTATTATAATAACATCTATTATTTTATTGTCGATGAAAAAAGATTTTATTGAAGAACATTTGACAAAAATTATCCTAAATAAATTTGACCTCTTGTTTACCACCATGAAAAAAGAGATTGCGACAGAAAAGTTATGCTCCAAGACATGAAAGAGGTTTTTTAGTTTCCTTCATGTGTTTTGAGCTATCCGTACTGACAATCTCTTTTTTTTACTTACTAGTATATATTTCGAACTTTGAAATAACTAAAAACCTCTGAAATGCCCATAAAAATCAAAATTCCACCAAATAGCTGGAATAAAATCATGACACTTTTAAAGGGATTAAATAATAAAATCAAGCCACCAATCAATAAGAAAATACTATAAATGCTACAACCTTTAGATCTCGTGTTTAAGCCAATGAATAACTGAAAAATACTTTTTAGGACAATCACTAAACCTAAGATGATTGGTAAAATCGATACGATTGCTGAGGAAAATACAAAAACAATCAACCCAGCAATTAGAAAGAGAATACCGCTCACTAAACTAAATCCCCAAACGCCAGTGCGATTTCTGTTTTTATTCGCTTCTAAAAGATTTAAAATACCTAATAAAACAAAGTACGTTGTAAGGAGATAACCTATAAAGTTAAAAATAGCTCTTGGATCTATGATAATTGTAATCCCAACAATAATGTAGATAGCAACTCTTAGAAAGGCATAACGTTGAAAATTTTTACGCACCATTTCATACATAACATAACCTCCTTTTATTCTATTGTACATTCAACCAATGATTTTACCAAGTGATAACTCCTTTTGATCCTATTATCTAAGGATTTTTTCTATTTTCTTTCCTTTTGCTAGTTCATCAATCAGCTTATCTAAATAACGTATTTCACGCATCAAAGGCTCGTCAATTGTTTCAACACGTACTCCGCAGATCAGTCCTGTAATCAAGTGACGGTTAGGATTCAATTCAGGTGCTTGAGCAAAGAAAGTTTGAAGATCTGTTTTATTTTCAAGTTGATTTTGTAGATCAACAGGAGAATAGCCGGTTAGCCAGTAGATGATTTCGTCGACTTCCTCTTTTGTTCGCTCTTTTCTTTCTATTTTTGTGAGATAGAGAGAGTAAATAGTTGAAAAACTCATTTTAAAAATCCGATGTTCAGTCATAGATCCTCCTATGTAGATTTTTCTTTCATTATATAAGCTTACACAAGTAAGCTTATATAAGAAAAGGATAGTTAACTTTATTAAATAAAGAAAAAACTAAGATAGGAGGGATGTGCTTCCTGTCTTAGTTTTTTTCAATAAATGTTGTCTATTTATTTTCTCATCAAATAATCAAATGCTCCGAGAGCTGCGGTAGCACCGGATCCCATAGAGATGATAATTTGTTTATACGGACTATGGGTACAATCGCCAGCAGCAAATAGGCCTTTGATATTTGTAGCACCTTGTTGATCCGTGATTATTTCGCCTCTAGGGTTCATTTCAAGTGAATCAGGTAACCAATTAGTATTAGGTACAAGCCCAATCAAGATAAATATGCCCTCAACTGCTAAAATATGCTTTTCATTTGTCAAACGATCAAGGTAAGTGAGTGATTCTACCTGATTATGACCACTTATTTCTTTTGTTTGAACATTTAAAATAATTGTCACATTTGAGAGAGTAGCTAATTTATCTTGTAAAACTTTATCTGCTTTAAGTTCAGGCAGAAATTCTAATATATAAACATGCCTTGCTATACCGGCTAAATCAATTGCTGCTTCAACACCAGAATTCCCACCACCGATAACCGCGATTTCTTTTCCAGCAAAGAGAGGTCCATCACAGTGAGGACAATAGGCAATACCTTTATTTTTAAATTCCTTTTCACCAGGTACATTGATGGAACGCCAATGTGCGCCTGTAGCGATGATAGCTGTTTTCTTTTTTAGTTTGTTGCCACTTTTTAGTTCAATTTCAAAGTAATCAGGTTGTTTTTTTAGGGAAATTGCTTGTTGATTCATGATCATATCAACAGGATAAGAGCGTATATGTTCTTCTACTTGTTTCACGAGGCGGGGACCTTCGGTGTAAGGGGTCCCAATCATATTTTCAATGCCTAGAGTTTCAACAACTTGGCCACCCATTGAATCGGCGACAAGACCAGTATCGATTCCTTTTCTAGCAGCATAAATCGCAGCACTGCTTGCTGCCGGACCTCCGCCGATTACTAAAACATCATATAAGTCTTTTGACTGGAATACTGTATTTCTTTTGCTACTTGGATCAGCAATCTTTTCAATGATTTGTTCAATAGTCATTCGTCCGCTATCAAATTCTTGTCCATTTAAATAGACAGTAGGAACAGCCATGATTTGTTTTTCTTTGACTTCTTCTTGATACATACCGCCTTCAATCATGGTATGGGAGATCAGCGGGTTCAGCACGGCTAAAATGTTTAATGCTTGTACTACATCAGGACAATTATGGCAAGTTAAACTTACATACGTCTCAAAATGAAGTGCTTGTTTTATTTATCGAATATCTTGGACCATAGAATCAGCAACTTTAGGAGGCCGACCACTTACTTGTAATAAAGCCAACAAGAAAGAAGCAAACTCATGTCCTAAAGGAATCCCAGCAAATGCAATCCCACTTGCTTGATCCAAAGAATTGATTTCAAAGCTAGGTGTTCTAGTAAGTGGTTTAGTTTCAACTGAGATATCTTTAGACATATCAGTGACCTCATGGATAAAGTCAAGTAGTTGTTGTGACTTTTCAGACTCGTCTGTACTAACAGAAAAAACAACAGGTGCTTCCATTAATTCCAAGTATTGAGCTAAATTTTTCTTAGTTTCGTTATCTAACATTTTTTCACCCTCTAAATCTTTCCAACAAGATCAAAACTAGGTTTCAATGTTTCACCACTTTCTTTCCATTTTGCTGGACAAACTTCCCCTGGATGGGTACGTACGTATTGAGCAGCCTTGATTTTATCAATTAAAGTGCTAGCATCCCGTCCGATCCCGTCTGCGTTGATTTCCATTGCTTGTACAACCCCATCAGGCTCAATAATGAAGGTTCCTCTTTGAGCCAAACCATTTTCTTCATCTAAGACTTCAAAAAGGCGAGAGAGACGATGGGAAGGATCACCAATCATTGTGTATTGTATTTTACAATGGCATCTGAAGTATCATGCCAAGCTTTATGAGTAAAATGAGTGTCAGTTGAACATGAAAATACTTCGACACCAAGAGACTTTAATGTTTGATATTGTTCTTGTAAATCTTCCAATTCTGTTGGACAGACAAAAGTAAAATCAGCAGGATAAAAACAAATAATACTCCAATTACCAGAAAAATTTTTATCGGTAACTTTTACGAATGAACCGTTGTGATAAGCCTCTGCAGTAAATTCTTCTACTTTTTTTCCAATCAATGACATAAAAAAAACCTCCAATATTATTTTTTTATTTATAATTAATATAATTTAATAACAAGTGTAAAGTCAAAGTTTTTTTCGTCATTTTAATAATGTCTAGCTAAAAACGGAGGTTATTTATATGAGTTTGAAATGAAATAAGTTTCTATCAATTATATAGAAACCTTGAATTAACAAAGTAAGTACAAGAAAATTTTCCTGAATGGACTCCTTTTATTAATTATTAGAAAAAGGTGTCAATCTGTATAATCATTTTCTTGTTTCAACTCAAATAAGTATTCTGCGATCTGTGTAACTACTTTTTTCCAAATTTCAGGTTTCACATAATTATCTAATAAATAGATTTTTTTATGCGAGGCGAAAGGTGTTCTAAGGGACAGTCGCTCACAATGATATCGCAATTCTCCATATAATTTTTTTGTATAATAACTGATTCCGATGAAAAAATCTGTTCAATTTTTACTAAAAGGTCTTTACCAACATAAAAATCCTTTGTGTAGTTAATCCCAATCACAATAGATTGCTGAGATCTAAAACGATCATATAGATGCAATAGGTCTTCAACCATCCATTGGATGTTTATCTTTGCTAACAAATTCGGAAAATCGTTCCACTTTTCTTGCAAAAATTGAAGATAAAAGGTTTCAATCTCTGCTTGTAATGCATCAAAATTTTTCTTTCCTTTATATAAAGTAAAGGTAGGTAAAGGAGTGTTCGGTTGCTCATGGTGCAATAAAGTACTAAAAAGTTGATTCCGAGCAAAATCAAGTACGTATAATTTTTGTAGATTAGTTGGAATAGCTAAGTGAAAATAGTCGCTAAACGCGTCAATTAATTTTTTAGAATAAACAATATATGGGACCTTGGCCTCTAACAACGTATGGTAGTGATAGATACTGAGTTCATCACTTTCTAATTTTGTGATTGCCAAACGACTCAAAATATTGATTAACAAACGTTGCTCCTGTCCCATTGATAAATGTTCGTGGAGTAAATCAAACTCAGGTTCAAGGAAATATTCAATGTGTTCATATTCTTCAAATTCTTTTTGAATATTTTTCAAAGAGGTAACAGGAAAATTTTCTTGACAGATTTTTAATAATAAGAATAACTTTTCTTTCATACATCCGCTTAGCGCTACTAATAATTCTTTTTTAAAATAAGTGCTTAATTCGTAAGTCATTGAGTGCGTTAACTCTTTTGAATAAGGAAAAGAGGTATTAGAAAAAATGTTCCAATAGACGTCTAAAAAACAGTATTGAATCTGTACTTCTGTTCCAGAAATGATTTGTTTTCCTTTACTTGAAAATTTAAAGGCAATCCCATAGAGTCTGAGGAATTGATTCACTGATTTCATTTTTGTATAGAGATAGGAAGGGCTATAATTTGTCATTTGGCTGATACTGATCATCGAAGTACCAGAAGGTTCTAATAAAGCCGTTAAAATCTGAAAATTGGTTGATTCTAAACAATAGTTACCAAACAATCTATAATAGCATTTCGCAATGTCCATCTCACCTAAATCCAATTGGATGAATTTTTTTTGCTTGATTAGAGAAATATCCATTAAATCAAGTGTTTCAAAGTCTTGTTCAAGTTCTTGGATATACAGTAAAAAATTTGAATTAGACATATTGAAATAGTCAGCGAGATAGTGGATCGTGATGAAGAATTGGTGTTCCGATAGAAAAAGAAAAATATCAAGTTTTGTGACACTTTTTTTCTTTAACAAATACTTTTTTATTGCTTCTTGCGTTTGCATATCATTCCTCCGATTGGTTTTTCCATTCGCCATTTTACTAAATTATTGATTGTTTTGTACAAAAAAACAGTAATAATTTCTTAATTATTTATATTATCTTATGTATTACAAATAAAAAGTGTAAGAAACGGGGAGATATAAAGTGAATTATTTAAAAATGTTGGTAGCTGCTATCACTCTAACGGTAATATCCATGCCTGCAGAAGCTACTCAAGTAAAAAATAAAGAGGAGTTAAGCTTGATCACAGCAAAAACCAAAGAACCTGGCTGGGCTAATGTAAATCGTATCACGCTACAAGATGAATTTTCTACCACAAATTCAGGCGTTATGAAACTAGCTGTAGGTGAAACGATTACTGTGAAAGCAATGGTTAATTATTCAGGGGATAAACAGCCTATCCTGCAATCAAGTGTTTTATTTGAAAATGTGGATGCTGCCTTAACGATAGATTTTGACCCTAGTACGCTGATATTTAACCAAAGAACAGCTAATTTTATTTTTTCTGTTACCTTAAAGCACCATTTAGAAAAGCCTGCACTGTTTACAATCAAGGTTGCTGATGGATATCCGTCCGACAATCAACACCTTACACCTTATAGTCAACGGCAAACAATCGAGGAAGTATCAAGCAGAGGAGGAACACAAGAGGACTTTACTGAGTTACCAGATGAACAACCGGATGCAGTTGATCCAACAGCTGACAACAAAAGAGATACGTCTAACCCAACACCAGATGATCCTAATTCAATGCCAGAGGGTGAACCATCCTTACCTGATGAAAAACAAGACAGAGTAGAAATACCACATTTAGATATAGTGTTACCTAAGAATAAAGTCATCTTTAAAAAATTACAGCCAATAGTAACAACCAATGAGCAATTAAGCAAGGTAAACAAACCAAAAGATAGTATTCTTTTGCCAGAACTATTTAAAGAAGTGAAGCAACAAAAAAATAACGACTCAAAAATTCTTTTTGGTAGAAATGAAAATATGAATGAAAAAAATAATGATAATTTCTTGACAGGGGGAAATAGAGAATTACCAAAGACAGCAGAAAAAAACAAACCACTTTTTACTTATATTGGTTTTGCTATTGTAGGATATCTAATTGTTAATCTAAAAAGATTTAGAAACAAAAAAATGAGTAGATAGTTGTTTTTAAAAAGAGCATAAACAAACACCTATGAAGGCTGTGGTCCTCATAGGTGTTTATTTTAGTTTCTGGGATTTATTTTCAGTGGTTAGATGAGTACGCAGTTTATTAATGAACAAGTAACTAGAACAATCTCACAATTAGCAATATTTGCTTTTATTTGACACAGAACACTGTTATAAGGAATTTTCCTCAATGAAAAACTATTTTATAACGATAAAATGGTCAAAGAATAAAAAAATCATGCCTTTATAATCGAGATTCTTTTGGTAAATGGGGGTGATTGGGGATTTCTTTCACTTTCAGTACATCTAAAAAGAACGTAAAAATCGGGATTCCCACAATCAATCCCCAAACTCCTAAGAAGCGTTCACTGATCAGCAGGACAATAAATGTATAGAAAATGGGTAATTCTGTTTTGCTAGACATCAATTTTGGATTCAAAACATAGGATTCGACTAAATGGACTATCAAAATTATTAATAAAATATAGACAACATCTTTAATACCACCTTGTGAATAAGCAATAAATAATAAAGGAACACATGAAACGATAACGCCAGCTACAGGGATCAAACTTAAGATAAAGATCATAATCGCCAAACTTAATAACTGATGGAACCCAAAAGCAGCTAAAGCAACGGTTGTCAATAAAGTATTTAATAAAGCAATAATGAATTGTGCTTCTAAAACTAAGCCAAATGTGTTCACAAATTTATCGGCAAAATAATAGATATCTTGGAAAAACCAAGCAAACTCTCCTTTTAAAAATAAACGAGAAAAGACAATCGTTTTTTTCTTTTCAATCATGAAAAAGAAACTGAGGATAAAAGACATCGCAAAGGCCACGGCTAATTTTCCAATGTCTTGGAGATAGCCTAACGCAATTGATGCACCATTTTGTAGTTGTTCAAAGAAGTCATTTCTTTCGATATAGCTATGAATATATTGTAATACAGGATCTGCATCTTTGGGCTGATGTTCATAGAAATTAACGACAGATTGGATCATATCAAGCGTTTGATGGATCAAAACTGGTACATAAATTGTAAACGCTAGATAAATCAAGTAGACGACAAGTGTATAGACAAGAATTGTTAACATACCAGTAGGAATATTAAGGAATCGTTGGATAATTTGTACTAAATGGATCATTAAATAAGGAAAAATAAAAGTAAGTAAAATTGTTGTAATCATACTTCTTACAAGAAAAAGAACAACAATAATAGATAGTAGCACAGACATGCGACGAACTTTTTCGTTCGCAAGAAAACGTTGGTAAACAGACAAATCAATAACCTCCAAGTAATTAAGTTATAGCATACATATTTGATTATAAGATGGAAGGTGGGAATTAGAAAGAAAAAAATAAAAGAGTGAAGCTTGTTCCCACCTCTTTATCTATGATTATTTACTGATCTCTTTAGAGGCGATATAAACATATAAAGGAAAATACAACTAGTTCTTTAAATATAAATATTTCACATTGATTTTACATCATTCAATAGGGTGATACGTAAAACCGCTTCCTATCACCTCTGCTACATTTTTTGATTTGCGGTTATAACCTCCTTTAGCTTCTAATAAAGTGAGTCCTCGTCCAATTTCTGTACTTAAGCATTGACGAATTTCTTCAAGCGAAGTTTCACTCATTACCATCAGAGATTTTTTCCGATTCATTCCAGTCTCAATATAGTTCATGACGATCGATGTGATAATTATTGAGAGAATGGCATATAGAAATTCTTCAAATCCAAAAATGAATAAATTAAGAGAGACAACTAAGGCATCGGTCACTAATAAACCAATCGAAGTATTCAAATGAAAATATTTTTTGAAGATCAATGGAGGAAATTGTTGTTCCGCCACTAGAGGAATTGTTTTTGTATAAAGTAGCTACGCCAAGAGCAAATATAGCGCTACCAAAGATGACAGAAAGTAATCGATCAGGTGTGACCATTGTCTCAGGTACTAGAGCAATTATTACGGGAAAGACTAGACTTCCAAAAAGAACTTTGAAGAACGTTTTTTTTCCAAGAAAAATTAATGCCAATATTAACATGAAGAGATTTAACACTAAAATAACGATTGCTCGTTCAAACCCAAATGCAGATTCTAAAAGAATACCTAAGCCACTAACACCGCCTGCTGCAATATGATGTGGGCCTAAGAACATATTGATGCTTACTCCTAAAATGGTTAGAGCAAAGACTATTTTTATGTAAGTCCAAGTAATTGATTTAAATTTTTTCATTTATTCACATCCGTTAATTATTTTATTTTAATAGTTTTACTTTTTTATTATAACGTAATTTTCTTTATATGTTAACGACATATGTTAACGACGAATTAAAAATAAAATTAGTTTAGCCTAACTTTGTTGAATATTTTATTGATTTTATCTATTATTTTAAATTAAAATGATTGCTTTACAAATATAAAGTTAGAAAAAAGCAATAGATAATTAGAAACAGATCAAACGATAACTGCAGGAGTCAGAAATTTTGGTTAATGCGTTTGATGACTATCACGAACTATCCTCTGACTGTTAATGTGCAAGAACCATTGGCTACTATATATTCACCCTCTAGATAAACTTCAGCTGTCCAAAATTGAATGGTTAACCCGATCTTTATCGGTTTAGCAACTACTCGTAATTGTCCTTTTTGTGCCTTATTTAGATGGTTGACATGCAAATCTAACCCTACTGCATACTGAGGTGAGATTAAGTGTTCATTTGCGCCAATGCTACAGGCCGTTTCAATCAACACACCGTTGATTGCTCCGTGAAGATAACCAAAGGGTTGATGATGGATCTCTGAGATAGGTAATAAAAGTTCGACACGTTCCTTCGATACACAGGTTGATTCAATCTTTAAATAATCAATTAAATTCATTGTTTAAATTCATTCCTTTTTACTTTTTGAATAGTATAACAGAAATTAAAAAAAAATATAAAATTACAAACGTTTTCTTTTTTCTTTTGTGTATAATAAGAATGTTCAATTTAGAGGAGGAATCATATGAGAGAGTGGAAAATTATCAAACGATATGAGGAAATTTTATTTGAAAAGTATGGAAAAATTGCAAAAATAACAATTAATCGACCACAGGTGCACAATGCTTTTACGCCTAAAACCGTTTTTGAAATGATCAAGGCCTTTACGATATGCCAAGAACAACAAGATATTGGGGTGATTATTTTAACTGGAGCTGGCGATCAAGCTTTTTGTTCAGGTGGGGATCAAAAAGTGAGAGGAAATGGAGGATACATGGGGGATGATCAAATTCCTCGATTAAATGTTTTAGATCTGCAACGATTGATCCGTGTCATACCAAAACCTGTAATTGCAATGGTTAAAGGTTGGTCTATTGGTGGTGGAAATGTTTTACAACTTGTGTGTGATATCACAATAGCTGCTGAAAATGCGAAATTTGGACAAACTGGTCCTAATGTAGGTAGTTTTGATGGTGGTTATGGTTCAGGTTATTTAGCTCGTGTCGTTGGCCACAAAAAAGCAAAAGAAGTTTGGTTCATGACCAAACAATATTCAGCAAATGAAGCTTTAGCTATGAATTGGATCAATATATGGTTGTACCTTTAGAGGAGATTGAAGATGTGACGATCGAATGGGCGGAAGAAATGTTGAAAAGAGTCCATTGGCATTACGAATGATCAAGGCTTCATTAAACGCAGATACAGACGGATTAGCTGGTATCCAACAGCTAGCTGGAGATGCAACTCTCCTTTATTATACAATGGATGAAGCACAAGAAGGACGAGATGCATTTACAGAAAAACGAGAGCCCGATTTTGATCAGTTTCCAAAGTTTCCATAACCAGATGCCAAAGAGTTGGCTGCAGCAACAAGCAAGTCTTCATCCAAACCAAATTGCACTATATTCAATAGAGGGAGATCTTACTTTTAGTGAATTAAATCACGATGTGCAAAAATATGCCTACTATTTTGATCGATTTTTCGCAAATAAACAACAGCAGTCTAAGAGAATCGCTATTTTAAGCAATAACGACACAAAAATGTATTTTACTATTTTAGCTTTGTGGGAACTAGGAATGGAAATCCAATTTTTAAATACTCGTTTAACAAAAGATGAATTGATCTATCAATTAGCTGATGCTAAAACACCATTTATGATTACGGAATTATACGAATCCACAGTTTTTGGAAATGTTTCAATTCTTCCATTTCCAACAAAAGTAATAAAAGAACTTCACCCCTCTCCAGCCTTGGGAGGAGAACCCAAACAGTTGTCAATGACTTGGTTAGCAGATAAAGAGCCAACTGGTCGTGGTTTATATGGCGGACCAATCGGGTGGTGTGACTTGATGACTGATAATGGTGAATTTGCGGTAGGTATTCGCTCTGGTGTCATCAGCCAGACAAACGTACTTTTATATGCAGGATGTGGGATTGTTCCTGAATCAACACCTGAAGCCGAGTATTTAGAAACAGCTTTAAAATTCCAACCAATGCTTAGAGGAGTAAAAGAATGACAACGAAACAAGAAATAACTACTTATTTATTAGCTTTTATTCATGGCTTGAAAGAAGGTGGCTTGAAAGAAGTGGTCATCAGCCCTGGATCACGTTCAACCCCTTTTGCATTGTTGGTTTATCGCGATCCAGACATCGACTGTTACGTCAATGTTGATGAACGTTCTGCAGCTTTTTTCGCTATTGGTCTAGCGAAAGGGAAGAAAGAACCGGTTGGGCTAATTTGTACATCCGGTACGGCAGCAGCTAATTTTTATCCGGCAATTTGCGAAGCAGAGGCCTCTCATGTGCCGCTTATCGTTTTAACAGCAGATAGACCACCTGAATCTCTTGGAGTAGGCGCACCGCAAACGATGGATCAGAAAAATCTTTATGCTAGTCATGTGAAAAAATATATTGAAATGGCATTACCTGAAGGAGGAGAAGTCTTTGAAAGATATAGCTTCTGGCATGGATGCGAAAGTATGTCAACTGCAAAAAAAGTACCATGTGGTCCGGTCCATGTCAATTTACCTTTTCGATAGCCATTATTACCAGATTTGTCCCAATCATTTACTCGTTCATATGCACGAAAAGAACCAACGATCAAAAGGGAAGAATCTTTTGAACTCCCGGAATTCTCTTCTTGGCTGATAAAAAGAGGTTTGATCATCGTGGGAAGAGAATTAACGACCGAACAAGCTATACAACTGATTGAATTGTCTGAATTGGTGGGTTGGCCAATAATCGGTGATCCACTTTCGAACTTGGCTTCTTGTGGGAAACAAAGTGAAAATTATCTTTCCCATATTGATTTGATTTTAGCCAATGAATCGATCGAACCTCCTGAGATCATTTGGCAATTTGGTCAATTGCCCATAGCAAAAAATTTAATGCTTTATTTAAAACGACACAAAGAAATTTGTTATGTTTTAGTTGATGAAAGAGCGCAGTGGAAAGACTGGTTACATTTAGGTAACTACTTTTTATCAATAGAGATAAAAAATTTTTACGACAAAGTAAAAGAAGCCAAAAAATCCATTCTTCATGCACAGCCAGAATCGGATTGGTTGCTAAGATGGCAAAGAAGAAGCAAGTTTGCACATCAATCAATTGAATCTGTCCTATCTCCAACTGATTTTAACTAAAGCAATACAAGCAGGCTGCTTTTTCAATTACTTAAAAAAAATGAAGTATTATTTTTATCTAATAGCAATGCTATACGTTTTATTGATCGTTTTGCTGAGTCTTCAACAAATGAATTTTTCGTTTACGGTAATCGTGGAGTGAATGGGATTGACGGTATTGTTTCAACTGCTGCTGGCATAGCGATGTCTAAGAAACAGCACTTATTTTTATTAATTGGTGATCTTGCATTATTTCATGACATGAATGGCTTGCAAATAGTAAAAGAATTTGGTCTTTCAATAACCATCATTGTTCTTAATAACAATGGTGGGGGGATTTTTTCTTTTCTTCCGCAAAGAGAACTAGATCAGGCACTTTTTGAACCTTTATTTTCAACCCCATTAAATTTAGAATTAAACAAAGTGGCTGATTTATACAACGGATCATACAAAAAGCCAACAATGATTACAGAATTCGAACAAATGATCATAGAAAGTAGAGAAAATTCAACTTGGACACTCATCGAAATAACAGGAGAACAACAGGAACCAGTGGATTGCTGGTACAAAATGATAGAATTATATCGGAACCAGATAGACTTGAAGGAGAAGTCCAGATCAATAGTGTAGTCTATGCCTATCATTTTATACAATGGGGAAATCCTCAAAGACCGACCTTGATTTGTTTGCATGGTTTTACTGGTACTTCAAATAGTTTTACTTTTTCCAACAAAGAGCGAAATATATTAGCCATAGATTTAATTGGACACGGCAAATCCGATGTGTTCGTTCACTCTTATCGTTATACTCTTACTTCTCTAGTAACGGATTTGTCTCAGCTTGTTTATCAGTTAGGTATAGATGATTTTTATTTACTTGGTTATTCGATGGGGGCAAGGACGGCATTAGCCTGGCTAATCGAACAGCCAAGAGGAATACGAGGAGTCATAATGGAAGGGGGAACACCAGGGATCGAGTCACCTAACGAAAGAAAAGAGCGACAAAAAATAGACAACCATCTTGCGCAAAAACTGCTAACCGCTCCGTTGACTCACTTTGTCGATTACTGGGAATCACTCCCGTTATTTGATAGTCAAAAAAAATTAACTCAATCAATGAAGAAAAAAATACGTCTAGAGAGACTGTCTCAACAATCATTTGGTTTGGCTTTGAGTTTGATGTATATGGGAACAGGACAGCAAAAAAATTATTGGCCATTTTTAGGGAATATCCAAGTACCGCTCCTTTATATGGTAGGAGAATACGATCTGAAGTTTCAAGTGATAGGAGCGAAGATTGTCAAACAAAATAACCTGTTTTCTTACTTAGAAGTACCCAAAAGTGGACATTGTATTCATTTAGAACAGCCAGAAATAGCAGAATCATTTGTTTGTGATTGGATGAGGGAGGTAGAAAAAACGGATGCAAATAACGAAAATCAGGCAAATTCAATTGAAACTTCCTTTGGTAAAACCCTTTAAAACCAGTTATGGCATACTGGCGGAGAAAATGTTTGATTTACTGCTGATTGAAGATGAATTGGGAAATCAGGGGGTTGGGGAACTTGTTTCTTTTCATGAAGCGAACTATATTGAAGAAACGATCGATATGAGCCGCTTGATAATCAAAAAGGAGTTAGTTCCTTTGCTCTTATCACAAAAGATTGATCATCCTTTTCAAGTACATGGTCTTTTCAGTGTAGTTCAGGGGAATTTTATAGCAAAATCGGCATTAGAAACAGCTGTTTGGGATCTTTATGCAAAGAGAAATGGATGTAGTCTAAAAGAATTATTGGGTGGGAAACAGACAAAACTTTCAGTTGGCATTAGCCTAGGGATCCAAGATACTCATGCAAAACTTTTACAGCAAGCACATTATTATGTGAAGCAAGGATATAAACGATTGAAGTTAAAGATAAAACCTGGTTTTGATATTCAACCACTAACTTTAATACGTAAAGAGTTCCCTGATTTACTTTTGATGGCGGATGCAAATTCCGCCTATACATTGAAAGATCTACCAACTTTTTTGGAAATGGATCAGCTAAATTTAGCGATGATCGAACAGCCATTTGATCAACGTGATTTTATCGATCATGCCCATTTACAGAAACAAATAAAAACGCCTCTCTGTTTAGATGAAAATATACGTACACTAAAAGATGTCCAAACAGCTTATGCCTTGAAGAGTTGCCGTGGGATCAACCTGAAAATTCCACGAGTAGGAGAGATCACTGAAGCTTTAGCAATCATGAAGTTTTGTCAGAATAAGGAATTGATTGTCTGGCTAGGAGGGATGTTTGAATAAGGTGTCGGTCGAGCCCTTAACCTACAGTTTGCGAGTCAAGATATCTTCACTTTTCCAGGAGATATTTCTGCTTCTAACCGATACTATCATGAAGATATCGTACAGAATAAAGCCATTCTACAAAATGGTAAGTTACTCGTGCCTTCTGGAAAAGGCACAGGGGCAATTCTGGATTGGCAAAAAATTATATATCATGGTCAAAACGAAGAAATCCTTTTTTTCAAACGATGAATTAAATGAACTATTTTCGATCCTGGGGTAGAAGTGTTTAACTTCAAGAAACAAGAAGGAATTCATAAATTTTGACAAGAAACACAAAATTTAGTCTTTTGATGACTTCTCTACCGGTAACCGTTTATTACACCAATCAGTTGGTGATTGGTGTAGGCTCGTCAAAAGAACGAAAATGGGTTCAAAGATGAACAAGAAGAGAAGAAAATAAATATAAAAAAATGAAAATTTGACATTTAGCAGATTTTTTTCTGAAAAAAAACCTTCTGAGTTGATTCTTTTAAATATTAGTATTAACGTTAGAATGTAGTTTTTGAGAAAACACTATACAATCAACTATTTTCACATTCTTTCTCACTTCCAGTTGAAGTTACTTATTGGGATGGTACGACAAAACGCTATGGAGATACTGAAAATCCTCCTCAAGTCAAAGTCAAAATCCATGAAGAAATACCTATGAAAGAAATCACAAACAACGCATCTCTTGCTTTAGGTGAAGCTTATATGGATCGTCGAATCGAGATTGAAGGCAGTATCCAAGCGTTAATTAATGATGTTTATCAGCAAGCAAATAGTTTTTTAAGAAGTAAAAACTATTTGAAGTGGCTTCCTAAAAAAGAAAAACATACTAAAAAACAAAACAAAGAAGATATCCATGCACATTACGATTTAGGAAATGATTTTTATGAAATGTGGCTAGACCCAACATTGACTTACTCGTGCGCTTATTTTAAAACGCCTGAAGATACATTGGAACAAGCACAGATCAACAAAGTTCATCATATTTTTAGATAAGTTATTTATCAAAGAAAATGATACGCTACTAGATATCGGCTGTGGCTGGGGAACCTTGATGTTTACAGCTGCTAAAGAATATAATGTAGTAGCCACTGGTATTACGTTGAGTGAAGAACAGTATCATCATATCAACAATAAAATCAAAGAAGAACACCTTGAAGATAAGTGTCGTGTCCTGTTGATGGATTATCGTGAGTTAAAGGATGAAACATTTGACCATATCACTAGCGTGGGAATGTTCGAACATGTTGGTTCAGAGAATTTAGAAGGATACTTCAATGTGATTAAGCAATTGTTAAAACCTAAAGGTACTGCTCTAATCCATGGAATTAGTCGTCAGCAAGGTGGGGCTACCAACGCTTGGATCAATCAATATATTTTCCCCGGAGGATACGTACCAGGTGTTACAGAAATCGTCGATAATATTACTAAAAATGATTTGCAGCTGATTGATTTAGAAAGTTTGCGACGTGATTATCAATTAACTTTGGAGCATTGGACGCATAATTTCCACGCAGTGCAAGAGAAGGTAACAGAAACAATGGGGGATTCCTTTTACCGTATGTGGGATCTGTATTTACAAGCTTGTGCAGCTTCCTTTGAATCAAGTAATATTGATGTCATTCAGTATTTATTAGTACAACCAGGTAACAACGCAATTCCAATGCATCGAATCGGATGATTATTCTTACAACAAAGTTCAGAGAACATCACGTAGTTCTTTGGGCTTTGTTGTATTTTTTCTAGTGTGTGAAAAATTTTCTTTGCTTTCATAAATAGAACAGCAAAGAAAGTAGTTAAAAGGATGCTCAAGATAACAAGATAAGGTATTACTAAAAGTTATTACTTCTACTTCTAAAACATAGAAAAACTTTTTCAATATTATTCCTTACATTGTTTTATGTTGTGTTTCAATAAAAACAGTTTGCGAATCATTCCAAACCTCACGAACATATAACTCAATCTATCCATTTCCACTTATATCCAATGTAGCCCTCGCCAGTACTTAAACATTTTGCTCCCAAATAACCAATCAGCTGCTTTTGCAGTAATTACAAAAACATTCTCTGTAAATACCACTATTGCTCCTATAGGAAGATTAGTATAATTCCAAGCAGTAGAGCGAATTCTTTGACTAATACTAAATACAGCATCTGTATTTTCATCAATCATAGCTAATGAAAAATGCTCTGTCTTGTACATTGTAACATGAGGAAGTGTCAAATTATTTAGTAACTATGAAGATATAGCAAATAGTCAATAGCACTAATCTTTCGTGTTCTACGCTCACTTACTCAAGATGGTTGAAACCATTTTTTTAAGAGAATGATAGAAATTAAATGAAAAAAAACTGTTATTTGTTAAAATCATTGATGTTATTAATAATAAGCATTTTATGAAAGGGGACATAAAAAGGTTTTGAAAATAAACAAAAGAACAGTATTACTTGTTTTACTACTAGTTATTGCTAGTCTTTATTCTTTTTTGTTTTTTAACAACACACAAAAGATCTCAACAACGGGGGACATAGCTTTTCACTTTTCTAGAATAAAAGGCTTGTCTTCTGTATTTTCTGGTCCAATAAATTTTACTACATTTAATAGCTATGGCGGATGCGTGAACTTTTTTACCCATACCTAACACTCTTTCCCGCCGTAATATTTTACTGGATAACGAATAATTTAATTTTGAGTTATATTCTATATGTTTGGCTCCTGAATATTTGTACAATTCTAGTGAGCTATCAATATAGCCAAAAATTCTTTAAACGAATAGATGCAGCCTTCTTATTCAGCTGTCTATATAGCTTTTATGGGTACCGTTTAATTGATATATACCAGCGCTCAGCAATTTCAGAATCAATTGCGTTGACGATTATACCAGTTGTCTTGTATTACACATATACTCTTCTTTTTGAAAGAAAGAACTGCGTTGTTCCTTTAGCCATCAGTATGAGTTTGCTTATATATACCCATATTCTCTCTACTTTTATGAGTGTGATTGTTATTGGGTTTCTGTTTATCGGTTCTCTTTTCGCTAAGCGAAAAAATAAAAAAGAAATTTCGAGTTCGATACTAGATATGACAAAAGCTGTTGGTTGGACAATTCTTTTAACAACTTATGCTTGGTATCCGATGTTACAACAAATCTTACATCAAAAAATTAATCGTCCTTTTCGTACAAACCTTCAAGAAAGAGCATTAAATATTTCTGATAGTTTGATTGGTGCATTAAATAATGATCTAGTAACATTTACAATGGGAACAATAGGTGTGGTTTCATTGATTCTTCCACTTTTCTTTTTAAAAAAGCTTGTCAATAAAGAAAAAGTTATTTATTTTTGTGCAGTTATTACTTGGTTTTTATCAACGAATCTTTTTCCATGGAAAATTTTACAAAAAACACCTATCCAAATAATTCAATTTCCTTGGAGAATCTTGGGATTTCAGGTCCTTTTTGGTTCATTGATTTTAACCACAATATTTTTAAAATGGAAAACGAACAATAAAAAAAGTATGTTGAGCCTTGCAGGAATCTTTCTTCTTATTTTTACTATGACTATAGCAACAGAGATCAATTATTCACAAAAAATCCAGACGTATAAAGGTCGCTTAATTATGACGAAGAAAGACGTTGCGCGTTATACAACCTCAAGAACGGGAGGTCTTTACGACTGTGCACCATTGAATGCATTGAAATATAAAAATCATTTAAAGAAACATGAAGTAAAAGTTGGTGATCAATGGGAAAATGCCTCTCATAAAGCTTATAATTCAAAAATAGTCTATACAGTAGAAGATGCAAATAAACAAAATATCACATTACCTGTATTTAATTATTGGGGAACAGTTGTGAAAGTAAATGGTAAAAAAAAGCACTATAGAAAATGACAATGGTTTAGTATCTATTAGAAATAAAGGAAAAGGAAAAAGAACTATAGTTGAGGTTTCATCTACCTATCCAACTACAATGATTCTATCTTTACTAATTAGTTCAATCACTTTTGTATTATTATCTATCCGTTACTTAATTAAACTTCCACGATTAAATAAAAATATATTAGAGAAAGTTTTATAACAAAAAAATTCATTTGTCTGTTTTAAATAATATGGAAAAATAAATGGTAAAGGAAGGGAACATGTAGTAACGTTGCCTTCTTTTATCACAAATATATAAATGAATATAGGCTCTTTGTCACTAAGAATAGTCATAATCTTTCTTTTAAAAGAAGGGTATGGTTGAAAGGATACTTTTTCATGAATTTTAATCAGTTAATTAACTTGTTTACATAAGTTTTCTACAGTCTGAAACGGAAATTTCCCTTTTGTTCTTTTATTTTACATATTTGTTCTAAATATTAAGTAATGACAGCTTTGCTTTTCTTAGGTATACTTACTATAAATAGTTTTTTTATCTAAGAAAGGAAATGAAAATAATGAAAACCAACGTTATTTATTGTGGGCTTTTTTCTTTACTGTTACTAGCAGGGTGTCAATCCAACCAAAATACACCAGCATCAACAGCTTCATCAAGTGTGATACAGCAATCAACGACTTCATCGAGTACAATGCAACAATCAACTAATACGAATTCAAGCAGTCAAATGATAAATAACATTTCAACAAAAAATATCAAAGTCTCGGCACAAAGAGCCATTGATTTGTTTAAACAAAAATACCCAGATGTAGCAATTACAAATTTAGAATTAGATAGTAGTTGGGGAAATTACTTCTATAAAATTGACGGTGTAGACGATCAAAATGAATATGGAGCAAAAATCAATGCAGTTAATGAAGAAATACAAACTCAAAATCCTGAACGTTTAGATCATGATGAACAAAATGGACAAAAGAAAAAAGAGGATGCTTTAGATATTTCTAAGCTTTTGAGTATTGAAGAAGCAGCTAAAATTGCAGAAAAACAAGTAGGTGGCGGAACAACAACTGATTGGGATTTAAGTAAAGACCTTGGAACGACTTATTGGGAAGTCAAAGTAAAAAATGGCAACCAAACAATGAAGGTGAAATTGAATAGTCAAACAGGAGCGGTTTTAACAACAGAAAATGATGATTAATTGTTTTAATAGTATTTGCTTTTTCTTTGCTTGATGATACACTAGAAAAAATGATTCATCAAAGGAGAGAATGTCTTGACCTTAGAAACGATTTTTTTAATCATAATTTTGCTAACCCCTTTATGAATGCCTCAGGTGTTCACTGCATGACAACTGCCGAATTGGAAGAGTTAGCACGATCAAAAGCTGGTGCCTTCATTACGAAAAGTTGTACTATCAACGAGCGATCTGGTAATCCTGAACCACGTTATTACGATGTGCCTCTTGGCAGTATCAATTCTATGGGCTTACCCAATCTAGGATTTAAATATTATCTCGATTATGCGCAAAACTATGAAAAACAACCATCCAACAAACAGCCGCTATTTTTCTCCATTGCGGGTATGAGCGCAACTGAAAATTTAGAGATGTTGTGTATGATTGAAAATAGTGATTTTCAAGGAATTACCGAACTCAATCTTTCTTGTCCAAATGTCCCAGGTAAACCACAGTTAGCTTATGATTTCGATGCAACATTTGAATTACTGAAGCAAGTTTTTTCTCATTTCACTAAACCGTTAGGAATAAAACTACCACCTTATTTTGACTTAGCTCATTTTGACCAAATGGCAGAAATCTTAAATCAGTTTCTTTTAACATACGTCAATTCTATCAATAGTATTGGAAATGGACTGTATATTGATCCGCAAAGTGAACGCGTGGTAATTAAACCAGAAGAAGGATTTGGAGGACTGGGCGGTGAATATGTGAAACCGACTGCTTTGGCGAATGTTCGTGCTTTTTATACACGTTTGAATCCTGAAATCAAAATCATTGGAACTGGTGGTATCCGTAATGGACAGGATGCTTTTGAACATCTTTTATGTGGTGCTACCATGCTACAAATTGGGACCGAGCTTCATAAAGAAGGTCCTACTATTTTTGACCGTATTTCTCAAGAACTGGAATTAATCATAAAAGAAAAAGGCTATCAGACAATTGATGATTTCAGAGGGAAACTAAAAACACTATAGATTATCGACTTAACTAGCTAAGGTAGGCACTAGATATATAGGAATTCAATTTCTATAGATATCTGTCTATGCCTTAGCTTTTTTGTTCATTAAAATATTAACAGGAATTATACCTGCGTTCATAAAATTATTTTTTTGAATAAGTGAACGTTTTCTTTGTTTGCTTGAAAAAAATATGAGAAAATAACAAAAATAGAAGGAGGAGTAGGATTGAAAGACGGAATTGATCTAGTCAATGGTTTAAGAAAGAAAATTTTTAGTTATGAAGAATTGCTTGACGATATCACAAAAAAAGTAACTCAAATGAATCCTGAGTTAAATGCGTTTGTGACATTTGAGCCAAAACAAGCGATCCAGACCTATAAAAATACCTCAGCAAGCATGCAGCCGCTTGGGGGATTGCCATTTCCTTTAAAAATGTTAGGACAAGAAAAAAAGGATGGATAGCATCATCTGGTTCAAAAATTTTCCAGACACATCGCGCTTCCAGAAATTCAAATTTTGTTTCGCAAGCGGAATCAATTGGTTTAATTCCTCTGGGGCAAACCAATTCTCCTGAATTTGGCTTTAAAAATATTACAGACCCACAAATTTATGGTCCAGCTAGAAATCCTTGGAATCTTGCTCATTCACCTGGTGGATCAAGCGGTGGGGATGCAGCTATCGTCGCTTCAGGGATTGTTCCTATTGCAGGAGCAAGCGATGGGGGAGGCTCTATTCGAATTCCAGCTTCATTTTGTGGATTGATTGGGTTAAAACCTTCGCGTGGTACGATGCCTGTTGGACCTCAAGCCTGGCGAGGTTGGCAAGGTGCAGCCATTGATTTCGGCTTGACCGTTTCAATGCGTGATACTAAGGCTTTATTTATGGGGCTACGTGGCGTCCATTCAGGAGCTCCTTATCAAGTTTCACCTGCAGAGTGGCAATCTCATAAACAAAAAAAGCGATTAAAAATAGCTGTATGTACTGAATCACCTGTTTGTACAAAAATTAGCGAAGAAGCGAAACAGTCTGTAAGAGAAGCAGTGACGTTTTTAGAAAAAGATGGTCATGAACTCATTGAAATCAGCTATCCACTAAATGGTAGAGAACTGATCCAATCCTATTACCAAATGAACGGTGCAGAAACAGCTGCGATGATCCACTCAATCGAAACAAATTTAGGTCGTTCATTAGAAAAAACAGACCTTGAACCAATCTCTTGGGTGCTGTTAGAGTATGGAAAGAAAGTCGTCGCTTCGTCCTATATCCACTTACTTCATATATGGTATCATGCTGCTGTGACCATGGAAGAGCTTTTTCAATCAGTAGATCTCTTCCTGTCTCCTACTACAGCTTTTACTGCGCCTGTCATCACAGCGGATCTTCAAAGTGACACTATTCGTGAAAAAATGGCGAATATCGACAAATTGAATGAAAAAGAAAGCTTAGAAGTCATTTCCGAGATGTTTGAAGAAAGTCTAAAAATCACACCTTACACCCAATTGGCAAATTTGACTGGTCAGCCAGCCATCAGTTTACCGACCTATATCGGGCAAAACAATTTGCCTTTAGGAATCCAGTTTATGGCTGCAAGAGGCCGAGAGGATCTTCTTTTCCAAATAGGGGAACGATTTGAAGAAAATCAAAAATTTTGTTTGCCCTCTAGCTATCAGTCATAATATAGGTAAAAAATAAAGCTTAACTATTAAAAAAGAACTATCTGACCATTTATAAGAAAAATAGATATTTTGTACTGGCTTCTCAAAAGTTAAACAGGATCTAACTTTTGGAAGTCAGTGTTTTTTATGTTTTAATAAGATAAACTTATGTGGCTATTTGAGAATTATATATTTTGTTTTTTCTTATTGAAGAAGAGAATAATTTCAGCTACTTTATAAATTTATTAAGAAATAAGTTTCCATCGCTTTTTTCTTTAATCTAGGGTAAAATAAAAAAGCGAAAATATGTTCGGAGGTGGAGTAGTTGAAAACTCCTTTAACGATTGAGATGGAAGCTTCTCTTTATCAATATTGTATTGAACAAGGAGGGATTGTTGTCGAAGAGGTCACCATGCCTGAAGATCAAGGGATTGTTGATACACTTAGCTGTATCACAAAATTTGATGGAAAAAGAGAATGGCGTTGCTATGAGCTAAAAGTAACTAAAGCAGATTTTCGTTCAACGGCGAAATTATCCTTTGTTGGTCATTATAATTACTTTGTTTTTCCTAGAGCTCTTTATGAAGAAGTTAAACCTGAAATTCCAACTGAAATTGGCGTTTTAGTTTATCGTCCCTATTCCCAAGAAGAAGACATGCCGGTTTCAGGTACCTTTGTTATCGAAAAAAAAGCAATGAAAAGAAATTTAGGAGTGACAGAAGAAGCTTTGACCAATCGCTTCATGGCATCTTTATTTAGAGAAGTGCGAAAAGCTAAGCAAATGGAGCGTGGTGTCAAGTATTTCTCAACTGAACAACTATACAAAGAATTGAAAAAACGAGCGGATACGCAAGATCCGTTCTCAAAGGAAAGATATTACGAACGATTTATTGAGGAAACTGAAAATAAAGCCATTCATGATTTGAAAGAAGAAGTCCAGGCATTACAACAAGAGTATATGCTCTTACGACAAAAACAACAGGTCCGTCGTCTACCAACAGAGCCATTGGAGTGAGTAAGTATGTATTATCCATATTTAAGAGGAAAAAAATTTGATTTATTAGCTTTAAAAGAAGGAATTCAACGAAATCTTTTATCAAAAAAATTTCTCCTGTGATTGAGCCCGTAAGAGATTCTGCGACTTTAAAAAACACTGTCGAGTTATTTCAAAAAGTCAGTCATCCGTTAATTCTTATTGACAATCCTCAAGTTGGACAATTCAAACTTTTTGAGGAACGCATACATACATGGACATTGGTAGAGAATAGTACCATTGAAAATGCGTTGATCTTAACTCCTGATAACTATGAACAGATCATCAAAGACCCTCCTAAGTTTATTATATTCGATGGTCAGCATCAGCCACGTGATCCTAAAATCTGGAAAGAACTGAGACAAACAGAGGCGTATTTTTTATTACCAGATCATAGTCGGTTTAGGATAGGACTATCGGAAAATAAGATTATAATTAAAGATGCTTTTCACTCAAGAAAATATATAGAAGCTTACAGTGAAAAAAATGATGATTTTTTTAGTGACGATTATCTATTTTTTAAAGAAGATGGATATAGCGGATTTTCAGATTTTACAATTGAGGGTAGTCACTATTTTGACAAAGGTTTTCCTAGTCGTGCTTTGGTGTTACATATCACCTACATAGATGCGTATGGCAATGTAAGGGTAAAACATTTTGTTTCAGATTCTAATGACTCCGCAAAAGATCAAGCTTTAAAATTTTTTGAAGCTGCTGAAAAAATGAAGAAATGGGTATTGAGAAATCATGATCAATTACTGATCACAACGGGATTGCTAGAATTAATAGCTTTGTATCAACAAAAAAAATTTCCTGGGTTATGCGTATTAAAGAAATGGTCATTGTTGCATCACTTAGAACTAGTTAGTCAATTACTTGATCATCCAACCACTTGGTTAAAAACTTATTCAAACGTTGATAAATTATATGAACTTATTCAAAATAGACAGCTAAAAGTATGAGGGGAAAAAGAGAAAGCTAAGGTGCTGTTTTATTTTTGTAATTGGCTGAAAAATTGTTTTTTTGTCTTATCAAGTGTATTGTTGTTTGACAAGAGGATTAGCTGTGGGTGTTTTTCTAAAAGCTTCAATTCTTTGGCATCTTGCTCAAAAAGTGTTAGCCTTTTTTGGATTTGTTCAGGTGTATCACCACGACTTGATAAGCGTTCTTTTAGTTTACTTTGAGAAATTGTTACAAATACGGGTTGAATACGTTCACCAAAATAATCATATAACGCCCAAAAACCATTTGCAGTTAAAACGGTGTAACAATTCCCTTGTGCTAACTTTTTCATGATTTCAGCTTTACTTGAGCCATATTTGTTCTCTGCATATACATCCCATTCCACAAATTCATGTTTTTTTACCATTTGTTCAAAACGGATTTCAGAAATGAAATAGTAATCTTTTTGGTCGATTTCCTCTTTTCTTGGTTGACGAGTCGTGTAGGTAATGATTTTTTGAGTTGGTTGAAAAAGTGCAGCGGCCAATGAGGTTTTCCCTGATCCGGAAGGGCCGATAAAAACATAGCATTTGTTCATAGCAAGCCTCCTATGAGTAAATATCTTCTAATAAACTATGTAAACGATACATGAAAGGAAGATCTTTAGCAACTAGTAACTTCTCACGAAATGAAAGGATCACTTGATCGATAAAAGAACACTTAGAAGAAATCACTCTGTCCACCATTGTTTTTTTCAAACAGTGAACAGAGCGCTAAACTTGAGATGAAAACTCAATTATTTAGACTAGTAGACCTGTAATGATGGCACTTAAAAAACTAACTAAACTAGCAGTTAATAAGATTTTTAAGCCGTGTTTAGCCACTAGGTTTCCTTTTTCTTCGTTTAAGCCTTTCATTGCTCCAGAAATGATTCCAATTGAAGAAAAGTTAGCAAAAGAAACTAAAAAGACAGATAAAATAGCTGTCGTACGTTCAGAAAAATGTAGCGTGCCTTTTGCTAGTTCAGTCATAGCAACAAATTCATTCGTTACAAGTTTGGTTGCCATAAGACTACCAGCATCGACTGCTTCATTACATGGGATACCACTAATAAAAGCAAATGGAGCAAAAATATAGCCAAGAATTTCTTGGAAAGAGATCCCAAAAATACCGCTAAAAATCGCATTGATCATTGCGATGAGAGCAACAAAGCCAATCAACATTGCTGCAACTGTAATCGCTACGTGGAACCCATCGAGGATATATTCGCCAAGCATTTGAAAGAATGTTTGTTCTTTGTTTTCTTCAATGATCAATTCATCTTCTTTTTCATCTAATTCGTATGGATTCACAATTGAAGCTAAGATATACCCCCCAAATAGGTTCAAAACGAGTGCCGTAATCACATATTTAGAATTGATCAACGCCATGTAGGAACCGACGATTGACATCGAAACAGTAGACATTGCAGAAACACTCATAGTAAACAAGCGTTTTTCAGATAAAAAGGGCAATTCTTTTTTGATGGAAATAAATACTTCAGATTGCCCTAAAATTGCTGAAGCTATACCATTGTAAGATTCTAATTTCCCCATACCATTGATTTTACTTAGCCCTAGTCCTACAGCTTTCATAAACAAAGGTAAAATCTTGATATACCGTAAGATTCCGATAATCGCTGAAATAAATACGATCGGCATTAAAACATTTAAGAAAAATGGGGCACTTCCTTTATTTGCAACGCCCGCAAAAACAAAATTCACCCCTTCACCTGCAAAAGCTAATAAATGATCAAATAGCTTAGCAAGCAAGGAAACGACTGCTGTACCAAAAGTTGTCCGTAACAATATGAACCCAAAAATAAATTGTAAAACAATCATTATTACTAAAGGTTTCACTTTAATTGCTTTTTTGTTGGTACTAATCAAAAAAGCAAACCCAAAAATAAAAAATAAACCAATAATCCCAAAAATATGATTCAAACTATCACCCCTAATCAAAATTCCGCTTAATTTTACACGTTTTATGTTTAAAATACTAATGTTTTTCAATATTTTCATCGCTTTTTTAGACTGAAACGCATACATGGAAGTTAAAACGAAATAAAAACTCTTAAAAGAGATTTTATTGCTCGTCCTATTAAAGAAGCAAAAGCAAAGTCTTTTAAGAGTCTGTGTAACTGGAGCACGGGTTATAGTACAGCCTTAACATGAAAAGGCTATTTTTGCTTTTTTGTTCTTAATACTTGAAGTAGATCATGCTGTTCATAACCTCTTTTTTAAACGTTATGCAAGCAACAACTCCTTGAAATAAGCCTAAATACTTTAAAATAAGAGTGTGAAACAAAAGTAAAGATTCCTTTTGTTTCACACTCCAAATACGGATAAACGGCGGGAGCAGAAGCAACTCTTTCGGAAATAAGCTTCTGTCCCAGCCTCTTATTTACAGCAGAGCTAGACGATGCTTTCATGACCTCTGGTTATTGATAAAATAAAT
This sequence comes from Enterococcus lacertideformus, assembly GCA_015680865.1. Lineage (GTDB taxonomy): Bacteria > Bacillota > Bacilli > Lactobacillales > Enterococcaceae > Enterococcus_B > Enterococcus_B lacertideformus. The sequence goes on along the minus strand of JADAKE010000016.1, from coordinate 150,805 downwards.
TTTCTGAAGCATAGAACGGTGCGCTAGTGATATCGATTCCTAATTGTTTTAAGGTTTGTTCGTCATTTTTATTGACCATCACTGTTGAGTGAGCTTGAGCACCATCAAGCTCGGCGAGTTTTTCGTAAGCAACTTGGGTAATGGGGTTTGTCACTGCACTGATTGACAAAGCAATTAAAACTTCATTTTCATTTAAGCTTAAAGTTTCCATGGAAGAATGTAAAGCGGGTGTTTTCATACCTTGGATTCTCTCAAGCACAAGTGGAGAAAGTAAAGGAATATCATCGGAAATGTGAGCTAAATATTTTACAGCATTTAAAATGACGGCTGCAGAAGCATTCATCAAATTACTGGTTCGTCCTGTAACGATCGTTCCATCTGGTAATTCAATAGCAATTACAGCAGAAAGATCACTGGTTGAACTTTTCCCATTTTTTGCATATTCTTGTGCTGGCAGTACCACTTTCCTATCTTCTGGTTGTAAGCCTACTTCTTCCATGATCAATTTGATTCGATTAACTGATTCTTCATCGATTAATCCTTTTTTAAAATCACATTCTGTTTGGAAGTACCGCCGGATGATTTCTTGTTTCGAAGCCTCTTGGACTACTTCATCATTGACAATTCCAAAGCCTACCCGATTAACACCCATATCAGTAGGAGAGAGGTAAACAGATTCCCTGCCAGTGATTTTTTCAATTATTCGTTTAATGACAGGGAAGGTTTCTACATCTCGATTATAGTTTACAGTAACTTTATTATAGGCGTCAAAATGGAAAGAATCGATCATATTTACATCTTTTAAATCAACCGTTGCCGCTTCATAAGCGACATTCAATGGATGCTTTAATGGTACATTCCAAACGGGAAACGTCTCGAATTTTGAATAACCTGCTGCATTGCCTTTTTGGCTTTCATGATAAAGCTGATTTAAACAAGTAGCTAATTTTCCACTGCCAGGTCCAGGTGCAGTAACTACTACGATCGGTTTTGTTGTCTCAATGTATTCATTTTTTCCAAAACCGTCCTCAGACACAATTTTGTCAACATTTATCGGGTAGTCTTCAATCTCTGTATGCTTATAAACTTTGATATTGCGTCTTTCTAACTTGTTGACGAAGACATTTGTAGCCGGTTGTCCACTATAACGAGTGATGACCACACTATTGATTGATAGACCATATCCTCTTAGTTCATCGATCAAACGTAAAATATCCATATCGTAAGTAATACCATAGTCACCACGAATTTTATTACGTTCTATGTCACCAGCATACACACAAATCAAAATTTCTGCTTGTTCTTTTAATTTTTGTAACAGTTTAATTTTAGCATCTTCTTCAAATCCCGGTAGGACACGTTTGGCATGTTTATCATCTACTAGTTTTCCGCCAAACTCTAAGTATAATTTATCGTAGTGATTTACTCGTTCAAGGATATGGGTTGATTGTTCTTCAATATATTTTTCTGAATCAAAACCAATTTTTTTCACTAAACTTCCTCCTTTATTTCTTAAAAAAATTATTTAAAATTTCATTCTTATTTCTCGGAATTGAATGCTTCTGTCCCAGACTCGTTTCCTTACTACTCAGAGCTAAACGGCTTAGTCACGACACGGTATTCAAAGGCTTATATCTTCGGAAATAAGTCCAGATATAGGGAAAACACGGAAAGCTGTTTTTCCCTATTCGTTCTTACATATTATCCACCTTGTTCAAAACCTTAAGTACTAAAGCATTTTTTCATTTTTTTGGAATTTCGTCAACTAGGAACTAATTACTAATCTATTACGAAAACAACTGAGAAATTCATAAAACTGACTTGTCGAGTCGTATATTCATTGGTATGATAGGATTGGTAAGGAAGGTGTTACATGAATAAAAGACAAAAAAAGAAAAACGCATATAAACAGTATATTCGTTCAATTTTTACCGGTTATGAAAAAATGCTAGAAAATACCGATTTAAAGGAAATGAAGTTTTCTTATTTTAAAAGAAGAAACGCTTTTAACTAGAGACGAGAATCAACGCATCCACTTCACAACCAGAGATTTCCCTAATAAATAAAAATTTTCTTAGTGCAAAAGAGTGGGGAAAAACAAACCCGCTTTTTTTGCATCAAATAAATGTATGGTCTAGCGTTAAATATAAGCGACATAATAAAGTATTTCGAGTGAGGTTAATAGCAAATACTGTTGATTCTACATAGGTAAGAGGTCCGTTGTAACATTTTTTTCCATAAAATGGTAATATTGAATTATCTAAAAAATAGTAAATATACCTATTCTTTTTGCAACATAACTCAGTGAATAGAAGAATGTTAGGAGGTAAAGAATATGAAAGAAAATAAAAATGAAGAAAATTCTTCTTTTTATGATATTAAAGAAAAAGCAAGTACGAATCTATCCCAATTATTAGGTGATTTACAAGCGTTTGAAAAAGCTGTGCGTGAAGAAAACATTACAGAAATCTACCAATTATACAATGGACATTTGAACGACGAATTAAAAAAAGTTCGAATGAGAATCATGAAATCGATCAACTATTGATGCGGAAAATACATGATCGCTTTATCCAAGAATTTCCATTTATGGAATTAGTAGATTCGATTTCTCCAACCATGAGCTACTATAAAATCGGGGCGTATTATCATGAAAGAGCAACAATTGGTATCGATGCCAGTATTCCTGAGATATTTGTCCTCCCTCAAATCGACGAAGAATGGGGAAAATATGCACAAACACAATTAGACGATGACTATAGTGAACAAATCAATGAATTGGAAGCCAAGGTTATTACTGCCCGCGCCGAGATCAAACGAATTGATGAAGATTTAAAAGATATTAATCGCCAAATTGCTAGTCTTGACGAGACAAAAGGATTTTTAAACCGAAAAAAAGTGGAAGAAGAAATCCAAAAATTAGAGAAACAAAAACAACACCTTTCAAATGAAAAACTCGGATGGCTACCGTATATTGATGCACCGGAAAAAATCCAAATGCAAAAAGAAGCGTTGATGAAAGAGGAAAAAGCAAATCAATTACGTATAGCAATTGTTGAAAAAGAACAAAGACAAATCAATCGTTATTTTGGTGGTAAGGAAGGTTTTAGTCAAGCCATCCATCATTTCCTGATGAGTTACTATAGGAAGTGAAAATCCAGAATTACCGTTACAAGAGGGGGGAACTGAATAATGAATGAGCCTGCTGAAAAAGATGAAGTGCTAGAAACATTTCGTGAAGATGAAACCTCAAGACTGACAGAAGAAGTAGAAGAACAAGATAATGATAATCCATTAGACAATCATTTATCTACTGAAGAAATAGTGGTAGATGAGGATGGAGTAGTACATTAGGAAATCGATATACCCGGATCTTCTGAGACTCATAAACGTAACGAAAGTCAAGATTACCTTGAAAACAAAGAAAAAGATCATCAAGATATTATTCTTTTGATATAGGCCGCAGAAGCCGAGTTAGCAGATCTTAGACTGCGCAAATACTTGATTGAATCTGACTTTTCAGACTTATTAGATTCTTTTGATCGCTATATAACAAAAGGGGAAACAATTTCTCCAATAGGCAAAACGAGCCTAATTGAATATTTGACCTATGAACTTTTAAAACCGTTGAATGATATCGGTTTAGAAATGTCAAATGTAACCTATGATACCTGGAAAACAAGGCATTTTTCAATCAACTATAGTCTAAACGAACAAAATCAATTGATTTTTTCTTTTGTTCTCCCAACAATCAACCAACGTTATCAAGTAGAATCAATCAATCTTTTAGAAGTTTCTCCTGAATCAATGGAAATAACCATTCAAGATGATCGTGTTTTGTCATTGATTCGTTATTGGTCTGTTGAGCGTGTATTTTCTTCTGGCCAAATAACGATATTTAATCATAAGCTTAATCAGATATTAGCTCATGCACGTGAATTAGGTTTTATAATTAATCAAACGTTATTGGATAATACAAAACCACTTCAACTAAATCTACAAAGTGAAGTTGAATTAACAGAACAAGTATTAGATGATATATTTATTGTTACGATGAAAAATCCTCAATATGATTTTGAAAAAGACGGGGAGGATCGATACAAAGTTCTACTGGATAAAGGACAATCCTTGTTAATCTCAAAAAATCGGCAAAGTAAAACGATTTTAGAAATTTCATCTGGGAACTACCATCGCTCAGCAATTGATTTTTTTATAAATTATGAATTTTTAGTGCCTTTAATGGTTCGAAAGGCCTAATTTGACAGTTAAAACGTGTGATAATCCATTAGCGATTTTCGCATGTTTTTTGTTTCGCATTCACATGAGTATTCAATGTCAAACTTATAGTAAGCAAAAACGTTTTGGCTATAAATATAAACAAAAGACGTTTAAAAGTTTTAAAGTCATGAAGATCATAAAAACGTTGCTTATTACTTTAATCAAATAAATAGTCGGCAATATTTAAATGTATAGTTTTCTAAATTTAAAAGCTATCAATTTGATAAGAACAGACTGCATAAAAGGAAAGAAGGAAAGAAGGAAAGAAAAATGAAAAATTTGAAAAAAAATGGGATGTTCTCTGTTATTGCGGCGTTAGGGGCGAATATTCTAGTTGCTATCAGCAAATTTGTTGGATATGCCATCAGTGGTAGTGCAGCAATGCTTAACGAAAGTATTCACAGTATCGTTGACTGTAGCAATCAAGTACTTCTTCTTTTTGGTGATAATCGTGCCAATAGATGTCAAAGTGAACTACATCAGTTTGGGGAAGGAAGGGCAAAGTATTTTTTTAGCACGATTGTCGCAACAATGCTGTTTTTCGGTGGAGGAGCTTTAGGTGTAATGGAAGCTTTTGAAAAACTGACTCATCCTTATCATGAAGTAGAGAACTCAATGATTGTCATCATTATTTTACTTTTTGGTCTAGTCATTGAGGGAAGTTCTTTGCGGATTGCTATGAAAGAAATTCATGAATTGAATATAGAAAATTTATCGCTCTTGAAATTTTTAAGAGAAAGCCGACATAGTGAAATTTTGATTATATTTACAGAGGATTTTTGTGCAGTGATCGGTCTGATATTGGCCTTGCTTGGTACTGTTCTAACGATGGTGACAGGCATTGCTATGTTTGATGCAATCAGTGGTTTATTGATTTGCTTGCTTTTAATGGGGGCAGCAATTTTCTTAGCAAAGGAGTTTTACAGTTTAATTGTAGGTGAAAGTGTCACTGCTAGTGATTTGAATAAAATCAAACAAGCATTTGATAGTCCAGAAGTTTCTCGGCTGATTGATATCAATACTGTTCATTTAGGCCCGACAGAAGTTTTGATTGCAGCTAAAATTGATATTTTTGATAATCAAGAAAAGGAATCATATGTCATTATTAATAATATTGAACAGACGATCCGGCAATCTTTAAATGAGAAAAAGGCTTATATTTACATAGAAACGGATAAATATGATCCTCATTATCCTCGTTTATAAAATTAAAAATATGAAGTTTAAGCTGTTTCTTAATAAAAAACAACTACTTATATGTTTTAAAATTTCAATGTTTAAGCTTAAAATGAGAAAAATATAATATTGTTTTTGAATAAAACGGCTACAATTTCTTTTTTTTATGTTACAATGAGTCCGCTGTTTATTTGTTGTAATTGAAGGAGACATTTTGATGGATAAAAAGAAAAGTGCGCCGTGGCTTCAGGCTCTGCATGCAGTAATGCCACTTTGCTTAAGTTATATTCCTATTGGATTAGCTTGCGGTGTGTTATTGCAAAAAGTTGGTTTCAATCCACTTTTGGCAGGTTTGTTGTCAATTTTAGTTTTTTCGGGTGGAGCGCAATTTTTAGTTGCTTCGATGCTAACAACACAAGCATCTTTTGCAACCACACTATTAATGGTATTTTTCTTAGAATTACGTTACACGTTGTTGGGTTCAAGTCTTTCAGGATTTATGAAAAAAGAAAAAAGACTATTTTTAGCAGTATTTTCACAATCATTAAATGATGAAAATTACGCAGTTAATTATTTAAAATATTCAACTGATCCTATATGGAATAAGCGTAAAGCTTTATATGTAAATTGGTTTTCAATGGTTTCTTGGACAGCTAGCAATATGATCGGAAACGTCTTTGGTTCGGTGATTCATGTAGATGCTGATCTGGTTCACTTTGCACTGACTGCTATGTTTATTTTCATGTTTGTTATGCAAATGAAGAGTGTGTTGCTTATTTTTACTGGACTTTTTTCTGGCGTATTGGGTGTGGTTTTCATGGTTGTATTCCAAAATACATTGGGATTGATCATTGCTACAGTGATTGCTTCGTTCACAGGCTTTACATTGGAAAAAGCGTTCAAGAAAGAGAAAGAAAAAAAGATGAAACGCTTGAAAACTCGTGGTAAACATGTCAACTAACCATTATTCAACTTCCCAGAACAGGAGAGTCAACATCATGACTAAAACTTATCTTTTACTTTTAGTACTTAGTTTATTCGCTGTCGCTTATGTTCCACGTCTGTTTCCGATGCTTTATTTCACTCATCGGAAAGTGCCTGCATGGTTTAGTGAATGGATGAAGTATGTACCAGTAGCTTTGTTTGCCGCATTAGCATTCAAGGATGTGTTTATTACACATGACCATTTAGCACTTGCATGGAATACGAAAATTTTAGCAATGGTCTTTGTTGCTGGAGTAGCTTATAAAACCCGTTCAATGGCATTGTCAGTATTAACAGGACTTGCTTCGGTTTTCTTACTGTCTCTATTCTAAAATGAAGTCATCTCTATTCGGTAGAGAGTGGCTTTTTTATGCTTTCTTTTTAAATTTTAATGGATGATTTATCCTTCTTTGTTTTTTTGCTATAATGGGGGAGGTATTGATTTAAATATAGATAGTTGAGGAAGATTTAATGAATAAAAAATTGATGCAAGGAACATTTTGGCTAACATTTGCCAACCTGCTTTGTAAGGTGTTAGGTGTTATTTATCTGATACCGTGGTTAAGCATGATGGGAAATAATCAAGAAGGAATGTTAGCAACGACTTTATACAATGTAGGTTATCTACCATACGGTTTATTCTTGATGCTAGGAACAGTGGGATTTCCAAATGCGATCGCAAAAAAAGTGGCAGTAGCGACGAAAGAAAAAGATGAGGTTTCATGTCGGATCATTTTTCGCAGTACGATTAATATCATGTTTGTGATAGGACTTGTTTCAGCGATATTGATGTATCTTTTTGCTCCGTTACTTGCTGGGATCAGCCCGATTGCTAATGTAAACAATGGTATCTTAGCCATCCGTAGCTTATGTCCATCACTGATTGCCATTCCTATTTTAAGTGCTATGAGAGGGTATTTTCAAGGAAAAAACAACTTACGTCCTTACGGTACTTCACTGATCATTGAACAAGCTATCCGCGTATTGGTGATTTTAGCAGGAACCTTTTATTTAAGAGTATTGACTGATGGTACCATTTTACAAGCTGTTTTAATTAGTACAGTTGCATCCTTTTTTGGTGGATTAGCAGCAATTATCCACATGTATTTTATTGGTCATAAAAATGATTACTTTAGACTTCAGGATTTCTTTATTTCTAGTCGTTATTTTCAACAAGAAAATCGATCAGCTTCTTTATCGATCATTCGTGAGACACTCCCATTTATTTTTGTTGGCTCCGTCATTACTATTGTACAGATGCTTGATCAAGTAACGATGAAACCACTGATGCACTTTTTTAGACCTGCAATAACTAATCAACAGCTAGAATTTTTATTTAGTCGTGATTCTGTCAATCCCAATAAACTAACATTGATTTTGATTTCTATGGTTGGTACAGTTGCCATTAGTAGTTTACCGATCTTAAGTACTTTAAAGAAAAAAGATCGTTTACAAATTGAAAAAACATTGGGAGATAGCTTCTCTATTGCCGTCTTGATTTTACTTCCTTCTTTAGCAGGCATGTCGCTATTAGCTGGACCACTATATACTTTGTTTTTTGGATATGATCCTGACAGTGTAGGGTATTTCCAATTTGCTTTGTTAGCTTCCTTATTCTTTTCATTATTTACGATCCTTTCGACGATGTTGCAATCACTCAATCACCATCGTTTTGCCATTCGTTTAACCGTTGAAGCGATTGTGCTAAAAGTCATCTTTCAAGTGATCGGGTTAGCTCTTTTAGGAGGCTACGGAATGAGTTTTTCAAATATGGTGGCTTTTGCCATCGTGTTTATCAGAGGGTATTATTATATATGCAAGGAATACCGGATTGCACCGCTAGCCAGAATTAAATTTTTCTTTCTTAAAACATTTCGCTCAACACTTTTCATGTTGGTGATTTGTTCACTTGCCTTTATCTTATTGAGTCTTCAATTCACAATGACTTCTAAAGCACATGCAGTCCTTTATTGTATCGTAATAGGTGGAATCGGCGGTTTGTCTTTCATCTTTGCTCAATTTGGGAGAAACGGTATCCAATTGCTAAAAAAATTCCAGCATCGCCATTAATAAGCGAAAAAAATGAATCATCCATGAAAAACTGGAATGAAATGACTGGATCAAAAGTGAGGGAAACAGCAGTGGAGGTTTCCCTCACTTTTGATTCAAAGGTTCAAATGCCATCTCTCTTATGATATAGTAAAAGAGACTGGTAAAATTCTTTGAAATGAGGAAATTATATAAATGAAACTTGCAGTAGTTACTGATAGTACGGCTTATTTGCCTGAACGAATCAAGAATCATCCGGACTTATTCGTTATCCCGATTCCAGTTATTTTAGATGGAAAACTTTACAATGAAGGAATCGATATCGAAGCAGATGAATATTACGGTCTTCTAAAAAAAAGTAAAGACTTCCCTACAACCTCGCAACCCGCAGTGGGAGAAGTTTTAGCACTGTATGAGGAATTAAAAAGCAAAGGATATGATACCATTTTAAGTATCCATTTATCATCTGGAATTTCTGGATTTGTAAATACCTTGCATGCAATGAAAAATGATGTAGCAGGTGTACAAATCATCCCTTACGATTCAAAAATCACTAGCATGCCTATGGGCCATATGGTGGAAGCTGCCCTTGATTTGAACAAAAAAGGACAATCTTTGGATGCAATCTTAGCACATCTTGATCGTATTCGAGAAAATACTTATGCCTATCTGATTGTTGACGACTTGAATAATTTAGTTCGAGGTGGGCGATTGACTAACGGGGCAGCATTAGTTGCAGGTTTGCTTAAAATAAAACCCATTTTAACCTTTTCTGAAGGGAAAATCGTTTTATTTGAAAAAATACGTTCAAGTAAAAAAGCCTTTGCTCGAGCAGAAAAAGTGATTGGTATGCGAAATGCTGAAATCGCTCCTCCAGTAAAATTATATGTGATCCATGCCAACAATTTAGAAGTAGCAAAACAAGAAAAAGAAAAATTACAAAAACAATATCCGAATGCTGAAATTGAAATCGGCCGTTTTGGTCCAGTCATCGGTAGTCATCTAGGAGAGAAAGCGATAGGTCTCGCTATCTCAGCGCAATAATTCATTTAAAATAAATATCGTGAGAGTGGTACAATAGTTAGAAAAAACTGATTATTGCCCCACTTTTTTGATTTTATGGTACACAAAAAGCACACAACCAAGTATGATGAAAGTAACGAAACTCAACCCAAAGGAGTGTGCCTTATGCTCAAAAATCATACAATCAATCAAACGATTTAACCATAAACGGATGTTGCTTTTAAGGCTAACGTTCTAGTGAAAGCGATTCCTAAATAACTCTTTGATCAATTAGAACAACAGCTGAGACGTCCAGCGTATCATTAAAAATGATGCTAAAAATCCTTCTTTATGCCTACACCCCATGAGTATTTTATGGTAGAAAAATAGATTTTTTACTAGATGATAACTATCATATGTGCTGATTGGTTAACCGCGAACAAGCCAGCTATCACACAATCAAAACACGAGACAATTACTGCGAATAAATTCAGTTTTGCTTAGCGTAAAATGATGACTTGCTATGAACGATTGATAGATGAAATTTCAGATAGTTTACATAGAATTATCAAGTTATAGAGAATATGATAATTAACATTTTCTTTATTCTTCCGTTTTTTTATAAAATCAATAAATACAATCTTAATGGAAAATAAGGATTGTTTAAACCATTGTCAGTGCGTTCAAATAAGATAAAAAGTGACAAAGAAGAGTCTAAAACAATGAATTGGTTTAAATCAAAACGAACATGGAGGAGAGAATATGCGAAAATTAACGGGAGTACAACTAGTACTCGTTTTTTTTATAGTAATTGGCGTAATAGGAATAGGAGGGAAAATAATGATGGATAATAAAGAACAAATATAAAGAACAAATAAAGAACAAAAAAAGAACAAGAGTTGTTAGCGGTAGAGAAGCAATCAGTGAAAGTATTAAAAAATACATTCGCGGATATTGCCGAAGTAGAGATTGAATGGACAGGATATAACAGTATGACAGGTTCTTATAATATTATTGTTAATATGAAAAATAAAGAAGGAAAACAAGTATCTTTTTCTTATGGATTTAGAAAAAAAGATACAAGAATAAGAGATTATGGGGTAGAAAATAGATCTGTTCAAAAATAGGGAATAACAAAATCTGATGTAAAAGTATATTATTCAGATAAAAGTGAGGGGATTGTATAGTGATTACTGATGAACAATATAATTTAATAAGTGATAGAGTTTATTGGCTTGATCCAAACGATGAAAAAAAGTATGACTCTAATTTGAAAGAAGGAGCTATTCGTAAGTTAAGTGGTACAGAATTTAAAATATTAAAAATCAAAGAAAATTCAAAAACAGATGGGATGCAAGCAATGGCTGTTGCTCCTTTAGATACAAATGGGAATGTAGATATATCACAGGTAGTTATTGCATTTGCGGGAACAAATCCTTCTGACTTAAAAGATTTGGAAACCGATTTACGGACAATCGGTGGTTTTTTTGATAAAACAGCCAGTCCAGGCTTTTCAAGTACACCTAGTGAAGCACGTGTTGCTGGACAATTAACGTCAGCGATTGCCTTTGCAGATGAAGTAAAAAAAGACTATGGATAGGCGGAAATCACAACAACAGGTCATTCACTCGGTGAATTTTTGGCATTATATATTGCAGCTGAAAATCAATGGCGAAATGTGGGGTTTAATGGACCAGATCCCTATGAGTTATTATCGTCAGCTGCTAAAACGTGGATCAATGAGAATCAAGGTATGTTAACAAATTACCGGAATCGTGGGGATAAGCTCATTGGAAATCTTATGGGGAATGGTACCGGGGCAGAAGTAAAAATAAGTATGGAAATAGGGTTAACAGGAGTCGGCACCTACCATGATTTGGCACAATGGCAATTTGATGGACACGGTCGATTGATTATTCCAGAAAATGAATACAATATGAAGGCTCGTTTACAACAAGAAGAAAATAGAGCGATGAGTGAATTTTCGAGTAGTTTAAAAATATTGGAAAAATGGCAAAAGAAATTAACAGCAAGTGGTGGTAGATTATCCATGAATGAACAGATCTATTTAGAAGATAGCCAAGCAAAAATGGTGGTAGAAACAGCCGGACGAACTGCTAAGAATGCGATGGAACGAGTAATTCGTATTAATCAAAGGAGTATTAAGCGAATCGAAACAAATTGGATAAACGGATTGAATAGAGCGAAACAGTCTGCGCCTTCGTTAAATGATATGTAAGTAAAAGAAGCATTGGAAGTAGTAGGTGTAACAAAAGAAACACATGTAACAATACCAAGGGAGAAGTGTCAGCAACGGATTCAACAAGCGAGAAAAAAAGGAGAATCTTTTGATTCATTAGTACGTGAAATTACCGCTAAGATTACTGAGTTGGTCGCAAGGGATCAAGAGTTAGCGAATCAATTAAAAGGGTGAGGGGAGAAAAAATGACGTTGGAAGAATTACAGTCTGAGTATCAAAAAAAACGAAGACGTTTAGAAGAAGAGGCGGATTTATGTCGTTATTTTAAACGAAAAGGGGAAGAAGTTGTAGAAGAAGCAGACCAACGACTTAGACAAAGTTTAAATGGATTAGCATTAAATACTGAACCTTTGATGAGAGCAAGACAAGTGTATCGAAGGGAAGAAGAACGTTATCAAGCGTCTTTAGCTATTGAACGTCGACGAGTATTACAAAAGTTGGATGATTTAGAAAGGGACTATAAGAAAGCTTATCGAAAGTATAGCAAATGAAAAGAGGAATAGAATGGCTATTTTAGAAGAGTTGTTAAAAGAATTAAAAAAGAGTATGGATAAAGGAAATGTCCATTCTGTGGGGATAGCAATGCAACAAGCATTAGCAGAAGAAAAGAAAACGATAGTTAAAATCCATAAGTCAGCCGTAGAAGAGGCGGAAAAAGCTTTTTCTAGTAGTCGTGGACAGTTAAGAAAAGTGATAAAAGGACAATTTGCAAAAAAAGTAAACGAAGCGTTAGAAAAACAAGCAACAGAGTTAAAAGAATTTAAATAGACGTGGATTTTTGCCCTTAGATTAGAAAAGGTGATAGATCTGGACAACTAGAACTCAATCGCCAGTATTAGTAGTACATAAGATGAATTTATCTAAAAAAGAAAGATTTTATTTGCTTGATAAGCAAAAAGAGAGTATAGCAATAGTCAAAACTGACTATTGCCCAAAACTCTGATTATTGTCCCACTTTTTTTGTGAGGGAAACAAGGGACAATAATTGATATCGGTTTGGTGTTCATGGCACTAAATTTGAGGAAATTAGGAAAATATAGAGCGAAAAGTATGGATAATAGCAAAGACAAGTCTTATTTTGACAATATACTTCAAAATGAGATTTGTTTTTATTTTTAGAATGGTCTATTGTCCCACTCACATGATGCTTTTTTGCTTTTTTTTACGATAAGGCGTATAATTTCTATAATATTTACTAAATAAGAAAGGGTGGATTTTAATGGAGATCCCAACAAATTTAAAACATAAGCCAGTTATTGTAGTGGAAGACTATGATAAAGTCTATGGAAAAAATGCACTTCACACGGATGCAAAAGGCCTTTCTCTAGGTCTAGCTCAATGGAATGATCGAGGAAAAGTAGATATTTCTGGGAAAGTATGGCGCCATACTGGAGAAAAATGGTCTCGCCAGTCAGAAGAGTTGCCGATTACTCGTATTTTAGATTTAGCGATTCTTGTAGCTCAAGGCAGTTTGTATTTTCAAGATGCGTATCGTTATAAAAAATTCTATGATCCTGAAAATCCAGTAGTCGATATTATTGGGCTTCAAGGAAATCGTATGACGGTCGAAGTGGATACTAAAAATCCTAAAATTAATGAAGATATCATGCTTTACTATGATACTTTACAAAAAGATGGAGAATTGATCGGTGAACGTTTCAGAATTTTAAAACGTTTATTAGATGATCTAGGATACTAAAATAAAGGAGTGGGGCAAGATGAAAAATTTCTCATTGACAGCAGATCGATATTTTTCAACTGTTGAAAAACAAATGATTTGGCAAAAGCCCGCTAGTCATCGAACAAGTAACGAAGAGATCAGAATTGCTACTGAAATCTATGAAAACTGGCAAGATCCAGAGATGAAGATCTGTAACGTATTGTTAGAGGGCGATGCTGGTTCTGGGAAAACGCAATTAGCTAAAGCATTATCTTCCGATTTTCAGCTTCCTTATACCAAAGTGACTTGTTTTGCTGATATGGATAAGTCTGATGTATTTGGAGCGTTATTACCCATCGTTGAATCAGACATTGATGAAGACCAAGAATTGATTGATGCAATCAACCAAACCAAGACACTAGAAGCTGTTTTGCAATTGATCAAACACCATTACAATCTGAATGATGAATTGGCTAAACAAAAGCTGGCAGATTTTATTCAACGAATGGAAAATAATGAAAAAAGTAATATACGTTATAAGTATTATCCTTCTGAAATCGTTCGGGCAATAGAAAAAGGTTATTTATTGGAAATTCAAGAGCCTACTGTGATCCGCGATGCTTCTGTTTTAGTTGCTTTAAATTCAGCATTAGAACCCAATGGTCTTTTGAACTTGCCGACCGGTGTTGTTCCTCGACATTCAGACTGCATTATCATTATTACTACCAACCGAAATTATCAAGGAAATCGCCCATTGAATGAATCCCTCAGAGATCGGATGCAACATGCGGAGAAAATGGATCTACCAACACTTGAGGTGATGGTTGAGCGTGCTCTGGGAAAAACTAAGATTCAACAACCTAACTTGTTGCTGAAATTAGCTGAGATTATCCGCTTATTAGATGAAACAGCCAAAGCGAATGCGATTAAGGGAGTCTCAAGTATGCGCTCTTATTTCTATTGGGCGAATACTTGGAAGCAAGGACAAGATTTATTACAAACAATTTATCCAAAAGTCTTATATAAACTGACGACTGATCCAGAAGAACTAAAAATCCTAACCCAAGCATTTAGAAGACAGCAGTCTTTTAGAAGAGCTTCGAGAGCTGATACGAGAGATAAAATGGGGCCTTCCTTCAGAAAAAAAACAGGGGAGGATCCTAAGTGAAGCAGAAGCCGAGGAAAGAAATATCCATGAGCGAGTGAAGGAAACTTTCTCTTTAAAAGAAAAAGAACTTTCTGAAGAAACAATGGAAGAAGCCTTCGAAGAATTTACAGATGAGAAAATGGAAACTGAAAAAAATGAGAAAAATTCATTTTCTTTAGAAAAAAAAGAGCGAAGTCAAGAAGTGGACGGTCAGAATCAAGAAAAACAACAGCCAGCAGAAGATACTTCTGAGCGAATGTCTGCGTCTGATATGGAAGCCTACGACAAAGAAATCAAACGAGAGCTCAACAAAGAAGCTAGACAAGCAATGTGTTCAAGGACATAAAAACCTTTCAATAGTGAGAGAGTAATATAAATAACTTTCTAAAAGTAAGGAAAATTGAAAAATGCAATATGGCTTGAAACTGAAATGAGAAAGCTAGCTTCCTTAGGGATTAACACTAATTCAAATCATTCTTTGGAAGGATGAGATGATCAAAAATGATTAGGATTCGTTGATTAAAAAGTAAAGAAAAAAGAACTATAGTTTATAAACGGAGAAATTATTGGAATCAGAATTAGTTATAAACATGTTAAAATCGACCCATCAGAAAGAAAAGGATGTGCTATAAAATATGAGAGAATGGTATGAAGGTTATACATTTGGTCCTAATGCAATTGAGCAACAAGCTAACTCAGTGATGTTATTAACAGAGCAATACAATCTTGTCAAACATTTGAGAAATGATGAAAGCGAAAAACTAAAAAAAGAGTTGGGAAGTGCTCAAACATTTTATAACTATATGATAGCTCACCCAATATCGATCGTTGATGGAGTTTATACACAACAACAACTTGACGAACAAGGAACAAAAATAATCCGTCTAACTAGACAAATCGAAGAAAATGGTTTCCTAGAAACACTGAAGGAACAACTGCTGAAAGAACAAAATAAATATAACCATATGTATTATTTTAATTCAGAATATAATACTTATAAAACTAAAATACAAGACTTACTTGCTTTTCAAACAAGGATTCCAGAGGAGAAAAAAATGAGCAAGCAAATTTAATAAGAAACTTAGAAAATAAACTTTTAGCTCTTGAAAAACTCCCGGCAGAAAAAAAGAAAAAACTACTCAAAAGATTAAGCGAAGAGATCAAAACATACAGCTATATGTCTAGCCATCAACTGACACTGGAAGATCTCCCTTATAATTAACGCTCAGGCTGAAATTAAAAAAAAGGCAGAAAACTACTACAATACTGAGAAGAGTCCTCTTGCTAAGGAAATTTATCAGAATGAAGAGCTAAAATTACGCCATATGGAACGATTCAATCAAGAATTGGAATTGTTCAAAGAAGTAAAACTAAAAGAAATGGAAATAAATGACATCTATTATTCAACAATATTACAGAATAATTCTAGAGATGCGGATAATAATAATGTTACAACATACATAAAAAACGGATTGAATAAAGGCGTAGTCACTCTTAATTCAATGAGTGAAAATATTAAGGAGCTCAAGAATAAAATCCAATGGAAAACTGACAGTATCTTACAAAAACAAGCTAGAATCAATCAAATTAATACGTCCTTTTTTAAATGGTTCATTAATCTTTTTACAAAAAAAAAAAACGATTAAAAATTGATATAGATTACATAAAGGATGAAAAAGTGACGGCAGAGAAGATAAAAGCTAATCTGACAGTCTCAGTTGATAACTTTTATAAAACTGAAATAAATAAATTAAATTCAATTATCGAGAATCGAAAACAAACTATAAAAAATTTAGAAGAAAAGCTGCAAGTCTTGAATGTTCTTCCTCAAAATTATGCAGAGCATTTGGCAATAAGCTCAAAAATAACTAATTTGAAAGAGACTATTTATTACAAGATATCAGAAGATAAAGAGATACTGGCAAAAGCTAACAAGTGCATAGAAACTTTTAAAAATAACATAATGGTTGCTAAAAATAAAGAGGTTGAGCCAATGGTCATTCAACAAAAAAGATTGCAAAATATTTCTCAGAACAATCCAAATCAAGAAAGAACACCTAACACAATGTCGCTGATATATGGGAGAGATAGGTAAGATAGTTTTTTATAAAACAGTAGCAGAACCAACTGCACGATAAAAATAAGTACGAGTAAAAATAGAAGTTTTGCGAAATAAGCAGGAAATGACGGCTAAAACCCAGTATCAAATAACGTAAAAATGGATTTTTCAACGTTATTTGATACTGGGTTCTAACTTATTTGTTTTATATATGAAAAAGTGACTTCTACAACCGCTATTTATTGGACTTGAATCATATGTTTTTTGTGAAATATGTTATCGCTAACAGACTTACAAATCATTGTGGCTATTTTATAATAAAAAGAAAAGGATGAAGGAGTCAAGCAATGACACAAAGCAAAAAATGGTGGAAGTAAGCGATAGGTTACCAAATCTATCCTACCAGCCTTCTGGATAGTAACGGAGATGGAATTTGTGATATTAATGGTATCCGTGAAAGAATTCCTTATTTAAAATCACTAGGAATCGATTTTATTGGGATTAATCCTTTGTTGATAACGGGTATGATATCAGTGATTATCAGAGAATTCATGAAAAATTTGGCACGATGGAAGAATTTGACCAATTATTGGAAGAAGCACATCAACAAGGGCTTAAAATCATTATGGATCTTGTGATCAATCACACTGATCAACATGAATGGTTTATTGAAGCGAAAAAATCATTAGATACTCCTTATAGAGATTATTATATATGGATAGATGGTACCCCTGATCAAATGCCAAATGATTGGCAATCGATTTTCGGAGGTTCTGTTTGGGCCTATGATGAGCAGACAAAACAATATTATCTCCACACCTTTGTCAAAGAACAATCAGATTTAAATTGGGAAAGTAAAAAATTAAAAAAAGAGCTTTTCGCTATGATTTGGTGGTGGTTGGATAAGGAATTGATGGTTTTTATTTAGATGCGATTTCTCATGTTAAAAAAGATGAATATTCAGTCAAAGCTACTAAAAATCCTTTTTCCTTTTCAAAATGTTTCAGGTATTAAAGATCATTTAAACGATTTGAAGAATATTTTTGACGATTACGATATTATGACTGTAGGAGAAGCAAGCAGCGTATCAGCGGAAGAAGGAGCTGAATGGGTAGGGGGAAGATGGTTATTTTGACATGATTTTTGAATTTGATCATCTGTCAATATGGAAGCATGAAAAAGAAGGCCAACTTGATGTAATGAAATTAAAAAGGGCTTTAAGTCCGTGGCAAAATGCGTTAGACGGTAATGGAGGGGATGCTTTGTATATGGAAAATAATGGTATAGCACGTCTAGTATCTGTTTTTGGCAATACGGATAGCAGTCTCAATGATGTATTTCTTTTACAGGGTACTCTTTTTATCTATCAGGGATAGAAAATTGGCATTACGAATAAGTCGTTTGCGTCGATTGATCAAATCCTCTATTTGAGCTTACAGTTTGATGCTATTCAGCTTTTTCACTATACTTTTGATCTGCTGTTTTTTTAAGCTTGATCAACAGCATAAGTAGCACGGGAGCCACCGATATATTTAGGACGAGATCGCAAGGCAGTCACATGAGCATTCCCTAACGTTTGATTTTTTGGACGAACGGGGACTTGAACATGTTTGATGTGCATCCCGATTGATGTATCACCAATATCAATCCCAGCTTGGGCAACCACATGTTCAACTTCCACTGGTGCATCAAATTGTTCAAAAGCTGCTACAGAGCAAGCTCCACCAGCATGTAAAGCAGGCACTACTGAGACAATTTCAAATTGCTTACTCTTTGCAACACAATGTTCAACAACAAGCGCTCGGTTCAAATGTTCACATCCTTGAACAGCTAAAGATATTCCCAATGGATCAAGGATTTCTCTAAGTGTTTTGACTACCCATTGCCCAACTTCAGCACTTGAATTTTTACCAATGTGTCCTCCGACAATTTCACTGGTGCTACAGCCTAATACAAATAGGTCACCTGATTCTAAATGCTCTTGAGTTAAAACATCGTTGACTATTTCGGTTAATTCTTGTTTCAAAACTTCTTCTGTTATGATCATGTTATTCTTCCTCTCGTTATTCGCTGATTCCTTTTTTTAAAATTATTCGTTTAAATGCTTGAATAAGTGGAAAAGCAAGACCAATTCCTACGATATTTTGGAATAAATTTCCAGGAATAGAAGCAACGCCAGCAGGCCAGTCATATAAAAACCACCCAGCTAAAAAGTACCCGCTGATCATAACAAAGCTTCCCAAAATACACCCGATCAACAGGCCTTTGGACGTTTTCTCAGCAAAATAGCCACTGAACCATCCTTGAAGCCCATGAATCAATAATGAAAAAATAGCCCATTGAGGAAAACCTGAAAGTAAATCAATCAATAACCCACTTGATGCCCCAACAATTAATCCGCCGGCAGGACCAAATAAAACAGCAGTCGTATAAATTCCCGCCTCACAAAGGGTAACAAATCCATTAGTAGCAGGAATAGGGATCAAAACAGTTAAAGAAAGCGCCACTGTCAAGGCAATCATCATTGCATAAATCGTCAGTCGTTTTGTTGCCAATCGTTTGATCCTCCTTTCATATTACCACCAGACCAGACACTTCCTGTTTGATCTTTCATCTCTACACCAGACAAAATACATTGATAGACATACCATTTGCTACGATGGATTGCTTGTGAGATCGGCACACCACGGACAAGGTTCGCCGTGATCGCGGAAGAAAATGTGCACCCTGCGCCATTAACTGTTTTTCGTTATAATTTATTCAAGGTAAATATTTCACTTTTTTCATTATGATACAAAATGTCGATCGCTTTACCACCAGTTATCCCAGAGCCACCTTTCACAACGACTGCTTTAGCTCCTAAAGCTTGGATCTGTTGTGCTGCCTCAATCATTTCCTCCATACTTGTGCAATCGTCTTTTCCTGAAAGCAATGCTGTTTCTTTTAGGTTGGGAGTGACTAGATCAACGTAAGGAAAAAGTTTATCCACTAAGGAGTCCTTATAAGCTTGATTAGCTAAAGTATGGGTTTCCTTAAAAGCTAGTACAGGGTCAAGAACAATAGGGATATCAGACTGTTTTTTTAAAAAATTATGAACGACAGTAATTGCATCAATTGAATGCAATAAACCAATTTTTATTCCAGCTAATTCAGTCATTTTCAAAATGGATGTTAGCTGTTTTTCTAACCATTCAGTAGGTAAGTTCTCTAAGATAAATATGCCGTTTTTATCTAACATTCCTACACACGTAAGAGCGCTCATTCCAAAAAGTTGATGATTTTCAAAAGTTTTTAAATCAGATTGAATCCCACCACCAGCAAAGGGATCCGACCCGCCAATCGTAAGTATTTTTTTCATCAAATTCCCTCCACATAAGAAAGTATAGCGAAAGTTTCTTTAAAAGAAAACAGCCAATTGGCATGATTTTATATCAGCCAATTTTTGTAAATAATCATATTCATGTAAAAGAAAAAATATTAAAAATAATTATCAGAACTTTTTTTCTAAGATTATGAAAAAAGTTCTGATAATTATTTGCTTATTACATAAAATTAGGCAAAAGTTTAAAATAGTATAATAGCTAAGAGAATGGGCAGATGATTAAATAGAATATTCAATAATGGAATAAGGAAAACAGAGGGAGAAGAGTATGAAATACTAATTGATTATAATAAAGGAATAGAAGTTTTTTTAATTTTAAGATGTAAGTAGTTGATTCCATATATACCGATAAAGGCTTCCCAGCCAATAGAACGGCTTACAATTAAGTATAGAAATGACCAAGGAAAACAATGTGAGGTAAGTGTTTCTCCTAAAAATGAAATGGAAGTCAAGGATTTGACTAAAGCTTTCATGAAATATGAAGAATTTCAAAGGAAAATGGAAAAATAGAAAGAGTTATGCCTGGCAATGAGGATTACGATATTTTAAAATCAGTAAATGTCTATTCACAGAGGTTAGAAAAAAATCAAGATGATTTAATTTTAGATAATTTAATGCTTCAAAAAGAAATTGATTCTGCCAAAATTTGTCTAAATTTTGGCAGAATCAATAATAAAAAAACATAATATCAAGTATAAAAGCCTTAATAAAATTGCATGAAAAGGTATACCAGACTTAAATCCGCCAATTACTCTAAGATTTAAAGATATTCATGGGAATGATCGTACACTACAAGTTTTTCCTAGTAATAAAAAATACAAAGCGATTGTTGAGCTATGCAACAGACTATCAAAATTGGAAGGAAAAGCTAAAGCGTGCAAGAAACAAAAGAAATCGATGCTTAAACCTTTAGCCAGTTTAATAAACCATGTTCACGAAGTACGCGCAAAAGATGCAAGAGATGCGCTACAGAATTATGTAGAACCATGGATCAAACAATCACAATCAAGAGAAAAATAAATTTCTTAAAATGAGACTTGTTTACTTTTTATAAGAAATGATTTATTGCTATCTACCAAAATATAGGATAGGGTATAAAAAAATTATGCCTAAAAATAGAATTGATAAACAGTTTATAAATGACTTCTTTAGTTAAACAAATCACTATCGCTATATCATCAGATTATAGTGATATAGCGATAGTGATTTTCTAGTGATTTTTTAATTCTTCTTCAATCAATAAACGGCGCACTTTCATTGTGGCTGTTCGAGGAATATCTTCATATGCTCGAATGATTGGCGTATTTAAACGGGGTAATTCATGAACTTGTTTCCACCAACGATCCCAGTCCATTTCTTGTTTAGGTGCCAAAGAAATCAGTGGTTGTGGTGCATTATTTTTATCTCGTACGATCACTACTTCTGACAAAAATTCAAGTGAATCTAATAAAAAATCTTCAATGGCTAAGTTGCTGTTGATGTTATCAATCAAGTCAACTTGGCGATCTTTCAAAAATAGATGACCGTTTTCATCCATGCTACCATAGTCGCCACTATCCCACCAAGCGCCATACACATTTTCTTGGAATCGTGTATCTTCTTTGTAGTAAGTCAATGCACGACCTTTTGATAAGAGTTGGATATGTCCATCAGTATTTTGAGGTAGTACATTTCCGCTTTTGTCTGTGATACGAGCTTTCGTTAAATCACCAAGTCCTACACCCATATCTCTGGCATTACTCGTTTGCAAGCTTTCTAAAGTATGTGCTTTAAGGATCATCGGACCACACTCGCTTTGTCCATATACTTGTAAGAAAATTGCTTCTTTGCTAGTCGAAGTATTCAAGAATGTTTCCATTGTTGAATTATTGATGGCATCAAAAGTTGAATGGTAGTAGCGAATACCTGAAAAAGCTTCTGGGTGTTCTTTTGCGGTAAAGCTCCATTGCACAAAATTGTTTGGATGTGTTTCTAAAGCAATCGGTGGATTTGCTTTTAACATTTCAACCACATGATCTCCTTGAGCGTTTGCAAGTGGCATCATTGGGAAACCCATAGCCATTAGGGAAGAAATTCCAATATTGAAACGAGAATGAACAGGTGAAATATGAAAAGCAACTAGTTTTTTATCAGAAATTTTGGTAAAGACAGTTTTTTGCCACTTTGTTCGCCAACCCATTGAATTGGCCGAATGACAAATCAATTTAGGAATGCCAGTAGTTCCGGAAGTATGAGTCATATAAGAAATTTCATCGTTGTCTAATTTCTTTTGTTGGACAGGCTCGAAAGGCTGTTTCAAAAGATCTGATACAGCGATTTGTTTTTCTTTTGATCCATTGGTAATCCCCACAACACGTTCGGCAGTCTCATCATCAAATAAAATAAAGGGATCTTCTAATCGATCAACGAAAACTTCTAAAGTAGGCGTTGGAAAGTGATAAGAAATCATAGCGGGTATTGCACCTAAGTAAGAAGATGCCACAGCTAATAAATACGTGTCAAAAGCAGAGCTCTTGTAAATCATGACCTTGTCGCCTAAACCAACGCCAAGACTTGCTAGCTGATAAGCACGTGTTAAAACTTGTTGATAGGTGTCTTTGTAAGTGCTTTTAAAACCAGTTCGGGAAAAGCTGCTAGGGGTTGATCAAAGATGATGGGCACATTTGGTGTTGCATTGGCTGCAACTTGAAAGTTTGAAAAAAGATTTAATGGGGAATAAGTTATTGTTTCCATAAGTCACACTCCGAATTCATTTGTTAAGCAAAGTTGTCAGTAAAAAATACTTACCATGTATTTGTGAATATTATCATTAAATCGGCTGATTCAGCTATAATATTAGCACAAACACTAAATAAAAAACAGCTCTATTTGTGAATGAATTATCTATATTTTTGAACAGCTGTTTTTTTTTGTTTTGTTGGACAATTCCTCATAAGAAAAACTCAACATTTTCTTATGAATCTCAGCAAAAGAATGCTTGTTAACGTAACGGTTGCCGTAAAGATAATTTACTACATCCATGTCATTAAAAGAAAGGAAAACATAATACCCATATGTCTTTCGGCACAATTCTGGGGAAATATTCTTATAGACTGTGATTCGACTTAGTATTTGACGGATCGTTCGTGGAGAAATTTGTTGGTCATGAGAAGACCGAAAAACAAATGATTCGGGTATTGTCTGATTGTTTGTTGTTTCGAAATAGTATTTTATAAAAGGCAAGGCTTCATTAGGTAAGGGTACTTGATTGAGACGATTCTTTTTTCGTGCGAGATAAATGATTTGCTTGTTCAAATCAATATCTTTTCTTTTTAATTCAACGACTTCATGAATTTTTAACCCACAATATAAGAGAACTGCAACAATAGCTAAATTCCTCGTTCGGTTTTTCTTTTCAAAAATCTCTTCACGTGATGAATTGAATCCTTGGGCAGGAACAAATAAATGCTCAAAGTCAGAAAATAAAGAAGCTTCCATATATCTTGGTGCTCCTAGCGTGGTTTCGGGTAAAGTTTTTCCTAGTAAGGACAATTCTTCTGCTAACAGCCCTTTTTGATACAAAAAACGTAGAAAATGATTTAATGAATATTGCTTTCTTGAAAGACCATGATAACCATTTTTAAATTGCTGGTTCGTTTGTTGGGCTGCAGTAGTTTGAAATGTTCGAGTATGTTGGTAGACTTTCTCTAAGAAATTTAAATAATCTTGTTTTTCAAGATGCAGTATCAATTCATCATCAATTTCTTTTTTGAATGCTTCACGTAGATAATCAGTAAACAAATGAAAATCTTTGGCATATTCATAACGACTGCTCAATGATAAATTCTTTCGATTTTCTTTTAAAAATTCTTGGAAAATAGGAGGTAGCTGGTCAGAACGTTGCTTTAATTTTTCTTGGATATGCTTCCGTGTTTTTTGATCCATTAAAGATTCTCCTTTTTGTTTTTTATTATTGTACCTTATTTTTATACATTCTTCTAATTACTGCCTAGTTTCATTTCAGTTTATCATGGATACCTTGCAAATTACTTAAAATCTTGTAGGATCTTAGATCAAATGCAATAAGCACCAGCGTGTTTTATTTACTAAAGAGGTAGCGACATGAACATTGAAAAACAAAATAGTAGCTTTTAAGTATCTTGTAGTGACAACTTGTCACTAACGCGCTATACTTTCTATGGTGACAAAATGTCACTAAGAAAATATATCAATAGGAGGATAACGGATGTTTTTAGCGATTAAAGAAATGAAGTATGCAAAACTGCGCTATGGATTGATCATTGGCATCATGTTTTTGATTGCGTATGTCGTTTTCATGCTGTCTGGATTAGCGAGTGGGCTAGCAGAAGAATTTAAAAAAGCAATCGATGATTGGGGCGCCCAAGAAATCGTCTTGTCAGAAGATGCAAATAAAGTTTTTGCTGCTTCTCAGTTAACAAGAAGTGCCCTAGAACAAGTTGAAGCTAAAGAAAAGGCACCTATCGGTTTGTTTAGTGGAGCAATCAAAGGAGTAAACAAGGAAAATGTCACTGTTTTTGGTACGACAAATCATGCCTTTTTACTTCCAAAAATAACTGATGGACGTATGTTTGAAAAAGATAATGAAATCATTATTTCCCAAAACTTGGCAGAAAATCATTATAAAATCGGTGATAAAATAAAAATTGGAAGTTCTGATCAAAACTTAACGATTGTCGGAATTTTTCCTGAAACTTATTACACGGTTTCACCAGTCATTTATACAAATCTAGAGACGTGGACAAAATTAAAATATGGGGGACAACCTTTTTCTTCTTCAAACGAAAAACCTATCAATGCAATTGTGACAAAAGGAACTACAACCGTCCATGAAAAAGGTGCGACAAAGTCCTTACAAAAACTTTTGATCCCTGAGTTTATCGAGAGTATACCAGGATATTCTGCACAAAATATGACTTTAAATGCAATGGTGTATTTCTTGTTTTTAGTTGTAGCGGCAGTGATAGGTATCTTTATGTATGTGATTACTTTACAAAAAACGTCAATATTTGGCGTAATGAAAGCACAGGGTATTCGTAATTCATTTATTGCGAGATCACTTGTTGCCCAAGCTTTGATTATCGGGATGATCGGTGTGATTCTAGCTGTCTTAGCTGCGACACTCACAAGTTTGATCTTACCGAGCGCTATGCCATTTGCTATTTTTTGGTCACAATGGTTAGTTTATAGCGGAGTATTAATTGTTGTTGATGTACTGGGTGGTGTCTTCTCCATTCGAACGATCAAAAAAGTTGATCCGATTACAGCGATTGGGGGGTAAAAAATGAAAAAAATAGTAACAATGAAAAATATCATTAAAACATTTGGCAGTGGCCATACAGAAGTAACAGCATTGAAAGGAATCAATTTTACTGTCGATCAAGGAGAATTTGTTAGCATCATCGGTCCTTCCGGTTCAGGAAAGAGTACTTTTTTAACAATTGCTGGCGGTTTGCAAACACCAACCTCAGGAGAGATTACGATCAATGGGCAAACTTTTTCTACTTTATCTGAGAAAAAGAGAGCTGATTTGCGTTTTAAAGAAATTGGCTTTATCTTACAGAGTTCAAATTTGATTCCTTTTTTAAAGGTCAAAGAACAATTTTATTTAGTCAACCAAGTGAGTCATCTGAAAAAAGCAGAAACAACGATTGATGAACTCTTGCGATCACTAAATATTTATGAATTAAAAGAAAGCTATCCGCGGGATCTATCTGGTGGTGAAAGACAACGTGTAGCGATTGCTCGTGCATTGTTTAATGACCCTAGTTTGATTTTAGCCGATGAACCAACTGCTAGTTTGGATACAGACCATGCTTATGAGGTAGTGAAGTTGCTCGTTAAAGAAGCTCATGAAAAACAAAAAGCAACTGTTATGGTCACACATGATGAGCGAATGATCAAATGGAGTGATCGCATCTATCGTATGAAAGATGGCCAATTATTGGAAGAATCCTTCAAAAAAAAAAGGAGGACTAAGCAATGCATAAATCAACCTTTGCCAATCTTCCTTCTTCAAAAAAACAAAAAGTACTTGAAGTTTTGCTAAAAAATTTTTCAGATAAACATATCAGCCAAGTCAAGGTGTCTGATATCGTTGAAGGAATGGCAATGTCTCGCGGTGCTTTTTATAAATATTTTGATGATCTAGAAGATGCTTATCTGTATACTGTTCATTATTATTCGTTACAGATCCATCATGATATCTTAACGTATATTGAAAAAGACAAACAAGATTTTTTCAAAGGCATTGAAACTTACTTAGCGTGGTGTGCTACGTTGGACAAAAAAAATCCTTATTGGTCTGCAATTCAATTCTTAACTAGAAGCAATGATCTAGCAAGTCATAGAAGAATGACTGCTTCTTCACATAAGTCTCCTATGTTAGAAGAATGGTTTGATCTTTTAGAAATAAATGGCTTTTCAATAAAGGGAGAAGAAGAAGCGCTTAGTTTTTTATATTTCATTATGGATCTTGTCATGAATGCGTTGACTGATTGCATTGCAAATGATTGGACTTGTGATCAATTGCTACAGGATTTCAACTATAAAGTGAAATGGCTCCGACTGGGTTTAGGTGATCATCTATTACAAAATAAGTACAAGAAAAACAGACTGAGTTAAACCCAAAAACAAAAAAGATTAAAAAAGTACCTCAACAGCTTCTGATCTTTTTCGTTATGAAAAAGAAATTTGAAATTCCATTAATTAGGGGATAGGAAGATTAGAGGTGTGGTATAATAGAACTGTAGTAAGTTTATGACGGTTAGCTACTCAGGGTGTGATGCGTTATGTGCATTTTCCTACTTCTTCGAAAGGAGTAGCATTTTTGTCTGTTGCTGAAGCAATTGGATTAATGATTCAATTTGGATCATTTGTCCTTGCTTTGGTTGGCATCTTGCTGACCATTAGTAAGAACAACAAAAAATAACCCCGTCATAAACTTTAGCGAGAAATGACGGGTTAATCAAAACTTATTCATTTTGCTACCGTCTTAAACGGCTACAATGGGAGCTATCTTTGCGCATGGCTCTTTTTATTTACTATAACATGTTTTCCTATACCTTGCAAATATCCAGAAGTAACCTAGCTTTTCGTTTTACATAAACTGACAGGTGTTGCAAAAAAGGACTTTTTTATACATGTAGTTTTACTCACCATAAGAGATGCTTGAACAATAACTGGCCTGAAAAATTTTAAATAGTCATTTTAATGACGATATTCTTTTAATAACCCTTTTTGGATCAATTCTTGTTTTTGTTTTAAATTCAAAATATTTTCCTGATAGTTTTGTACATACATTACTGAATATAAAGTGTTTAGTACATAATCAAAAGCAATTTGCGAAGAAAAAGTAGCAACTTTCGCAAAGTCTAATTCATCTTGTGAAACCACAATACGCATTGTAGCTTGTTTTGCCATTTCTGAATGCTCATTTCCAGTAATCAAAATAGTAGAGGCTCCTACATGTTTTAAATAAGTCATGATTTTTTCGTAATGATGAATTTTTCCACTATAAGTAAGAAAGATGGCACAGTCGTTTTCGGTTAAATTTGCAGCATTCCAAGATGAATCACTGTACTCCTCAGCTAAAATCAGAAATTTATTGATCTTGACTAATTTATTTTGGAATTTACGTGCTGTGATCTGAGAATCACCTTTCGCAAAGACAAAGATTCGATTCGCTTGATTTAACTTTGTTGCAATTGCATCAAACGGTTGGTTCTCTAGCTGCAATTGAGCTTTCTTAATCGTTTGAATCGATAAATCGGCCATTTTTTTGGCAATCGTTTGACCATCATCCTTATCGGCAAATGGAAAGTTTGGATCAACTATTTGGTTAAATTGAGCCATTAGTTGATGTACTTCACGTCCTAATGCAAAACGAAATTCTCTAAAACCAGAAAATCCTAATTTTTTACATAACCGAATAATTGCTGAATGAGAGGTATAAGTTGCCTTTGCTAATTCTTCGATGGTCATATAAATTGCTGATTCAACATTGCGATTTAAATAATCAGCAATACGTTTTTCTGTAGTAGTGAATGTTTCTTGGCGTATCAATTTATCTTCAATTAACATATTTGTCACCCCTGAAATTTATCTTACTGAATAAATGTGCACTTGACTACTAATAGTTAATGTCTTTCTTCTTTTAAACATAATTTTCAATAATCTTTTCCAGCTAACGACTATATTGAACATTTTTTCCTAACTTTCATTGAACAGACTAGAAATGGTTTTTTTCATTATACTAATGTTATTCACTAATTGGAGGGATATTTATGTTAACAATTGCTTATCTAGGGAACGGCAAAAGTACAAATCGCTATCACTTACCTTTTTCTCGGAAATTAACGGATAAAATAAAGATCAAAAAAATCTTTTCACCATCTGAACCTGTGTGGGAGACATTTTCAGATATTGAATACATCGACCAACTTGATGATATTTGGAATGACCCAGAGATACAGCTTGTTGTCATCACAACGCCTAGTCAATTTCACTATGAATATGGAAAAATGGCACTTGAACATGGGAAAAATGTGTTGATCGAAAAACCTTTTGCGGAAAATTCAAAAGAAGCGAAAGAACTTTTTAATTTGGCCAAAAAAAAGAATTTATTCGTACAATGTTATCAAAATCGCCGTTTTGACTCTGATTTTTTAACTGTCCAAAAAGTGCTTGAAAGTGGTAAATTAGGAGATATTTTAGAAATCGAAATGCATTATGACTATTATAGACCAGAAATTCCCGAAAGTACGATGGAATTTTCCACAGCTAATAGTTATCTTTATGGTCATGCTTGCCATACAGTGGACCAAGTCATTTCTTACTTCGGAGAACCCGACGATATTCACAAACAAAAGATCGTCAAGAAGAACATTTAAAAATGTTTTATATGCCAAATAATAAAGATTTTGGAATCGATTTACCAGAACATTATGGCATCATTACCTATGTAGATGAAGATGATCGCTATCATGGAGAAAAAGTGATTTCAGAAGTAGGTGATTATAGTCGTGTTTATGAAGGGGTTTACGAAACCTTGATCAATGGCGCTGAAAAAATCGTTAAAGATGAAGAGATACTCCTTCAAATGAACATACTAGAAGAAGGAATCAAAGCCATCCAAAAAAATGAAAAAGAATAAGCTAAAAAAGTGGTGATTCAAATGTTTATCTCGAAGTAATAAATAATTGCTTTTATCTAATATGCTTAATTAGAGTCAGTGATTTTAGGTAAAAAATAGTGGAAAGTATTACTCTGCATCCTCATATTTTGACAGTTATTTTATTCTTATGTACTATAAAATAGATAACTATTAGGAGGTATACTCATGACAAATTATAATGATGAAGAAAATGGTAGTCTATCACTATCAAAATAAGAAAGATGATCTAAGATTATCTTAAACTATGAACAACACCAGTTGCATTTATTAAAGTACTGCATCCTATTCGTACTGTGCGTACGAAGTTGTAGTGCTTTATTTTTACTTTGATATAATTTAGGAATTTTTAAAATACAATTTTTCCTTTTTTAGAAAAAAATGTTTCCTCTTATATTGGTTTTTATATTATCCTTTTAGTTATAGAGAATAAATGATTTGTTTTATCAATGTCAAGGAGGAAAGATATGGAAATAATTTTGTTGCGTTCAAGTATGATTGCACAAATAGATGTCTTTAAAAATATGTCTACTTTTTTATCAGATTATATGGTTTATATTTTAGGAGGGATTGTGGGGTTCGTTTTTCTTATGTTATTATTTAGTAAAAAAATGTCTGCCAAACCCACAAATAAAAACTTTTCATCAAAGACAACTTCAAAACAAGGACAATATAAAAAGTTTAAATAAATCCAGAACTTTATACATAAAAATGAAGACGATAGTATTGACTCAGTTACTGATAGTAGCTGGGTTTTTTTATTAGTTAACTGCAACCATTTTTGAAAGAAATAGCCGAAAAGATAAAGTAGACAAAATATTTCATGAGATCGTTGTATACGAAGTTTTTCTATAAAAAATAATTATATGAACTATAATTTTTGTTATATTGATAAATGTTCCTACACCAACTATAATTTTCATGAAAATAACATAAGTTATGAAAAAGGAGCGTGTAAAACTTTGAAAAAAACAAGTAGAAAAGTCGTTATCGTAGGGACAGGTTTTGTAGGAACCAGCATCGCGTATGCAATGATCAACCAAGGGATCTCTAATGAATTGGTTCTTATTGATGTTAATCAAGAAAAAGCGGAAGGAGAAGCACTAGACCTTTTAGACGGTATGGCATGGGGTGAAGAAAATGTCGCTGTTTGGTCTGGTGATTATAGCGAGTGTGCGGATGCTGATTTGGTAGTAATCACAGCTGGTATCAATCAAAAGCCAGGACAAACAAGTTTAGACTTAGTAAAAACAAATGCGATGATCATGAAAGATATCGTTAAACAAATTATGGCTTCAACATTTGATGGGGTATTGGTTGTCGCTTCAAACCCAGTAGATATTCTAACTTATATTGCATGGACAGAGTCTGGCTTACCTTCTTCACGAGTTATCGGTACTGGAACAACATTAGATACAACTCGTTTTAGAAAAGAAATTGCTTTAAAATTAGAGATTGATCCACGTAGTGTTCATGGATATATTTTAGGTGAACATGGGGATTCAGAAGTGGCAGCTTGGTCTCATACTACAGTAGGCGGGAAACCAATTAGAGAGTTTGTTGAAAAAGATCATCGCATTGCAGAAAGTGATTTAGAGATCATTGCTGATAAGGTCAAAAATGCTGCATATGAAATCATTGATCGAAAAAAAGCAACGTATTATGGGATTGGTATGAGTACTGCACGTATTGTTAAAGCTGTACTGAATTGAGAGTTACTTAAAGGAAACTGAAGCGGAACGTATCAATGCAGAAACAAGGCGTATACTACTAGATTCTGATGATTCTGGTAGAGACCATCAAAAGATGATTACTATGTTGGAGGGAATAGAAAATCAGAAAATAAACAATTATAGATCAAATCGATCAACAAACGAATAGATCATCGATGGGGGAACAATCGACTAGGTTATCTGGTTTACCTAAATATTTACAAGATAAATTGGAAATTTTGCAGATTAAAAGAAAAAATAACTTAGAAAAATTACCATCTGACGAAGAGCTTCAAGTTTTAAATGCAAGGACTAAGATATTATAAAGAACTAGAAGCTCTTCTCAAAGAAAATTAGAAAATCGGTAACAAATAAAATAGTTCTACTGGAATATGTTCAAAGACCAATCTAAAATATAATTTACAAAATTTATCAACCCTTATAAAAGTGTCAGTTCACGTTTGATAAAACGTGACTTTCCCTTGGATTTGTCATAGATTTAGATTTCAAGGCAGCTGCAGTTCTGATTTCCTCAAATTTTTTGGTTCGTGAACGTAATTCTTTTATAGCATTATCATAATCAGGCTGCAAGCGTTTATCTAGTCAGATTATTTTTCTAAATTAGTTTTTTCTATTTTGTTTAATGTTTGATTACAAAAAATTTTTTAGCAGCCTATTAGATTCTACTTCTTTGGAGTTAAATTTGTGGTTAAAAGAGATTTTAGCTCTTAAGGGGATTTCAGTTAATGCTGAATGTTGTTGTATTGTCTAGTAAAAAGGAATATAAAGAAAGGGCTTTCTAATTAAGCGAAAAAAGTGAGGATTTTACAGTAGGCATAAAGTGTAGTATCATGTTGGGCATTTAGCTTGGGATTTGGGATAATGCATTTACAAGGCTGAACGCTCCCAAAAAGCTCCGCACTTATGGGTGCCTGCTGTCAAGGTTTGCGGGCTTGGTTCCGAGAATAAAAAACTTTGTATGAAGAAAAGTGAATTATTGCATTATGATTTGGTTTCTGTTGCTGGTGCGTGGTTAGATTTGAATTTAAGGGATAGGACTTGTTGCCTTCGGATTCAAATGGACGTAATGAGAGCTCTTATAGTGATCTTGTAGACGTTTGCCATGAAACTCTGCTTTTCGATTATATGGGAATACGTAGAAGCGCTTAGAGAAGAAAATGAACATAAAAAAACGAATGTAATTATAAATATGCCTAACCAGCAACATTCATAAGCATTCGTTAAGCCTGTAATAACATTTTTTTCATTATCTAGCAATTTGCCAGGCGCAAGCATTGTTTGCATTCTAGTTGCGCATTGAGCACTAGAAGCAACCAGCGCGCTGGCAATTGTAGAATGAATAAAATAGTATTAGGCGTATGTATGGTTAGCTGTACAAGTTGTGAAGGTCTACAGTACATACAAAATAATTTTAAAATCTTGTAACGGCTCCAATGAGTCGTTTTTTGTGTTTTTCAGTTTGATTCTTTTTGATTTCGTTTGAATCTACTTTGAATCTACTTTGTATAATATATATTATGTAAACTAGAATAAATAAAAATATCACTACCTCTTCAATTTCTACTAAATTTATAGTGAGACTTTTATTTATTCGATTGGTAGAATCTTTTCTTCATCAAATGCTCCGTGGGTTCATCAGCTAAAATGATTTTAGTTTCTTTGACAAGCGCTCTGGTAGATTATTTATATAATTTAATAGCCTCACTTGTTCAAGCGCAAAAATTGCACGTTCTTTTTTTATTTGGAACTAATTTTTAAATGCTGTAAATGCTGTAATGGTAATAGAATATTTTTTAATATTGATTGGTCAGTTAAAAGATGATAATTTTGTGTAATTATACTTAACTTATCTAAAAAAAAGTGTTGCGCTTGATTTGACAATTCAAGGTTAATAAAAAAAACTGATCAGAATGCTTTCACATTTTGACCAGTCTTTTTCTGTTTGCTTACCTGAAAAGAAAAATCTACTCTAAAATAAAAACTAACAGGACGATTTGAATAGCTTGGAAGGTTGATTCAAATCGTCCTGCTTTTGATGACTTCACTTGTTTTTTTCTAATACTAACAGCTCATTTGCTACTTTGTCAGTCGTTACAATCACATTGATTAATTTATGCTCTAATGCGAGCTTGATCGAGTCTACTTTCTCCATGCCATATGCAATACCTATTACTTAGGCACTTTTTTGATATCTTCTAAATTGACTCCAATCACACTTTTGTTTAACTGACAGTTCGCTTCATTAATTTTTGGATTACTTAAAGCAATCATATGATGAGCTAGATATTTCTTATTAAAACTTGCTACATGAAATAAACCGAAGAATCCAGAAAATAGCTTTTCCTATTCTTTGGATCCTTCGGTTTATTGTGTTTTTACGAACTGTTTCTTTGAAGCAGTGGTCTTCTAAAAGTATTCACTTTATGGCATTTTTAAACTCTCACTACTTCCTAATTATGTCTATTTTTTAGTTAAAATATTGATGGTACAACTGTGTAAATACTGGTAAAAAATAAATAATTCCCATAGCAACAATTACTATAATTAGTTGTTTGCGTTGTTTTTTTCTTTTTAATATGCTACTCGTTTGATGTAAAAAGTAAGTTGCGCTTTTGGCACCTGCAGTAAGTGTTGATAAAAGTAGTGTAGGTGAATAAGCTGTTGGATCTTTGGTGATTGACAATAACTTTGTACCATATTCTGGATATTTTAACAAAGCTTGATAAACAGCAACAATCATAAGTGCTCCCATACAATAATTTAAAAATGAATGAACTTTTTTCAATGAACTAAAACTCCTTATATTTTTATCAATGATATATTGTTTAAATATTCTAACACTTTTCGGAATAATTTTATCATTTTTCTTTATTATCTTCCTGTTTTTCCATCCAAGGAAAAGAAAAACCAATCGACAAATCTTCCTTTAGTATAAGAACTGCATCAAATTTCCCTTTTTTACCAGTAAAACCTTTAATTACCTTGCTGGTTTTACCTTTCGATAGTAATTCACGCATATTTGTTTTGGTTAATTTTTTCTTAGCAGTCGTAGACCACAGTTTGAAATCACAAGTAGGATTTATGCAAGTAGCCACTTTCGAGTACAACATGACGACGCCTTTTTTGCATTTAGGACAAGTCCCTAACTGGTCATTTTTCTTCTCCATCGCTTTTATTTGGCGTGTTCCATTTATTTCAGTAGATAAATCAACTTTTTCGATCTGTTCGGGCACAGACGCCAATAAATGAAGAATAAATTTTTTGATATTTTCCAGAAAAACTTCTGGTGACCCTTCCTTGTTTCCGATTTTTTTCAGATAACCTTCCCATCGTGCAGTCATTTCTGCACTTTTTAATAAAGGTTCTCGCGCAATTGCCTTACATAATGTAATCCCCTTTGCAGTAACCGTGATTTCATTTTTAGTGATTTCGATATAATGCCGTTGTTTTAAATTCTCAATGATATTCGCTCTCGTAGTTTCGGTACCAATACCTTCGACTTCTTTTAAGATTTCTTGCGCTTCTTCATCATCAAGAGTTTTCCCAGCGGTTTTCATTGCAGTGATCAGCGTACCTTCAGTATAAGGTTTAGGTGGTTGTGTCTCTTTTTCAATAGTTTTTAAGTTTACTTCTACTTTTTGACCTTCTTCAACTGATGTCTTTTAAAAAGCCACACAGTTGTTCTTTTCGTTATTGATATCGTTATTTACTCAAAAATTCGCTGATTGCTGATTTATTTGCCTCGTTATCTATCACTAAAATACTCCCAGCGTAGCTACTATTTCCAAAATTCCATGAACCATCCACCGGTACACTTAAGCGATCTATCCCAGCGACACCACGAGCGATTGAAAAGAGGTTTTTAACCATAAATAAGGAAGAGACATCTGTTGAAGTATATCCAATCGCTTTACCAGCAGCATATGGTGAACGAATTAAATTCAATGGATTTTTCAATTGATTAAAAATCGCATTCATAACTTGCTGTTGCCGTCTTACTCGTCCGAAATCCCCTTCTTCATCCATACGAAAGCGTGCATATTGTAAAAGTACATGACCATTCATTTGTTGGACACCTTTTTTGATGTCAACACCATCCAAGTTCAAATCTTTTTCTGCATCGATTTTGACAACGTTCATAAATAAGGCATCGATTACTTTTTCAAATGATTTAAAGTCAACTTTTGCATAGTATTGACTGTCAATACCAAAATTTTCTTTGATTGTTTGTCTGACAAGGTCCGCTCCGCCATATGCATAAGCCGAATTGATTTTATTTTCACCAACACCTGGTATTGTTACAAAGCTATCACGCATAAAAGATATCAGTTTGGGTTTGTGGGCGGGCCCATCCAATTGTAATACCATGATCGTATCTGCACGTCCAGCGTCTTCTCCTCTAGTATCACTGCCTAAAATCAAAATATTATGAGCACCACTTGACGATTGCACCCCATTAAATGTTTCAGTCGTCACACTTTGTAAACTTGTATCGTGCTCAGCGATAAATTTTCCAACAAAAAATGAAATAATCGAAAACAAAAGTAAAAATAAGACTATCCTTCCGATTATTTTTTTCCAAGAACGCTTTTTCTTTGGTACTAGTCGCAAAGTCTTGTTTCCTTTTTTCTTTTTAAAGAAACCTTTCTTCTCTTGAAAAAATTTCTTTTCTCCATGTTGTTCTTTATGATAAGAATAAGGTGTTTTAGATTGTTGTACCGATCTATATCCTTCTTCCTCATCATAAGAAGAAGATCTCTGGGAGTGTTGATAGATTCGTGTAGCATCATCTTGTGCTATTTTCTCGTTACCCTCTTTTGTATTTTTACGTTCTCGTCTGAAAAGACCGCTCGTTTCATTTTTTAGTGGTTTTGCTTTTTTATGGATGTTCTTATAGCGATCCATCCGACTCATTTTATTTCCTCCCTCTATGTTATACAGATAAGTAAAGTATACGATACCCATGGAATAAAAGCAGCTAGCATATCAATAATTTAATAAAAAATATCGAATTAAGTTGAATTAAGATAGAATTTTCCGCTTGTGTTTATTTTTTTTGTTCCAAAAGTTGTCGTATTTCTTGAACGGGCATCTTTTTTTGAGTCCAAAGTTCAAAAGCAATCGCACCTTGATGAATTAACATTCCTAATCCATTGTATCCTTTTGCTCCTATTTTTCTTGTTTCTATCAGTAATTGGGTTTCTTTAGGTGAATAAATTAAATCAAATACGACTAAGTTAGGATGTAGCAATTTTGCACTTGAAAAAGGTAGGTGACCTTCCTTATTCCCCATACCGATATCGGTAGCATTTATTAATAAATCAGCATGACTTAAATCACTTGCAAGTTGTAGTTCATTTGCATAATCATGAAGTAGTATCGAGCAACCAGTTATCTCAGAGATTTTTTTAAAATAATCACTCACTGCTAAGAACGTTGCGTTCTTGCGTTTATATACATGAATCTCTTTGGCACCTTCCAAAGCCATTTGCACGATAACTGCTTTTGCTGCGCCCCCAGCACCTAAAACGACGATAGTCTGATCAGCAATCGTATGTCCTACCTCATTCACCGCACGGATAAAACCCATCCCATCTGTATTGTAGCCAATTAAGCGATGCTCTTTATTAACAATCGTATTGACTGCGCCAATCAAATTTGCTTCGGGACTTAATTCATCCAGTAAATCTAACACCGCTGTTTTATTTGGCATAGAAACGTTTACGCCCAAAATGTTTAATGTCCGTATGCTTTCCACCGTCTACCTCAAAAGCTAGATAAACCGCATCAATGCCACAATGTTTAAATGCGGCATTTTGCATCATAGGAGATAGGCTATGAGTGGCAGGCGAAGCAAAAAAGCCCGCTAGTTTTGTTTTACCAGAAATCATCTTATTTCCTCCTTGATAAAAGAAACCACCCGTCTGCCTCTCGTAAGATTGACACGAGACATTAAGTGGGTGGTTTACTTCTGTTTCTAATAAATGTTCTTTATGTCTTTTATTTTTTTAGATGCGTCAACATTGAGTCTAAGTGAACTCTTAGAAACTTGTCAAATTTGAGAATGAGACAGCCCTCTTTTGTTCTAAAATTACTTTTCAATATTTTTTGGAAAAATCTTCTACTCAAGGATTTCTTCAAAAAATTCCAGTAGATCAGTCATTGAAAGTTGTGCTTTTTCCTCTTTCGATAAATCTTTCACGATCCGACCTTTTTGCAAGACAATCAAACGATTCCCATAGTTCAAAGCGTCTTCCATTCGATGGGTGATCATTAAGCAGGTTAAACTTTGTTCAGTAATCCGACGATTGGTCAACTGCATCAATGATTTTGCGGTTTTTGGGTCCAGTGCAGCAGTATGCTCATCTAATAAAAGTAACTCCGGAGCTTCGATCGTCGCCATGAGCAAACTCAAAGCTTGACGCTGCCCTCCTGAAAGTTCACCAGCTGGTGTATCTAAATGATACTCTAACCCATTCCCCACTTCTTGACATAATTGGTAAAACTGTTCTTTTTGATTTCTAAGATTACGTAAATGTAATGGACGCTTCTTTCCTCTTTTTTGTGCCAAAAGTAAATTTTCTGCGACAGTCATACGTGGCGCAGTGCCCATTTTAGGGTCTTGAAATACACGGGAAAGAAACGAAGCTCGTTTTTCTTCTGGCTCTTTTGTAATCAATCGTTCTTTGAAAGAAATTGACCCTTGACTCAACTGTAAGGTTCCAGCAATCGTATTGAATAAGGTACTTTTTCCTGCCCCAT
Source organism: Enterococcus lacertideformus (assembly GCA_015680865.1). Taxonomy (GTDB): domain Bacteria; phylum Bacillota; class Bacilli; order Lactobacillales; family Enterococcaceae; genus Enterococcus_B; species Enterococcus_B lacertideformus. Next base: position 113,123 of record JADAKE010000016.1, on the reverse strand, counting down.
TTCCTCCAATTACTGTTACAAAGTCGCCTTTATTAATTGTAAAATTGATTGCTTCTAATAAAACTTTTTCTTCATGCTTACCGTTACTGACGACTTTTTTTCCATCTTTGATTGTAATGATTGCTGTCATAACTAGACCTCCTTTTCAAACCCTGTTTTAAGTTTCAATACATTTTTTAATTGTGGGATCATTAGACAAAACGCTAAGATGATCGCTGAGAATAATTTGAGGTAAGTTGTATCAAAACCAAGTTTGATCACACTTAAGATAAACAATTGATAAATAATACTTCCTACAACAATCGCCAACAATCGTTCCGCCAAAGTCAATTCATGGAAAATCACTTCTCCGATAATAATCGATGCTAGCCCGATTACAATCACGCCAATCCCTTTATTCACATCAGCATACCCATCATTTTGAGCAATCAATGCTCCTGATAACGCAATTACGCCATTAGAAAGAGTTAAACCTAAAATTTTCATACGATCAGTTTTGATACCTAACGAACGTGCCATAGTATCATTGTCACCTGTGGCGATATACCCTTGACCTAAATCCGTATTAAAAAAGAACAATAACATGCCAATCAAAACACCTAATGCAATTAGTCCAACTAACACGGTGTCAAAATAATCAGGTAATTGAAGACCACGAAAAGCATCTTGTAGTATAGGATGGTTTAATAGGGATAAGTTTGGTGTTCGCATGACAAACAAAATGACTGAATTCAATCCCGACATAACTAAGATTCCTGCTAGAATTATAGGGATTTTTCCTTTTGTATAAAGCAGGCCTGTAACTAAACCTGCAGCCATCCCTGCTAGCACACCTAGTATAGTCGCTAACATCGGTGATATACCGTGCGTGATAGCAGTCACACATACAGCACCTCCGAGTGGAAACGACCCTTCTGTCGTCATGTCAGGAAAATCCAAGATTCGATAAGTCATGAAGATGCCTAGTCCTAGTATTGCCCATAGCATGCCTTGTGAAATTGCGGATACAATCATTTTTCATCCTCCTTAGTCGTTTGTGACGTCGCTTCATTTGAGATAACTTTTGCTTCTTTTTTGATTGAATCAGGAATCCTAATCCCTAGTTTTTCTGCTTTTTTTTCATTGATGATGATATCACCTTTATTAAAAACATAGACTGGTGTCGTCTCTGGCTTTTCTTTTCCTAATGCAAGTGCTGCGGCCATTTTTCCGCTTTGGACACCTAGATCATATTGATTGATTCCAATCGTAGCTAAACCACCTTGTTCGACCATAGAATCCACTGAAGGAATTACAGGGATGTTTGCTTTATCCGCTTCTTTGACAACGGTCTGCATCGCATTTGCGATCGTATTATCTAAAGGAACATAGATAAAATCAACTTGCTGGCTCATCACTTGAACAGTCTGAGCAATCTCATTAGTTGAAGGTACCGCATATTTTACAGAGGTTAACCTACCTTTTTTGATCGCTACTTCTGCTTGACTCACTTGATACTTGGAATTATCTTCAGAAGAAGCATATAAAATTCCAACTTTTTTAGCAGTAGGTAAAATTTCAGCTGCTAGTTTGATCTGTGCTTCAACAGGAGGCTGATCTGAGACCCCAGTAATATTGCCACCCGGTTCAGCCAGTGTTTTTACAAGTCCTGCCCCTACAGGATCAGTCACCGCTCCTAAAACAAGTGGAATCGAATCCGTCACATTTGCAATCGATTGGGCCGATGGTGTAGCTATTCCAACTAATACATCTGTATCAGATTGCACCAACTGTTGACTCATTGTCGCTAGTTTACTCTGGTTTGCTTGACCATTTTGAAAATTAAGTTTCAAGTTTTTCCCTTCTTCAAGACCGGATTGCTTCAATCCTTCTTTGATTCCTTTGTATATTTCGTCTAGTGCTGGGTGACTCACATATTGTAATACCCCTACTGAAATAGTTTTGTTTGCTTCTTTAGTTGTTTGATTAGCTGAGCTATCATTCACTTTTTCATAAACAAATGTTCCTACTAAATAAATTATGATAAGTGCTACTACTGTTAACAATCGTTTGTTTTTCATTTTTCTGCCCCCAAATTCCATTATTAATCATCAATCAAGTTTATACTTTTAACTGACAAAAAAAGACAATCACCCCAACGGCCATTGTCTTTTTATATACAAAAACCGCATAGAACGAATCTATGCGGTAGTCAATTTTCTTGTCTAGCATAGATACAAATTTTAGATTTGTACTCTAAAAAGTTGTATCTATGGTTAAAAGTTCACCATCAATACAACTTATCTACGCCAGTTACGCCAAGCTTGATTAATTACTGTTAAACATTGGTTTGATAAGTTCATTGCGGATCACCCTTCCCTTTATAATCATCTTTAGTCTAATCGAATTATGATCGTTCGTCAACTCTTTTTTGTCCATTCAGATAAACGACTAGTTGCTTCAACTTGCCCTTACTCTATATCTTGTGTATTTTCCATAACAAGTTCGTTTTCTAATTTTTGTATATTGGTTAGAGGTAACCGATTAATCTCTGGTATAAGTTCATCCGAGAAGTTGTACTGTTTGTTTTCTTCAATAGTTAGACGATTCGCTTCTTTACCCTCTTTGAAAAAAATAATAGTCATTTGATTTTTAGCTAGATTATATTCTTTTGCTAACTCATTGACGTGATAGATAAGGGGATAAAAATAGATTGGTCGATTCAACTCATCCATTTTTCTGACATTATGAAAAAGCTTCATCAGCTCTTGATACTTTTCGCCTTTCGGTACAGTAAATAAGACAGAGATTGCTTTACTTTCTTTAATTATCTTTTGGGCTTCTCCTATAGTTAATGGTTGAAGTTTTGGGGAATCAATCGTAGTGTACACTAAACTCGCAACTTCTTCTTCTCTAATCCTTTGAGGAAAGACGAACATTGTGACCGTAACAAGCAAAGAAACAAAGAAGATAAGAAATAGACGAACAAAATATTTTTTAGGGTACTCTTCAAAGTCATCTAAAAAATATTTATAATTGTTTTTGCATTTTTTACTCATTCCTTTCCAAATAACGATCACCTTCTTTCTTTTTTCTTTTATTATACCTAACTTTTGTCTAGAATAAAAAGATAATCAAAAGTATTATTTTTCTTTACTACTTCTTTCATAAAAAAGTCTAGTTTTATTATTTACTTTGCAAATTGGTTTTTCTCTTTGTTTTTCGTTATAATGAAATTACTTATGAAAAGAAATGAGGAATGAATCATGTCCTTTGATGGTGTATTTACCCATGCAATGATTAATGAATTGCGTGAGACTCTATTATCTGGTCGAATTTCTAAAATCCACCAACCTTATGAAAATGAAGTTGTTTTAGTGATTCGTTCTCTTGGTAAAAATCATCGTTTGCTATTATCCGCACATCCTAGTTATGCACGCATCCAGATTACTAAAATCAGCTATCAAAATCCTGATACACCACCGAACTTTGTCCAGTTGTTACGCAAACATCTTGAGGGGGCGATTTTGGAAACAATTGAACAAATCAAAAATGACCGAGTAGTTCATTTTCATTTCACTAAAAGAGATGAACTTGGTGATTTACAAAATATTGTTTTGATTGTTGAATTGATGGGAAGACACAGCACGATTATTTTAGTTAATAAAGCATCTGGTAAAATCTTGGATGCTATTAAGCATATCGGTAGCTACCAAAACACTTATCGTTCCCTACTTCCTGGAGTAGAATATATTGAACCACCTAAGCAAGTTCAACTAGATCCTTTCTGTCAAGACAAAGAAAAGATTTTCCAACGTTTGTCCCAAATCGGGCTTATCCCAAAAGAGTTGCAACAACAATTTCAAGGAATTGGCTTTGATACAGCACAAGAATTGGTCACTCGTTTAATCGATCGTCCCAACGAAAAAATGATTGTGTGGGAGGAATTCTTTTCGTCAATCGACAGCCACTTATCTCCTTGTATTTTTGAAATAAAAAACAAAGAATTCTTTACACCGCTTGTTTATCGTTCATTAGAAAAAACAGCAGAACGGAAAATGACTTATCCAACTCTTAGTGCATTATTAGATGCTTATTACCAAGAAAAAGCCGAGAAAGACCGAGCAAAACAGCAAGGTGGCGAACTTATACGTAAAATTGAGAATGAACTCAAACGCAACAAGAATAAGTTGAAGAAACGAGAGCAGACGTTAAAAGACTCCGAAAATGCAGAGCATTACCGCAGAGATGGTGAATTATTGACCACGTTCATGACACAAGTACCTAAAGGAGCAAAGGAAGTTATTTTGCCCAACTACTATGAAGACAATCAAGCGATCAAAATCATTCTGGATCCAGCATTATCACCGAATCAAAATGCTCAAAAATATTTCCAGCGTTACCAAAAATTAAAAAATGCGGTAAAATTTATCGACAAACAAATTGAAGAAGCAAAAAATGAGATTCACTATTTAGAATCTGTCCTTTCTCAACTAGAAATCGCAGGCCCAATGGATATCGAAGTTATTAAAGAAGAATTAACTGCAGAAGGATACATGAAAAAAAATACTACAAAGAAACAAAAGAAAAAGAAATTATCGCAACCCTATCAGTATGTATCTACTGATGGGACGATCATTTTAGTAGGTAAAAATAATTTACAAAATGACCAATTATCGCTAAAAACAGCAAAAAAAACGGATTACTGGTTACATGCTAAAAATATACCTGGATCCCACGTCATCATCAAAAGTGATCACCCCACCGATGAAACGATTACGCAAGCCGCAGAATTAGCTGCTTACTTTTCAAAATACCGTTATTCCGCACAGGTTCCTGTCGATTTGGTCCAAGTCAAATTTCTACGCAAACCAAATGGGGCAAAACCGGGCTATGTGATTTATGAGAACCAAAAAACGATCATTGTCACACCTGAAGAAGAAAAAATTAAAAAAATGGTAAAAAAAGAATAGAATGAAACAAATCATTTTTATGCTTCCTTATTCTTTAAGCTCCCTATAAAAAACTCCTTTCGTTTTAAATTAAGTGATCAAAGCCACTTGTTCAAATACGAAAGGAGTTTTTATTAAAGGAAGTACTTCTAGTACGCCTTCTATCTAGCATATTTCACTGATTGGATAGCAAAAAATGACTGATAAAACAGGTGATTCTATTAAAATGCCGGAATATTTGATCCATTAGAATTATTCTTGATATAATCTGCCACTTCTTTTGTTGTCATGGCTTTTTTTAGAAGCTTGATCTTTTCACTATTTTTTTCCCCGTTTCTTGTAACAAGTTGAAGGGCATAGTGTTTGCTAGCTGCTTCATCTTCCAACAAAATAGCATCTTTTGTTGACAGACCAGCTGGCTCTAAATAGGCTGGGTAACAAAATACCATCGCAATATCTTTTTCGTCGTATGCTTTGACCAAATTTAATAAATCAATGCGTTCAAATTGGAGATTTTTTGGATTCTCAATAATATCTGCTACCGTCCCATTAAATCCACTATTTTCTTTTAACTTGATTACCCCATTTTTATTTAAAATTGCTAAGGCACGACCTTCATTTGTCGGATCACTAGGAATACCAACTTTGGCATTTTTTGGCAAATCCTTCGTTTTGTTATATGTTTTTGAATAAAAGCCACCTGCAAAATAATAAATTGGTTGAACAGCTACTAGATCGGCTTTTTTTCTTTGTTGAACATCGCCATAAATGGCTCGTGTTGGGCAAAATTAGCATCTGCTTCATCATGCTGTACCGCATCATTATAAGTAACATTATCACTGACTTCCATAATTTCAAGCGTATACCCCGATTTTTCAACTTCTTTTTTTGCAATTTCCAAAATATCCTTCGATGATTCTAGTTGAACTGCCACTTTGATCTTTTTCTCTTCTTTTGTTTGATTTGCTCCTCACACAGGCAGCTAAAGTGATGGCGGCAATTATTTCAACACCAATAAGATAAAATTTTTTCATTCTTTTTCCTCCTATTTTCGTTTATCTAATGTTTGGGCAATGAAGTTTCCAATCATTTGTAAAACAAAGACCAAGGCGATCATAATCACGATCGCTACATACATGACACCATACTCATACCTTTGGTAACCCACTCGAACAGCAAAATCTCCAATACCTCCGCCTCCAATCACACCCATGACGGTAGAATACGATACCATACTAACAGTGGTTGTGGTATAAGCTAATACCAATCCACTGCGTGCTTCCACTAACAAAAAGTGCCATACATATTGTAATTGAGTAGTCCCCAAAGAATGAGCAAGAAAATAAGTTTCTTCTGAAACGTCTAATAAAACTTGCTCGACTAAACGAGCAAAAATGGCAATCGCAATAATACTTAGTGGAACAGATGAAGGTACTGGACCAAAGGCTTTACCTAAAACAGAACGAGTTACGAGGATCAAGGCAATAACAAACAATAAATAAGGAAAAGAACGGATGACCGTGATCAAAAAATTTAGTATACAATAAAGCCAAGAGTTCTGTCCGCGTACTTTAGGATTTGAGAGAAACAAACCTAATCCTAAAGGTAATCCTCCAAGTAAACACATCCCCATAGAAATGGACATAATGATTGCCGTTTCTTCTAAACTAAGCAGTAAAGATGGCCAATACTCCGTCAGATTATTTGAAAGAATCATTGGGTCAAGCTCCTTTTTATTTTTTCAAAATACGTTAGGGTTTCCTCTTCATATCGTTTAGGATTATTCATTAATTCACCGATCAGTTGGCCATTTTCCATTACAAAAATCCTTTTACATAAACTTTTCACTGTTTCAAGTTCATGGCTAACAAAGAAAATCGTTGGCTTAAATTCCTCATGGGCCTTATGTAATAGACGGATCACAGTGTCTGTATTTTCTTCGTCTAACGAACTAGTGGCTTCGTTACATAATATTATTTCTGGATTCCGACTTAATGCTCGGGCAATCGACACTCGTTGCTTTTCTCCTCCGGAAAGTTTTACAGGATACGCAGAAGCTTTGTGGGACATATCAACAAATTCCAACAACTGATTGATTTTTGCTGGATCTTTTTTCTTTTGTAATTTCAAAGGTAGCGCAACATTTTCATAAACTTTTAAATTTTCTAACAAATTATAGTATTGAAAAATCATTCCCATTTTTTGTTGCTGCTGTCGTTTTTCTTTTTTATTCAAGTCTTTGGCATCTACACCATCAATTAAAATTTTTCCAGATGTGGGTGGTTCCATTAAATTTAACAGGCGAAGTAAAGTTGATTTCCCTGAACCACTTTTTCCTACTATCCCGATAATTTCACCATGTTCCACAGTAAAACTAATGTTTTTTAGAGCTTCCGCCTCTTCATATGTTTTAGTGACACGAACCAATTCAATCATAAATTCCTCCTATTTAAAATTATAACAACTTATAGAACTGTTTAATAAAGAAGACAATATTTATCAAAAATTTTTTTTGTATATCATCAAAATTCATAACTAATTACTTTTATAATTAACTATTATACAAAAAAATCAAGCGTTTTATTTTGTTTATCATCTGTTTTTAAACTGTATTATTTCAAAATACTCAGTGATGGTTCTAATAAAGCTTGACTGACGTATAATAGACTATTTTTTAGTGAATTAACTTCTTAAAAATGGCAAAATACTATTTATTACTAAGATTCAGAGGCGTTCTTAGACTTCTGCTTATCAGCACACTTCAGTACATACAAAAAATAAGCAACAAGACAAGCTCCATCCTCTCTCCACTAACAGCATTTTAAATTAGCATAAATAACTTTTAACTAGAACAAAAAAAGAGTATGGGACAAAAGTAAAAATTCCTTTTGTTTCACACTCTAAATACGGATAAACGCTTCTGCCCCAGCCTCAAACACTCTATTCTAAAAACATTCATCTTTATTAAAAAGAATCCTAAAATTGAGCAACCTATATTCCTATCGGTCTGCTTTGACGTATAGATACTGCAAAGAACAAATTGTATTATAAAAAAGTATTACTTGCTATTAGCAAAAACTATCTTTTTGTGACAAATTTGAAGTATGTAAATTCCTTAGAAAAAGTCATAATGCTAGACATGCGTCCTATCAATAAAGACCCTACCTTAAGCTTAAAAAAAGCGCTCAGTTGAGTTCTTTTTAACTGATTGATTTTCTCTCATCTCAGATTCTTTTCCAGACGTTTCCATCACTACTGATTGTATGTCACTCATTGTCTTGTCCGTTTGAACAATTGCCTGTTTATGATTATATACTGAAGTGTAGTGACGCTGCTTAAATTTTTCTACATTTTTTTCAATCTGCTTTAGCTTTTTACTGTCTACTATTATGCAATTATCCGATACAATGGGAGTCTTTGCGAGGAGGTGCCTTGTAATTAGCTCCTCATTATACTTGCCTTCTTGTAAAAGTTTACCATTTTCCCACATGACATTTTCAGCAATTAAATTCGCTATTTTTTCTTTATAATTTACTAAATATAATTTTTTATCAAATAAATATAATATCTTAGATTTTTTACCTAACAATTTCTGCAGCTTGTCCAATAATAATCGGCCCTGAACCGATAACCATGATTTTCTTGATATCTGTACGTTTTGGCATAGTTGTTATTTCTCCTCTCCTGCATCCATCATTTCCATAAATTCATCAAATAGATGAAGCGCGTCGTGTGGGCCCGGAGCTGCATCAGGGTGGAATTGGACACTAAATGCTGGGTGATGGCGATGCCTGATCCCTTCGACAGTCCTATCATTTACTTCAATATGAGTAATCATTAGTTGTTTTTGATCAACGGTTTTTTCATCAACCGCATATCCATGATTCTGAGAAGTGAAATCAATTCTTCCAGTAGCGATTTCTCGAACTGGATGGTTTAATCCACGATGACCAAATTTCATTTTGTAAGTATCTGCCCCATTAGCCAGCGCAAACAATTGGTGGCCTAAGCAAATACCAAAAATCGGTATTTTTCCTTGGATACCACGAATCATCTCAATCGCTTCGGGTACGTCTTTTGGATCTCCTGGTCCATTAGTCAACATTACACCATCTGGAGCAAGTGAAAGAATCGTTTGTGCATCCGTGTTATAAGGTAAAACTGTTAAATTACAGTTTCTTTTACTTAATTCTCGTAGAATACTGTGTTTCAGGCCAAAGTCAATGACAACGACATTTCTACCTGTTCCAGGGCTTGGATATGGTTTATTTGTTGAGACTTGTTGTACTTGGTTTGTTGCAAGAACCGTTGCTTTTAACTGATCAAATGCGTGATCAAAGGAATCACCTGCATCAATAATACTCGCTTTCATAGTTCCCACTTGGCGGATTTTTCTAGTTAAGGCTCGTGTATCAATTCCAGATATTCCTGGGATGCCTTTACGCTTTAAAAATTCATCTAGCGTCATTTGGCTACGCCAGTTAGATGCCACGCGTGCATGTTCTTTGACGACTATTCCTTTACAAGTGGGTGAGATGGACTCATAATCATCTCGATTAACGCCATAATTTCCTACCATTGGATAAGTAAATGCAATGATTTGTCCATTAAAACTTTGATCGGTAATCGTTTCTTGGTAGCCAGTCATACTTGTTGTAAAAACAATTTCTCCAAATACATTGATTTTTGCACCAAAAGCTTTACCTTTAAATACTGTTCCATCTTCCAGAATCAATAATCGTTCCATTTATCTTACTCTCCCTTTTGCCAAACCAAATTCCCATCAACAAATGTTAATAAGGTTTCTCCTTTGACATTCCAACCAACAAAAGGTGTATTTTCTCCTTTTGACAAGAATTCATTTTTATCAATCGTCTTTAGATGATCAATATCGAAAACAGCTATGTCTGCCGGCGCATCAATAGTTAGAGTACCAGCATTTAATTGAAAAATCTCCGCAGGTTTTGTTGCCATCCAATCGATTACTTGTGCCAATGTAAAGCGATTTGTTTCAACAAAATGGGTATAAATCAACTGAAATGCTGTTTCACTACCTACGATTCCAAAAGGAGATTCTAAGAAACTTTTACTTTTTTCTTCCAATCCATGAGGTGCATGATCAGTGGCGATGCAATCGATGGTGCCATCAAGTAAACCTTCAATCAATGCTTCTCGATCTTCTTTACCTCTTAGTGGCGGGTTCATTTTCCAGAAACCAAAATCTTCTGGAATATCTTCATCAATCAAAATCAAATGATGTGGTGAAACCTCAGCAGTCACGTGGATCCCTGCTTTTTTGGCATCACGAATCACTCGCACACTTTCTTTTGTAGAAACGTGACAGATATGATAGTGCACACCTGTTGCTTCTGCTAAAAGTAAATCCCGTGCGATTTGTGAAGATTCAGTTACACTTAAGATCCCAGGTAACACAAGTTCTTTTGCTTTTTCACCTGCATGCATGACTCCACCAAATAACAATGACTCATCTTCTGTATGTGCCACTAATGCTTTATTGTTCTTAGCTGCTTCTATTGCTAAATACATCGTTCCAGCGGTTTGCACACCGACACCATCATTGGTAAAAGCAAAGGCACCTTCTTTAATCATTGCTTCTTGATAGACTAATACTTCACTTCGTAGGTTTTCAGTGATCGGAGCGTATTGTAATACTTTCACAACTGCATCTTGTTCAATCAATTGATTCACTTGCTTTAATTTTTCTGGTGTGTCGGGTACAGGGTTTAGGGTTTAGATTAGGCATCGCACATACTGTCGTAAATCCACCTCGAGCAGCTGCACTCGTTCCAGCTGCGATCGTATCCTTGTATGTAAATCCTGGTTCTCGCAAATGAACGTGAACATCCACTAAACCAGGGGTGATCAATTGCCCTTTTGCATCAAACACTTCATCAAATTCAGCCTCGGAAAAACTTTTGCCAATTGCTTTGATTTTTCCATCTTCGATCCAAATTTCTGCAGGTGTTGTTTCATTATTTCTTGTATTGATTTGCCCGTTTTTAATGAGTGTCCATAAACCTCAAATTCCTCATCATACCATTCTCGTGGTCCAGAAAAGAAAACTTGTGCGCCTAATCTTTTCAGCATTTGCATATTTGACTTTGCCACTCGCGAATGAGTAATATCTCCAACGATTGCTACTTTCAAACCATCAAAATAACCAAATTCTTCATAGATCGTCATCAAATCAAACAAACATTGTGTTGGATGCTGACCGCTACCATCACCACCATTGATGATGGAACATTGGGATCGTCTTACTTTGGATCAATTCATCGTAATAATTTTCATCTCCATGACGAATTACTGCCACATCAACACCTAAAGCGGACATCGTTAAGACGGTATCATATAACGTTTCACCTTTTTGTACAGAACTAGTACTTGCTTCAAATTCGATTACTTCTAAACCTAGTTTTTTTTCTGCAACATCAAAACTTTTGTGGGTTCTTGTGCTATTTTCAAAAAATAGATTCGTTGCAAAATACTGCGATTTTTGCGGTGTCCAATTTGCGCCGTGCTTAAATTCTTGACCACGACGGATCAACCCCATTACTTCCTGATCCGTTAAAGCTTCGACTGTCAATAAATGTTTTAAACTAATACGTTCTGATTTGATAATCATAATGATTCCTCCTTAGTTTTCTTCGCTACGTGATGTTTCTGGTAAGATAAGATTTAAGATGATACCAAGTACAGTTGCTAAAGCCATTGCTGATAAAATAAATGTCCCTACTTCAAAAACTAATCCCCCCGATACCGACCACAAGGATTACTGAAGCAATCAACAAGTTTTTCTTTCGATCAAAATCGATTTTATTTTCAATCAAAATCTTCATGCCGCTTGCAGCGATCACTCCGAATAAGATGAAACTAATTCCTGAAATCACAGGTCCAGGGATACTTAAGATCAGTGCACTTAATTTACCAACAAAACCTAAGACTACTGCAAATACTGCAGCTCCCCCGATAACGAAAACACTGTGTACACGAGTAATTGCTAAAACCCCGATATTTTCTCCATAACTTGTTACTGGAGGACCTCCTACAAAAGCAGCGACGATTTGTGCTAATCCATCACCCATCAAGGTTTTGTGTAGTCCTGGTTCTTCAAAAAAGTTACGTTTTGTTAATTTATTCAGTACCATCAAATGCCCAATGTGTTCAGTCATCGTAACAAAAGCAATCGGTGCCATCGTAGTAATTGCTCCTAAATAAAGCTTAGGTTCGTATTGCACAAATGGAATCTCAAAGTTTGGAACAGCAAACCAAGCAGCATCAGCAATTGGTTTTGTATCAACGATACCAAAGAGCAAAGCAACGATATAGCCACAAATAATACCTAACAAAATGGGGATTAACCCTAAAAAACCTTTTAGCCACATGTTGAAGAAAATTGTCAAGGCCAACGTAATAAGTGCCACTGCAATGTATTTAAACTCATAATTTCCTTGGTTGTACATAGCATTATTTGCCGCATTAGCTGCTAAGCCTAACCCAATAACCATGATAACTGGTCCTACAACGATTGGTGGCAGAATCTTGTCTAACCAAGTAGAACCGATTTTTTTATAAGCAACGAAACGATCAAGTAAACAAGTCCAGTTGTAAGAGCACCTTGTGCAATTGCTGGGTAGCCATCTGTTTTCATCAGCATTTGCATGGCAGCAATAAAAGCAAAGCTACTTCCCAGATAGGCAGGAATTTTACCTTTTGTAGTAAAGAGATAAACAAGCGTTCCTAACCCCGAATTAACCAGAGCAATCCCTGGATCAATCCCTACTAAAATCGGAACAAGTACGGTTGCGCCAAACATGGTAAACAGATGTTGTAAACTCAGTCCTACCCAATGTCCAGCTTTGGGGCGATCGTGAATGTCTAAAACCACATGATTATTATGAAATTTATTTTTTTCTGACATGTCTCATACTCCTATTCTTCCTCTTTTAAAATCATGATTCGATCCTTGCCATCTAATTCCTGCATTTCAACTAAAATTTCTTCTACTTTAGATGTAGGAATGTTTTTCCCAACATAGTCTGCACGGATTGGTAATTCTCGGTGTCCACGGTCTACTAGAACAGCAAGAGAAATCTTTCTTGGTCGTCCAAAATCCATGACCGCATCCATAGCTGCACGAATGGTCCGTCCAGTATAAAGCACATCATCGATCAAGATTACTTCTTTTCCTTCAAGCGAAACGGGGATATCTGAAGAATGAAGTTCAGGTTCTTCTGGCGTTTCTTTTTTATCATCTCGATAAAGGGTGATATCTAATTCCCCTACTTGTACTTCTATTCCTTCTAACTGCTTTAAGCGTTCCGCTACTCTAGCGGCTATATAGATTCCTCTTGTTTTGATACCAACTAAGACAATGTCTTGAATTGTATGATTTCTTTCAATAATTTCATAGGTGATACGTGTCAAGGCACGCTTCATGGTTACTTGATCAACAACTTCTTTTGCTTGCATGTTTCTCCCTCCGTTTTTACAAAAAAAAAAACTCCTGCCCTAAGAGGACAGGAGGAATGTTTAGACTGAGTGTATACCTAAATACACTTATAGTTATACTACGTCATTGAACAATATTGAATATGGCGCACCATATTTTTTTGCTCACACCCTTCTTAGCCTCACGGGACTAAACTTAAAGGAACTAATTATGAAATTTTTTTGTTCTTTTATTACTAAACACTATACCGTTATCTTAATTAAAATGCAACATTTTTTCTTAATTTTTCTAAAGTTTTTTTAAACACTTCTGGAAGTGATGATTCAAATACCATTATTTCACCAGTCACAGGATGGGCAAACCCTAATAATTTTGCATGAAGAAACTGTCCGTTGCCTTTTAACGTTTTACTTGGTCCATACACAGGATCGCCTGCTAAAGGATAGCCAATATATTTCATGTGCACACGGATCTGATGAGTCCGTCCTGTTTCTAGCGTTAATTCGACTAAAGTAAATTCATTAAAACGTTCCAATACATTGAAATGCGTCACTGCTGGTTTACCATCTTCTCTGATAGCTTGCATTTTGCGATTCACCTTAGAACGTCCTATAGGTGCATTGATCGTTCCTTTCTCGTGAGGAATGATACCATGGACAAGTGCCACATATTTTCTTAAAGAAGTTTTATCTTTTAACTGCTTTGCCAAAGATTCATGCGCTTGATCATTTTTCGCAACCATCAACAAGCCGGAAGTATCTTTATCAATTCTATGAACGATTCCTGGGCGAATCATCCCATTGATCGTAGAAAGATCTTTGACGTGATACATCAATGCATTAACCATCGTGCCATTTGGATGCCCAGCTGAAGGATGAACCACCATCCCCTGTGGTTTATTAATAACGGCAACAGCTTCATCTTCATAAACAATTTCTAAAGGAATATCTTCTGCTTGGATCAATAAAATTTCTGGTTCAGGGACTACAATCATTAATTCATCATTTGGTTTTACTTTGTAGTTTGCCTTCACCACTTGTCCATTCACTGAAACAGCACCTTCTTTTAGCCAATGCTGGACTTGTGAACGACTATAATGATTGAACAGCCCAGTAATTACTTTATCGATACGTCCTGTTTCTTGTTGAATTTTTGCTTTTAATTCTGTCATTTTTTCCCTTGTTCCTTTTCATCTAAAATAATATATATCAAAATACAAATCACACCACAAACAAGAGTAATGTCAGCCACATTAAAAATTGGAAAATCCATAAAATCTGTTTGGAACATATCCACAACATAACCAAGCCGAACTCGATCAATAAAATTGCCGATAGCGCCCGCTAGGATCAAACTTAGCCCAATCATCAACCAGCGACTACCATGTGCTCGATTCTTGATCATCAATGCAATCACTACGATCACCGCAATTATCGTTATAATGGCAAATAGCCACATTTTCCCTTCCAATATACTCCAGGCTGCGCCTGTATTACGTATATGATTCAAAGATAAGACCCCAGGAATCAAATTCTTTGTTTCTCCTAATGATAAATCATTAACGATCCACCACTTTATCCATTGATCGATTGCGACTAATAATCCACTAATAATAAAATAAATTGCTAACAAAAAATCATTCCTTTTCTACTTGATGATAAATATCCCTAGGTCTAATGATTCCTAATAGATTCCCATTTGGATTTCCATCTTTCGTAATCAAAACGGCTTCCAATGTCTCTTGTTCCCGAAACATAGCCTCTACCTCATAAATATAAGTTTTCGCTGAAACAAAATGATAGTTTGCATGTTTTCCATCCTTAAAAATCAAGTCTGCAGCTTTTTTATGAGTCAAAACAATTGTTCCTTTTTGACTTTCTTTGGCCAGCCAAAAACCGATCATACGTAAGGTCACTAACGCTTCAAATTTTCCTTTGTTATAGATAGGAAACTGAGAATACCTTTTTTGAGCGATTGTCCCTAATAGGTCAAGTAAAGGTAAATCACGCTCAAAGCCAGTGACATGTTTGGCAAAACGTGGCAAGACCGTTTCAGGATGAATCAATTCTTTTTCGATATGCTGGATTTTATTTACCGCCCAATCATTTGGTTCAGCTATGACGAAGTCAACCGCAATTCGGTCATGAACAATTGCATTTCTTAATTGAGCAAGCTGAAGTAAATCATCTTCATATTTTCGAATCACTGCATGCTTTCTTTGTGCGAGGCTGCGTACTAATTCAGAAAATCCCATATTACGAGCATTACCTGCTTCCTTTCTCATCCATTTTTCAATTCGATTAAAACTACTCAAAAAAACATCAGAATTCATCATCATTCTCCTCCTTAAATTAGATAAGCCTTATTCTTAATATAAAAAAGGATAGCTCTGCAATAATACAAGATTCATTTTGATTACATATTTTCTACTCGGGTGCGCTACTTTATAAATCGGACTCTTCAACCCATAAAACGAAACTTGCATGGTAAACGGCGTTTCCAACGCCATTGTTACTGATTGATTGTGGTTCAAGTTTTGCTTTTTTTTCCATTGATTCGCAATTGTATCGGGCTACCCATTCCATAAAAACCTGTTTGTCTTATAAATCGAACTTCCATAACGCACCTCCTTATTACGCTTTAGTATACCTTAAAATACAATAACAAGAAAGTGTATATCCTAGAACCTGAAAAATCCAAAGATAAAAAGTCATTTTGGTGAGAAACGATCACGATAAAACCAGCGAAAGAATAACTGAATCCATACCAGATAAAAGAGTTGATTATTTTTCCTTTCCTTTTATGTCTGAATAAACAGTATTCAAAAGCTTGTATCTAAGACAATAAGTCCCAATAGAGAAAAAACATCAGGAACTGCTTTTCTCTACTCGTTCTTATTGCTTGACACAGAACAACCTTTTCACGACTTCTAGCTAAAATAGTCCGATTACTTCGCCATCACTCGTCACATCCATATTCAAAGCAGCTGGTTTTTTAGGAAGTCCAGGCATCGTCATAACATCCCCAGTTAAGGCAACGATAAATCCTGCACCTAGTTTAGGAACAAATTCGCGAATCGTAATGGTGAATCCTTCTGGAGCGCCCAATAATGTAGGATCATCCGAAAAAGAATATTGGGTTTTTGCCATACAAATCGGTAATTTGTCCCAACCATTATAAACAAATTCTTTGATTTGTTTTTCTGCTTTCTTACTAAAGGCTACATCCTTAACACCATAAATTTGTTTCACGATGGTTTCTGCTTTTTCTTCAATCGTGTCTGCAAAATGATATAACGGACGGTAATTTGCTTGTTGGCTGTTAACGGCACGCACTACCGCTTCTGCTAAATTTACGCCTCCGTCAGCGCCGTGTTCCCAAACACTTACACGCTCAGCGATCACACCTTGATCTTCACAAAGATGTTCTAATAAAGAAAGCTCAGCTTCTGTGTCTGTCATAAATTCATTAATTGCTACAAGTACTGGTATACGGTAATTTTCCATATTATGGATGTGACGCTTCAAATTACTAAACCCGCTTTTCAGCGCAGCTAAATTCTCTACTTTTAACTGATCCTTCGTTGCTCCCCCGTGCATTTTTAATGCACGTACAGTCGCTACAAGTACAATCACATCAGGTGCTTTTTTTAAGTTTGGTACCTTGATATCCCAAAATTTTTCTCCACCAAGATCTGCGCCGAACCCCGCCTCAGTCACTACATAATCTCCTAGTTTAAGGGCTGTTTCTGTAGCTAATACACTATTACATCCGTGTGCAATATTAGCAAAAGGTCCTCCATGAACAAAGGCTGGCGTACCATAGATAGTTTGAACTAGGTTAGGTTTGATTGCCTCTTTTAGTAACAAGGTAGCTCCTTCTACTTTCAGCTCACCTACGGTCACTGGCTGACGTTCAAACGTATAGCCTACTACGATACGAGCCAGTCTTGTTTTTAAATCATCTATATCTCTGGCCAAACATAAAATAGCCATGATCTCACTAGCAACAGTAATATCAAAACCATCTTCTCTAGGGACACCCTGAATCGGTCCTCCTAAACCAACAATTACTTTTCTTAGCTCGCGATCATTTAAATCAACTACTCGCTTCCAAATCACACGCCGAGTATCAATATTTAGTCCATTACCTTGATGAATATGATTGTCTAGGAAGGCTGATAACGCATTATTTGCAGCAGTAATCGCGTGCATGTCACCTGTAAAATGTAAATTAATGTCCTCCATCGGCAATACTTGTGCATAACCACCGCCAGTAGCCCCACCTTTGATGCCCATGACAGGACCCAGAGATGGTTCTCTTAAAGCAATTACTGCTCTTTTGTCGATTTGATTCAACGCATCGCCAAGTCCAACTGTCACCGTCGACTTTCCTTCGCCTGCAGGTGTTGGATTGATCGATGTCACCAAAATCAAGTGGCCATCCTCTTTTTGCTTTAATTTCTTAATCGTAGAAAAATTGATTTTTGCCTTGTATTTTCCATAAAGTTCTAAGTCATCTTGTTTGATATCCATTTTTCCAGCAATTTCAATAATCGGTTTTAGTTCTACTTCTTGTGATATTTGTAAGTCATTTTTCATAAAAACACTCCTTTACACGAACTTTTTACAAAAGAATAAACCATTTTGTTCAGTTGTTGTTATTATACCTTTTTTTAGTTTAAAAAAAATAGCAAAGATTACTTTTTTTATTTAATTGACGTATATATAAATACTCTTTACAATGTAAGCTATGATCAGACTTTAGAAAGGTCGTGAGTGCTTTGACCACAGGAATTGTAAAATGGTTTGACAACAAAAAAGGTTATGGATTTATTAGTTATGATGAGACAGAAGAAATATTCGTCCATTTTACCGCAATTGAAGAAGACGGCTTCAAAACGCTTGAAGAAAATCAACAGGTAGAATTTGAAGTAATTGAAGGAAACCGTGGTACACAAGCGGCTCATGTAAAAAAAAATGATCTAAACGAAATAAGAAAAACAAAAAGAATAATGTAAGATAATTAAACAGAGGCTGGGACAGAATTGTTTAACTCCAAGAAATAAGCTGAAATTCACGGAAACTGCTTTTCGAATTTTTGTGAATTTCAGCTTATTTCAGAAGGAGTTGCTTCTGCTCCCGCCGTTTATTCGTATTTAGAGTGTGAAACAAAAGGAATCTTTACTTTTGTTCCATACTCTCTTTAAATTAGAAAGTATTTATAGAGAAAATCGAAGCTGGTACTAAATTCTATTGCTGACCTCATAGAAATAAACGATATTCCACAAGTAGCTTCTACAGAAAATTTGTGAAAAAAACAAAAAATATGAGAAGTTATTTCTAGATTTATAAGCTTGTTGCGTCAGCGGTTACTTGATGCCCTTTACCACTTAGTTCGTACTGTCCAATAGCTAAACTCTTAAAGCTCAATACTTTTCTCACCCCTTCGTGACCTCTGTGGCTTCACATCTTTTTGAATCATTCTCGAGATATTTATTTTAGGCTTAAAATCAGAGTTTTGGTGAATCTTTCTGATATCCTTCATTCCTTTTTTTAATGAACCATTCTCCTTTATTCTCTTGGAGAGTGCTAAGTCTTCCTTCTGTTTTTTATTTTGGGGCTTTTGTGTATTCTCTTTTTTTCTTTTTAAATTAATATACCACTTCAGAAGGAGATCCCTAATCTTAAAAAAAAGATTCAATTTGTAGACGAACATAAAACGAATTTTTGAATGCCCTTTTTCTTTTCTTTGCTTCTGTGTTTTTTTATTCATGCGATATATTTTTTTAGCCTCAGCAAGCAGCTTTTTTTTGCTCCATTAAATTCATATCTGGTGGTAATTTAGTTGGTTCAATCCCTTCAATGATTTGAAAAAGTATTTCTTGACTATATTCTTTTGATAATAAATGCTTTTTCAATGTATACCACCTCCATTCAGGGATCATACTTTCAAGATAGCTATTCCAATTTTCGATCTCAGTCCCTACAATTAATTCTTTTTTCAAGTCCTCCTTATCAACAGACAATGGTAAGTGAAGTCCCTCTACGATCATACTCAATAATTGATTTGAACAATCTTTTAAAATAAGCTCATTCTTAATTACCTTCAGTCCTGCCTCTGTCCCTAATTCTTTCAAATAACGATTAAAATGCTCAAGTTCAAATGAAACCTTGAAAGAATTATCCAAAAGTGATCCTTCAATAATCTTAAGAGAAAATTCTAAAGGAAACGCTCTTTTTTCATAGTAGTTTTTGATTGCCTCTAACCCAACTCTATAGTTTTCAATATCCATAGAGCGAAAATAGCCGTTTTTAATAATAAATTTATTAAACTTTCTTGTTTCAATTTTTAAGATAAGAGATTTTTTAATCTTGTTATGATCCGAAGATGAAGGGAAAATAGTATCATTAAAAATTTGACTGAGCGCTTCTAAAGAGTAGTCTTTTGAAGAAAAATAATCTTCAAGCCCCCCTTAACTTCTCCATCGTTACACCTCCTGTTAGATAGCGACGACAATAACTTTTTTCATTTTTTATTATTAATTACTTTTTTAATTCTTCGTAATCAATAGAGAGAGGCCAGTCTAAATGATTGAATAATTAACAAATAAAAGCGGTAGTATAACTCTTTGATAATAAATAATCTTCTATTACTTTTAAACCTTCATTAAAACACTTTTTTTGAGAAGCATGTTACATCTATATGCTTCTGTATTTAGCAACAGTTCTTTTTTCAAATTTTTCCGATTCAAAATTTGTTTTGTTTCAATATGATCAACGATTTTATCGAGAGTTCTTTGAGTGTATCCTATATAGGAGAGAAATGATCTATAATTGCTTTCAAACCTTCTACTGTTCCATTTTTTCTAAGATAAAAATTACAGCGGGTTGCTTCAGTATTTATAACTGTATACTGTATCAAGTCTTGTTTTTCTTCTGCGGTTAAGGACTGAAGATAATGGTTAATGAGGAAACGAATTTCTTTTACACCGACTTCAGTTAATGCTAAAAAACGAGTAGCTTTTCGGTCCTTCACTTTTATCCAATCCACTAATTCTTCAATCTCTATATGTATATTGTCTTTTTCCATTTTCATTACTCCCATATATTTAATTTGCTATTACTTAGTTACTTCACCTCTATGTTTATTTTTACTGAGTCGATTATCAAGGATTATTTTTCATTTTGTAAAAAAGACCAATCCTCTCTATCTTGACTATTTATTGGTAGAAAATTAGCTTACTCCCTAATAATTAACAAACTTCTTTAATTTGTTTCCAACACTTTTCAGGTTCCTTCTTTCGATTGAGTTGTATAAACAATTATGTGGTTCGTACCGTTCAATATGATTTCTGTCTTTTTCTTTTTTACTTAATTTAAAATATCAAAATTATTATAAGTGAAAAAATTTATTGTATTTCTCCTTTTTTTTATGAAAAAAAAATTTTAAGAATTATGTAAGATATTCACTATATATCACATACGTAAGCCAAGTGATATTTTTTTAAAGTAAGAATCTAAATAAGAGTAGATTAGCTTTTCGTTAAATATTAGATATCTGCTATCCTTGCTCAAGTAGTTTTTATTAAGGAGTCCGTGTTTCTAATGAAATTTAATCCATCTTAAATTCCAGATAAGTAAGTCTGTAACTTTCTTATATTTCAACTCTCTTGATAAGATCTTGCTTTTTCTTGTAGTTAGCAAACTAGCCAGTGTCTTTTCATTTTTTGTAAAGAATCATCTATCTTCTCCTAGTACTAGTAGCTACAATGCTTTTTTAATCAAACAGTTTAGACTAACTTTCTCAGAGCTATTCCTGCAAAAAATGGCCGTACTTTAGGACTGAGTTTTATTTTTCTTTTAGTCATACAAAACTCCCCCTATATAAGTATAAGCCACTTCATCTTTCAGTGTCCTATATAAGGGGAACATGCCCAAACGAATTCCCAGCCTCTGCTTTTACTTAAATCGATTAAAAGGGAAATATACTTGTTAACTTGGAAAAATTTATTCTTACTTCTTGATGTTATCCAGTCCTGGCACATCCTCATTGAAAGATTATATTTAATCAGCTTATTCTAAATACTGACCAAATTTTACTTTTTTTCTTTTTTTCTAATCAATTCATTCTCATGTAAATAGGTTAAAAAAAACGATTGTTTGTTCTTTTGCATAAGATAAATGGTTGGTTCTTTTTTTCCTACGAATTTTACTTTTATCCCATGTTTTGCAAGCAAGACTTCATCAATATCTTGTACTTTAATAATTTGATCTTTCCAAAAAGCTGCATATCTGATTTTGATTGAGTGAGTTGATAGAATAAAAGAACGTCTATAACCAAGAAATAAAAAAACTAGAAATATCCCTAGGACCAAATTACTCTTCCAATAGGGTCTAGTATTTTCAAGTGATAAAATCAAACTAAAAAATAAAAGGATCATAGATAAGGACCAATAGATAATCGTCTGTGCCCATTCCGGCTGCCAGCGAATTATTTTTTTCATTCTTAAACCTCGCATCTATTTTATAATGGTATAATTATAGCATAACACCGTTTTTATAAAAAGGAGAGCTCCTTAATATTATCAAAGTATACATTGATGCCTCCACAAAAGGCAACCCAGGACCCAGTGGTGGAGGAATTCTTATTCTTCATGAACAGGTGCAAGAACAGTTAGCTGTTCCTCTTACAGAAGGTTCGAATCATCAGGCAGAATTTGAAGTCTTTTTAAAAACTTTAGAAATATTAAAGCAAAGAAATCTAAATGGTGAAACAATTCTATGTTATTCCGATAGCAAGGTACTTGTATCCGCGATTGATAAAGATTATACAAATAACAGCAGTTTTATCCCCCTTTTTCACAAAATAAAAGATCTACTGCCAGAGTTTCAATTATTGATTTTACAATGGGTTCCGGAGAATCAAAACAAAGGCGCAGACCATTTAGCTAGACAAGCCTTACAAAAACAATTGAACCATTTTTAAAAAGACTTTTTCAGCGAGTGCCGAAAAAGTCTTTTTAAATTTTTTTTCAATACAAAATATACTTTTGATCAAAAGTTCTGTCCAATTGCTGATCTCCTATTTTTTCTGTAATTTCACTTCGCAAACTTTTTTCAATTCTTCATCTGAAAGCTTAAATTTTTCAGACCATACGACATAAAATTGTAATTCTTTTCCTTGACCAATCATGCAAAAACCATGCAAACTTAATTCTTCTCATAGTTCTTTGACTATTTCTTTTAATTGTTTTAATATTTCAATATATATTTGATTATTGACAGCTCCTGGATTCACATAACAAACTAAAGCTAGGTCTAAAGATTTTTTAAAATCTTTTTCTATGATGTCAATTATTTTGTGGGCTTGATTTAAACTTAAACTATCTTCTACTTCTATATGAACAGAAGCAAATTTTTTATTTGGTCCATAATTATGAACTAAATAATCAGGAAAGCCCAAAATCGATTTATAAGAAATCACTTGGTTTTCCCTCGCGATAATTTCGTCCTTTATTGATCGACTTCCCAATAATTCCTCAATAAAATTGCGTAACATCAGGATACCAGTTAAAACAAAACCAACATAAGTGACGATTATCAATACAAATAATCCACTAATTATATTCAAATCGTTCATGTCCAAATGGATGCTATATTTGACAACAACCCAAAAATACCTACTATGATCCCCGGCTTCGCTCGTTATGAACCACTCATCACTTTTTGTTCCTATCACTTTTTCTCTCTTAACTTACTGGTTTAAGCGGGGTAGCTGCAAATAGAGCTTTCACGATAAGAGGGGTAATTACACCTGCTCCAATTGCCTCTGGTATCCCATTAATTGCTGCGATTCCTGTTAACGTTTTAAACAAAAGAGAAGCATCCACCCCATAAGCACTCGCTGTCGCTCCAGTATAAAACAATCCCATAAATCCTAAAACTAATACTGTATTAACTACCGAACCAAATATACCTGCAAAGACGGAGCCTACAACAACAGAATGATAGCGTCGATAGATCCAATGAAAAACGATCCCTGCAACAAGACCTACTAAGACACGCGGAACAACTGAAATGATGGGATTAGTGAATACAAGCGTGTCAAACGGCGTGGTAGGCATAGCATAAGCTCTAATAATCGTTGCAACTCCCCAAAACAAGCCAATTATCATACCATCTTTTGGTCCTAAAACCACTGCAGCTACAATTACAGTAATATGAATGATCGTCAAACTAATAAAACCTAAAGGAATAAATCCCAACCAAGGAACCATCGCTTGGACAATGATAATTGCTAAAAGAATCGCACGAAGTACTAAGCGAAATGTTTTATTTTTACTATTCATTTTTTAACGCCTCCCTTTCTTCTAATCGTAAAAAAATTTGTTGTTTTGTCAACTAATCGCTCCTATGTAGGGGTAGTTTCTCTTGTAAAACAGGTGCCATTAGCTTCCGAATATTGGGTCGCACTTTATGGATGAAGCAACAAATTTTTCTACTCTTTTAAAACATGTCTATTGTTAAATTTTTTTAGGTCATTAATGATTAAAATAAGCCAATTTTTTTCGAAAAATTGGAAAATCCACTTTCGAAAAAAATCGGCTTAAAGCTTACTTTAAAAAAACAACTAATCCGATAAATGCACGGAACGTATATCTAAATTTTAGAAAGAGTAGTTTTCTATACTTAACTATTTTTCCATAAAAAGCAAGAAAAAATTATTGGATTTCTAACCAAGTTTTAGCTTCTACTAAAGCATCAGAGATCCCTGCAGGATTTTTACCGCCAGCTTGTGCCATGTCAGGGCGTCCACCCCCACCACCGCCGACTTTAGGTGCGATTGCCTTGATCAAATCTCCAGCTTTCAAGCCTGAAGCATTTGCTTCTTTTGTCATCGCAACAAGCAAGCTTACTTTTCCTTCTTGTTCATTAGCTAAAACCAGGATATCAGAGATTGCTTTTTGTTTCCATTGATCCGCTAGTTGACGTAATTGATTCATATCTTTTACTTTTACTTGTGCAGTAATAATGGTTTTTCCATTGACTGTATCCACATTTTTAAACACATCATCATCCTGTTGATTAGCTAATTTGCTTGCTAATTGCTCATTTTCTTTTTGTAGATCCCTTAACTGTTGTTGCAATTGTTCCGTTTTAGACACTACTTCTTTTAATTGAGGTGATTTTACTATCGTCGCTACTTCTTTTAATTGTTTCTCTTCTGATTCTAATAATTCATAGGCTTCTTTACTTGTGACTGCTTCAATACGTCGTACCCCTGCGCCAATACCAGATTCAGAAACAATTTTGAAGATACCGATATTTTCAGTATTTGAAACGTGTGTTCCTCCACACAGTTCGATTGACCAGCCACCAACATTGACTACTCGCACTTCACTTCCATATTTTTCACCAAATAAAGCCATAGCTCCCATATTTTTAGCTGTGTCAATATCTGTTTCAACTGTTTCAACTGGAATAGCTTCCCAAATTTTTTCGTTGACGATTCGTTCCATCTTCACTAGTTCATCTGCTGTGATTTGTCCAAAATGCGTAAAGTCAAAACGCAAGTGTTCTGGAGAAACCAGTGATCCAGCTTGATTTGCATGTTCACCTAGTACCTCTTTTAATGCTTTGTGCAATAAATGAGTAGCTGTATGGTTTTTGATGATTCGATTTCTCATTGGTACATCAATTAACAAGTGGTATGTTTTTCCTTCTTTTATTGGCGAAAGAATTTCAACCGTATGCATAAATTGTCCGTTAGGCGCTTTTTTTACATCCGTAACGTTAGCAACTGTTTCACCAGAAGAATCAATGATCCAACCTCGATCAGCAACTTGACCACCCATATCAGCATAAAATGGTGTTTGGTCAAAGATCAATTGCGCTTGACCTTCAGCTAATTCACTGACCAATGTTTCCTCTTTGATAATAACTAGTAGTTCACTATCTGACTCTACCTGATCATACCCAATAAATCTACTTTCAACTTTGATGTCTGTTAATAGTGCAGATTGGACTACCATGGATTTTTCTGTACTACGTGCAGAACGAGCACGTTGTCTTTGTGCTTCCATCTCTTTTTCAAAGCCTACATGATCGACTTTCAACCCTTCATCTTCTGCTACTTCCTCTGTTAGTTCCACTGGGAAACCATAAGTATCGTATAATTTAAAAATATCTTTACCAGAAAGAATGGTTCCGTTGGCTTTTTTCACATCAGCAATCACTTGATTCAAAATTTCCAAACCTTCATTGATAGTTTCATTGAAACGTTCTTCTTCCGTACGAACTACTTTTTCAATAAATTCTTGTTGTTGAAGTACTTCAGGATAATAGCTCACCATGATTTCACCAACTACCATGACAAGCTCATATAGGAAAGCTTTCTCAATGCCTAATTTTTTTCCATGCATGACTGCGCGACGCAGTAAACGACGAAGAACGTACCCACGACCTTCATTTGAAGGTAAAGCGCCATCTCCAATGGCAAAAGACAAGGCACGGATATGATCTGCAATGACTTTATAAGAAATATCAGTCACAGGATCTTCACCGTATTTGACTTGTTTACTTAATTTTTCAACATCATGGATGATTGGTAAAAATAAATCCGTTTCAAAGTTTGTTGGCGCATCTTGCACGATTGAAACCATTCGTTCAAGTCCCATGCCCGTATCAATATTTTTATGAGGCAATGGTTCAAAGGTATGGTCAGACTTATGGTTAAATTCAGAAAATACAAGATTCCAGATTTCTAGATATCTTTCATTCTCGCCGCCAGGATAGTTTTCTGGATCATCTTCAGCTAAATCATTATACGCTTCTCCACGATCATAAAAAATTTCTGTATCTGGTCCACAAGGTCCTGCGCCGATATCCCAAAAATTATCTTCAACATCAACGATATGCTCAAGTGGCAATCCCACTTCTTCATGCCAGATACGTTTTGCTTCTGTATCTTTTGGATAAACCGTTACATATAATTTTTCAGGATCAAATGCCATCCATTCTGGACTAGTTAAAAATTCCCAGGCCCAATGTATTGCTTCATTTTTAAAATAATCCCCAATAGAGAAGTTCCCTAGCATTTCAAACATAGTATGATGACGTGCTGTTTTTCCGACATTTTCAATATCATTTGTACGAATTGATTTTTGTGCATTCGTGATCCTTGGATTTTCTGGTACGACAGAACCATCAAAGTATTTCTTTAAAGTAGCAACACCCGAATTGATCCATAATAATGTTGGATCATTCACTGGAACTAATGAGGCACTGGGTTCAATCGTGTGTCCTTTTGATTGAAAAAAATCTAAAAACATTTGTCTAACTTGTGCACTGCTTAATTGCTTCATTTCATTACCTTCTTTCTCTATTTTAAACGACAAAAAAACACCGTTACAGCCAAGGACGAAAACTCGCGGTACCACCTTGGTTGCAATGATGTATAATCATTACCTCTTAAACTCGCTAACGCTGAGTCGCGTTGATATTTCTATCAATAAAAAAGGGAGCAGTTTGATTCTTCAACTATTCTTTTTTCAGCCTAGAAAGAATTTTCTGTAAGTCTTGTTTAAACAAACCATATCCTTTTAGTACTTTACAAGTATACGTATTCTATTTTGTTATGTCAATATCGCTCAGGTGTTTTATTTCATTCTATTCATTATTTTGTTATCTATTAATATTTGGTATGATTCTTTTAAGTATCATTTGTTTAAAGGAGAACGAACAATGCAAGAATATTTTGGAAATCAATCATGGATTTTGGGTGCAAGCTTTCATCTACGTTATGAGGTATTTGTAATTGAACAAGGTATCTTACCTGAGGTAGAATTCGATGAGTTAGATACTTCTTATCATCACTTTCTTTTAATGGATCATCATGTACCTGTTGCCACTTTACGATACCAAAAAAAGAGCAATACTTGTTTCCAACCTGATCGTTTCTGTGTAGCAAAAGGCTACCGCAAACAAGGTTTTGGCAGTCATCTATTATCTTTAGCTGAAAACAAAGCCATAGAAGAAGGATTGCAAGAAAGCTATCTGGTTGCAGAAACAACTGCCATTGATTTCTACCAAAAACAAGGTTACCAAGTTTTCTCAGAACCATTTTTGGAAGATGGACTTTCTTGTGTAGAAATGAAGAAAGCTTTGTGTTAACTAGCATCTTTCAAACACAACTAACAGTAAAGAGTAAGGGACAAAAGTAAAGATTCCTTTTGTTTCACACTCTAAATACGGATAAACGGCGGGAACAGAAGCAACTCCAAGAAATAAGCTTCTGTCCCAGCCTATTTTCAAACAACCTACTTACTTGAATTTTTTTTATTTTTTCTAGCAGTTCTTGTTTGTTGTCTGCGTTCGATTTTACGTGCTTTTTTGTTCTTTTCTGCAATCGCCCAATCAATTTTCTTTTTATATCCTGGTTTAATTTTTTTCTTTTTCTTTTTAACTAAACCGATAAGTGTAGGATCAAGGGTATCTTTTGATTTTTCACGTTTCGTTCGGCGATTACGATCATACGTTTTTACGATCTCACTATTTTTAATCTCCATAGGTTCAAATGTCACACCGATTTTTTCAATACTGTCTATGGCTTGTTCATCACTTGGAGCGTATAAAGTAATCGCGGTTCCCTTCAATCCATTACGCCCCGTTCGACCAACACGATGAATGAAGAAGTCTAAATCCTCTGGAAACTCAGCGTTGATTACATGAGAGACCCCCTCAATATCGATACCACGAGCAGCTAGATCAGTCGCAACTACATATTGATATTCTAAATTTTGGACTTGACGCATCACACGTTTTCTTTCTCTTGGTGTAATATCGCCATGGATTTTCGCCACTTTTAACCCTTGACTTTTCAAGTAATCTGCAATTTCATCAACGTGCTGTTTCGTATTCGCAAACACAATGGCAAGGTAAGGATGACCGATTGTTAAGAGTTGATAGATCATCCGATTTTTATCTTTTCCTTTAGTAGAAATTAACCAATTTTCAATATCTTCAGAAATAACTGCTTTGGGTTTAATTTCTTCAATTATCGGATTTTCCATGTATTTACGCAAAAATGGACGTAATTTTTCTGGAATAGTTGCAGAAAATACTAGAAATTGTAGTTTTTCAGGCAAACGACTAGCAATTTGATCCACTTCACTTAAAAAGCCCATATCCAACGTCATATCTGCTTCATCGACCACAAATGCAAAAGCTGTATAGATTTTTAGCGCTTGTTCATTCATCATATCTAGGATTCTTCCTGGCGTCCCCACAACGATCTGTGGTTGTTGATGATTCAAACGATTAAGCTGACGCTGTTTATCTGTCCCACCCACAAAATTTGTTACTCTGATTTCAGGGGTCGAAAATTTAGCAATCTGAATAGCTGCTTCATAAATCTGTGTTGCTAGCTCACGACTAGGGGCGGTAATAACGACCTGCACTTCTTCTTTTCCTGCATCTATTTTCTGAAATAAAGGCAGTAAAAACGTGTGGGTTTTACCCGAACCTGTTTGTGATTGACCAATAATATTTTTTCCTTTTTTAATTAAGGGAATCAATCGTTTTTGCACTTCAGTTGGTTGGTCAAATCCTTTTTCCATTAAAGCATCATTTATATATGGTTTAAAATGTAATTGCTCAAAATTCCTCATCTAGGAACCTCTTCTCTTTCTTTTTCACGACTTTCGCATTATACCACATACTAAAGTAATTTGCTTGTCCCTTTTTATTGCAAGATCTTCTTTTGAAGTAACAACCTAGTTATTTTTTTGTTTCCTCAATTGTACTGATAATATGCGTATGGCTTGCTTTTTCGTAAAATAAGACTCTTTTTTTTCGGAGAAATGACAAGACAAGATTCAACACGAAAATAAATTGTGCAAATAAAATACCTAGACTAATAAATAATCCACTAACCTGTAAAACGCCTGTCGTATGATTCGTGATTTGTTGCAGTAATTAATTAAACCAGCCTAAGCCGTAAAATAAAAAGTACAGATAACTATAACGTATAAATAAAGCTTTAAACGAAATTCGTTCCCGATTTTCTTGAACGACTCGAATTCGTACAATTTTCTTTCCTAATGTCAGTCCATTTGTTAAATATGAAACTACTATAAAATAAAGTAATATTTCAATAAAGATCCACCAATTACTTGAAGTAACATCCCCGCTTTTAAATATTAATCGGAGTGATACAGCGATGATCAATGTTAGAATCGCCAAAAAAAGCCAATCTATAAAATACGCAACCGTCCTTCTTGTCAAAGAGACTGTTTTTCCTTTTTGATAAGAAATTTCATCCATGCGTGCTCTTGTAGGCAACATAAAAGTGAATACAGGTGTCATGATAAAGCCTAATGCTCCACCAATTGTATTTGTCACTAAGTCATTGACATCAAACAAGCGATAAGGTCTAGATAAATAAAATACAGACCTGATAATTGTGTCAATTCAAAAAATAAAGAGAGACAAAAACTTGCGCTCACTGTTTTCAAAAATGAAAGACGAAAGTAGTATCTTAAATAGATTCCAAATGGCAATAAAAGCAACACATTGAACACTGGCTCCAGAAAAACGCTTTGTCTCATTGCTGGGAAATACGTACTTGGATTGGACAGCACTAAAACGGTGTTCTCACGAAAGTTCTCCCATGATGCGAACAAATTTAGTTCCATTTTAGGTGTTGTCAATTGAGCAACAGCTTCTTTGGTAGGCAATGGTAATATAATCAAAAAATATGCACATAATAAATAAAAAATAAACGAATACAAGATAACTGCTCTTGAGAAAATAAAAGTACCATATTTTCGATATTCATAAATAAAAAAAACGAAGAAAACGCTAATGCTAAAAATGGAAAAACGAGAAGTGCAAAGCGAATCGGCTCAATATAACTAACCATGATAATCCCCCTTTTATCCTGACGGTCGAGTCTATCTTATCAAGACTATTGTAAAATTCGCAAGTTTTGGAGTTATCATTTTTAAATTTCTATTAATTGAAGTATGATTAACAAAAAAGAGGTGGCTAGTATGCTCAACGTTTATTTTGTTTTTGGCGTTCCTATTTTTTTATTGATCCTCTATCTTGTTTTTGCGTACATACGTAAAAAAAAATACTATTCATTTTTGACAAGCTTGCGAATCATTGCCCCAATTAACCCTATTTCTTCAGCAAAACCAACACCTACCATCGCTACAAGTGTCACACCAAGTGCTTGGAAACTCATCAAGTTAGCTACTGTGGAAGTTAAAATAAAACGAATACCTTCCCCACTAAGTAAACTTTTCACATGAACTGTTGTTGGTTCCATTTGATTTAATTCCGCTTTGAATATTTCATATGTAGCACCTTGCCCCATCATTTGAAATACTTGAGAAAGTATCATTACAAACACTATCAATAATAAGAAAATGATTGCTGGATGGGGCACTCGGTTTCCAAGTCGTTCAACCCCGTCCAATAGTTTATCTAATCTTGAATGGTTCTTTTTTACGCCTTCTTTCATTGAATTATCTCCTTTAAACTGAATGAATCATCCATAAATCACAAACAATGGACCTAGCAGATTACTCAAGACTATACAAAATTTGATTTCGCTAATTCAGTTCATTGGGCTTGCATCATGTATGATCCACTTATTCCTATCTTTATTTTTATTTAGTATTGTTGAATAATTGTTCCATGATTTTTAATCCTGTAGGAGTAATAGCTAACCCGCCTTCAGCTGTTTCTTTAAACATAGTTGACATTCTTTTTCTAATTTGGTGCATAATCTGTATGACTTCATCAGCTAGAATCACACTCGTTATTCCAGCCAGAGCCATATCTGCTGTCATCAAAGCAAGAGATGCTCCCATGGCAGAATTTACTTCGGTCGTTATTTTTAGATAATTGTTTAATTTTTTTGCATCTCCACCAGTAAAACTAGTAACAGACTTTACTCCAGATAGACCTCTTTCTACTACAGCATTCATCGTCTTAAGGTTTTTCTCCATTTCTTGCCAAACTTCATTCCTTGTTCGTCCGCTTTTTTGGCTTCTAAGTCGATCATCACAGAAGCAAGGCTATACTAGTAATTAATTTAGCTATCGTTAGCATATGATCGTTCTCCTTTCAAATTTCTTCTTTTATTGACAAATTGACATAAGAAGAAAAATCATTTACTTCACCAAACGGTAGATGGCATCGGCATAAATCGCAGTTGCTTTTAAAATATCTTCTACATACATGTATTCATTTGGCTGATGCATAACATTCTCTCTTCCTGGGAAAAGGGCTCCATACGCACATCCTTTTTCCAAAATCCTACCGTACGTGCCACCACCAATGGTACGTTCTTGTACTATTTCTCCAGTATGCTCTTCATAAACACGTAACAACGTTTGGATAAATGGGTCTTCTCCAGAAACATAGTGTGGCAATTTAACGTCTCCGATGATACTCACAGAAACATGAAATGGTAAAAGTAGTTCTTTTATTTCTGCTAATATTTCCTCTTTTGTGATCCCTTTAGGATGACGGATATTAAGAATGATTTTTTTGTCTTGTTGAGCAAAATACTGGAAGATATTCCCACTCGTCGTTACTCTTCCCATTACTTGGTCTTCCAAATACACATTCAGCAGACGTCCATTGAAATCTAGATGAAGATAGTTAGCAATCACCGA
The DNA here is from genome assembly GCA_015680865.1 of Enterococcus lacertideformus. GTDB lineage: Bacteria > Bacillota > Bacilli > Lactobacillales > Enterococcaceae > Enterococcus_B > Enterococcus_B lacertideformus. The sequence goes on along the minus strand of JADAKE010000016.1, from coordinate 81,028 downwards.
TAAATAATTAGAAGCTGTCTTATCGAATGAATAATGCTTTAAAAATGCGCCTAAATACGTCTCTGCATTCAAACCTAGACTTGGATCTTGTGCATGCACTGCTTTTCCATAAACCGTGAAAGAGGCCGATGTCTCGTTTCCTTCCACATGACCTTTTAATTTATGTTCGCTTAAATAGGCATTAAATTCAATCGTTAATCGTTTCGCTAGTTCTTGATTTTTAATTGTCACTACAGCAGTTGCTTCACTTGGTACCATATTTGCACGTAATCCTGAAACAAAACTTTCTAAAGTCAAATCGAAAGTTTCTGCTGTCACTTCTTCAAATACCAATTCATAGGAAAGAATTCCTTTTTCCCCATTGATGATAGGGAAATCTGCATCAGGAGAAAAACCAAATTTAGGCATTTCTTCGAGTTCCATGTAGCGATGGATCCCTACCCATTCACTCTCTTCATCCGTTCCCAGAATAAATCGAATCTTTTTTGTGATAGGAAGTTGAAGCTCTTTGATCATCTTCATCCCATAATAAGCAGCAAGAGAAGGACCTTTATCATCACTTGAACCTCTGGCGAATAATTTACCATCTTTGATCACTGGTTCAAATGGATTCGTATCCCATCCCTCTCCTGGCGGGACAACATCCACGTGTCCAAGAATTCCTAACATCTCTGCTTTAGAATCGCCGTAATCAATATGCCCTGCTAAATTATCAATATTCTTGATCTCAAATCCATCTCTTTTTCCAAATGCTAATACTTTTTGTAAAGCCAGTGCTGGAACGGGTCCTAAAGGATATTATTTCGTTTGATGTTCGATGTCTCGTACACTATTGATACTCAACAATTCATTTAAGTCTTTCAGTAATGCTTCCTTTCTTTGTTCCACCTCTTCTATCCAATTGATTTTCATGACATCCTCCTTGATGAATTGTATTTAGACATGATCACTCATGATCCTGCTTTTTTGTCAATTATTTCTTGAGCTTTTATCATCTCGATATTCCCGCCACCAATAGAAATCCCGTTACAGCCATGCTTTTTTTACAGACTTCATGATGATCTTCACTGTATTTGGATGTGCGACTGTTTTAGTTAGAAGGAATAAAACATACTTCAATCCCTTCTTTGTAAGCAAGTGCCCCTGAGTCAGGGAACCTTGGATCATCGGGCTGCATTTGTAGCAATCCACTGACTATGGTGCCATGCCTGCGATCAGTTTTACCAAATGAGCCATAAAGATAAATATCCACTTCGACAGGCCAGGATTGAAAAGCTTGACGAGCAGAGCATCCGGTCCTTATTGCTCCAGTGGTGTGTGAACTGTTAGGACCGACCATTATTGGTCCGACGATATCAAATACTCTCTAGTATTTCACAGTCATATTCCTCTTTTTCCTTTACGATTGATCATTTATTGACACGACGAATCATTTATTTTCGTATTTATTTTTGAGATATAAATAAATAGGAAGCCCAGCTAGCGTCATTGCTATACCACTCAACGCAAGTAACGTTTGTGTCAGTAGTGTATTAATCACGATAAATCCACCACCCAAAATGGCAATCATTGGTATGACTGGATAAAGAGGAACTTTATAAGGTCTTTCTAATTGTGGTTCTGTTTTTCTTAAAATAATTACACCAACAAATACCATCGTATAAAAAATCCAAATGACAAAAACCAACATGTCTGTTAACATATCAAATCCACCTACCATCATCATGCCAATAGCAATCACTAGTTCCAAAATACCAGCTGATAATGGAACATTTGTACTATCCGTTAATTTGCCTAATTGTTTACTGAAAGGCAACCGATTTTCTTTAGCCATGACATAAGGTAAACGCATCCCTGTCAACGTATATCCATTGATCGTTCCATAGACCGAAATCAAAATTCCAATCGTCACAAGCTTTCCACCAAATCCACCAAAGATCATTATTGCAACTTCACTTGCTGCATTATTATTGCCAATGATCCCTTCGATTGACGCTGTTTTCAAGAAGACAGCGTTTACTAGCAAATAAACGACCATAATCCCAATAATTCCCATTGAAATTGCTTTTGGTAAATATTTTGCTGGTTTTTTTAATTCACCGGCAATATTACCCACATGAATCCAACCATCATAAGCAAACATCGTTGCTAAAAGACCTGCACCTAATGCTGAAAATAGTGGTAAATCTTGTCCAGCTACTATTGGAAATAATTGAAAATCTACACCTTCATTACGAAGTAAACCAAATAATACAATAGCAAACGACGGAATCAGTTTGCAGACCAAAGTGATTGATTGAAATGCTCCACCAACTTTCGACCCCAATAAGTTAATCGCCATAATCGTTACCGCAGAAAAAATTGCTACAGGAACAATCATAGATTGTCTTAAATCAAACAAATTAACAAATTGTGTACCAAAGATAATCTACAATGCAGCGACATTTGCTGGAAAATAAATCACTACTTGTGCCCAACCCAATAAGAAGGCAGCTGTTTCTCCATAAGTCCTTTTGATATATTTGACCATACATCCTGTTTCTGGAATTGCTGCAGCTAGCTCTGCACCAGTTAATCCAGCACATACTGAAATCACACCTCCTAAAAACCAAGAAAACATATGTAAACTAACGGAACCTGTTACTTCTGCAACACTTGCTGCTTTAAAAAATACGCCATCACCAATAACGGTCCCCATCACAGTTGATAATGCTGTAAAAAAAAAAACATCGTTCGTTTTAATTCTGTATTTTTTCCATCTGACTCACCAACTGTTACTTGACTATTTTCCATCTCCTTTTCCCCCTTAATCGTAAACTCCCTAAGCAGATACGGGAATTTACGACATTATTCTTGAAGGCTAAACTGACATCTTTAGTTTTTCTTGAAGCTTGAGCAACATGTCTTGTGTCATTTTGTCTAAATCATATTTTGGTTGAAAGCACCATTCTGTTTGTGCACAACTAATATCTAATGAATTTGGCCAAGACTCAGCAATTGCTTGTCTGACCGGATCAACTTCATAGTCCATTTCAAAATCAGGATATACTTTTTGGATTGATTTTTTAATTTCTTCGGGTTCAAATGACATCGCTGAGATGTTAAAAGCATTTCTATGGATCAATTTTTTGGAATCCGCATTCATTAGTTGAACGATCGCATCAATTGCATCAGGCATATACATCATATCCATAAATGTACCGCGGTCAATAAAACAAGTATATTTTCCATCTTTGATAGCTGAATAATAAATATCTACAGCATAATCAGTGGTACCACCACCTGGTAGTGTTTTATAGGAAATCAAACCAGGAAAACGAACTCCTCGCGTATCAACACCGAACTTCGTGTAATAATAATCACAAAGAAGTTCCCCCGCTACTTTCGTTACACCATACATTGTTGTTGGACGTTGGAGCGTATCTTGAGGTGTCCTCTCTTTAGGAGTAGCAGGTCCAAACGCACCAATCGAGCTTGGCGTAAAGAATTTCAAATTAAATTCTCTTGCTACCTCTAAGGCATTTACTAGTCCTACCATGTTGAGATCCCATGCAAACTTTGGTTTTGCTTCTGCAACCGCGGACAAAAGTGCAGCTAAATGGATCAACGTATCTACTTGATAACTTTCGACCAAGCTACGCATTTTACGCTCATCCATTACATCCAAGATTTCAAAAATTTCACCTTCGTTGATTTTTTCAGGCATACGAATGTCAGTTGCTACCACATTTTCATTTCCTAATTCTTTTCTTAACCGTGTAACTAACTCTGATCCAATTTGCCCAAGACAGCCAGTAACCAATACTTTTTTCATAGGTACACTTCCTTTATATAAATATTTTATTGTTTCTTTTATTCAATTAGTAAACTGGTAAGGTATCTCTATAGCAAGTTAAGATTATATAATCTTCATTTCTTTTCCAACCTTTTGATAGATCATCACTGCTTGATCTAACATCTCTTTGGTATGTTCAGCCGTGAGCATATTGCGAACTCGCCCAGTGCCAAGTGGTACAGTTGGGTAAACGATAGGTTTTACATACAGGCCATATTCGATCAATTTTTTTGAAAACTGCTGTGTTAACGTCTCATCTCCCAGAATGACTGGAGTGATTGGTGTTTCCGAAACACCAATATCATAACCAATCTTTTTTAGTTCTTGTTTAAAGTAGTTGGCATTTTCCCAGACTTTATCAACTAACTCTGGATGATCCTGCATGAGTTGGATGGAAGCTAAGGCAGAACCTGCAGCCCCTGGAGTTAGAGAAGTTGAAAATAAAAATGGGCGTCCTCTTGACTTCAACCAATCAATCAGATATTTTGAACCAGCAACGTATCCCCCAATGACACCAATTGCTTTAGATAAAGTCCCCATCTGCATGTCAATCTTCTGATTGAGACCAAAGTGCTTCACTGTTCCTGCTCCTTTACCCATCACTCCCGATCCATGTGCATCATCGACATAAGTAATCAATCCATATTTTTCTGCAATAGGAACCATGTCACGTAGTCTAGCAACATCCCCGTCCATCGAGAAAACACCATCTGTGATATACATTATTTTTTTATAGTTACCACTCTCCACGGCTTCTTTTGCTTTTTCCTCTAAATCATTCATATCCTGATGCTTCACTCGAATGATTTTTGCACCAGATAGTCGACAGCCATCAATAATTGAAGCGTGATTCAACTCATCTGATAAGATTGCATCTTCTTTCGTCATGATGGCAGATATCGCCCCCATGTTACAGTTGAAACCTGACTGAAAAGCAATCGCTGCTTCTGTGCCTTTAAATTCTGCTATTTTATTTTCTAATTCTTGATGAATGCTTAATGTACCATTGATTGTACGTACAGCTCCAGCACCTACCCCATATTTTTTCGTTGCATCAATACACGCTTGCTTCAACTCATCTCGATTGGCAAATCCCAGATAGTTATTAGATGCCAAATTGATCAATTTTTTACCATTGACTTCAATTACTGCGGCGTTTGCTCCTTCAAGGATGTCGATTATATTGTATAACCCACGTTCCTTTAGCAAAGCTAATTCTTGTTCTAAATATTTTGTTAAAATTTCAGAAGACATCTCCTTACCTCCATTTTTCTATCCTTTAAGGACTATGAACAATTGAAATTTCAGTCGCTCATTCCCACTTGTAAGTATAAACAAACTTGGTAACGCTTATACATATTATGAGAGTTATTTAACTAGTTTTTTTGTACATAACACTATACAGCTAATATTTTTTTACTTATTCTTTTTTTCTTGACTTAACCATTAATTGTTATTTTTAAATTTTTAATTTTATAATAATACAAAAAGTGTTACTGTAATAATTCAAGCAGAAATAGTAATTATTTTCTGAATTTTTAGTTATTAATTTTTTTCAGGTTTTTATCATATAAAATAGAAAAAACATATTAACTTCTTATTTATTAGTTTTTTCTCATTTTAACAGCGATATAATTTGATTTAAACGTGAAAAAGAGGCTGAGACAAACACCTATGAGGGACATGCCACTCATAATTGTTTGTCTCAGCCTCTTTTTTTAAGTAAGATTTTTTCATCGCTATTAGATGATTTATTGACTTGGCAGCATAACCAAAAATAGTAGCTTATCATTTACAGCGACAAAACATTGAAATATCTATGATTAATCTGTTCTTATTCGATCAAAACTTATTGCTTAGCTCTTTTTAACCCATTTTTCAGGAGTAAATTCTGGGTCATCAATCGACCATTCCTTAAAAAACTCCTCTAAAAATTCTCGCATGAAAATTTCACGTCGTTTCGCTTCTTTTTTACCATACGTAGTATTCATCAAGTCTGTTAATAAAAATAGTTTTTCATAAAAATGATTAATCACTGTTGAGCCTTTACGATAATCTATTTTATTCACATAATTGATAGGATGACATTCTGGATCAAAGATAGGATGACCGTGTCCACCTCCAAAATAAGCCGTGCGTAAAATACCAATTGCTCCTAAGGCTTCGATCCGATCTGCATCTTGAACGATTTTTCCCTCAAGAGACAATTCAGGAACTTCTTCAGATAAACTTTTTGAAAAAGACATATTGTCAATAATAAAGAAAATTGCTTGGATAGTTGGTAGATCCAGTGCAATTGATTCTAAAAAATGTCTTAAATCCTCTTTAGCTTTTGCTTCGTCCTTCACCACTTTATCATCGATTGTATCATGTAAATAAGCAGCAGCTAACGTAATCAACGGATTAGCTGCAGGTTCGGTATCCAGAATTTTTGTAGCCAATTTAACCACTCGTCTGGTGTGATCGAATCCATGACCTGTTTGATCGTGGGATAATTGTTTCATACTATAGTTAGCTATAGCACTCAGTTCTTTCATTTTTATACCTCTTCTTCGCAACTCATTTCTTCTACTTGATACACAGAAAAATAAATTTTCTTCATACTAATCAAGCAAATATTGCGGATTCAATGTTTCATTCGTCGCATCTTGGATCAATTGTGCTGGCTTTCTTGATGCACCATATTGATGAATATGCTTTTGCAGCCATTCTTTGATTGGCGAGTAATCATAGGAAGCTAACACTTCATCAAAAGAAAACTCTTGTTCAAGAGCATGAAGGAGTTGTGCAGCGTACATGTAACCTAAAGCATAGGATGGAAAATAACCAAAACTTGCACCAGACCAATGAACATCTTGCAATATCCCTTCTAAATCATTATCTGGACGAATACCAAGATATTCTTCATATTTTTGATTCCAGATCTCTGGCAACTGTGCTACTTCAATTCCTTAATTGAAAATCATTTTTTCAATTTCATAGCGAATAATGATATGCAATGGATAAGTTAAACTATCTGCCTCAATACGGATCAAGCTTGCTTGCGTGTGCTTCAATGAACGATAGAAGGTGTCAAATGAGATATCATCGAATGTTCCTTCTGCACACTTTTGAAAGAATGGATATTGTTTTTCCCAAAAGCTTCGATTGCTGCCGATGATGATTTCATTAAATAAAGATTGAGATTCATGGATTCCCATAGAAGTTCCATGACAAATCGGGGTATAAGCAAATTTTTCATCAATATCTTGTTCGTACATACCATGTCCTGCTTCGTGAATGAATAACACCAAAAACAGCTACGTTAAAATTTTGCTCGTTCCAACGAGTCGTCAGTCGGACATCATTATGATTGATCCCAGTCATAAATGGGTGGATCGTATCATCCAAACGTCCTCTTGAAAAATCATAGCCCAACTGCTTTATGACACCTACAACAAATTTTTCTTGCTGTGCTTTCGTCATTTTTCGAGAAAGAAAAGTAGTATCAGGTTCATGCCCTTTTTCTTTTAATGTTTTTCTGATAGCCATGATTCCTTCTTTCAACTGTTGGAACAAACGATCTAAGATTTCAACGGTCATCTCTGGTTCATACCGATTGAGTAACACATCATAATCGGTTGCTTCTTCCTTTTTCCAGTAGATGATCAATTGCTTCGTTAAGTCAATATTTTTAGTTAGCGCCTCTTTAAAATCTACAAAATTTCTGCTTTCCCGTGATTTCTGCCACTGTACATGTGCAGTAGAAGTAGCAGCTGTTAATGCGGACATCAATTCTTTTGGTACTTTATGTTCAAGTTCATATTCTTCTTCAAATACGATTTTTCCAGTAGTAGACAATTCATTGGGATGTTCAGAAAAATATCCGATGGCCTCTTTTATTTTTGGACCGATTTTCTTGGAGAAATAAAGACTATAAAGATAACTATTTACCTCACTACGCGCATCACTAGCTTTTTCAGGCATACCAGTTTGGATGTCCCAATCTAAAATACTTAAGGCTTGTTCTAAGAGATTAATTTCTTTTAGTTCTTGCAAAAATTCTTTTTCATTCATCAGTTATTCCTCCAAACATCCATTTTTTATTTTACAACGTTTTGTCTTGTTTCGGTGGACGTGTCCCCCAGTATTGGAAAAGATCTGTACGTAATGCCCCATTATATAGCTTTCGTTTTTTTGTTGCCTTTTGACCATAATACTCTTCAAAAGAAAGGTCACTTGTCAAAATATATTTACTACAAGTTTTCAATGGGCGGAAAACATCTCCCATCTCTTCATATAACCGCCGAACACTTTCTTCTTCTCCTAAACGTTCGCCATAAGGAGGATTTGCTACAATTACACCGTATTCTTTTTTGGTTTTAAAATCCTTGACCGCTTGTTGTTTGAATGTAATGGACGAACCTAGACCAATTTCTTCTGCATTTGCTTTAGCAATTTCAATCATACGACCATTGATATCAGAACCTGAGATATCTAATTCGATGTCATAATCTGCTTTTTCTTCTGCTGAAACTCGAACATTTTCCATCACGTCTTTACTGAACCAATCCCATGATTCACAAGCAAATTCACGGTTAAACCCTGGTGCAATATTGTGACCAATCAAAGCAGCCTCTATACAGATTGTTCCTGAGCCACATACTGGATCATAAAACGGGCAATCTTTTCGCCAATTCGTCAACATAACTAATGCCGCAGCCATATTTTCTTTTAGAGGTGCACCCCCTTTTTCCAAGCGATACCCACGTTTAAATAGACTAGGTCCGGTCGTATCTAAAGTGACCATGACATGATCTTTTAGTAAAGCAACTTCTAATTGAAAATGAGCGCCAGTTTCCGTTAAAGGAACTGAAGTAGGTCGATGATAGTACTTACGTAAACGTTCAACTATTGCTTTTTTAGTAATTGCTTGGCAATCAGGTGTGCTGTAAAGTTTTGATTTAATTGATTTACCAGCAACTGGAAATTCAGCATCTAAAGGTAAAAAATCTTCCCATGGCAATGCTTTGACTTTTTCAAATAATTCATCAAATGTGTACGCATCAAATTCACCAACAACGATTTTGATTCGATCTGCTGTACGCAGCCACAAATTTGCTGTAGCGATTGTTTCCATCGTTCCTTTGAACCGTGCACGTCCATTTTCAACCTGACAATCAATTCCTAAATCACGTAATTCTTTGCCAACAAGGGCTTCTAACCCACTTGCAGCAGTTGCCACAAGACTAAATTCTCTAGTAGTTTCCATACCAATCTCCTTATCATAAGAAAAGCTGAACGTGATTGTCCAGCTTTTGAAAAATCAAAACAAAAAAAATGATTCATGATTATTTTCATAAATTTTATATTACATTTTCTATAAGCCCCTAAGAAACATTCACTTACACCATCAAACAATCAATGATTCATGTAATATAGCGACACTTTAATGTTAAAAAAACCTTCACAACATGGTTGGAAGGTAATCCCTGTTTTATTGCGGTTTTCTATAAGCCATGTTCTGTACACTATTTTTTCTCCCTGGAAAAATAGTGTGGTAACCATCTATCTGCAGTTAACCTGCCTTTTTGTCTCGTTCTTAATTCCCAACAAAAAGCGCCCCTACCATTGTTTGGGTTGCTCGCTCGAGGGGTTTACCGCGTTCCACCGAATAAGTTTCCTTATTCGCTTCGTCACTGTGGCACTTTCAAGGATACTTAAGCATAGTCAAGACCTTAGCTTGTTTTCCTGCCGTTACTCCTAAAGAGTACCTTAGCTTATTTTTTCGCTAAGCACGAACACTACAGGCATCACAGCCTGTGCGAGCATGGACTTTCCTCAGCCTGATCAAGTCAGACCGCGATTACCCAAAAACCGCAAAACTTTCGTCAATTTTTAAAATTGACGTGTTCTCTCATTGTCGTCAACGACATTTGTATTTGTGTAGTTATTTGGATTAGGTTGGGTAACTTTCACCGTAGATGATTGTTGATCCAATTTTTTCCCAAAAACTTCACGTTCAAGATTTGATAATCGTTTTAAGATATCAAAGTTTGTAACTGCTGCACTTTTTGGTGTTTTCACTTGTTGTACACGTGTTTGAGCCGCACCTTGTGTTTTTGATAATTGTGCAATTTTTGCACTTAATTTATCATTTTCTTCTTGTAAAGCAAGGAGCTCTTTGCTATAAGTTTCATAATCTTTGATAATATTGTCTAAGAATTCATCTACTTCAATGGGATCATAACCACGCATCTTTGTCTTGAATTCTTGTTGTAAAATGTCTTTAGGACTATAAACCAAGTTCGCCATATTTACACCTCTAGTTTTCATTTACATAATAACATTTTCTATCTATATCATTGTATAGGAAATAAGTTGATAAATCAAACACTATCTTAGTTATTCACTGAAATTTTGTAAATCATCCATACTGATCAAGCGAATTTCATAAGGATGATCTTGTTGAAAGGCTTGGGCATCTTTAAAAAAATACTGCGTTTTCCCTGGAAATTCTGGATCATAAATGAGTAAGCAGCCATCGGTATGTTCCAATAGAAAACGTGTATGATTTCGTAATTGACTAGGTGACTGATAAGATTGATGGCTAACTGCCTCAACATAGTCTGATAACTGCTCTGCCAACCTTTTCTCTTCTTGATTCTTTTCATTCCAATTATTTCCAAATTCTTTAAAAGGAAAGAGAATACCAAGTTTTAAATCGGGATATTCAGTCTTTAACTCAGCCACTACTTGAGTTGCCCACATTTCGATCCCAAGATTGCCACTTGTCAGTACCCATTCCAAGCCTTCTTCCACTAATTGCTGCAATTCTTTTTTTAAGACTTTTTTAATAATTGTTATTTTAGGGTCATTTTCCTTAAAAACTCCGAGCTCAAAATTTCGATACCCAGAAATATAAATGACTTTTAATCTATCCATTGAGTTTCCTTTTCTTTCTTGTGCCTTTTTTGCTATAATGTTGGCTAGGAGTGTGATTAAAATGGTCTTACGCTATCCAAACGGCCAACCCTATAATAAGAATGCCTCTTTAAAAGAAAAAATTCAAGAAAAAAGAGAGACACCTATTGAATTTGGCAATCGAGGGATGCGTTTTGAAGAAGCGATTAACGAAAGCAACGAATATTACTTAATGCGACAATTAGCTGTCATTCACAAAAAACCAACCCCCATTCAAATTGTTAAAGTAGACTATCCTCGACGTAGCGCCGCTGTTATTAAGGAAGCTTATTTCACTCAAGCTTCAACAACAGATTATAATGGTGTGTATCGAGGTTTCTATTTGGATTTTGAAGCGAAAGAAACCAAAAACAAAACTTCTTTTCCATTCAAAAATTTTCATGCGCATCAGATCAGCCATATGGAAGCTTGCTTAAAACAACAAGGAATTTGTTTTGTTCTTTTATGGTTCTCTTCATTGAAGCGCTGTTTTTATTTAGATAGCACGTATCTAATCGATCATTGGTATGCCCAAAAGGAAAACGGTAGGAAATCACTATCCCTTTCATTAATCGAAAAATTGGGTATTGAGATCCAGACAGGTCTTTCCCCACGAATTCCTTACTTAGAAGCGGTAGATCAATACTTATCAACATTAATTATTGAAGGAGAACGCAAGTATGGCAAATGAACAAACAAGAAGTTCTAGACGAAAAAGCCCACCTTCTTCCACAAAGACAAATCAATCGAGGAAAAAGAACGCGGGCAAAGGTCCTAAAAAAAATAGACGTGGCTTCATCACAAAAATTTTACTGATCGCCTTATCCTTGGTATGTGTCATGTTTCTAGTGGGTGTAGGACTTTTTTGGTTTTATGCAAAAGATGCCCCAAAACTTACAGATAAAGACCTCGATGCAACGGTATCTTCTAAGCTTTATACTCAAGATGGTGAATTATTTGAAGATTTAGGAGCAGAAAAAAGAGAAAAAATCACAGCCAATGAATTACCAAAAACTTTAGAAAACGCAATTGTTTCCGTCGAAGACCGCCGATTTTATAAACACATCGGAATTGATCCAGTACGAATCATCGGTTCTGCTTTATCTAACTTTACTTCTGGAGGGCTCCAAGGTGGTAGTACATTAACGCAACAATTGATCAAATTATCTTACTTTTCTACAAAGGCTTCTGATAAGACACTTAAACGAAAAGCACAAGAAGCTTGGTTGGCTGTGAAGCTAGAACAAAATAAATCAAAACAAGAAATATTGACTTATTACGTAAATAAAGTTTACATGTCCAATGGTTTATATGGGATGGAAACAGCTTCTGAAACCTATTTTGGAAAAAAACTAACAGAGCTTTCATTGCCACAAACAGCTTTACTAGCCGGAATGCCCCAAGCGCCTTCCGCTTATGATCCTTATCAGTATCCTGAGCAAGCAAAAAAACGCCGTGACACTGTTTTATACACTATGTTACAAAATGAAAAAATTTCTCAGACTGAGTATGATGCTGCTGTAAATACCCCGATAAATGAGGGTTTACAAGAAATGAAAGAAGATAATGTCAATTCTAAGATCGTTGATAATTACGTGAAAGAAGTCATCAACGAAGTCCAGGAAAAAACAGACAAAAATGTATTTACAGATGGATTAGATATCTACACAAACTTAGACCTGGATGCTCAAAAGCACCTTTATGATATTGTCAATACCGACGACTATATCAACTATCCTGATGATCAAATGCAAGTCGCTTCTACGCTAATTGACGTCAATACTGGACAAGTAAAAGCTCAAATCGGTGGTCGTCATATTGCCAATGACGTGACTTTGGGAATGAACTTAGCAGTAAATACCTCCCGTGATTTTGGTTCAACTATGAAACCTGTCACAGATTATGGTCCGGCTTTTGAATATTTAAACTATTCAACTGGAAAATTGATTGGTGATGCTCCTTATAATTATGAAGGAACTTCTACGCCTGTAGGAAACTGGGATAATCGCTATATGGGTACCATTACGTTAAGGCAAGCTTTATACTTGTCAAGAAATGTTCCTGCAGTAAAATTGTTCAATGAAGTTGGCTCAGATAAAGTTAGCACATTTTTAAAAAATTTAGGTATTGAGTACAGTACGATCCATCAGTCAAATGCAATTTCTAGTAATACAGAAAAACAAGATGGCACGAAATACGGTGCGTCTTCGTTAAAAATAGCTGCTGCTTACGCTGCGTTTGCTAACGGTGGCACATATTACAAACCGCAATACGTAAATAAAATTGTCTTCCAAGATGGGACGGAAGAAACATTCAATCCAGATGGAAATACCGCTATGTCTCCTGAAACAGCTTATACAGTCACAGATATATTAAAAGATACATTGACGAAAGGAACTGCGACGAATGCTCAAATTGCAGGACTTTATCAAGCTGGAAAAACTGGGACATCAAATTACACCGACGAGGAATATGCAAAATTAGGAACATCAAGTGGTGTTTATCCTGATATTTTGTTTGCTGGTTATACAACGAATTATGCCATTTCTGTCTGGACGGGCTATAATGAAAAAATGACACCTGTCACTTCAGCCTCTTCTCACGTAGCTAGTGATGTCTATCGGGAATTGATGCAGTATGTGTCAGCAAACGTCACAAACAACGATTGGGAGATGCCTAGTGGTCTGGTACGCTACGGTGGAGAATTATATTATAGAGACCAGTTAAACAAAACTCAAAGAACAAAGAGACCTTCCACAACGATCCCATCGTCTTCTGTAATCCAAGCATCAGATAACTCACCAGCAGAGACTTGGACTACAGAGACTACAGTATCTCCAGAGGAAGCAACAAGTGAGTTACCAGAAGAATCAACTACAACCACAATGACTCAAAGTTCAAATGATGATCAAAGTAACAACAATAACAATCCTTCTACACCTGAAATTGAAACGCCGAGCTCCACAACCACTTCCACTGACTCAACAGCTGACGCATCTCCAAGTCAAGTAACTCCCGGCAGTAACGGAAGTACCGGCCAGTCAGCTAATTATTCAACAGCTTCAGGAACTTAAATAAAAAGCAATAGGAAGTAAAGCTGAGACAAATGTCTATGAGAGTGATGACCAGGGGATTCGTCCCAAGCTTTTCTTAAAACGAAGTGACCCCCTGTAACTAGATTTTTCGTCTAAGTACAGAGGGCCATTTTCTATTGTAATTGCTTGTTCTCTTGTTTTTCTTACTATTTCAATGCCATTATTTAATTAGCCAAGAACTTGATCCTTAAAAAAGCTTAAGCATATGCTGGATCAAATGGTGAATTTTTAAATAAAATAAAATTTTCTCTCGCTATATTTTACTAACTGATTTGCAACAATAAAGGTCTACAATTCCATAGCAACACTATCATTTTTTGATAAACGGAGATTATTATTGCGAGCTTCCATTTTTATATTAGTCCTAATGTCATTTAATATACGTAATTTTTTTGGTGGCTCTTCAACAAAAAAAGAATAAGGATAGGGTCTTTTCCTAGGATTCTGATCTAATCCATATTCAGCAATTATTTTATCAAATTCTCGCATTGTCTGTTCCTCTATATTTTTCATTTCAAAAGAAAAAATGCGATTGTAGGTAAGAAACTCTTAGGATAACATGAAGGCTATATCGTTCAAAGTGTGGATAAGATAATCGAGTGGTTTAGTTTATGTTTCATTGCTTACTACCTGAAAGTCATTTATTTATTATATGCTTATCTGCGCTTTTATTTCTTTTTTACAGTTAGTCGTGTTTTTACTTTCATTCTACTTTTTCCTTCTTGACACATTTCTAGTAAGGGACAAACTTCGCATCGTGGGCTTCTGGCTGTACAATGGTAGCGCCCAAAGAAAATAAGTGTATGGTGAGTTTTCACCCATAATTCTTTCGGAACTTTACGCATAAGCGTTTCTTCAACTTCTAAAACTGACGCATTTAGTTTACATATCCTTAAACGCTTTGTCACTCTTTCAATGTGTGTATCTACAGCAATCGCAGGAATACCAAATGCATCTCCTAAGACGACATTTGCTGTTTTTCTAACCACACCTGGAAGTGAGACAAGCTCCTCTCTTGTTTGTGGAACTTGTCCATTGAAGCGTTCAATTAATTGCTGAGCGCAAGCTTTAATATTTTTAGCTTTGTTTCGGTAAAGACCGATTGTTTTGATTTTTGGAATGATCTCATCTATCGAGGCTTTAGCTAGCATTTCAGGGGTGGGAAAAGCTTTGAATAACTCAGGAGTGGCTTTGTTGACAGAAACATCTGTCGCTTGTGCGCTTAATATGACAGCGGTCAATAATTCATAAGAATTTTGATGCTGTAGTTCCCCATGAGCTTCTGGAAACATTTCAAACATTTTCTCAATGGCTTCCATCGTTTTTAGTTTACTTAACATCTCATTCCTCCAACCAATTTTTCAATGAAACTTTCGGTAATGCTTCTTGTGGTATGTTAGGCGATTCCACTTCTTTTTGTAATAATTGCTGTTTGCGTCTTTTTTGGTCTTCTTCTACTTGCTGTTTAGTTTTTAAATTTTTTCGTTCCCAAGACAACAATATCCGATCCACATAGTTAAAACTATATGCTTGGTTTAAAACTGCTTCTCTCAATGCTAGCTTTAGTATTTCGGGTTGATAGTGATCCTCTTCTAGCCATTGCCCAATTCGTTGAAATTCAATCGCTGATAAGGGACGTCCAAACTCTTGTTCAAACAATCGGTAAACCGATTGTACCTCTTGTTTTTGACTTAGCTCTTCTTGTTTTTGGTTTTTACTATCCAAAAATTTTTCTAAAATGTCATATATTGGATATAAGTTATAACGATCAACTTTTTTTCCACTAATCGTTGCGGTATCGATTTTTATAAATCCAGTACTCATCAACCGATTGAGTATTTCATAGATACGTTCTTGCTTTACTCCCATATTCATTGCAATCGTTTGTAGATCAGGAAAAGAATCTCCTTCAAGTTGAGCCATATGGAGTTGTAAGATAAATAAAAATTCCTCCGATTTTAGCCCGATCCGATGATAGTTTTTCAATAGTAGGTTAGAAATGATCGTTTGTCCCGATTTTAAATAGTTTTCTAAATTCAACATGTTTTTTCCCTCACTTCAAATTCAGTATACGTAAAAATTTTGTTTGAGGCAAGGTATCATTACTTTACTATTTTTATTTTTCACACTTTAACTTTTCGGAATAAATAATCTTTCTACTAAAACTATCGCCCCATTCATTATCGAAAAAAGCCATACTTTCCATTTTTTTAATTGGGAAAGCATAGCCTTTTTATTTCAAGTATTTTTATGTTTAACCTGAAAATGTTACATATCATCTTCTGTGGGTAAGACGTAAGGTTCTCCTTCGTAGGTGTATTCTGTATTAATCGTACCATCATTTTAGTCAGAATAGATACGACGACTAAAAGGAAAACGATGAGCAGTTTGATCATTTGATTCTTCTGCATCCATTATATAATATTTTTCCTGTGTTTCATTCAATTGACTGATCACTTGATCAGCTAGGGCATCTATATCTACGTTTCCTTTTTTTGCTACCTTTTTATAATCCTCAATAAAGACCGATTGTTGAACAAAATATTCTTTTTCCATGTGATTTTCCCTTCTTTATTACTTAATCGGAGCAAGCTCCCCTGTGATTCCTTCTCCTATAGTTATTTTGTCAGAAAAACTACGCTAAGACAACTAATTACATTTACGATAACGACAAAGGTAATTAGTTTTCCCAAAGTCAATGGCTGTTTTTAATTTAAGGCTTCTCCATAAAAAAACATTCACTCCTATTTTAAACATAAAAGTTACAACTAAAACACCGTCAATTTCAATTCATTCAACTATCTTTGGATGGAAAACATTTCACTCTTTTTCATTACTGTCGATTTTGTCTCTTTATTTGCTTCTTGTACTAATTCAGCTAGCCGCTGTTTTTCCTTATCCTTATTTTGCTGAGAAAATTTCCAATCAAACGATAGAACATCTAGTGTTTCTTTTAGATTTGGCTCTTCTTCCGATGAAAATACCCTAAAAGTACGCTGATTATCCATTTGGCTCATTTTAAATGATTCTGGTGTATTCGGATCTTCGGCAAAATTCTTTGCATAAGCAATGGTAAACTTTTTTTCAGAAAAATTCGGGTCTTTACTAATTTCTTTCTTCTCTAATTTTCGTTGGAGGTAATAATTAAAAGCATGTTCAAAAGCTTGATTGTATCTTTGAGTTTCTTCTTTAAAAGCATTGAACAGATGTCGATAAAATTCTTCTGCCCCTCCAATTTTAGGTTTTAAATAAACATCTTCTGTTTCTAATGCCGTTCCCATAAGATCTAAATTCGTCGTATGATCAAAGATATTTACTTGGTAATTATAAAGTGCTGTTTTTAAAGAAGCTAGTATTTCAACAACCGGACGATTCTGTACACCTTTATATCCGTTCATTGTGAGATTCAAGTATTCTCGATCATATTTTCCTTCACCTAATTGATAAATGATTTCTGATAAATTGTAGTTACTGTTTTTATGGTATTCAAATTTAGTAAGGAAAAGAAATTCACTCAGTGCATATAGATTTTCTGCCTTAATCTTTGAAAAAGCACCGTTTGAATATTCACCAGAACCAATTCCTAATTTATCAACCATCGTTACTACACAATGATCTTCTTTTTGATAAAGAATCAAGCTATACACATGGTCATATTTTTCCAAATTGATATAAGTGGGAATAATCATAAAATTTGATGAGGTGTTTTTATTCATACTTTCGATTAACTGTTGCAATTCTTTAGGGCTGTTTGTGTTATAAAAATCAATAGTTCTTTTCAGTGAAGAAATAATTTCAGTTTTTTTTGCTTTATCAATAAAAAACTCGTGTTGATCATTTTCAATCATTTTTATCAACGTTGAAAACAACAATTGATAATTTTTCTTTCCTTCTTCGCCAACTACTTTAAAATCACAGGCATTTCCTAATCCTAATGCTAGTGCCAACATAAGAAATTTACGCTCAAAATCGTCCATTCCGTTTCTCTCCCGTATTGAATAATATAATGGATTGTATCATGACAAAAAAATTCGTTCGAATAATTTTTCCTTTTTGCAGAAAAAAGAGTATGTAAAAAAGGAGCGGATTGCTCCACTCCCTAAAAAAATTTTAATTTCCTTTTAAATAAATATTTTTACGAGTATTAAAAGAAGCTATTGCACTGTTTCCATTTCTTCAAGTGCCGCTTGTGCAAGCAAGTTCAAGTAGTTCCAAGGACGGTCAAAGTGTGGCTGGAAGAAGAAATCAGAAAGTGCCAGATCTTCAACTGTCATTTTATTTTGTATAGCAAGAGACATCGTATTGGCTGATTGGGTGACATCATATTTTGACATAAACTGTGCACCAACAATGCGATTTGTCCCTTTTTCATATACTAATTCCATCATAACTTTTTCAGTAGTTGGCATAAATTCTGGACGATAATTATCTTCAAAAACTGTTGCTTGAACATCTAAATTGTTCATTGGAGCACTCTCTTTTGTGACACCTGTTGAACCAATTGTCCAACCAAATAGGTAAAGCCCAGAAGTTCCTTGTGTTCCACGATAAGCCATTTTAGGTTCTGTCAAATTATTGCCTACAAGTAACCCTTGACGAACAGCATTTGTGGCCAATGGAATATAATTTTGCGTGTTGCTAGGGTTATAGCTTACCACCGCAGAATCACCAGCAGCAAAGATATCTGGATTACTTGTTTGCATAAATTCATTCACTTTGATTGCGCCATTAGGTAAAGTATCTACTTTCCCTTCAATCAGTGCAGTGTTTGGTCTGAAACCTACACAAAGAATGACCATGTCAGCCTCAAATGTTTCTTTGGCTGTCGCTACTTGTTTCACTTTTCCTTCTTCATCTGCAATAAATTCAGATACGTTTTCGCCTAAAGCTAACGTTACACCACGATCCACTAGTTCTTTTTCCAATACATCTGTGAACGGTTTATCAAGATATATATTTAAAATACGGTCTAGGCCATCAATTAATGTCACTTGTTTCCCTGATTCAACAAATGCTTCGACTAATTCAATTCCGATGTAGCCTCCACCTACGATGACGACACGTTTCGCTTCTTTTGATTGTTCAATGATTTCATTTGCTTGGTTATAATTTTTACATAATAAGATATTTTTTGAATCAATTCCTTTGATTGGCGGTATGATTGGCCAAGAACCGGTAGTCATTACCAATTTATCATAAGAAACTGTTTCCATTTCACCAGTTTTTAAATCTTTGGCAGTTACAGTTTTATTATCAGTATCCACGTCAGTTACATCATGTTCCATTTTGACAGTTGCACCTAAAGATTGAAGCTCTTCAGGATTAGAATAGAATAAACCGGCTGGGTCTTTTACTACACCACCAACGTACAAAGCGATTCCACATGATAAAAAGGAAATATTATCATTACGCTCATATACAGTAATATCTGCTTCCGGGTGATTTTTTAAGATACTTTTTACAGCTGCTGTACCTGCATGTGTGCAGCCAATTACTACGACTTTCATATGTGAATCCCTCCGATTAACAATTTGTCCTTCGACAACTATCATTATAGCAAAAATTAAAATGGATACAACAATTTAATGCTTGTGAATTCACAAAGAATAACTTGTTGTTTTGTGCGCATTTTCGATTAAAAAACCTATTTTAATCATATTACAATTGTGAAAAAAGTCACTTTTCCCGGTTGTTTGTGAAAAAAAGGAAAAACTAGTGATAGATCTACAATTTGTTTCCTGTTAAACAGATAGAAAAACAATAATTTGATACAGGAATAAAGGGTTTTCTATTTTTTTACTACCTGCTTTCTAAACAAACTTGGTGAAAACTAATTCAATTTTTTAGAATAACAACAGTTATTTAATCAACATTTTTAATCACTTTAAGTAGATTTCTCGATATTTGACTCTATAATTTAAGCAGGAATTCTTGGTAACTATAATGTTAATGATTTAGTGTCCATGGATCACTTTTGAACCAATTGGATATTTTTTTCAGAACATGTACTTCTTTTAGACAAACAAAAACCCTTATAAAGTAGATAGGAAATTTATTATTTTCTTTGACTGCTTTATAAGGAGTAACTGATTATCAAACTAGCTTTTTACATTTTTCTTGTTTTAACTCTTTTATTCAGTTAAACTGTCACTTACGATTTTTGGCATTCGGAACATAACCCGTATAACTCTAAGCGATTCTCATTAATTTCAAATTCTGTTAAACGACTTGCTGCCATTTCGATATCTTCTAACCCAGGATAATGAAAATCGACAATCCTTCCACAGTTTTCACAAATAACATGATAGTGACGTTTTTAACTAAAATCAAATCGGCTTGATGAATCCCCAAATTTCATCTCTTGTACAAAGCCAATTGATGTAAACAGTCTCAAATTATTATAGACTGTGGCTACACTCATGTTAGGAAAACGATGTTCCAAAGCACGATAAATTTCATCAGCTGTTGGATGCGAATGATGCTCAATCAAATACTCTAACACTGCATACCTCTGAGATGTGATCCGAATATTTTCTTTTTTTAATTGTTCGATTGTTTCTTCTACTAATAGTTTATTCTCCATTTTAACACCCCGCATTGTTATTCTCGTCCTATCATACTATTTTTACTTTTTAAAATCTACTTTTCATGAAAAGTAATTTCAAATTAATCATAATATTGCAAATAAAGACGTAAATTAAGAAAGATTTATTTCTTATTTTACGTCTTTTATCTTTAAATATAATTTTTAGTATTCTTTCTACTTATGTCTCTTGATATAAAGCAGTAGATAAATAACGCTCACCATTATCCGGCACAATCGCTAATACCTTTTTTCCTTTTCCTAATCTTTTAGCTTCCTCAAGTGCTGCAGCACTTGCTGCTCCCGAAGAGATCCCTACTAGTATCCCTTCTTCTTTTCCAACCATTCTAGCTGTTTCCATCGCTTTATCTCCCGTGATAGAAACCACTTTATCATAAACAGATGTATCCAATGTGTCGGGGACAAAACCTGTACCAATCCCTTGAATTTTATGAGGTCCAGCTTCTTTCCCTTCTAAGATAGCCGATTCAGCCGGCTCAACACCGATGATTTCAATCATTGGATAAACTCTTTTCAATTCTTTTCCGGCTCCAGAAATCGTTCCACCAGTACCTATACCCGCTACAAAAGCATACAATCCATTGACACCGAAGGCATCTTGAATTTCATGTCCAGTTGTTTTTTCATGAATGGAAGGGTTTGCTGGATTTTCAAATTGAAGAGGAAGGAAATAACCGTTTTCTTTCGCTAAACGTTTGGCTTCTTTAATCGAGCCACTTATTCCTTCGTCTCCTGACGTTAAGAGCAATTCAGCCCCATAGGCTTTCATAAGTAAACGACGCTCAGTACTCATTGTCTCAGGCATAACAATCATTACTTTATATCCTTTTGCGACCCCCACCATTGCTAACCCAATCCCTGTATTACCTGAAGTTGGCTCAATGATCGTATCGCCCGGTTTAAGTAGTCCATCACGCTCTGCTTTTTCAATCATACTCAACGCAATACGGTCTTTCACGCTACCTCCTGGATTAAAAAATTCCAGTTTCACATAAACTTCTGCTGACTCCACTGGAACTAAATGATTAAGCTTAACGATCGGAGTATGACCAACCAATTCTGTAATCGAGTGATAAATTTGTGTCATTTTAAGTCCCCCTTGATATTGTCTTCTATTCAATGATAATACAAATAAGAAACATCTGGCGAATGATTCGACTTTTCACACAAAAAAAAGAACCTGAGATAAATGATTATCCCAAGCTCTTTAATTAGGTAAAAAAACGAATAAATAGTGGAACAAAGAGAGTAGTTTCAAAAATAAGCTAAAATTTAAGAAACATATGGTGGATGACAAACAACATTAAAAAACTAGTTGTGTGTTTCTTATCAATTTTCGAAAAATCCCTGCTTATTTCTTAATGCCAAATACTTTTATTCCAATCTCTTTAATTTAAGATTCAATTAAATAGTTAATTCTTGTCCAACTAATAAAGAATAATTAGACATTGACATACCATTTTTTGCCATCAAATCATCAACTGATAGGCCGAATTTTTGTGCAATATCCCACAGCGTATCACCTGAAACAACTTTATAGGTTTGACTTCCACTTGATGAAACAGTCGTTGTTGTCGAGGTAGTTGTCGTTTTGCTAGTCGTTGTTGTGGCTGATCCAGTAGAGGGTTTATCAAATCTAGTTAAATTATAAGTATTGATTAATGAGTTCAATTTCACACCATAACCAGGATCAGTCGCATATCGACCAGTCAAATAAGCTGTTGCATCGTAAAAACTCGTTGTATTGCTTTTCCAAACACCCGAATAATGGTAATATCCAGTGGCAAAACTAGTAGAACGCAAAACATTAGCATTGTCTTGTAACGATTCCCAATAAGAAGAATATTGGCGAAATGGCTCATTCATTGTAACCCATTGACCATTAATATACTCTTTCGTAGCCATATAAACGACTTGTCCACTATAACTTCCCTTGACTCCGAATAAATTATAATTTGGTGCACTTGCTAAACTAGAAGTACCATAAGCACTTTCTAATAACGCTTGAGCAATCATTACGGAAGCATATAAATCGTTATTAGCAGCGACTTCAGAGGCAGCCCATCCAATTTGATTGATAAACGCTTGGGGATCTATCGTCTTTTGTGTCGCTTGTTCGTCTGCGTGTACATTTTGCGGTGCTGCTGTAACCATCATTGGCCCAACTAAAAGAGTTGTTCCCATTAAAGGAGCAATCGCCTTTTTATTAATCACCATGGTTCTTTTATTCTTTTGGTGTCGGGCACTGCGGGTTTTCAGCTCTTGCATTCGTATTCCTCCTCAAAAAAATAAAAAACTTTTATTAAATTTTCCATCTTTAAACAATCTTAATTAATTAAATTATACTTTTTATTGTTTAGAAACTCAAACCAATCTTCTCTATTTTTTCTTTTGTAAAGATAATGTAATGTTAAAGAAATAATAAGTAACATTTCAAATTGATTGCTTCTAATGTATCTAAATAATGAATTTAAAAAAAGAATAGCTGAAAAAAGTTTTCAGCTATTCTCTTCTATGCTTAACCCAATAAAGACACGTTTTATAATTGATTAAATGTTGCTACAACATTTTCAACAGTGAAACCAAATTCTTCTAAAATTTTATTTCCAGGAGCAGAAGCACCAAAATGATCAATCGTGATCGTTTTTCCTTCTGTTCCTACATAACGTTCCCAGCCAAAAGAAGCAGCCGCTTCAATTGCTACACGTTTCTTCACTTCTTTAGGTAATACGCTCTCTTTATATTCTGATGATTGTTTTTCAAATAAATCAAAACTTGGCATAGAAACTACTGCAACGTCTTTCCCAGTTTCAGCTAATTCTTTTTGTGCTTTAATTGCTAAATCAACTTCAGAACCTGTTGCAATTAAGATTCCCTCTGGCACATCTTTCTTAGCAGGTGATAGCACATAGGCGCCTTTTTTCACCATTTTGTCTGCTACTTCTTTTGTTGATGGTAGCACAGGTAGATTTTGGCGACTCAATACTAAAATCGTTGGAGTTTCTGTTGATTCTATCGCAACTTTCCAAGCAGCGCGCGTTTCATTCCCATCTGCTGGACGAATCACATGGACACCCGGCATACATCTTACAGAAGCTAATTGTTCAATCGGCTCGTGTGTAGGACCATCTTCTCCAACTGCCACTGAATCATGTGTTAATACATAGATGACTGGTGTATTTTGGATAGCTGCTAATCGAACAGCTGGACGTAGGTAGTCAACGAATACGAAGAATGTTCCACCATAAATTCTTGTACCTCCATGAAGTTGGATACCATTCATGGCAGAGGCCATTGCAAATTCGCGAACACCAAACCAAATATTACGCCCTTCATAGTGTTCTGGAGTAAAGTCTTTATCTGCTGCAACCATTGTATTGTTCGAACCAGATAAATCAGCAGATCCACCCCAAAAACTTGGAATAGCTTTAGATAGCGCTTGGATGACTTCTTTACTTGATACACGACTTGCTTGACTTTCACCAACTTCATATGAAGGAAGTTCTGCATCCCAGTTTGCAGGTAGTTTTCCTGCAAAAGCATCTTCGAATTGTTGTGCCAGTTCTGGGTAAGCGTGTTTATAGTTTTTAAACATTTCATTCCAGGCTTCTTCTGCTTTTTGACCATCTTCAATCATCGTTTGATGAAAGCGTTCAGCCACTTCATCAGGGACAGTGAAATCTGGGTATTCCCAACCGTAAACGCTTTTAGCCATTTTGATACCCTCATCCCCAATTGGTGCACCATGAACAGCAGATGTCCCTTCTTTAGGGGCACCATAACCAATTACTGTTTTCACTTCAATTAACGTTGGTTTTTCTGTTTCCGCCTTTGCTTCTTCAATTGCTTTAGAGATTGCTTCTAGATCATTTCCATCTTTGACTAAAATATATTGCCAACCATAGGCTTCGTAACGTGCTCCGACCTTTTCAGTGAAGGCTTTAGAAGTTGGGCCGTCCAAAGAAATGTCATTTGAATCATACAATACGATCAATTTACCTAATTTCATATGACCAGCCATGGAACTTGCTTCTTGCGAAACTCCTTCCATCAAATCACCATCGCCACAAATGGAATAGGTATGATGGTCTACCACTTTAAATTCTTCTTTATTATAGGTTGCTGCTAAGTGCGCTTCAGCCATTGCCATCCCAACCGCCATCGCAATTCCTTGCCCAAGTGGCCCAGTCGTTGCTTCCACCCCATCTGTGTGATTAACTTCAGGGTGTCCAGGTGTTTTTGAATCCCATTGACGGAATTGTTTCAAATCATCAAGTGATACCTTATATCCTGCTAAGTGTAATAAACTATACAACATAGCAGAACCATGTCCTGCCGATAAGACAAAACGATCACGATCTACCCAATTTTTTGAAGTTGTTGGATTTACTTTTAAATGTTTCGTCCACAATGCATATGCCATAGGGGCAGCCCCCATTGGAAGTCCTGGATGCCCAGAATTTGCCTTTTGAACTGCTTCAATACTTAATGTACGGATCGTGTTAAAGCCAAGCTGATCGATTTTGTCAAACAAAATAACCCCTCCTATTAATTTAGGTTTTTTTTACCTTTATTTCTTACTTACTAATTTTATTAGATACGTCTAGAAAAATCAATTTTTTTAGTGTTTTTTACTAAAATTATTTTTCTCGATGATGTAAGCCTTTTTCCTTCTGGATTTCTTTCAGCTTGTTCGGAGTGACATCATTGCCATCAGGATCCACAATTTTCATCCCTTCAATATGGTGTCGCATACCAGAACGAAACGCAGTTAAATACTCTTCTCTTAGAGTTAGTTGTTCTTTTTTCTCTTCCTCTGTTAAATGACCCTCCTTCTTTTTGCGAGCAAGCGCATTGATGCGTGCCATTTTTTCAGGTGATAACATAGTAGGACCTCCTTTTATTCTACTTCATATTATATAAAAAACTTGAAAAAAACAACTAGATAAAACAATTTAAATACGAACATTTGTTTGAAAGAAGTGATTTTATATGGTAATATTTAATTATTAATTGAAAGAAGGTGTGCTCTGTGGCCCGACAAACTGAAACTAGACAAATCGAAGTCTTACGATATATCCACGAACAAGTATCCCAAAAAGGCTATCCACCAACGGTACGCGAGATTGGAGAAGCCGTTCAGCTTTCATCGACTTCTACTGTCCATGGCCATCTTGCCCGGCTTGAAAAGAAAGGATTCATTCAGCGAGACCCGACGAAACCTCGAGCAATCGAATTGACAAAACAAGGATTAGCAAAGATCGGCGTCAAGCCTTCAACAATTCCTGTACTGGGTGTAGTTACTGCTGGCGAACCTATTTTGGCTGTTGAAGATGCGTCCGATTTCTTTCCTATCCCACCTAATCTTTCTTCTGAAGAAGGGAGCTTGTTCATGTTAACCATTCGTGGAGAAAGCATGATCAATGCCGGTATTTTAGATGGAGACAATGTCATCGTTAGAAAGCAAGAAACAGCACAAAACGGTGATATCGTCATTGCAATGACTGCAGAAGATGAGGCAACTTGCAAACGTTTCTACAAAGAAAAGAATCATTTTCGTCTACAGCCAGAAAACGACTTGCTTGAACCAATTATTTTAGATCAAGTATCGATTTTAGGACGCGTTGTCGGACTGTATCGTAGTCATATTTATTAGAATTCGACCTATCTTCTACGCTATTATTTGTAAAAGAAAAAACATCTATAAAAGAGCATGAGACAAACACCTATGATCCTCATGGGAGTTTGTCTCATGCTCTTTTGACGTCTAAAATAACTGTATAGTTGCCAATAATGCAATATATCCCAAAATAACAAGTATCAATTGATCAATTTCTGTTCTCCTCTTTTATTCTCACTATCATTTAAGAAAGTCAGTTTATTTTCTGCGGTTACTCGTCACAGTTTTTCTCCTTGGTCATTACTCCTACGTTCAGTTATCTCAGTTAACATGTATTTCCTATTTTATTATGTAATTACTGGAGCAACACAATTGCTTGTCATAAAGGCATTTTACTTGAATTAAGTAGTTTTGTATTTTTTTCTGTCAATATATTTTTAGTTTTACCTCTTTACAAAACGAACAAAAGTTCGTATACTATAAATACGAACTTTTGTTCGCATGAAATAATGAGGTGAGAAATCATGAAATCAATGAGACGTCTTGGCTTAGTATTAATGGTATTATTCTTAGGTATTGTAATTGGTAATTTTGGTATACGACCAGCGTTGTTAGTATTTGTTCCTTTATTCGCTTTGTGGTTTATGTTGTGGGATGAAAAGAAATACCGTCAAGCTGAACGACGCCGGATTCATGAAGATACTTTTTATCACGATCCCTATTATCGTTCCAGGCATTCCTAATCCTTCAACACTAAAAAGTACACGCATGTAATAGACATGGGTAAACATAAAAATTCAAAAAATAGTGACTCCCTGATAGTTCGACTGCTCCTTAAAGTTTTTTTGTTTATTTTCATTAGCTCTATCTGTAATAGAGAATTAATATTCCATTAATGTGATCATGTCGTAGCCTTCGATTTTTTCACGTCCATCTAAATCCATTAATTCGATCAAGAAGGCACAGCCAACAACAATACCACCCAATTCTTCGACTAAGTCAATTGTCGCCTTGATTGTTCCACCTGTTGCTAACAAATCGTCACAAATTAAGACTCTTTGACCTGGTTGAATTGCATCTTTATGAAGAGTCAATATATCTGTGCCATATTCCAGTCCATAAGTCACTTCGATCGTTTCACGAGGTAATTTTCCTTTTTTACATACGGGTGCAAAACCAACCCCTAATTCATAAGCTACCGGACATCCCACAATAAATCCCCGAGCTTCTGGTCCTACAACCATATCGATACGTTTTTCTTTTGCGTAATCTACGATTTGTTTCGTTGCTTCTCTGTATGCTTCTCCATCTGCCATAAGTGGTGAAATATCACGAAAAATAATTCCTTTTGACGGATAATCAGGAATACTTGCAATATATTTTTTTAAATCCACTATATTGTCTCCTCCCAGGTAGTTAACCTTTTTTTAATAGATGGAATATCACTCAATAGTAAAAATTCCTCTACTTCAATTTTTTTATTCGTTGTTGATATCGTTCGCTGTCAATCAATGGATGACTTTTGGGGTTAGCGACTTTTTGTAAAATGCCATCTTCTATTGTAACAAATTTCAGTTCAAAAAACACTTGAATCATAAAAATTAATAATTTTTGCGGTATCTGTAGATATTGAGCGATGGTATTTAATTTATACCGTATATCTATTCTTTCTTGAGTGTGGATCAATTTAAAATAATTTTGCATATTGTTCTCTTGATCCAGCTCCATTTAAATAAGCTTCTTCACATGAAATCCCTAATAAATACATGCGATCAAAGACCCCAAGAGCTAGAATTTCTTTTAAAATAGTAAGATCATTCGGGCTATCAACAACTAGCAAGGAATGGTAGCATTGATATTAGTTAATGCCTCTAATTGTGCAATGTCTTTGAACACAATAATCTGATCCTTGATTTGTTCGTTTAATTATTTTATTGATTCTACTTCAAAAGCAAGACAAAATATATCTTTCTCAATCGTCGCCATCTTTTGATAATGTTTTGAACGCCAATCAAAAATTTGTAAGCCGTCTACTGCAAAATCAGTCACCATCAGTTGTGGCTTTTTACGACCATTCCATTCATTGATTGAAAGTTTGCCAACAACATCAACAGGATTATGCACCCATTCTTGTTCCTGATCACCGAAACCAAAAGCTACTACATCCAATTGATCAGAGCCTTCTACTAGTGTTAATTTTAAATGTTGCTGATTGGTACCGATTTTTTTTACATTTTCAGCCAAAGTTTGTCGAAATAAAAAATTAGGAATTGCATTATCTGTTCCATATGGAGCTAATAATTTCAACTCTTCAATCAAGTCAACAGTTACATCTTTAGGTGTAAGGACTTCATCAATGACCAGAGTTGCACCTTTTGTTAAATCAATTGATTGTTCAAACACATATTGATTCATACGCTTTTGCAGTATCTTGAGATTATCTTTAGACATCGTTAATCCAACAGCAGCATGATGCCCACCAAAAAAGGTAAACAAGTCACGCATCGTATCTAACATCTCATAAAGATTCAAAGCATCCACACTTCGGCCTGATCCTTTTGCCGTACCATCTTCTTTAATCGTTAAAACAATCGTTGGTTTTCCCGTCTGACTCATAATTTTTCCAGCAACAATCCCTAAAACTCCTTCATGCCATTTAGGATCAGCAAGAAGGTGAATTTGGTTCGTTTCATCAAGCATCGCTACTGCTTCTTGAGTGATTTTTTCAACAATTGACTTTCTTTCCTCGTTAATGGTATTTAGCTTTTTCGCATGAATTACCGCTTCTCCTTCATCAAAAGTGGCTAACATATCGACAGCAGGATTTGGATCTCCCATGCGTCCGATAGCGTTTAAACGTGGAGAAATCGAAAAGCCGATCATTGTTTCATCCACTTCTTTCATTGTCAAAGCACTTTCAGCAAATAAAGCTTGTAGTCCAATCCGTTCTGATGCTCTGATTGTTTCCAGACCCAGAGCAACGAGTGTTCGATTTTCACCAGTCATTGATACCAAATCAGCAATCGTTCCAATCGCAACTAAATCTAAAAATTCAACTGGTGGATCTTCAAGTAAAGCCGTTGCCACTTTAAAAGCAACACCAACTCCCGCTAAATCTGGAAATGGATAATCTCCTTGAGGATGACGAGGATGGACAATTGCGTAAGCATTTGGTAATTCAGTAGGTAACTCATGGTGATCTGTAATGATGACATCCACACCTGCTTGCTGAGCATAGGCCACTGCTTCATTTCCTGCAACACCATTATCTACAGTCACAATCAATTGGACACCTGACGCAATTTTTTCTTGATAGACCATTTTATTTGGACCGTATCCATGAACAACAAACCGATTTGGTAAAAAGGTCTCCACATCAGCACCCAACAGCTCTAGCGTCTCTTTCATGACAGTGGTACTTGTGATGCCATCTGCATCATAATCTCCATAAACTAAAATTTTTTCACCCTTAATTACCGCTTCTTTAATCCTAGAAGTTGCTTTCTCCATATCATACATCAAATATGGATCATGTAGTTCCTGATTTTTTGGATTTAAAAATTTCTCTAGCTCCTCTTCTTTTTGATACCCTCGTTGCCAAAGTAATTTACCAATAAAAGGAGATAAATTGCGTTGTTGTATACTTTGAAAGAAAGTTTCAGAAGGTTCTGATTTACTTAACTTCCAGTCATAATTTGCTTGTCTCACTTGCTCACCCCTAACTTAGTCATTATAGCAAAGTAAAAGTTTAAAAAAAAGAAGAAAGATAGCCGAAGAAGCACAAAAAATAGCCTTCAAAAAGCGATACGTTGCTTAGACTTTTTGAAGGCATACTTACTATATAACGATAGAAATAAATTTAGATAAATATCTTTTGCCCGATTGAGCATTTTTCATAATTTTATCTCATAATTTTACCATTAGTTTTAAACATGAATCTCTTCTTATTCTAACATTCACATTCTAAGAATTAATCAAAGTAATTGTAACTTTGTTTAGCTGAAATCTCATTATTGTTTGACGAAGATCGTGTTTTTAATTGCTCTAATTGTTTTTTCGTTGCTTGTATCTCCGCTTGATAAGTAGCCTCTAGTTCTGCACGTTCATTACGAAACTGTCGTTGTTGTTCTTCTTTTGCTTCATTGATTTTTTTATCAAGATCCTTTTGTGCCTCTGTTAGTTCCTGTGTTAATTGTTTGAGCTGTTTCTTTTGTTGCCAAATCGTTGCTGATGTGGTGACAAAAACAATCAATGCCCCAATGATCGCTGATCCAGTAATAACTAAAATCAAAGGTGCAGAAAATGAAGCTATCCCAAAACTAACGGGCACATTCTTATTATTCAACACTGCAAACAAAACAATAATCAATACCAACAAGAAGTCGATAATCACACTACTTTGCTTTTTCATTTCTTTCACCTACTTCTTATTAAAAATACCATTTGCGAGATAATCACCAACTGTTGGAAAAAGTGTATAAAATTTTGCCGCAATTTCAAGAAGAATCGGTCGATTAACTTCACGTTTAGGATACTTCATATTACGTACAATCGTCTTCGCTAACTTTTCGGGTTCTAGAACTAGCTGGCTAACCTTTTCCAAGTAAGTGCCACTTGGATCTGCCTTGTCAAAAAAATTCGTTGCTACTGGTCCAGGGTTAACAGTTGTCACAGTGACTCCCAAAGGTTTCAACTCTAGCCGTAAAGCATTAGAAAAACCTAAAACTGCAAATTTTGTTGCTGAATAAATAGTTGATTTTGCTGTTGCCATTTTCCCAGCCATTGAAGCGATATTGATAATATGCCCTTGTTTTCTTTCAGCCATGTCAATAGCAAATTTTTGAGTCAACACCATCATTCCTAATACGTTTACCTCGAACATATCATAAGCTTTACTTAGATCAAAA
Organism: Enterococcus lacertideformus; assembly: GCA_015680865.1. GTDB lineage: Bacteria > Bacillota > Bacilli > Lactobacillales > Enterococcaceae > Enterococcus_B > Enterococcus_B lacertideformus. The sequence continues at coordinate 50,025 of JADAKE010000016.1, read as the reverse complement.
CTTAAAAAATCTTCAAAGATCCCAAAACCAGCGTTGTTAACTAAAATATCTACTCTTCCAACTTCGTGCATCACATTTTCATATAAGTTAGCTACGCTATCTGGATCACTTACATCTACTGGAAACGCATATGCTTCTTTGTTGCTTAACCTTTTACATTCTTCTTTTACTTCTGTAATTAAATGCACACGACGAGCACAAGCAACCACGATCGCCCCTTCTTTTGCTGCCCCATAACAGATTTGTGCTCCTAATCCTCCAGAACTACCAGTAACTAAAACGACTTTCCCCTCAATGTTCATGACTTGTCCTCCTCAAGAAATGGAATATCTACGGTATCAAGATCCTTCATAATCTTTGTTTTTGGAAAAATTTCTTTCGCCTCTTCTTCAAGTTCTAAAGCCGCTTTTCCTAGATAACGTGCACTGATATGTGTCAATAATAGTGTCTTAACCTCTGCTTCTCTTGCTACTTCCGCTGCTTGGTATGTGGTTGAATGGAAATAGTTCTTAGCCATTTGTGCTTCGTTTTTATTAAATGTACTTTCATGAACGAGCACATCCGCATTTTTAGCAAGAATAACGGAATTACCAGTCTTTCTCGTATCACCTAAAATCGTCACGATTCGACCTTTTTTATCTGGACCTACAAATTTCTTTCCATAAATAACTGTTCCATCATCTAACTGAATGGTTTCTCCCTTTTTTAGTTTCCCGTATAATGGACCAGCAGGAATATTTAATTCCTGTAGTTTTTCTACTTGCAATTCTCCCTTATGATCGTGTTCAACAACTCGAAAACCAAAACTCTCGATACCATGATCCAATTTTTTTGTATAGACAGAAAAGTACTGATCTTTAAAAATAGGTCGGTCTTCGCTTAGTTCTATGAATTTCAAAGGATACCCTAAGCGTGTTTGCGAAATAGCTAGCGAGGTTTTAATAAATGTCTCAATCCCTTTTGGTCCATAAACTTCAAGGGGAGTGTTTCCTCCTTGAAACGAACGGCTGCTGAGTAACCCCGGCAAACCAAAGATATGGTCACCGTGTAGATGGGTAATAAAAATTTTTCCGATTTTCCTTGGACGTATGTTTGTGCGCAAAATTTGCATCTGTGTTCCTTCACCACAATCGAATAACCAAATTTCATTTCTTTCATCTAAAAGTTTTAACGCAATACTTGTAACGTTTCTGTGCTTGGCAGGTACACCTGCCCCTGTTCCTAAAAATTGTAATTCCATAATTTACCTGACTTTCTTTAAGCTCACTATTAATTTTATGGGAAATGTTACGGATAATCAACCGAAAGTCAAAAATGCTTCACAAATAACACGGGATCTGATGTTGATAAAAAAAGAAAAACGTTTTTTATTCCGACGTTTCTCTAAGATCTTTTTTATTTGACTCATTTAATTATTGCATATGCTTGTCACTCCAAGTTTTTTGGGCAGTTTCTTTTGCTTGTTTTTCGATCTCTTTTGCATCATGGACATCCTTTTCAACTTCTTCATAATCGAGGCGAGTGATTTCTCCACCTAATTCCATCATAACTAGTTGATTTAACGGCCTATTGTCTTCTTCTTCAGCAATCAAAATTAAGCCAGTTGCACCTTCACCAATTTTGTTACCAACAAAGTCAAATACTGTTTGCGCATCTTGTATTTCTTTAGCATCTTGGGTAGCACCGATCATGCCCCCAGCAAACCATCCCAAAAGAATCCCTAATGTCCCCCAAGTACCCCAACCAGCATACCAATTAAGCCACCTTTGGACGACTTATTATTACCTGTAAAATCTAAAAAATCGTCTATTTTAAATTGATGCGAGCCATTTATTTCATGGCTGATTACCGCCATTTGTTCTCCTTTGATTGCACGTGTTGCATGCAATTTCTTTATTTCAGAAAATGCTTGATAAGCTTGACTTTCTACAGAAAAATTCAAAATAATTACGCGTTTACTCATAAAAACACTCTTCTACCATTTTTCTTTATTCTACCTTCAATTAAAAAAAAACAAAAGAAAAAACCCTCAAAAAATAACAATAAAATCTGTTCTTAAATCTTAGATTTACTTTTATATTCCAAGATAGAATACATTAAAATCATTTGTAACTAAACTTTTTCTATATAAAAGAGCATCCCAATTACTGTATATTTTTAAATGTCATCTATGAATATTAAAAAAACGAGCATGGACAGAAGTAATGAACACTGTTGTCTCATGCTCCAATGCTTCTGTCTCAGCTTCGCTTATCAGTTTAATTTCTTCAATTATATCATTATAAGTTACCAAAAATCGCTTTTATGATTATTCGACAAACTCAAATTCAAATTCACCGATTCTTACTAAATCACCATCTTTTGCCCCACGTGCACGTAATGCTTCATCGACTCCCATGCCTCTTAATTGACGAGCAAAACGCATTACTGTTTCATCGTGATCAAAATTCGTCATCTGGAATAGTTTTTCGATTTTTTCTCCTGATAAGATCCAAGTAGCATCAGGATCACGGTCAATTTTAAATTCAGGACCTTCTGGATTAAAGCCATACTGCACCGTTTCTTCGTCAATTTCTTCGTCATATAGAGGAAATTCCGGAGTAACATCTAATAGATCTGCGGTTGCATTCAACAATGGATCAATTCCTTTTCTAGTAACACCTGAAATTGGAAATACAAGAAGATCGTCTGCAAATTCATCTTCTTTTTCTTTATTTAGCTGTTCTTTGAACTTCTTTAGATTTTCTTCGGCATTTGGCATGTCCATTTTATTTGCAACAATGATTTGTGGACGTTCTAGTAAACGAAGATTGTAAGAGGACAATTCATGATTGATTGCTAGGTAATCTTCATAAGGATCTCTCCCTTCCATCCCACTCATATCAATAACATGTAAAATGACACGGGTACGTTCGATATGGCGTAAGAATTGCGTCCCTAACCCTACACCTTGAGAGGCTCCTTCAATCAAACCAGGTAAGTCTGCTGCAGCAAAACTTCGTCCATCACTAGTAGTAACCATCCCAAGATTAGGAACTAGTGTCGTAAAATGATACGCACCGATTTTTGGACGAGCCGATGAAATAACTGAAAGCAAAGTTGATTTACCAACAGATGGGAAACCAACAAGTCCTACATCAGCTAATACTTTTAACTCCAATTCGATTTTTCTTTCTTGACCAGGTTCGCCATTTTCAGCGATTTCTGGTGCTGGATTTCTTGGTGACGCAAAACGGATATTTCCTCGTCCGCCTCGCCCACCTTTAGCAACGATTAAGGTTTGTCCATTTTCAATTAGGTCACCTAATAAAGCACCAGTTTCAGCATCACGAACAGTTGTTCCTTGAGGTACTTTTACATAAGTGTCTTCTGAGCCTCTGCCGTGCATACCTTTACTCATCCCATTTTCTCCTGGTTGCGCTTTGAAATGACGATTGAAACGAAAATCCATCAAAGTACGTAACCCTTCGTCGACGATTAATATGACATCACCTCCGTGACCGCCGTCGCCACCATCAGGAACATATTTTTCTCTTCGAAAAGCCACCATTCCGTTGCCGCCTTTTCCGGCCTTTACATCGATTGTTACTTGATCTAAAAACATGGACATCTTTAAGTCCTCCTATTGAATTATTTATTCATTCGTTGACTACCTGAATTTCCACAATAAACAAAAGTCCTACTTATTTTATCGGTCAAAAGCTATTTTGTCCATCTTTTCAACTAAATTTCCCCTGCTTTATTGTCTTTTTTCTATCATTATAAGCCACTTTTGTTCGCATTGGCAAAAGCTTTATCAATAGTGCTTTCCTCCTATTTAATCATTTTATCACTTTATTTTTGTAAGTATCTTTTTTTGACAAATCGGTTGAACAGTAGGAAAATGACAGTGTATCAACCTAGGATGCGAAGTTTGCACCCTCATATCAATTAAAGGAGGAACTTTTGATTATGAGACAGTAAAAGTAGGGATTAACGGATTTGGACGTATTGGACGTCTAGCATTTCGTCGTATTAAAGAAGTATCAGACGATATTGAAGTGGAGCTATCAATGGCTTAACCAGCCCAAAGATGTTAGCACAGTTGTTACAATTTGATTCAAAACATGGAACATACCCAGGTACGGTTACTGCAACAGAAGACTCAATTGTAGTAGATGGTGAAAAAACGCGCGTCTATGCTGAACCAGATGCAGGTAAAATTCCTTGGGTAAAAGAAAATGGTGTGGACATCGTACTGGAATGTACAGGTTTTTACACTTCTGAAGAAAAAGCCCAAGCACATTTGAACGCCGGCGTTAAGCGAGTGGTGATCTCTGCTCCGGCAGGTCCAATGAAGACCATCGTGTATAATGTCAATGATGATTCCTTAGATAGCAATGATAAGATTATCTCGGCGGGATCTTGTACCACAAACTGTTTAGCACCAATGGCTTACTTTTTAAATAATGAGTTTGGTATTGAAGTTGGTACAATGACTACGGTCCATGCCTATACATCTACACAAATGTTATTAGATGGCCCAGTAAAAGGAGGAAATTTACGTGCTGCACGCTCTGCAGCCGACAATACCATTCCTCACTCCACAGGAGCTGCTAAAGCAATCGGCCTAGTAATCCCTGAATTACAAGGTAAGTTACAAGGTCATGCACAACGCGTTCCTGTAGTAGATGGTTCTTTAACAGAGTTGGTCTCTATTTTAAAAACAAATGTCACTGCTGAAGAAGTGAATGAAGCCATCAAGAAACATACTGTCGACAACCCATCCTTTGGTTATGATGATCGTCAAATCGTCTCCGGTGATGTAATTGGTACCACACAAGGCTCGATTTTTGACCCAACACAAACAGAAGTCACCACAGCTGGCGACTTCCAATTAGTAAAAACAGTTGCTTGGTATGACAATGAATATGGTTTTACTTGCCAAATGATTCGTTTATTAGAAAAATTTGCGAATCTATAATCTAAATAATCACTGACACTAACGAAAAAGAATAAGTATGACAGCTTGAAAACTTGTGAAATAAATTTGTGAGTTCTTCAAGCTGTCTTCTTATTTCATTTTTAAGCACCTCTTAGCAAATATTCTTAAAGATAAATTAGGTAAGGAGTGAAGCAATACCTTGACAAAAACCACCAATAAGAGATTGATTTAAATATCAATATTTATTTCTCTAGTACGCCCACTTCCTGTTGCTTATTGTTTTTCAATGATTTACTGTGCTGATAATTTGTTTTTTCAAAATAACTTGTATGATTGCTCCTTAAGACTCTTTCTTTTTTAATACACTCTACTATTTCAGGAGCAACAACATTTTTTAAAAGTTCACAATCCCCTAAATATACATAATGACCCAATTGACGAGTACTTGAAAAAGTAGCAAACTCAATTGCATTAGAAAAATGTTGAAAGCCATCCCCTCCTTTATCTATATTTATTGGGACAATCACGTCTTCCGTAACTTTTCCTGAATTCTTATCAATTACAGATAATTGTCGTTGAAGGCCAAAAACCCCATACCCATTTAAATAATCCTTTTCTTTCAATATTTTTCCTAATTCTTTCTCATATTGATTAGACACTTCGAATACATGGACATAAGGAACTAAGCCGTTTGTCTGTGTTAATTTTTGATAATAACCGGTCGGATCAACAAGCGAAATGGAAATCCCCCCTAAGATTTTCTTTCTAAATAACACAACCGATTTCTTGTTTTTCTCCCTCGTTACTTTCTTTTTTGTCTATTCCTATTAGATGGGAGGTAACAAGAAAAGAGGTTTTACATTCAGATTTTAGTAAATGTAATTGGTCAGCAATTCCTTTTTTTCCCATTAATATTTCTCTACTATTTTTTCAATGATTGAATGATTTCAGGTTTTTCATTAGTCAATACAAGCCCATCAGATGCTTCTAGCTTATTTATCATATCATTTAATAGTAATATTTCTCTACTATTCTTCGTTGATTTAGTGATTTTAGATTTTTCATTAGGCAGTACAAGCTCATCAGATATTTTCGGCTTCGTTATATCAGTTGACAATTCTATTTTATTTTCAGTGCTAGAGTTTAGAGTGATGCCTCTACTCACTAGCGCTTGTTGCTCCTCCTTCTTTGCTTCTGTAAAAGAACCAGATGATGCAGAGTCAAAAGAATCAGACGATTCAGAGTCCTTATTCAAATTATTTAAAGTTTCATTCCATTTTTCCTGTAATACATCATCTTGAGTTATTTTTTTATGTACACGTTCCATTGCATCAATTATTGTTTCAGGGTATTGGAGTGTTCTTACTCTGTACACTGCGGCTTCATGAAATTTGTTCATCCATTTTTTCTCATTGATTGCTTCTATATACTTACAACTTGATTTTGTCTTTCTTGTCCATTTAACTGACAAGTAAATAGAATCATAGGAAAAAATTGAGGGATTAAAAACTGACACTGTTTTAATTGAATACCGTAATCTTGGATTTTCCGTTTTTCTTCTGTAGCAACACTAATTGCATCAAGCTTCTCTTTCAAACTAGTTTTAGTTTTTAAACCTGAGTGCACTTGACTACCTAAAATCTGGGCTAATTCTTTTTTTCTAGGTTCATCAATCACAAATTCAGTAATTGATCCAGTTTTAAGATTCACCAAATTAACGATATATTGATTATTTTTCTTTTTTATATAACTCCCTGATAAATCCGCAAATACCAATTTTTTTCTTGATCACTCTCTATCATATTAGTAGCCAAATAATGATCTTCTTCATTCAATGGGGTAGTTATCAGATGTGGGAAAATCAAAAAATTACTTTCCTCATTTTTCAAATTTGAAAGCTGTTCTGCAATTTGCTCGCTATTATGCATAGCATAACTACTATTTCGAAATGAAACGCTAAAATCAACTCCATTTGGGTGCGCATCAAATTGTCCTTCTCTATACGGATCAAAAACGAGACTCCAGATTTCAAAATACTCTCTACACATCGCTTGAATTTTAAGTAAATCTGGAATTTCTCTAATGTCTCCAACTTGTATATCACGAAATTGCTCATACATTTTAAAATTATTAAACTTATCTAATTGAATAACTTCAGAATTATGTGATTTTGATGAAAAAAACTGTCTAAAGAATGATTTAATCAGCTGATTTTTCTCTTTTATGTTGATAACTCGCGCTAATTTTGAATCTGACAGTTGATTCCTTGGTATTGTTTCATTCGGCATATTATTTATTTCCTTTCTTTAAGTGGTACTATAATTAAAAATGTTTTCTATAATCATCTTTCTTTGAAAAAATTTATTTTTTATATTTAATATTTGATGTAATGGGTAAAAGTTATTGCTGTTTTTTTACAAAATAAAACTGACATTTTTTTGCAAAAAGACTGACCCACATGGCTACTTCTAAAAAAACGTAAGCGATCCTATTTGTTGTATTCTAAAAATTTAAGGAACTTTCAAACAAAGAAAGTTATTTTATTTATCAATAATGTTGAAATTTTACCATTTAACCATTTCACAGAGTCTAAGTTTTTTGTTTCAATATGTACAGAAATTTTTACACTTACAGTGAATAGCAGCTACTTCCATCATATTATGAGAAATAGCTGTCTATATCCAACCGCAATAAATTCTATCTATGTGTTCAACTATTTTTTACGTATTTTTCTAAAAATTCTTTTATAACTAATTGATATTTTTCTGGATCTGCGGAGTAGGCTTTCGCATGTTCCGCTCCCTTGACCACGTATTGTTCTTTCGGTCCTTTAGTGGCAGCGTATACCTTGCCCAACATCTCATAAGGAACAAAAGTGTCCGCATCTCCATGGATAAACAACATCGGTCTGTTATTTTTTTCAAGTTGTTTCACTGCACTTGCTTCACCAAAAAAGTAGCCTGCTCGTACTTTTGTAATAAAACTCGTCACTTGCATCAATGGAAAAGAAGGCAAACGAAACATGTCCTTCAATTGATAAGCTAGTTCTTCGTTCACAGAGGAATAACCGCAATCCTCGATAATTGCCTTTACATTATCTGGCAATTTTTCACCACTAGTCATCATGACTGTAGCAGCTCCCATACTTACACCATAAAGGACAATTTGTTGCGATTGTCCGTTTTCTGCTAAAACTTTATCCACCCACTGGACATAATCTTTTCGTTCTGGCCAGCCAAATCCAATGTAATCTCCCTCACTACGTCCATGACCACGAGCATCAGGAACCAACACGTTATAGCCTAGATCATGGAACATATTCGCATAATTTGCCATTGTTTCTGCATTTCCCATATAACCATGTGCAACGATTACTGTTTTATCACTTTTCTTTTCTGCTGGCAGGTAGATTGCAGATAACTTTAACTTATCGGTCGAAGTAATATGCCAAGCACTCCGATTTTTTTTATCATTAAACCCTTTTGATGTTGCTACTTCTTGGGAGGTCTGTGAAGTCCCTGGTGTATCACTTTCTAAAAAATCTTTTTCTGATGGTACCACTGCGTAATTATAAAAATAATTTCCAGCAAATAATAGAGCTACTACGATAACTAAAATAACTCCGATAAAGATCTTGATCCAAAGTTTCATTTCTTTCCTTCCCTACTACAATGTTTATACTTATTCTTGAATAAGTATAAACAAAGAATTATTTTGATGCAATCCTTAAAATTGAAAATTTATCCCACCACTATTAAACACTTTCTGATGGTAAGATTATTGATACATAAAAAAACATAGTTTCACTTTCCTAATTTTATTCCTTCACTATCATTAGAATATCGGATAAATCTAAAAGAAATCCCCATACTTTCAATAAAAAAACTGCGGCCACCACACTGTTAAGACACCATCAGTGTAGGTCTCGCAGTAACAATATTTACCTATAAATCGATCGTTTTGCAAAAAACGACTGAAGTTATTTTTTATTTTCAACTAATTTAAAACTTGACCAAGGTTTCAAGAAATCTAACAAGAATAATTCATCCTCTGAAATCCGCCCGACGACATTTACACGACCATCATTCTTCATTTCTTTTAGCGCAATTTGCGTTTCACCTTTATACTGATCATAACCTACGTTATCAATCAAAACATCCCCATGTATCATATCACGAGTATTGTGCGCTGGAAATGGTTTGTCTTTATAATAGACACGGGTCATGGTTGAACGAAGAATATATTCTGAACGATCGCCACGATAGCTGTGAAGGTTATCAAACAAGCAAATCCGTTCATCTTCGGTAATATCTTCTTCCACATCTACTTTTAATGTAGGATAATCTGCAAAAAACGCTTCTGCCATTGCTTTTAACTCTTCTTCACTAGCATAAGCATTTCCAATCGAAATGTCATCAATCAATCCAGTTAGCATAAAATGTTTGACTTGTGTTGAGATCTCTAATTCACGATGATCTTCCAATGAACACAAGCCATCTTGTGTTGGCCATGGTCCAAAATCAGCGGTTTGTGAATTGACAAAAGCCATTGTATTCAAATTATATTTTTTGAATTTTTCTGAGCAATAAACAAAATGATCGTAACTTAATCCAGAGTAGCGATGAGGATAAAAGTTATGAGAACCTAGTAAATTATTCGTATTTGGTGAATAACTCATGATGTTATCTACATAGTTAGTACCAGAACTCATATTGATTTCAATTTTTATGCCGTATGGATTACGTGTCATCTTTGCCTCTTCTGCGCCGGTAAAGCCGATGTCTAAACGGATACCGTACGCCCCCATTTTATGGAAGAATGAGAGATCATCGTATGAGATTTCTAGTTGCTCAAATAAAGCTGGATTGATATCTACCATGACTTCCATCCCTAATTGATTCGCATACTCTACCACTTTGGTAAATTCAGCTAATACCTTCTCTTTATCGTCTTCTATCTGCAATAAACTAGTAAATACACGTTTAAAGCCATATTTATGTGCTAAATCCAAATAAGCTTTGTCCTTTTTAAACGTTGAACGTTCTGGATAAATCGAAACGCCTAATTTTCCCATGCGTTAAATCCTCCTATGTTTTCTTTTTGTATCCACTTACATTATAGCAAAAGCGTTTTAAATGGTCTACACCTTTCATTGAAGAGGTAAAAAAAGATAAATTTTCAAGAAAAAAGATAGGTATTCTTTCTATTGTTTGTTATCATTATACATAACGATATTATTATTTTGAAAGGAACCAACCATGAAAACAAAAAAATTACTGTTAAGTATGGGATTAGCCGCAACCTTATTATTGGCAGCTGCTTGTACTCAAAACAATACAAATCAAACCACTTCAACTACAAAAAACGCAACTGAAAAAACAACAAAAAGTAGTACAAAAGAAAGTGTGGATCTAAATACACTCACCCTACCTCAATTAAGCAACAAAGTCACAGCTGATGAAGACTTGATTGAAATGGTCACAACAAAAGGAACAATCAAGATCAAACTATTCCCAGACATTGCACCAAAGGCTGTGGAAAATTTCATGACACATGCCAAAGACGGTTATTATGATGGACTGACATTTCATCGTGTCATCAAAGATTTCATGATCCAAGGGGGCGATCCAAAAGGGGATGGCACAGGTGGTGAAAGTATCTGGGGTAAAGGCTTTGATACTGAGATCTCTAATAAACTCTATAATATTAGAGGGGCTTTATCAATGGCACGGGCGCAAGATCCAAGTAGTAATGGCAGCCAATTTTTTATTGTTCAAAATTCAGAAGATGTACATGATGGACTTTTAAAAGATGACTATCCTCAAGCAATCATCAACGCTTATAAAAACGGAGGTGCCCCTGACTTAGACGGTGAATACACTGTATTTGGGCAAGTGATCGAAGGGATGGATGTTGTTGACAAAATTGCCGATGTTGAAACAGACAGTTCAGACAAACCAAAAGAAGCTGTAAAGATTGAAGAAATCAAGATTTTACAAGAAGCAAAACAATAAAGCAATATAATAGTAAGTGTCCTATTACAAATAAATGATAAGTAAAAGAACAGCAAAGTCAGTTTACACTTTCTTTGCTGTTCTTTTACTTTCATCTTAGAGCTGTGTTTCAGCAAAGCCCACTTTTTATTCAAAAAGTTTTCTTCTAAATGCACCAATACTTAATCAGGCATCTTTGTTAACAATAAAAGTGAATTCACATTCACAAACTTTTTTATCATCAACGTAAGCTGCAGATAAAGCTGTACCCACGGCACCTTTCATTTTTATGATTTCAAAATGACACTTCATCACATCTCCTGGCTTCACTTTTTGACGAAATTTGGCTTTGTTTATCCCACCAATGTAAGCTCTTTTTCCAAGAAATTCTTCTGATTTTAAAATCAAAATTGAGCCAGCTTGAGCTAAGGTTTCTAAAATCAATGCACCTGGCATGACTGGATTATCTGGAAAATGCCCCTGGAAAAAGTCTTCATTGATCGTTACGTTTTTAGTAGCAACGATTTTCTTTCCTGATTCTAGCATATCAACATAATCAATATAACAAATAGGATAGCGATTAGGTATCAAGTCCATTACTTCAGTAGCAGATAATACGTAAGACATAATTTACTCCTTCTTTTGGCTAGTTGCCTTAATCATTACTTTGATTATCAAAGTATCATATTCTTAAATTTTTAGCAATCTTTTTTTACTATCACAAAAAATAGTTTGACAATCAAAATATTTTGACTAATAATAGAAAATCAAGAGGTTATTATTTTGCATTTATTATGTATTTTACAAACTATAAAATTTTTTTAGAATCAAAGGAGTGTCAATATGTCTTTTTTATAAGGAAAGAAAATCGTCATTATGGGCGTCGCAAATAAACGTAGCATTGCTTGGGGATGTGCGGAAGCGATGATGAAACAAGGTGCTGAAATCATCTACACTTATCAAAATGAACGCATGAGGAAATCGTTGATCAAACTAGTCGGTGAAGATGCCTTTACAATAGAATGTGACGTTGCTAGCGATGAAAGTATTGAAAAAGCAATGACTGCTATTGGTGAATATGCTGGGGAAATCCATGGATTAGTGCATGCAATCGCCTATGCAAACAAAGAAGAACTATCTGGAAATGTATCAGATATCTCCCGTGATGGTTATCAGTTAGCACAAGATATCAGTAGCTATTCTTTGATTGCTGTTGCGAAATATGCCCAAAAATACCTTGCTCAAAACAGTGGTATCGTTAGCATGTCCTATTTAGGATCAGAACGTGCGATTCCTAATTACAATATGATGGGCATTGCTAAAGCATCATTAGAAGCGGCAATCCGTTATCTAGCAGCAGAATTTTCACCTAAAGGCATCCGCGTGAATGGAATATCCGCTGGAGCAATCAAAACATTAGCCGTGACTGGTGTAAAAGATTATCAAAAGCTGATTCAGCTATCTGAATCTCGCACCCCAGATCAACAAGGTGTAACGATCGAAGAGGTAGGAAATGCCTGTGCTTTCCTGATTAGTCCCTTATCAAGTGGTATGATTGGTGATATTATCTATGTTGATAAAGGTGTTCATTTATCTTAATCTTAAATCAATCCAAAAGAACTTAGACAAACACCGATGAAGGCTATAGCCCTCATCGGTGTTTGTTCCAAACTCGTTGTCTTAACTCCTTTTATCTCCTTGACATTTACGCTTATTTGATCACTCAACTACTTGGATCCATTCTGCGGGTGCTTCAAGATCCCCAAACTGAATTCCAGTTAATTCCTCATATAAACGTTTTGTTATAGGACCAGTTTCTGTTTCGCTATAAAAGACATGCAACTGGTCTTTATAGTAGATCCCGCCAATCGTTGAGATAACAGCCGCTGTGCCACATGCCCCAGCTTCTGCAAATTGATCAAGCTGGTCAATAAAAATGTCTCCTTCAATTGCTTCTAGTCCTAAACGTTCTTTGGCTAACTGTAATAAAGAATACTTTGTGATACTTGGTAAAATTGATGGTGATTTCGGTGTAATAAATTGTCCGTCTTTCGTGATACCAAAAAAATGGGCTGCTCCTACTTCTTCAATTTTTGTATGGGTTGCAGGATCCAAATAAACACAGTCAGAGAAGCTTAACTCTTTTGCTTTTGTACCTGGAAGTAAACTAGCTGCATAATTCCCACCGACTTTCGCAGCTCCTGTAACATTAGGAGCAGCACGGTCATACTCGGAAACAATAAAATTCGTCGGTTTCAATCCACCCTTAAAGTAGGCACCCACTGGTGTACAGAAAACCACGAACAAATATTCCGGCGCTGGATGCACACCAATATTTTCACCTACACCAATCAAAAACGGGCGTAAATAAAGTGTCGCACCTGTTCCATAAGGTGGCACAAACGCTTCATTCGCTTTAACTACCTCTTTTATGGCATCAACAAACATTTCTTCTGGTACCGTCGGCATTAATAAACGGCTTGCACTTTGATTTAACCGCAGGCTATTTTGTTCTGGTCTAAAAAGATTGATCTTGCCATCTTTTCTTCGGTAAGCTTTCAACCCCTCAAAGCATTGCTGTCCATAATGAAGCGCAGAAGAACCTTCATGGATTGTTAAATAGTTTTCCTCTGTCAACTCCCCTTTTCCCCATTGTCCATCTTTCCACTTTGCAATATATCGCCAAGGAGTTTTGATATATGAGAAACCCAAATTATTCCAATCTATTTGCATATTCATTCCACCAATCATTGTTAATGTGAATATTTTAGCACTATCATCCTTCGTTGTCATTTTATTTTTTGTCTGGTTCTTGTTACAATACAGATAAGTAAATATTTAGAAAAGAGGATCTTATGTTTTTACAATTGGCTACAGATGCAAGCACTTCTTCTACTGGAGAAACCTTAACGAATCAAGCCGTTCATCAAGTAAATGCTTTACAACGTTTTTGGAATACAATTGATTGGGATGCTATCTTGGCTACATTTATCCAAAAAAGTCTTTATTTAGTCTTTATTTAGTTTTTCTCATTCTTTTATTTGGATCAATTAATCGTATCGGAAAATATTTAATCGATAAGTCTTTTAAGCAATATTCTAAAAAAACTGTTTTACATGAAAGTCGTTTAAAAACTTTACATAGTCTTTTAAACACTATTTTCCACTACACAATAGGTTTCTTTTTTATTTATGCTATTTTATCTGTTGTAGGAGTCCCTATTGGCTCCTTATTAGCTGGAGCTGGGATTGCAGGCGTTGCCATTGGTTTAGGTGCGAAAGGCTTTATGAGCGATATGATTACGGGTTTTTTTATTATTATGGAACAACAAATGGATGTTGGTGATTATGTTAAATTAGCGAATTTATCAATTGAGGGGACAGTTTCCTCTGTTGGTATCGAACATTGCAATTAAAAGCTGTAGATGGTACCGTCCTTATCCCTAACCGAAATATCACGACTATCAGCAATCTTTCACGTGCAAATATGCAAATTCTATTAGATATTCGTATCGTTCCTGAAGAAGGTTACGATCAAATTTATGGAATCATTGAAAAAGTAAATCATCGGTTAGCAAAAAAAGATCAAGCAGAATTGCAAACAGAGCCAGTGATTTTTGGTTTAGTGGACTTGGGAAATAGTAATTTTGCTATTCGTACCGTTTGTTATGTATTAAATGGAAAACAATATACATTAAAAGAAGAATTTTTAAGTTCTTATGTCAAGGAACTGACTGCTGCGGGTTTTACGATTCCAAATACCCCTATCATTTTAAAATAAAAAAGATTGAGGTTTTGAGATATGGGACACCTTCATTTTGACGATCTAGCAAACTTGAAATATGTCACATATCCTTTAGTCTCAATCTTTTTTGTGTACTGCTGTTTAAAATGTCTAACTGACAATATTTACTTTTTCTTTTAATTCTTCCACTTTGGGTGAAACAATGTTTCGTCGTTCCAACTCATGAACCATGAAGTTCACTGCCTTCAGTAGTTCTTTTCTTGTAATGATACCTTTAAAAACTTTTTCTTCTGTCACAACTGGTAAAAATGGTGAATCAACGAGTAAATGAAGAACTTCTTCTAGCTCCCAATCTTCATCAATCGTTGCAACTTCTGTTTCCATTACATCAGCAACAGTCAACCCTTCTAGGGGATCCATACTGATTGTTTGAAGATCAATCATTTTATTCACCACATCCGATAGACTAACCCATCCGACAAAACGATCATCTTTTCCTAAAACCGGAATTTTCGTGTAACCCACTTTCGATAATACAAGCAAACCATGTGATAATGGATGTTGGTACATGACATTTGCTACATTTTCAGCCGAGATCAAAAATGTTTCTTGATTTTGTAGCAATAATTCTCTTACTATAGGTCCAATCATCGAATGGCCTCCATTTCTATTTCATTCAATGTTAATATTTTACCGAAAACGGATGCAAAATTCATGTAAATAAACATTATTTTAGTAAAAATTAGAGAATTTTTACTTAATTAGGGTAAGTAAATGCCAACTCCTCTATCGGTTGATGGGTACGATTATAATACTGAATCTTTATTTGCTCTTTATTGTGCTCAATCCGAGCATAAGACGGAATTTGAATCGGACCTCGAGGTTGTGAGATACTCCCCGGATTCAAATACAAAATTCCATCAACAACTTCACAGCCAATTTGATGTTTATGCCCAAAAAAGACCATACTTGCAGTGTTTTCTTTTGCTTAAAGCGCAAGTTGGGTAAGCCCAAACCGAACATTCACTAAATGCCCATGTGTCATGAAAATTTTATCAATACCTGTATTGATTACTTGTTTTTCTTCAAACCCAGGACCATAATCACAATTTCCTTTTACCACATGAAAATGAGACCACAATTGATCTTCTGACGATAACTCAGAATCCCCGCAGTGAAAAAAATAGTCGACTGTTCCTTGATAACGATTGACTATATCTACTAAAATTTCACGGTCTCCGTGATTATCACTAACAATTAAATAATCCATTATTTTTCTCCTTCCAACCAGCTTTGCCATTTTTGGCTTAATTTAGTCATTGCTTGGCCTCGATGACTTACTTTATTTTTTTCTTCACTAGACATTTCAGCAGCTGTCTTCGTGGATCCTTCTGGAATGAATAATAGATCATAGCCAAAGCCGTTTTCTCCTTGAGGAATTCTTCCTATTTTTCCTGGCCACTGTGCTTCTACGACCAAACTTTCTTTGTCTGGCGCAGCAAAAACTAATGTACAGTGAAATTGCGCCGTTCTTTTTTCATCAGGTATATCTGTTAGTTCGTAAAGAAATTTTGCATTGTTCCCGGCATCACTTTTATGTTCTCCTGCAAAACGTGCAGAATAAATTCCCGGCATTCCACCTAAAGCATCTACTTTCAATCCTGAATCGTCAGCTAATACTGGTTGATTCAGTAAATAAGCGATCGTCTCTGCTTTCAAGCGTGCATTTTCTTCAAAGGTGCTACCAGTCTCTTCTACATCTGGTAATTCAGGGTAATCAAATAATGTTTTTACATCATAACCTGCTTGGCCAAACATTGCTTTGAATTCTTCTGCTTTTCCAGCATTTTTTGTGGCAATAACTATCGTATTCAAGTATTCTTCCCTCTCTTGATCAAATTGATTTAACAATGCGTTTTTTTGCTCTAAAATCAGTTGCTCAACCGCTGTTTTTCCAAGGAAAAGCATC
Source organism: Enterococcus lacertideformus (assembly GCA_015680865.1). GTDB lineage: Bacteria > Bacillota > Bacilli > Lactobacillales > Enterococcaceae > Enterococcus_B > Enterococcus_B lacertideformus. The sequence continues at coordinate 33,395 of JADAKE010000016.1, read as the reverse complement.
TCATTTAACTGCTCACCATTAAAAGTAGCTTCTTCACCTGTCCCTTGGATCTCTACGAATTGACCAGATTCTGTCATCACAAGGTTCATATCGACTAATGCAACTGCATCTTCTTCATAGTCTAAATCTGCAACACAAGAATTGTCAGGCAAGAGTCCTACGCTAATTGCAGCTAGATGTTCTTTGATTGGATCTTCTGTAAGTATTTTGGTTTGAATTAACTTTTCAATCGCTAATTTTAAGGCAACAAAAGCTCCAGTAATACTTGCGGTTCGTGTTCCACCATCAGCTTGAAGAACATCACAATCAATGATGATACTTCGTTCTCCTAATTTTTCCAAATCAACGACAGCTCTTAAAGAACGGCCAATCAATCGCTGGATCTCCATTGTTCTCCCAGAAAGTTTTCCTTTGCTACTTTCTCTTTTATTTCTTATATGAGTTGCTCGAGGAAGCATGCTGTACTCAGCCGTGATCCAGCCTGTTCCTGTATCTCGTAGAAAAGATGGGACATGATCTTCGATAGTTGCGGAGCAATTGACGATCGTATCACCAAACTGAATCATAACAGAACCTTCCGGATACTTAAAAACATCTGTTTGAATCGTAATTTTTCTTAGTTGTTGAGAACCTTTTCCATCATGGCGTATCATTTCATCTTCCTCCTAATTCAATATGGTCAACATCAATAGACGTAAGAGATAACCACCCTTGTGCAATTTCTCTAAATAGTTTCGCTGAACCAGTTGTGTAAAACTGACACAACGTACGCCCAATCTTTGGTGAGTTACTGATTTCAAAATAATCCAGTAACATTGAGACTTCACCAACCGTCTCTGCTCCTGAATCAATCAACGTCACACTTTCTCCCATGACGTTTTGGATAATGGGACGTAATAAAGGGTAATGTGTACAGCCTAAAACAAGGGTATCAATTTTCTTGGTAAGTAATGGTGCTAAGGTTTCTGCAACGATTTTTTTTGCTACTGAAGAGTGATATTCATTACTTTCTACCACTGAAACAAATTTGGGACAAGCTAAACTAGTCACTGCTAGTTCAGGTACTTTTTCTTTCAATGCTGTTTCATAAGCCTGGCTTTTTATGGTGCCCAGTGTGCCGATAATGCCTACTTGTTTATTCCTTGTTTGTTTGACTGCTGCTCTTGTTCCAGGAAGAATTACACCAATCACTGGAATAGAAAGTGCCGCTTTGATTTCTTCTAAAGCAACTGCAGTAGCTGTATTACAAGCGATCACTAACATTTTGATACCTTGTTCAACTAGATGATTGGTCATTTCCCAAGTAAACTTGATTACTTGATCAGCCGGTCTTGGCCCATAAGGACAACGTGCTGTGTCTCCCACATATAATATATTTTCATTTGGTAATTGTTTCAGCGCTTCTTTCACCACGGTCAATCCGCCGACACCTGAATCAATAAAACCTATCGGGCGATTATCAGTCAATAGTATCATCCTTTTTCTCAATAAATTCTATCTTCCTTATTGTGGACTTTTTAGGTTGATTTTTCAAGTACTTCCTTTTCGAACCTACGACAAAATACAACTGTCACCTAAGAGGAAAATACATCTAAGGTAACAGCTGTTTTAATTTGTTTGATCGCTTTATTATCGCATCATTTGAAGGTAGCTAAATTGAATACCACCTGATCTTTGTCAGCTAATCTGATTTCATTTGCACCTTTTTCTGCCATTTTACCATTAATCGTGAAGGTCCAATACAAGTTTTTGTCCTTATCTTGAGTATAATGATCAATCGCTGTAATAAACCCATTGTCTTCTTCTACTGTAAATTGTTGTTTTAACAACTGAAGCAGAGTTTGATCAGAATCGTAATCAACGGTTTTCTTTGTGATTTCTTTTCCCTCTTTTTCCAAAGTGATCGTTACTTTTTCAGTAATTGTTTGTGTTTGGGAACTGGATTGCTGTGTTTCAGAAGGTGCCTGACAGCCAGAAACAACAAACAAACTTGAAATAGCAACTAAAAATAATACCAGTTTTTTCAACAAAAACACTCCTATTTATTAAATATTTAATCCAATGTTTTCATACTATCATGAATGGAATACTTTCCCTGCACGCTCATAGAATGGTTCTTTTATATGATAGCGCATATTTATATAACGTGCCAAGACAAAGAATAAATCAGACAATCGATTGATCCATTTATAGGCCATCGCATTTACTTCTTCGTCCATGACCAATTCTGTGATCTCTCGTTCCGCTCGCCTGGTTACTGTCCGGGCAATATGAAAATGTCCAGCGATCAAATGACCACCTGGTAAAATAAACTTTTCAATGGCTGGAAGTCTTGATTGATACCTATCAATCATTTGCTCTATTTCTTCTACATCCTGTTGATCAACAATCCATTCTCTCATGATACCATCAGATGTAGCAAAGTCAGTTCCTACATCAAATAATAAAATCTGCAATTGGATCAATTCTTCAATCAAAGTAGAAAATTTTTGGGAATCTAATTCTGCAATAATCGTCCCTACCCACGTATTGATTTCGTCAACACTGCCATATGCACGTATTCGAGAGGAAGATTTTTTTACTCGTTCCCCCCAATGATGCTTGTCATTCCACTATCGCCACTTTTTGTATAGATCTTCATCTTTTTAGTTCCCCTTTTTATAACCCACACTTCAACTGAACCTTGCAGTGGGTGCAAGTACTGCATCCGCCGATTTCTTCAATCATTCCTTCATGACAAATTGGGCATCGTTCACCCTCTTGTTCGACCTTTTGATTTGACATTAGTTGATTTTGAATATTCTCTCCAGTTTCAAATAAAGATTCTGTTTTTACAGCTTCATTGGGAAAAGTGTTTTCTTCAGCCGATAGTGTCAGCACTTGGGAATCACGGCTACCATCCACGTAAACAGTTCCGCCTTTTGCTTTCCCTGCGTAAAGTTTCTCATAGATCTTTGCCACTTCTGTCACACTAGATCCTTTAGGTGCATTCACGGTTTTTGAAATAGAGCTATCGACCCAGCGCTGGATCGTACATTGAACATCAACATGCGCCTCTGGCGATAATTCCATTGCTGAAACAAAATATTCTGGTAACTGAGATACATCGCCTTCAGGATATTTAGATAAATAGTCATCAACAATTTCTGCATGAACTTCAATAAATTTTCCTAAACGGCCACTTCTGAAATAAGAGAAAGAAAAATAAGGTTCTAATCCCGTAGAGACCCCTGTCATTGTTCCGGTTGAGCCAGTGGGAGCTACTGTCAATAGATGAGAATTGCGAATGCCATGAGCCAACACACCTTGTCGGATTTTTTCCGGCATTTTTTTCATGTATCCAGAATCAATAAAACGTTGACGTAATTGTTTGGTTTCTTCTTCTGTCTCTCCCACCAGAAACGGAAAACTACCTTTTTCTTTTGCAAGCTCAATTGAAGTTTGATAAGCTGTCGTAGCAATCGTTTCGAAGAGTTGGTCTACCAGTTCGTTTCCTTCTTTTGAACCGTATGTTTTCTTACAATAAATCAATAAATCAGCTAATACCATTACGCCTAAACCAATACGACGTTCCCCTTTTGCTTGTTGCTCGTTCTTATCAAAAAAGTATGGAGTAGCATCAATCACATTGTCTTGGAAGCGGACACTTGTTTTTACTACTTCAGCAACTTTTTGAAAATCGATCGTTTGGTTCGTTTTATCGACCATCTTTGCTAAATTGATGGCTGCCAAATTACACACCGCATAGGGTGTTAAAGGTTGTTCGCCACATGGATTCGTGGCTACTACCTTTTGACCATAAGCCGTAGCATTTGTCATCTCGTTGGCATTGTCAATAAAAAAGATGCCCGGTTCTGCAGAATAGGTCGCACAATACGTAATCAATTCCCAAAGTTCTCTCGCCTGAATTGTTTGATAAACCTTTACTCTCCGACCAGTCGCTTCCCATTCTCGAACATCACCTATTTTAGCCCAATTTTGGTCATAGTCAGCCATTTCTTCTTTAGAATAGTCCTCCACTGCAGGAAAACGCAATTCGTAGGGGCCGTTTTGATCAATCGCCTCCATGAATTCTTTGGTTAAGCAAACAGAAATATTAGCACCAGTTAAAAAATCAGGGTCCTTTACACTATACGTACCGCCTACTCTTAATTTCTGTTTGATCTTTTTGACTAACTCGTGTTCTTTAAATTGGAGTAGTGTTTCATTTTTTTCTAATACTTCATATAATTCTTTTTCTTCTTGTGTTAATGGCGAGAAAGAAAGCTTCTCCCTCGCTAATTGTTGGATGAGAGGATTTTGACTGGTGGCAATTAAATGCTGCAATATCATTGGATTTTGTATTTTGGAAATAATAAATTCAAAAATATCTGGATGCCAATCATTTAACATAATCATTTGGGCACCTCTTCGGCTTCCTCCTTGTTCCACAAGGTGTGTCAGATTCGCTAAGTCATTCAACCAAGAAACTGCTCCTGAGGATTTTCCTTTCACACCATGAACGATTGCTGACTTTGGTCTTAACGTTGAACCATTTGTACCAACACCGCCTCCACGACTCATGATCTCCATTACTTCTTGTCGATGGGTCGCTAATCCAGAGCGCGAGTCTTGAATAAACGGCATAACGAAGCAATTGAAATATGTCACTTCTGTATGTGTACCGGCACCATATAAGACACGACCAGCAGGAATCAGATTTTGCTCTGTTAATTGCTTATAAAAATCAGCAAAGAACTCGTCTTTCCGAGATCCTTCAATAGCAGAAATTCCTGAAGCGACGCGAGAAGCTATTTGTTCAAAATATAATTCAAGCGGTTTTTCGACCTCATTCTTATTTCTAATGACTCGTCCGCTAGCCACTTCTAGCGGATCTATCAAAGCAGATCGAAATTCTTCTTCGACCTTGATTATTAATTGCTCTTTCGTTTGTTCCTCAACCGTACCAATGCCTCGTGCAGGATATTGTGGATCCGCGTGTACTGTTAGTACGACTAAATCACCAACTACTAGTGTTTGATTATGTGGATCTTTGTAAGTATAACGATCCAACATGATCAAGCGAGAAATCCCTTCAAAAGTAAGTGTCATTTGAGAATCAATGGGTGTCACTTCTGAATAGTTTTGTATATCTTGATTTAGCTTTTCTATATATTTTTTTGTATAAACAACCATTATATCGCCACCTTTTCATAAAAAAGCACCATATATAGTGCTCGATGTTCATTATTGCACTATATATCGTGTTTTTCAATCTTGTAATAAATTTATTTTATGATACAATGAGAACTATTATCAATTAACAAGGAGCATTTCCCTAATGAATCCATTAAAATCTCGTTTTACCATCCATCAGTTTACTTATTTATCTCTTTTAACAGCTGCTTGTGTGGTCGGTCAGATCATTTTTGTTTGGTTACCAAACGTCCAACCGATGACCGCCATTCTTTTACTACTTGCCTGTTATGGTTCTTTAACGGATGCTCTGATTGTATCACTATTAAGCTTATTCATTACCAATCTATATTTAGGTTTAGGGACATGGACAATTAGTCAGATGATCGCTTTTAGTGGCATTGTTCTCTTTTTTCACTTGGTCAGTAAGATCCCACTTATGGCGAAACATCTATTTTTGCAGGCGTTTTTTAGTTTCTTTTGTGGCATCTTCTATGGACTTATCGTTTCTCGAATTGAAACATTATTTTACCAAATCCCTTCTTTTTGGGTATATTATTTCCAAGGATTGCCTTTTGATCTTGCTCATGGTATCGGGAATTTTTTCTTTTATTTGATGCTCTTTCCGTTATTTCAGCGAGTGATATTTCCGTTATATAGTAAACGCTCTGGATTGTGAACAGCAAGAAATAGTAGAAAAAGAAGACGAGATAATATGAAATTGCCCTTTAAACGTTGTGCGTGAAAACAACAATTGCTTTAGGGAGCTTTTAATATTTTGTATGAAGCAAATCACTCTATAAAAAGGACATCTTAAACGCTAAGTTCCCATCAAAACATGATTCATTCTGATTTTACTAAAATCACACATTAGACAGGTGAAACAAGAAATGTATTATGGACACAGTTTTTCTAGTTTTGGGGAATTGAAAGCAGCTGTTGTAAATGATACACATTATTAAAATCATTATCGAATTAAAAAAATTAGCTGGTATGAGACCGGTTCAACACCGAATTCATACCAACCAACTGGCTAAATTAATCTGCATACAACTTTTGGAGCGCACATTATTGTGTCTTAGCCTCTCTTTATCAACATTCTAATTCTCTTATTTCAATTAGCCACTTGCTACAACCCTTTTTATTCAAATCAATAGCTGTATTTTCTTTTTTCCAAATAAGAAGAAAGCAGAGATAATACATAACACACAACGAAATACATAAAGGTCATCATAACGAACATCGGTAAAACATAATTTGTGTTTTGCCCATAAACGATTCGCGCTTGATGGGTTAATTCTGGTAAGGAGATGATTACTGCTAAAGAAGTATCTTTAATTAATGAAATCAATTGACTGACAATTGCTGGAATCATCGACTTAAACGCTTGTGGCAATACGATAATGCGCATCGTCTCCACATAAGATAATCCAGTAGAAAGCCCTGCTTCCATCTTTCCTTTTGGCACTGCATTGAGTCCTGCACGGAAAATTTCTGAAAGCATAGCAGATTCAAAGATTGTCAAAGCTGCAACTGCCGACCAAAAAATATTCATTTGAATACCAATTTGCGGTAATGCAAAGTACGTAAAGAAAATAATTAATAGTAATGGTAGATTCCTTATGATATCGATCACAAACCCTAATATTTTTGAAAGATAAGGGATATTAGAAAAACGAATCACACCCATAAATCCACCGATTAAAAAGCTAAAAATAATCGAAAATAAAGAGACCTCCACAGTCACTTTTAAACCTTCTAATAAAAAACGTATATTCATCCACGAAAAAGCACCACTAAAATCCATTCTGTTCTCCCCTTTCTATGAACGAACTGCCCATTTTTTCTCAAGATATGTCATTAAATAAGATAAAGGTAAAGTGATGACTAGGTAAAATAATCCTACAATAATGTATGTATCAAAGGTATTAAAGGTTTCACTAGCCACCAAGTCACCTTGATACATCAAATCTAATCCTGCAACAATTGCCAAAATCGATGAATTCTTCACCAAATTGATAAACTGGTTACCCAATGGTGGCACCACGATCTTAAATGCTTGAGGTAATATAATAAATCGCATCGTTTGTGAGTAGGTCAACCCAGCAGAAAGTCCAGCTTCCATTTGTCCTTTTGGTACAGTTTGAATACCAGAACGTACTGTTTCAGCAATAAATGCAGAAGCATAAATAGTCAACCCAATCGTACCTGCTTGAAAACCGTCAAAGCTGATCCAATAAATTGGAACAACAACATAAAAAAACATCACAATGATCAATAGTGGAATATTTCTGAAAAACTCAACATAAACTTTTGCTAATCCGCTAGTAACTTTATTTTTTGACAACTGAAAAATTGCCATTAGTGTTCCAATAATTAAGCTAAATAATAAAGCAACAAAACTTGCATAAATGGTAATCTTGAATCCATCTAAGAAGGTAGACCCATAAGTTTGTATCAATTCGCTCATTTTTTCCCCTCCTTATTTCACTTTTCCTTGTGTTGTGTCCGGGAACCATTTTTGATAAATTTTATCATAGTACCATTGGCAACCATGTCCTTCAATGCTTTATTGACTGCATCCAAGAAATCTTTTTGACCTTTATTGATGGCAATTCCGTATGGCTCATTGGTAAATGGTTCACCAGCTAAAATGTAATCAGGGTTTTCATCTGCCATTCCTAGCAAGATCGCATTATCTGTGGTCATTGCATCTCCTTGACCAGATTGTAAAGCTGTAAATGCCTCTGCGTGGTTCTCTAATTCAAGGATTTTTGCATCTGGTGCATGTTTACGAATATTAACTGCTGAAGTTGAACCTTTCACAGCCAATACAGTAGTGTCAGCATCCAAGTCATCCACGTTTTTGATGGGACTTCCCTTTTTGACTAATAATGATTGTCCAGCATCAAAATAAACATCAGAGAAATCCACTTGTTTTTTCCGTTCGTCTGAGATTGTCATTGTCGCGATGATAGCATCGATGTTTCCGTTTTTCAAAAGAGGGATACGTGTTTTTGAAGTTACTTCAACAAACTCTGCTTTACCATCTTTTCCTAAGATCTCTTTTGTGATTGCTTTTGCAATATCAATATCGAATCCTTTGACTTCACTACTTTTAATATCCATCATCCCAAATAGACGAGCATCGTACTTCACTCCCCATATAATGGTATTGGTTTGCTTGCTACGTTCTAAAATGTTTTCTTTTGCAACACTTTTTCCTTTACAGCCGGCTAAAATTAAAAAAATAAGTCCTAAAAGGAAAAATAAACGAATCATTTTTTTATTGCGCATATTATTCCTCCTATCAATGATTGATTACTTTACTGATAAATTGTTGCGCTCTTTGTTCCTTAGGATTTTCAAAGAAATTCTGCACATCACGACTATCTTCCAATACTTGTCCATCTGCCATAAAGATGACACGATCAGCTACTTCTTTGGCAAATCCCATTTCGTGAGTAACAACAATCATTGACATTCCATCACGTGCTAATTTTTTCATGACATCTAAAACGTCTCCAATCATCTCTGGATCCAGCGCAGATGTTGGCTCATCAAATAACAACATTTCAGGATTCATCGCAAGTCCACGAGCAATCGCTACACGCTGTTGCTGTCCACCTGACAACATTGAAGGATAAGAATCTTTTTTATCTAACATACTGACTTTTTTTAAAAATTTTTCTGCATTTTTCACAGCACTTGCTTGATCTTGCTTTAAAGCTTTAATTGGTGCAAGTGTGATATTTTCTAAAACAGTTTTATTTGGGTAAAGATTAAAATGTTGGAAGACCATTCCGAGGTTTTTTCTGACTTCAGTCAATTTCGTTTTTTTGTCAAGTAAATCGACATCATTTATTAACAATTTTCCAGAAGAAATAGTTTCTAATCCATTTATACATCGTAACATGGTACTTTTTCCTGAACCTGAAGGACCAATGACAACGACGACTTCCCCTTTCTCAAATTCGAGGTTTATGTTTTTCAAAGCATGGAATTTTCCGTAGTATTTTTCCACGTTATCAAATTTAATCATTGCCATAACATTACACTCCCATTATTATTAATAAGAAAAAATCTAATCATATAGAATAGACCATATTATACTAGACCATATTATATATGATACTTTAGTGATTTGTAAAGTTTCTTTGAAACTTTCTTTGAAACTTTCTTTCGTTATTTTCTTCTTTTCTTTGTTCCTCTACTATCTTCTCGGTATTTTCCTTATCTTTTGATTTGGAACAGTTGTTTCTTCCTCTAAAAAACGGTAAGATATTAAGTGCATTAGTCTTACAAATTGTAAAGAGGTGTTTTTTTTTTGAAAAATATTATTTTAACGGGTGATCGCCCCACTGGTAAATTACATTTGGGTCATTACGTTGGATCACTGAAAACACGGGTTGAAATGCAAAAAGACGATAATAATCAATTATTTGTGATGATTGCGGATATGCAAGCCTTGACAGATAATGCAAAAAAACCTGAGAAAGTTTCTTCAAATGTTTTAGAAGTTGCCTTGGATTATTTAGCTGTCGGTTTAGATCCTACCAAATCAACGCTTTTTATCCAGTCTCAAATACCACAACTGGCTGAATTAACAATGTATTATTTAAATTTAGTAAGTGTTGGACGTGTTCGCCGTAATCCAACAGTCAAAACAGAAATTGAACAAAAAAAATTCGGTGAAGGTGTACCAACTGGCTTCTTTATCTATCCTGTCTCTCAAGCAGCTGATATTACAGCTTTCAAAGCAAATTTAGTTCCTGTGGGCGAAGACCAAAAACAAATGTTAGAACAAACACAAGAAATTGTCCAAAGTTTTAATCATACGTATGATGACGTTTTGGTGGAACCTAAAGGCGTATTTCCTCCTAAAGGTATGGGGCGTTTGCCAGGGATTGATGGCAATGGAAAAATGAGTAAATCATTAGGAAATGGGATTTATATCTCTGACCCTGCAGAAGTTGTCAAGAAAAAAGTGATGAGCATGTATACTGATCCCAATCACATCCACGTAGAAGACCCAGGACAAGTAGAAGGCAATATGGTGTTTACTTATCTTGATGTGTTTGGAAAAGACAAAGAAGCCATTGAAGAAATGAAAGCTCATTATCGTCGTGGCGGACTTGGTGACGTCAAGATCAAGCGCTATTTGATCGATGTACTAGAAGAAGAATTTGCTCCAATTCGTACCAGAAGAGAAGAATTAGCGAAAGACCCTGCTTACGTTATGGACATTCTACATCATGGTAGCGAAGAAGCGGCAAAAGTAGCCGCCCAAACGTTAGCTGAAGTAAAATCTGCCATGGGTATTAATTATTTCAACTAATAAAATAATAGATAGTCTTAGGTAGTTCAGAATAAAAAGAACAATGGCTAAATCATGAAATCCGATTTAACTATTGTTCTTTATTATTAACGAATATTAGCCCTTATCGTTTCACTTAAGGCTTTTTCAATTTTTGCCATTGACCGATTGATTTCTTCGTCTGTCATTGTTGCTTCGGGATTTTCAAAGGTTAAACTGTACGCCATTGATTTATATCCTGGTTCAATATTTTTACCTTGATAGACATCAAATAATTGGATATCTGTTAAAAATTTACCTGCCGCTGATCGAATCACCGTCACAATTTCCTGATTGGTCGTTGTTTCTTCGACTAACATCGCCATGTCTCGAGAAACACTTGGGAATTTTGTGATTGCATGGAAGGTAATTCCCTTTTTTGCTGCCTCAATCACTGAATCAAGTGCAAACTCCGCCACATAAGTTTCCGGGATATCGTACTCTTTTGCCGTGCTAGGATGGACTTGTCCCACAAAACCAATACAAATTTCCCCTAAGTAGATTTCGGCTGTTCTTCCTGGGTGCATTTCTTTCATTTTGGTAGTTGCTTGATAGGTGATTTCACTTGAAATTGCTAAACGATCAAATAAATTATCCAAAAGACCTTTGATCGTATAGAAATCGACCACTTGAGCTTTACTTTGCCAATTTTTTTCTTCCCACGTACCCGTAAGTGCAAGCGCTACATGCTTGACTTCTTGTGGTAAATGAGTTAGTGGATCATTTTCTTGATAAAAGATACGGCCAATTTCGTATAATGCAACATCACTATTCTTTCTCGCTACATTATAGCTCACATTGTCAAGTAATCCACTGATCAAATTCATTCTCAACACGGAACGTTCTTCACTCATCGGCCAATCTAAGCGTGTAATCAACGATTCTACCATAGTGAACTGTCGTGATTTTTCTTCGGTGGTCAATGCATAACTAATTGCCTCATTTAGTCCACTATCTTCTAATGTCGTGCGAATTTTACGGGACGTTGCTTGTTCTCTAGTTAAGCTTCCAGCAACCGTTTCACCACTTGGTAAAGTGGACGGTAAGCGGTCGTAGCCGTAGATTCGTGCAACCTCTTCAATGATATCTGCTTCGATTTGAATATCCCAACGTCTCGGCGGAACAGTAATCATATAAGCTTCTTCTTCCACTCGGTAGCTAAAACCAAGAGCTTCAAAGATTTCACTCACTTCTTCTACAGTTAAAGTTGTACCTAGATAACGATTGATCCGTGATAGTGTAATATTTACTTCCACTTCTTCTGCTTGATAACTGGATCCTATGACAGCCCCCTGGAGCACTTCGCCTCCTGCCAATGCAACAATCATAGCAGCTGTAACCTCACATGCTTTGTTAATTGTTGCTTTATTGATTCCTTTTTCGAAACGTGCAGAAGACTCGCTTCTTAAGTTAAATTGCTTTGCCGTACGACGAATTGTGCTCGGATCAAACAAAGCCGCTTCCAATGCGACTGTTGTCGTCGTCTCAGTAATTTCCGAATTAAGACCACCCATCACACCTGCTAGAGCAACTGGTACTTGCCCATTTGTGATGACAAGATTTTCTGGAGTTAGTTCTCGTGTTTCCCCATCTAATGTCACGATCATTTCTGAGTCTTTGGCATGACGAACATTGATTTCTTTAGAACCTAGTTTATCATAATCAAACGCATGTAGTGGTTGTCCAAACAACAATAAAATATAATTCGTAACATCCACGACATTATTAATTGGACGAACACCTTCATTCATTAACCTATTCTGTAGCCATTGAGGGCTAGCCTGGATTTTTACCCCTTCGATAATACGAATTTGATAAGCTGGTACAGATTCTTGATCTTCTACAGTTACCTTGATTTTATCTGTTGCTTTACGCGCTACTTCAATTAATTTTTCATCGTTAAAAACTGGTGTTTGACGATAGATGGCTCCTACTTCATAGGCGACACCTCTCATTGACAAAGCATCTGCACGATTAGGCGTAATAGACAATTCAATGATTGCATCATCCATATCTAAATAAGAAAAGACGGGATCCCCATTCACCGCATCTTGAGGCATATAGTAAATTCCTTCTGCATATTCTTTCGGAACGACACTGTCAGGATAACCAATTTCTTGTAGAGCACAGATCATCCCATTAGACACTTGACCACGCATTTTTCCTTTTTTGATTTTGACGTTACCAGCGATTCGTGAATTCGGTAAAGCAACAATTACCTTGATTCCTGCTTTCACATTCGGTGCGCCACAAACAATTTGAGATAATTCCTCACCAATATCTACTTGGCAAATCGATAAATGATCGGAATCTGGATGAGGTACGCATTCCATCACTTCACCAACAACGATTTTTTTCAATCCTTCTTCTGGAATCTTAATTCCTTCCACTTCGATCCCCGTAACAGACATTTTATCAGCCAGTTCTTTCGGTGTAACTGCTGATAAATCAACATATTTATTTAACCATTTATAAGAAACTAACATGCTTTTTTACTCCCCTTTGAACTGACTCAAGAAACGCAAGTCATTTTGATAGAAATTTCGAATATCATTGACGCCGTAACGTAACATTGCTACTCGATCTGGGCCAAGACCAAAAGCAAAACCAGAATATTCTTCTGGGTCAATCCCTGACATTTTTAAGACATCGGGATGAACCATACCAGCACCTAAAATCTCGATCCAACTTGTATGTTTGCAGACGTTACAGCCGGCTCCTCCACATTTAAAGCAACTAACATCTACTTCAACTGATGGCTCAGTAAATGGAAAGTAACTTGGGCGTAGGCGGATTTCTCGCTCTTTGCCAAACATTTTCTTCATTACTACTTCTAATGTTCCTTTTAAATCAGCCATCGTCACATTCTTGTCCACAACCAACCCTTCAATTTGATGGAATTGATGACTATGTGTTGCATCATCAGTATCTCGTCGAAATACTTTTCCTGGTGAGATCATTCGTAACGCACCTTTTGAAAAATCATGTTGTTCCATTGTACGGGCTTGGACAGGTGATGTATGTGTACGAATCAAGATATCTTCTGAAATGTAAAAAGTATCTTGCATGTCACGTGCCGGATGGTCTTTGGGCAAATTCATTCGTTCAAAGTTGTAGTGATCAGACTCCACCTCATAGCCTTCAATGATCTGGTAGCCCATACCGACAAAGATATCTTCGATTTCTTCCATGATCTGTGTCAAAATATGACGCGTACCTTGTTTTACTTGACGACCAGGTAAAGTGACATCAATAGTTTCTTTAGCTAATGCAGTTTGTAATGCTGCAGCTTCTAATTGTTGTTTTTTTCGTTCGATTTCTGCTGTCAATAAATCGCGAATTTCATTAGCAAAACTGCCTACTATTGGACGTTCTTCTGGACTTAAATCTTTCATGCCTCGTAATACTTCGGTGATAGGCCCTTTTTTCCCTAAAGTTTCTATACGTATCTGATTTAACTCTTTTAAATCTTGCGCGGTCGTAATTTTAACGATTGTCGCTTCTTTCAAGCTTTCTAGTTGGGCTTGTAAAGACATTTCCTGTCTCCTCCTTCAATTTCAAATACAAAAAAAGACCTCATCCATACTAAGGAACGAGGTCTTCGCGTTACCATCCTAATTTACGGTAAAAAACCGTACACTTACTTCTTTAACGACGATTGCCGGCCTGAGAAAATCAGACGAACTCCGAAAGTGAACTTCATTTTTCAAACACAGGACCTGCTTACAGTCTATGACAGATCTCCCTGGACTGGTTTAGCCAAATTACTCTTTTTCATCAATGTTCTTTCTGCTATTTCATTATTGTATAATGCCAGTTTACAAGATTTCATTGATAAAATCAACTGCATTCTTCTTCAGAGACCCATTTGTCACTCCATACTTGCAACTGTACAATTGCTTTTTGAAGGTCAGCCCCTTTTTCTGTCAACAGATATTCTGAACGGCTCGACTCTTTACAGGAAAAACTTTTTGTTATGATTTTTTCTTTTTCAAGTTCTTTTAATCGTTCAACTAAAACACGATCACTCACCATAGGTATTTTCGCCGCGAGATCAACAAAGCGTTGCGGACCATTTTCGAGCAATACATCGATAATCAATCCATTCCATTTTTTACCCAAAATCGAAAAAGTTTTTTCAAATTTAGGACATAGAGCGAATTCTGTCTGTGTTAGCTCCATTTTACTCACCTCTTTTTAAGAGTATAGCATATTACTTACAAAGCGTAAGTCTTAGTTGCTCAATTATTAATATTTATTATTTTCTTCGCAGATAACAAAATAAGAAAGACATCACTGACAGGCTTATCCAAAGATTCTGATAATGCTTGTCGATACAGATTCAATTGTCCTTGGTACTTTTTAACCACCTCATCAATGGCTTCTTGGTTATCAGCATCTAAAATAAAATCGGTTTTAAAATCATATAATTGGATAAAATCAGGAAACTCGATATAGCCATCAACGATTCCATGAATCAATAGTTCATCTTCTTCATTTGGATATTTCTCAAAAACCTGGTCCGCAGATAAAAGCATCGAAAAAGGTTGTTCACGTTTGACAAAGTCTTTGTACTTGATCAATGCTTTTCCAAATTTGGTTTCAAAAAACCAAAAGATGGCAGAAAAATCAATTTGTTTTGCTACTTTTTGATCAACTAGCCTTTTTTTGATTAATTCATCTAACAAGACTTTAATCGTTTCAGTTGTCGGTCTTTCTAAAGGGAGTAGTTGTAATAAGTAGTGGGTTGCTGTTCCCACTGCTGTCGCTGATACTTTCTGCGTTTTTTGTAAGAATCTTGGCTCTGCTAAGGTATCTTGGGTATAACGGAACTGCCGATTTAATCCACGTACTTCGTTACTTTCCCAAACAAGTTTTGCATCAACCGTTTCATCTGGGTCTTCAAACAAGCGTTTGAGCTCAGAAACAGACTGGTAACTAGTCGTTTGGGCAGATTCCTTAAATGGATAACGATAATCTAACCGTGCTTTTAAAGTTTCAGTCAATATCGTTTGACCTAATTCATTACCTTCGACTTCAAGCGTTTCTTCTTTTGATAAATATTGCCTTTTTTCCAGCATCGTCTGCTGATTCACCCAAGTAATCGAAAAGTGACTATCAGAGTTTTTAAGCTCAGAAAGAATTTTAGCTTCATTATAATAGTTTTTAATAAGCGGATGCCGCATCAAGCTAAAGCCGATCCAATTCATTAAACTACTCTTTCCTTTTAGTCGGGAGGTTGGATCTAATACTAGGGTCGTTTGTCCAGAAGCTTCTGCCCAATTTTTAAATGTATCTTCTTTATTTTTATATGAGCCAACAATGAATAATTTTTGTTCAGCTCGTGTCAAGCCAACATATAGTTTACGCATTTCTTCGGATAACAATTTATTTTGTTTCGCTAATTTGATTGCTTGATAAGGAAGTGTATCGTATAACACTCGGGTATCAGGATCCATATAACGAATTCCAGCCCCTAGTTTTTCTTCGAAAGCGTAACGTTTTCTTAGATCTTGCAAATTAAATTGTTTTGTCATATCTAATAGGAAAACAATTGGAAATTCAAGTCCTTTACTTGCATGAATCGTCATGACACGTACTGCATTATCTGCTGAAGCAATCACCGGCTCTGCTAGGTCTTTGTCTTTTTCCTGCATTTTTTCAATGAATCGCACAAATTGATACAAGCCTCTAAAAGCACTTTGTTCATAAGCCTTAGCACGGTCAACCAAAGCATATAAATTTGCCTGTCTTTGCGCACCCGCTGGCAATCCAGCTACATATTCCAAATAGCCAGTTTGGAAATAAATTTCCCACAAAAGATCCGTAATGGAAGAACGACGAGCGAGTTCTCGCCATATTTCAAGTTGTTCATTAAAATGAAGCAATTTATCTGCTAATTCATCCTTTTTTTTCGCTTGATAAGCCAGAACAGCCTCATAATAACTATGTGTTCGATCTGCAAGACGTATTTGTGCGAGTTCAGGTTCGATCAAACCAACAATTGGAGAACGTAAAATCGAAGCTAGCGGATTATCCTGATAAGGATTATCTATCAGCTGGAGCAAAGCGATCATCGTGCGAAGTTCAGTCGATTGGAAATAATTTTGCGTATCATTCATTTCCAAAGGGATATCCAATGTTTTAAAAATTTCCAAAATCGTTAAATTATTTTTTTTTGTTGGTGTTAAAAGAACAATATCTTTATATTCTACTGGACGATTTTGTTTTGTTTTTTTATCATATATCATAAATTTTTCATCAATCAATTCACGAATTTTTAGTCCTGTCATAAAAAGTTCGCCTTCAGTTTTATCTTCGATACTATCATCTATTGGTAGTTCAATGGTAGACCCTTCTTCTTTTTCGTAAATCAACAGTTCCGGTTCGAACTGCTCGATTTCTGGAAAATCAGAAAAGCCTAACACTAAATGAGCAGCTTCATCATAAGGGATCTGTCCAACGACAGGATCCATCAGTTGTTGAAAAATCAAATTCGTAAAAGACAAGACTTCCTTTCTTGATCGAAAATTTTCTACTAAAACGATCCGACGTCCACCTTCATTTTTTGAAAATGCTTCGTATTTTTCGATAAATAAGCTAGGATCTGCTAAACGAAAAGAATAGATTGATTGCTTGACATCTCCTACCATGAACAAATTTCCATTGGCAGGATCTGGCTGTCTAAGCCAATAAAGGATCGCTTCTTGCAGTTGATTCACATCTTGATATTCATCCACCATTACTTCTTTGAATTGCTTACGATAATATCGCGATGCTTCACTAGGTAGCCAAGTTTCCTCTGTTTGATTGGTTAAAATTTGTAAAGCTAGATGTTCAAGATCATTAAAATCTAAGACACCTTTTTCTCTTTTACGTTGGCTAAAACTTGCCATGAACTGTTTTGTCACGTTTGTCATTTCTTCAATAATAGGAACGGCTTTTCTTGTGAGTGTTGTCATTTTTATAGGAGAAAGTGGGAAATAGTTTTTTCCAACTTGTTGAATGATTTTTTTAGCTTGATCCCTTAAAACTTTCACCTCAGCCGAGCGCTCTTTTAATTCCGCTTTACGACTGCTTTTAAAGGTAGAAAAAGTTAAAGACTCCAAGCCATCATAAGCTTCTATTAGTTGATCTTGTAATAAGCATTCGTAGATAAGCTGGATTTTCTCTTTTTCTCCTGCAATTTGTTCAAGCATTTTTTCAAGCCCTTCTTCTTGAGCTAAGGTCATCATTTCTTCGTAAAGACGCACGCACTGTCCCACGTCAGCTAATAAAAGCGGTCGAAGTTGGCTTTGATACAATGGTGAGTGTTCCAGACTATCTTTTAATTGATAGCTCTCAACTAATTGATCTAACCACCGTATCGGGTCAGGATTTGCTCGAGCAAATTCATATAGAGAAAAAACGAGGTTCGTCAAACCATCATCTGAGCGATCATTTGAAAAATTCATCGTCAATTGAAAGAATTCTTCGTGGCCTTTTGCATAAAAAGATTCCCTTAATTCATCCCACACATCTTCCTTCATTAAAATCGTCTCAGTTTCATCAGTCAACATCCGAAAGACAGGATCAATATCAATCAAATAGTAAAAACGCCGAATAACTGTAAGGCAAAAGGCATGCAAAGTCGAAATATTTGCACTCGGCAACAACACCAATTGTTTCGTAAAATGTTGTTGCTTTAATGGATCGCTTTCGCTATTAACAGCTGCTTGTAATGCTTCTTGAATTCGCTCCTTCATCTCTCTTGCTGCAGCTTCAGTAAAGGTGACGATCAATAATTCATCAATATTGAACCCCATCTTTAATTTTTCAATCACTCGTCGAACAAGCACCGTTGTTTTACCAGAACCGGCGGAAGCTGAAACAAGTAGGTTGTCTCCTTGATCGAAAATCGCTTGCCATTGCTCGTCGGTAAAACGTTCATTTTCTGGTTTCAAAGGAATTTGGATCATTCTTCATCACTCCTTTTAATTATTCTTCGCAGTGCTTCAGCTTTATTTAATTTTTCTAATCGATGGTAATTGTTTTCTTTTAGCATCACATCAAAAGTACAAATACTCCTGAAGGGACAAATCTGACAAGCTAATCGTTCTTTATCTTTATAAGCTGGGTTCAATTTGATTTCACCAGAAGTAATCTTGTCTCCAGCTAAACGCATATTAGCACGATTATGTGCCATGAAAAGCTGAAGTTCTTCTTCCGTATAGAATTTTTCTTTGCTAAAACTTCCCATTTGGTATTCATCTTTTGCATTCTTTTTCACAGGATAAATCAATGAATTTTCTTTTGCTTCTAGCGAATGATCTAGTACTTCTAATAATTGAGGTTCGTCAACAAAAATGCCATCGTAGCTAAATTTTTTCAAAGTGTCTTTTTCCACTTCATTCGTATCAGTCAAAATAGGATTATGGACATGTAAATAGTAAGAACCAGCTGGTCGCACAGCGGCTTTTCCTGTTAGTTTGACCGCATCCATCAACGCAACATCTAAATAGGTCAATAGTTGCATCGCCATTCCATAGTAAGCTTCTGTCACATCAAACGAACGTCCACTAGATTTATAATCTACCACACTAAGCCAAGTATCATCTTGTTCAAGAGCAATATCTACACGATCAATTTTTCCGCGAACGTGTAATTTTCCTCCGTTATCTAAAGGCAACTCTAGTCCTGGAATACCTCGTGAACCTGCAATTTGACCAAATAATATTTCTGTTTGCAATGGCTTCATCCCAGTATTTTTACTTTGCTTTTGTAAGGCCCAAGTAACTTTTTGGATGGTTTGTTCTAATTGATAACGAATATAGTTCATTCGTGCGGAACTATCTAAAATTTCAAAGCGCAATTCACCAAATACCTCTTGTAGTACTTTTTCCGTGAATTCTTTTCGTTGTTTTTCTGACATTTCAGCTAATGACAGTTGATTTGAAAACAGCATTTTGAAGAAACGATCCAACGATTCGTGGTAAAAATCTCCAGTAGCTGCTGGTGTTAATCCATACACCATCCGTTCCTTTAGTTTTAAACCAAATTGGACAAAATATTTATACTCACAATTATAGAAATTTTCTAAGCGAGAAATAGATGTATAAATATCTTTGCCATAAAGCTCTTCCGCCATATTTTGAGATAACGAAACGGGTACGTTCAAATGATCTTGACTTTCAAAGACCCTTAACGCAAAATTCCGCCATTTCGATTGCAAAATCCTTTCTCTCAATTCACGCCAATAAACGGGAACAGTCTTTTTCTCTTCTTTTGCTAAAAGATAGATATGATTGATTGTATTAATGCCACTTCTGTAGGTTCCAACATAACAACTCGGATCACTATCTAAAAGAAGGTGTTCTTTTCTTTCAACTGGTATGGATAAATACTCGGTGATTCGTCGTAAATATGGGGATATTTTCAAGGTATTCGTATCATAACTTTGTGCATAGCTCAAATAGAGTTTCTCAGTCGCAGAAGCAAAGACTAAATAAGCTTGTATAGGTTCCAAAGACATATTCTCTTTTACAGGGTCCAATAAAAATTTCTCTTCAGCTAACCGAGCGTTCAACGTCGCTCTTTCTTCACTCGACAGTATCCCTTTAGTCTCTTTGCGGTCGGGAAATACTTGGTCATTCAGCCCAATCGCAAATGTAATTTTCGCTTGATTTGACAGTACAAGCTCTAAACGATTGACACGAACTTGATCGATCGCAGTCGGGATCTTACCATAACTTAAATTCTCAAGTCCGCTGGTAATGATTTCTTGGAATAACGACCAATCAAAATCAGAATCACCATAAATGAGCGTATACTTATCAAGTAGATCAACTAAAGCTCCCCACGTTTGTTCATGATTGCGTGCCGCTGCTAAATTGCCTCTTTCAATTTCCTGATTACGCCAAAAAACTAATTGTTGTTGCACACCACTACTGACTAAAAATCGATAAAATACTGTTGCCCCTTCTTGGCCAGTCTGACATTGTTTTATTTTTTCAAAAAATGGTGGCACTTTTTCTTTAAAAAAATGACGGAGTTCATTCGAACGTCTTTCTAATTCTTGTACATCTTCCAACTGTTCTGCTTCAAAATCATAGGAAACAAATTGCCAATCTTTTTCTCTTGTCCAGTAATTTCCTTGATAATTGTGGGCAAGAGCGATATTTTCCGTCACGTCTAGCTCCGCTCGAAAACGATTTCTTAATTCACGCCAATTATCTAAATCAATAGTCTCATCTGCCTCACAAATAAACAATTCTGTTTTGAAAAATCGCATGATGTCATTTAAGCGATACGCATAACGATCCAGTGAAAACAAACTATTTATCCATTCAATCAACGGATGGTTTTCCATCAATTGCTCTTCGTCGATATAATAAGGGATCGCCATTTCCTTAAAAACAGGTTGTAGCAGGTTTCCATAAAAGCCCATATCTTTGGTTAAAATTTGTATATCACGATAACGATATTGTTCTTCACTAACTAATCGTCTAATTTCAACAGCTAAATGTCTTATTTCTTCCGTTGTATTTTCAGCTTCCCATAAATTTAATCCGTCTTGCTTGCCTAATTTTAACGGTTTTATTTTTTTGTTACTTGACGTTTCTTCCCACATCGCTTGCAACTGTAGAAGTACAGAAGGTAATGTACGTTCCCTTGCAAATTTTTCGACTAAGACAGGCACTTTACGTTCTTTTGCCGCATTAATCAATTGAAAGTACAGTTTCCCTGTTTCATGGAATAAAGTTAATACTTCCGGCATCTCAGAAATATAGGGACGATCAAGTATTAAATCAATCACCAAATGACCTTTTTCCATCATCACTTGTAATAATTGATATTCTTGGGCGTTTACTCGATTGAATCCACTGACGACAAACTTTACTTTAGTCATCTCTTGCTTTTGCATATAATTAGCCAAAATCGTTAAGACATCCTCCGATTGTAAGGCACGTTTAACTAATTCATCTTCAAAAGCCATGAAGATCAATTGCAAATCTTTCATTTTCAATTGCTGGTTTTCTTCCTTTAGCGAGTCAGTGGACTGTGAAAAAATTAGATCTTCAGGAGAGATATTCCCAATACGTAGCTCTTTGTAAAGTTCCTGTAGTTGTTGGATAAATCCTTTTTTGTTGATCTCTCCACGAAAAATCGTTAAATTTTCTTCGTTCTTTTCTAAAATCTGGCGCAAAATCATTGCAGAACCAGATTCTGAAAGTTCATTTCCTGATAGCAAAGTAGTTCGTTGCAGCAAATACCACGCAAGTCGATAAAAACTAAAGACTTGGACATTTGTCGTACTAAAGGAAGATTTTCCACTTTTTTTACGTAATTGTGCTAATATTTCTTGTTCCTGTTCAAATTTATTATAGTTAGGCACAAGGAAAAATACTTGATGTTGTCTATCTTCTGCTAGCCAGTCAACCGCTTCATCAATCAACGCCATACGATGGTCTTTTCGGGCTGTTCCAAGAATAAATTGTAAAGTCATTTTCCCTCTCCTTATTAATTAAATTTCATTTCCTATCAAGTATACCAAAAAAAACTGAACATTTGTTCTTTAATCTATTAATTTTTAGAAATTCTTCCTATTTATTATACAAAAAAAGCCGAACAGCTTTTCATAAGAAAAGAATCGCTCGACTTTTAGTTCATTAAATTTAATGAATGGAACCCATTAATTTTTTAATTGGTTCTTTGATTGCAAATAAGACAACTGCACCGACAATCGCAACGATACCAACAACACCAAAATAAGTAGACTCAGTACCAGGCGTATAGAAGCGTGCAATTTGTGCATTGATTGCTTGTGAAGACGCATCTGCTAAGAACCAAATCGCAATCGTTTGAGATTCAAAAGCTTTAGGTGCTAATTTTGTCGTTGCTGATAAACCAACTGGTGATAAGCATAATTCAGCGATAACAACGATAAAGAAACTACCGATCAACCATATTGGACTTACTTTTCCACTGGTACCATACAGCATACCTGGAAACATCAATAACAAGAAGGATAGTCCAGCAAACAGCAAACCTAAAGAAAATTTCACAACAGTAGACGGTTGGCGCTTACCTAATTTTGTCCACAATGTAACAAATACTGGTGTTAACACAAAAATAAAAATTGGATTTAATGATTGATACCAGCTAGCTGGTATAGTCATACCAAATAATGTAGATTGCGTACGTTCGCTAGCAAATAACGCTAAGATAGAAGAACCTTGTTCTTGCAGTGACCAGAAAATAATAGCTGCTAGAAACAGAGGGATATAAGCCAATACTTTTGGTTTTTCTTCCGTAGAAACATTTTTTGATGTTAACATTTTAACAAAATAATAAAGAGGTAACAATATTCCTAAAACACTGATCGTATTGATGAAGAAATCAATCGACAAATGATCGTTACTTGTGCGCCCCCAAAAATAACTACAATAATGACCAACGCAATGATCAAATTGCGGATAAATCCCTTACGTTCTGCTGGTGTTAACGGATTAGGTGCTACTGTACCAACACCATCCAACGTTTTACGTCCTTGGATTACATATTGTAAAAGTCCAAAAAACATTCCAATCGCTGCTAATGAAAAACCTAAATGATAATTATATTCTTGACCAATCGTCCCCACGATGATCGGTACTATCATTGCTCCCAAGTTGATACCCATATAAAAAATAGAGAAACCGGCATCACGCCTTAAATCCGTTTTTGAATATAAATGCCCCACCATACCTGAAACATTCGGTTTTAAAAAGGCGGTTCCAATAATAATCAAGCCCATTGAGATAAATAAAGTAGAGACTCCAAAAGGCAACGCCAATACGATATGGCCAATCATAATAAAGATCCCACCAAAGAAAACTGTTCGTTTAGCCCCTAGAACACGGTCAGATACCCAACCGCCAATAATACTAGACATGTAAATCAACGAACCATAAATTGACATAATCGCTAAAGCAGAGGCACGAGGTAATCCAAGTCCTCCATTTGTTACTGTATCGTACATATAATAAATCAGCAATGCACGCATACCATAATAACTAAATCGTTCCCACATTTCTGTAAAGAACAATGTGGACAATCCCTTCGGCTGGCCGAAGAAGCCCTTGTCTTGTTGTTTTTCCATAATTTATACCCCAATTCTTTAAATTTTCAGAAAATACTATAAATACTAACTGAAAAAGTTGACTAAAAAACTTATTTAAGAAATATATACTTATTTTATATAAAAATAAACAAAATTTAATTGGAAAATGGTAATAAAAAATAGATAGATGTTTAATAATCATATTATGGTTTAAGTTTAAATTTTGAATAATAGTTTGTCCAATAATAATGTAAACGGTATCTCAAAAAACGTTCGATCTACTTCCTTTATTATCAAAAAAATTTACTTATTTTTTGTGAGCATATTATTTAACTTACTTTTTGTAAGATGATATACTCCATTTGTACTCATAAATTATGCATAACGCAACTAAAGGAGATTTTCACATGACAACTTTTACTAAAACTTTGCAAAATCGTCGCTCAATCTATCATCTAGGACGTAACGTAGCAACTTCAAATGAAGAATTAACTTCACTTATCAAAGAAGCAATCAAAGAAAGCCCGACTGCTTTCAACGCACAATCAACACGCGCCGTTATTCTTTTTGGAGATGCTCATGAAAAATTATGGGACATCACAGAAGAAGCACTTCGTCCATTAACACCTGCAGAAGCATTTCCAAATACACAGAATAAATTAGCTGGTTTTAAAAATGGCTATGGAACAGTGTTATTCTTTAAAGATACAGATGTTATCAGAAATCTACAAGAACAATTCGCATTATATGCAGATAATTTCCCAGATTGGTCAGAGCAATCAAATGGAATCGCTACTGCAAATACTTGGGTAGCCTTGACAGAACAAGGTCTAGGCGCTAATTTACAACACTATAATCCAGTTATTGATGAAGCCGTAGCCAATGAATGGAATATCCCATCAAATTGGAAATTACGTGCTCAATTAGTCTTCGTTTCTCCAGAAACACCTGCCGGAGAAAAAGAATACATGGATGATGAAGATCGTTTCCGTGTATTTAACTAGCCATACTAACAGAAAAAAATGATTATTTTAACAAAGTAATACAAATACTAAAAGAGCGTCTCCCCCACGAAGGTCACAACTTACAGGGGGGGACGCTCTTTTAGCTTACACATGAAAGATAAACTTTTTCTTCATTCTTACATCCTCACGTTATTTTCTAGCTCTTTATTTATTGGTTAAATTTTATTTTGAATGAATCAGTTTGTAACAGGCATACAAATTTTTCAACACCCACGTTTTATTGCTATAAACGATATATCTCGACGACCATTTAGGTTTATATTTTTCTTTATATTTTCTTAAACCCTTAAATGAATAGAGATATTGTGTATTGCTATAAACACTATAAATAAATGTATTTTCTAAATTAATCGTATTTTTATAGGTGGAAGAAAAAGGAGCCATCCCTAAATTGAATTCTCGATAACCTTGTTCTTTTGCCCATAAAATCGTATGCAGATAAAGTGCATCCATCATCGCCAAATCTTCATTCGTACGCCATCTTATCAAATCAACTGAAATTGTCCGTTCTGTATAAGTCGGCATAATTGAAACAAATCCAATAATTCTTTCTTCACTATTTTTGATCAATCCAATAGGCTCACGACGTAGATATGCTTCATCAAATCTTCCAACTGAAAAAGTCATTTCATTTTTCGAATCTAGCCATTGTTCAGATACTTCCTTTAATTCCTCCAATAATTGGTTGCTGTATGGCGGTTTGATTATTTGAAATGAATAGCCTAATTTTTCCATTTGATTCAAGGTCGCTCGAAACCCTCTTTTCTTCTTCCCAGCTAACGAAAAATCCTCCAAAGGAAGAGTAGCTTCTTCCCCTAACTTGAAAAAATGATAGTTTAAATCGTTATAAAAACTCAGATATTGGGTAGAAGCTTGATAAAAAATGATTCTTTTTCCAATTTGATTGGCCTGATTCGTTGCTTTTTTTAAAGATGGAAAAATAGCTTCTTGGCAGCCTAAGGGGTCTCCTAAAACAAATATATAGTGGTCACTTTCCTGAAAAATGATTGCCATATCCTCCACTACTGCTACCTTATTCTCCTTTAAAAAACCTAAATGTGCTAAATGATTCCCATTATTTTGCTACAAGAAAGATTGATATTCTTCCTCGTTTAATTGTTGGAAATTTAACTTCAATGTTTTTCTTAATTTTTTTCGCTGGAAGAATTCCCAACCTCCCCAAAGGAAAAGTAAAAAGAATACCGAACCGGCCATTAATAGAAGTTGCTGATCTGGTAGCATGACATAAACTTCAACTAAACTTTCTATTACAAAAAGAATTGTCACTACCCAAATGACTTTTTCCAATATGCTTCGCTTGATAACTTCCACTTCCAACCATCTTTTCAAAAAGAATAAATTGATGACTAAAGCCATTGTTAACAACGTAGCAGTTAGACTCATCCCTTCAAAAAATAGAACAACTTGGCATAAACCTACCACAAAAACTTTGATACGTAAGTTTTTATAAGTAGCAATTGCACCATTATAGATTACTACACTGTCTGTACATAATAAAACACTGACACATGTATAAAATGGAGAAATAACTAACAAGAGAATGTCTTTTAAATAAGCATAATCCAAAAACAAAAGACACGAATCTAATAAAAAGAGCAGTGAACAAACAAAAAAAAGACTAGTACTCAATGCTCGACCAATTTGTTTTATCTGCTCTTGGGTAATCGAAAATACCACCGATGTTAGTTCTTTCGACAGGATAGTCAATTGATTATTACCGATTCTTTGACTGATCAGAACTTGAATTTCACTAATACATAATAACAAACCAATTAGTAGCGGAATAATGTAATACGCTAAACGATATAAAATCAATGCCATTAAAGCCTGTTCTTTGGCAACATTTAGTTCTTGAGTCACCCCTAAAAGGAAAATAACATCAAATGCACCAAATCCACCTGGCACCATACTAATGATTCCTGCTATCGTAGCGATAATAAAAATACTTTCCATATCTACAAAACGAACTGATAGATTTAGAAAACAAAATGCGGCGTACATCACGATACCTGAAGTAAGATAATCAATGGTTGAAACAACGGTAAATTTTAACCCCAACCACCTTGCAGACGAAATGGGTGGTCTAGCACTAATATAAACCATATAAAGAGGAAGCAAACAGGAACTGATAAGCAATCCAATTTTGATTGTCCCATTTTCTTCCAGTAGATGGCTTTCAGGAAAAATTTTTAATAAAACCATAACAGACAATACGCCTACACCAGAGATAGTGGATACAAGCAATAAAGAAATTGTTTTTTTTTAATTTATTTACTTCAGTACAATCTATATATTTTTTATAGAAATTATAGCGCACAGTTGCGCCAAAGATCCCACCAAATCCTAACACTGCATTCAATGAATTAGCAATCCAACTAATTTTCAATACCTTCAATTTTGCTATTTTTATTGACTTAAACTGTTTGATTAAAACAAAATCATAAAAACATAGTATAAATATTCCTAACGCTCCTGTCATAAACAAACCAAAAATTTTCAAAATAGATTCATTACTGATTGTTTGTAGTACTTTACTTACATCGATTGTCGATAATTCGTTTCTAATTTTTATAGCAGATATTATAAAAATAACAATAGAAAATAAAATTAAATCTGATTCTCTTCATTAATCAAGAGTCCTTTCGTTTTTCATTAGGGCTATTAGACAATATATAATAATTTTATAAAGAGAGACAATTTATTTTTTTTTACTTTTAAAAATAAAAAGAATGGCAATTCAAAAAAAAACATGAATTGCCATTCTTTTTTTATATAATAGTCTTTCTTATCTTATTTACTATTAAAATTAATACTGTGCGTTTTTTATCTATGGACCACTACAAGAACTGAAGTAGCCAACCAATTTCTCACTTTGAGAAATCGGTTGGCTTAATTGAGCTATCTTTCATTCAAAAAACAGTATATTTCTTTTTTAATTGACAGCATGAATACTTTTGAAAATAAACAAGAAATCGATAAAAGGATTAAAAAAATATTTATCTTAACTATTGAACATTATTCATGATCAGGGTCAATCATGATATCGATTTCTGCTTCCTCATTTAGATGCTGAGCTAAAAAAGTCACTAATTCTTCCATTGAAACAGAAAATTTTAACATTGGCCCACGCCAACCGTTACGAAAAAAATTCATTTTGATCTCAGAAGAGCCTTGTGGTTGATACAGCACGATTTTATTAATCTCTGAAAATGGAATCCCTTTGATATCAAAGCTATTTAACACAAGTCCTTCTTCAGAAATACCACGACTATCTAACAAAAAACTGATAAAAATCAACGCTGACAAAATACCTTTTGCTAATTCGTCTAAATTAGGCTGGCTAGTAAACGTAAACCAAAGAACTAATAACGCTAAGAAAGGAACAACTAAATACACCCAGCGATTTCTTACCGTACGATAAACAATTTCAGACGTACAAACCATAAAAACAAACACATGACTAGTACAAATAAAAATAATAGTAACGTAAATATACTGATCATCTACCTACACCTCTTTTCTCTTTCTGAAGCTCAGAAAAAGAAATAAAATCACAAAGCAAAAGGACGTGCAGTATTGATTTCATTTCTGCATGTCCAAAATCCTTTTTATTCAACAAATGTCTCATATTTTGCAACAACCATACTTGCTTTTTCTTCTAATAACTCTTGATCTTCTAATGCACATTGAGCAACTTTGACCACGGCACAATTCGTCATTTTTGAAACGACTTCTCCGATGACTACTTTTGTAAAACCAATCGGCTTACATGAATATTGCTCTCCTAAATTAATCATTTCTTCCGTCATCAAAATCCTCCTAAACTATAAAATTCACAGAATAAAGAAAGGTTCTTTCACTATCTATTGTTTTTTCGAATGATTATCAGTTAAAAATCTATGTTATTTCCCTCCGACTCATTTGAACCTTAATGGTATTATAGCGCACTGTTTTCGTTTTCACAATTAAAACATGTTGACCAATGCGAAAGATTTTTTTCTTATATAAAATAATATTCGTTTATTTTAATTCTTAAAAGCAATATTTCTTTGTTATAAAGTAAGTTTTTATTTTCTTTTTTAAAAAAACTATTATAATAATTGAAAGACTAGATAAAAGGGGTATTTTAATGAAAAAAACGGGTTGGTAAAAAATTTTTATTCCTAGGATGTCTAATAGTAATTAGTTTTTCCAGCATACATTATCTTCTTTACGTAAAAGGTGAAGCTAAATCATCTTTATCTACAACAGAAATAAGTAAGTCAGTAAAAAAAGAAAAACAACAAGTACTGTTAGATGTTCCTTTGCAAAATCAACTAGAAGAACCAGCATTAGAAAACGGCTGTGAGGTTACTTCTTTATCAATGTTGCTCTCTTATTATGGATACAACACGAACAAAAATCAATTAGCAAAAAAAATTAACTTACGTTCCTGTATTCAATGCCGATGGTACACATGGCGATCCAAATGAAGGCTTTGTTGGAGATATCAGTGGCGGCGATTGGTCAATGGGGGTCTTATGTGCCCCCAATTGCTGCACTCGCACAACAAATCGTAAAGACTGATTACCATACGATCGCAAAAACAGAGGCTACGCTAAAAGACGTCAAAAAAGCATTGCAAAATGGAGAGCCAATATGGACTTCTGTTACATTAGACTTTCAAGTTCCCAGTAATGATGATTTCGTCACTTGGCAAACAAATAATGGCAAAGTAAAAGTAACACCACTGGTTCATTCTTGCGTGATCACAGGTTATGACAAAAATGAGATCTATGTAAATGATCCTTACGGAACGAAAAATCGCTCCGTACCAATCAAAGATTTTGAAACGATTTTTCTAGCAATGGGTGGTCAAATGTTGACTTTGGAGAAAAGCTAGTATTTTCATAAAAATTACTTTATACTCTAGCTAAACACTACGAGAAAGGACTGTGAGAGATGGAAAGATATATCCATAAAAAAATGAATTACAATGAAATCCCGATTATTTTCGTTCGTGATGACAAGGGAAATCGCCCCTTTAAAGTCTCAGTAAAAGAATGGACAAATCGTTATAGTCCGGTTTCTCTCAATGAACTAGAGATTAAACTCTATCGTCAAGCTTTAGTATATTATTCTGAACAAGACTATCCAAAAGCCATTGATTTATTGAAGTTCCTTATTTCAAAAACAAGTTATACTCATTTTGAATATATTGAACGACTGGCTACAATCTACCAAATCACCAATGCGCCTTTAAAAGAATTTCACCTTCTCTCTTCTGCTTTATCTGTTGCTGAAGTGATTCCACCTGCTTTAGTAAAAAAACTAGAAAAAAGAAGTGCACGAGTGAAAGAACAACTTTATGGAAAAGGATAATCCATTTTGTTTCTTTTATATATCTGATGATCAAATGATTGATATTTGAGATGCAGTTCAACTGATAAGACACTCCACGCTGGATCAAGTAATAAGAACGAGTAGAGAAAAAAATAGCTTCTTGTATTTTTTCTCTGTTCGTTCTTATTATCGTAGAGTTAAGTTTTTGGAACACTGTTTATTCAGTTTTAAGAATTTTAGTTTGATTTATATCCTAGTTTTTTAATTTTGCCATTAAGTTTACATAATAAAAATATAATTAACCTATGATTTCTAAAGCCCGTTTGGGTACAGATGTTTTATCTACTTCTTCGTAGGTTTCAACATGTGCGCCTTTATTCTTTATTTTTAAATAATGACTTTCTTTTAAAACAGTCATCCCATTAAATTCAATGATACGTTCATGACCATTTTTATCTGCAGCTTTTTGTATATAAGTAGCTACACCATATGAGTTTACTTCATCTGGTTTTTTTGTTTTTACATACACTTCTCCTTTTGTGACTAAGGGATTTAATTGATCCATTATCCTAGCGAATTCATCGTGAGAATACTGTGTGTAAAATTTTAAGCCGAATAATGCTATTCCAGAAAACAGCACTGTGCCAATTATAATTTTTACGACCTTCATTTTCTTACCTCCTATATTTCTATTTCATTATATAGATAAAAAAAGAGTGATTCATCCGACTATAGTTGGAAATTTTTCTCAGGCTTAGGCTGAACGAACTCAACAATAGATCCTCTCACTCCAGATTTCTATCACACAGATTAGCTACAGTTTAAAGACAAAAAAGGCTGGGACATTTGTCGCAGCCTCTTTTTGTCACTAAGCAAGTAAATTTTTTCAAACAAATGCTCAAAGATTTGAAGTAACTCCCATACACTTAATATAAACGTGTTGGGTCATAATGATACGTAACATTACCGTTTAATAATGCTTTTCCTACCACGTATTTACGATTTTCAAGTTTTAGCCAAGCTTCTCGGAAAAGCATCACTTCTTCTCTTTTTACCTATATTTTTTCAATTTTCCCGTCAACCAACTTTTGAATTAATGTTTCATATGGATTCATTGTTTCCCTACGCTACAATCAGTAAGTTGTAAAGATTGGTTCATGATTTATTTTAACATCTAAGTCTGGTCTGATATTTACAGACGTATATAATACTTTTTTAACTGGAATACTCATAGTAGTTAGCTTCACTATTATTATTAAATTGGTGTACACCTTTTTTAGTAAGTTTTATTTATCAGTACTCGTTTTTCTACATTATTACTTACCACATAATAAATCACCCGAATATTATTTACTAAATGTAAATCGATTTCTAACATTACTTGATCCATGAAATTTTCATCCTTTCTTTCGGATCAATTATACAACAGTTACTCTGAGAATCAAAAACTTGTCATTTTTAGCATTGTTTGTAGAGTTACTTGCATCATTTCTTGCAAAATGTTATTTTATATCATAGAGATCATTAACAGTATAAGGGAGGTATATTTGTGGTGACAGTAGGACAGCTCATTTTTTATATTCCTTTTTTTATCATGCTAGGTATTTTTCTCTACTATAAATAAACTGGACAAAAAGAAAAATATCTGTTTTATTTTTCACCCTGCCTTGTGCTTACTTTACTTATCAAATTTTTTCATTTCACCATTGGGAACCACCTATTATACTAATCAGGCACATTATTGGTTTAGTTCTTTCGTTACTTACCTTGATACTTTGGATTGTCTTTTTATATCATAACCAAAAATAACTAGCACTTGTCAACAAACTCAAGAAAAAAGGTGAAAAAAGGAGTTAAATTGAAGTAGCTCGATCACCCCTTCTTTCAACTCCCTTTTATTTGCTATTTTTTATACTCAAAAAAATTTAAACCGCTTAAGAATAGAACCTCGTTTTAATTCAATAAAGCGTTGTGTAACAGGAAATTTATCTACCAACACTTCTTTATTCCAATCATTTTTTACTTCTTTGTGCTTTTTTTCTTTACATAATTTTTTCACTTCATTTATAATACATCTTTCGTGCCCATCTGCTCACCTAGCTAATATAAATCAGACTATTTATAAGGTTGATTTAAGATAGAGCGATTATGATTCTTTTATTCCAATAAAGTTTTTCATTTTTACTTCAAAGAAAAACTGTATCACTGTGGTACAACTTTCTTCTTTATCTTCTCTTTTTATACATTTTCCAATGCTTGGTGTTCATAAACCACATGGTTCATTGACTTTAGAAGATTAAAAAGCAAATTAGAAAACGGCAATAAAATAGGCAGTTGTTCATTCTTTCCTACTGAAAAACTGAGTTTATGAATAATTATTTTTCAGCGTATATAATGTTCTTATTTTTTTTACTCAAAAATAGTACTTTAATTCTCACGGTTTTTACTTCATCAGCTCTGTTTTTCTAAATACTTTTTCTCTTGCAAACCTCTGACTTCTCTTTTATTTTACAACTAACACACTACACGGCGCATGAGTAACAACATAAGAAGCGGTGGATCCAACCAAAGCTTGTTGAATGGCACCTTTACCAGTAGCTCCCATAACAATCAAATCAATTGCTTCTTGCTGCGGAAAAACTGAACCAATCAAATTACGTGGGTCTCCAGTTTCTACTATTGCATGGATCTCAATAAGCCCGTATTCTTTCGCGTCATGGATTTTCTTTAACATTTCTACCTCTATTTTCTGTTTTTCTTCGGCATAAATTTTTGAAAATGCATAGGCACTATGTGTCAATTCGATCTTATTGATAATCGAAACAATAATCAACTCTGCCTCATTGTCTTTTGCTAATTCTAGCGCTTCCAAAAATGCTTGCTCTGATTGTTTTGATCCATCAACTGCTACCATTATTTTTTGATATCTTCCACTCATATTATCGCCTCCTCATTTCTATCTATTGTAACATCAGACATCGAATTAAAAAAAATTATGCTATTTTCAATTATTTTTGACATTTTTTCGAAAAATATAGTTTTTTCTATCTGTTTTCAAACTTTATTTTTCTCATTAATTATCATTATGTAAAGTTTATTTTAAACGTTTATGGATATTTTCTCATTATTTTTCACATTTTATGATAACTTATTTGTTACAAAAAATGTATCTTTGTTACAAAGTGTCATCAAGCTATTACCTATGAAATATTTTCTCATGGTAAAGTATTCCTCGTTGAACACAACAAATCAATTTTAATTTATGAAGGAGATCTACATTAAATCACTTAAAACTTTACTACTTGGAACAACTTTGACTGCCGGCGCGCTATTCTTTATGGGAACATCTGCACATGCGGACGAAGCTTATACCGTTCAATCAGGTGATACACTCTCAACGATTTCTCAAAAATAC
>JADAKE010000015.1 GCA_015680865.1 Enterococcus lacertideformus | reverse complement strand
ATTAGATGCTTCTTATTTAAATGGCGACTATTCAGCAGCTAATCAAGAAATAGTAGCTGAACAATACGTAGCCTCTCGTTATGGTTCATGGGAAGCAGCAAAAGCTTTCTGGGAAGCTAACGGTTGGTACTAATAGTACGATTAGTAAAGCTTATCATCAGAAAAAAGAGGTTAGACAATAAGGATTGTCAACCTCTTTTTACATACTTCAAGAAAAACAAAATACAAGCAAAAAAATTTTTTCTTTAAATAAAAATCATTAGTAATTAATCATCTACAGCTTAATCAATTTAGTGATTTATGATAGATCAAGTGACTCATTGCTTACCTTTTTATAGCTGTTACCTCTCGTCTCTGTAACACGCTTCATGATTGAAGAATTTTTTTCCATATCTTTTACTTCATTCATTGTCTTCTCATTTTTATTCTTCATTGGATTAGAGCCTTTAATTTCTACTTTATGATTCCCTATTACACTCGCATTTTTTTCTTTTTCGAGTTTCCTCTAAACAACCTTGTCACTCTTTCTATAATTGAAGAGAATATGCCTCTTTTCTTTTTTGGCTTATTCATCATTTCAAGAACGTGAGTACTTTGAATCGCTTCTGCTACTTGATTGTTTAATACTAATTTTTTGTTCTTCTCAGTGTTTTCTTGTGTGTTTCTTGTTTCATGTATTGCTATTGGCCTATCCTTTACAGGAGGTCTATACGCTTCTTGTATCGCTTTTGCTTCTTGATTGTCAGATGCTATTTTCTCGTTATCAGTGTTTTCTTGTGTGTTTCTTGTTTCATGTATTGCTATTGGCCTATCCTTTACAGGAGATCTATACGCTTCTTGTATCTCTTTTACTATTACATCAGGTAAAGCCTCTTCTCGCATCTTTTTTGCCAGTCCTTCTTCAAAATCATTATAAGTTTTATCCGCCCCTATTCCTAGCTCATTCGCATTTTGAAGGTCTACTGGAATTATTCTCATTACATTTTTAGTTAATTTTTGATAAGTATAAATTATATTCTCGCTTTTTCTTCTTACTTGATATTGGGTATGATCATCCCATCCATCATACTGTTTTACTTTTGTCAATAAATTTATTTTTATCCCAGAATAATCGACGATCAATGTACGCATCGTATCAGCGCAATAAATTTCTTCCATTTCAAATAATGAATGAAACATCCTTTCTAAATCCAATGTTTTTGCTACTTTATCTTCATACGGTTTTAGAAAGCTTGTAAAATTCATTTTATTATACCAATTATTTACAATTTTTTGTAATTCCTTGGATACATAAGGATCAATAAAAGGTATTTTTCTGATACAATCTTCAAATAATCCCTCTTTTAGTGTAGGATCTATGTTTAGCATAATTTTGATTCTATCATTATTATAAAGTTTATTCCTAAAAGCAGTTTCCAAGTCTAGCTTTGAATCTTTCTCTTTACTTACCTCAATAGCTAAACTTTCTATAGTTTCTAATAAATTATTTATTATCACTAGTAAGTCTTTTTCAAATGGGTTCCTTTTTAAATGATTTACTATTTGCGCGTTTTTATTTGTTAAGATCGTGTCTATTTCCCTTACTATCTCATCATGGGTTATATTACCATCATTTACTTTTTCTTTTAAAAAAAGTTCCTTCCAAGAACTCAATTGTTGCTCTGTAAATCTTATCCTTAATTCACTTAATCCTTCCCTTAATGATTCTTCCGACTTTATCCCTTGTCCAACATGCCAATTTAAGTTTTTGAAAACCTCCATTATTTCAGGAAGATAATACTGAACGTTTTTTCTTTCTAGTTCTTCTTTAATGTCACTAATCAACTTAAGGCTAAGCATATTAGTCTCTTGGTCACTAAGTTGTTTTAATTGTTTGACAATTCTAGGAGATAATGCCTGAAGCGTCCGCATCATTTCTGTAGCATTTAGGTCTCTCTTCGGAACATTCTCTTCAACTATTGCGGACGTAGGTGATGAAAAAAATAGCTTATTTGCTAATTTGCCTACTTTTAATGGCGCTCCCCGACGTATTTTACGATAAAACACCTGACGATCCTCTGGGTTTAATTGTAAATAAGCTTTTCCAACTAGGTATTATTTTACTGATTCAGTCTTTACCTTATCATAAATCGAAATAAATTGTGCAAGACCTATTTCTTCATTCTTATCAAAATTTAATGCCATTTCAATATCCGTCTCTTTTGACAAAAGATAGATGATTTCTTTTTCTGCCATTTTTTCTTGCAACTTTAATTGTTCTTCATCTGTCAAGAAAACATCAAGATCTTTAATAATACGAGTTTAAAATGGCAAATTACTTGCCTGTAAAGCAACGCCAACATAAGATTTTAATTCAATTTTTGATAATGGTTCTTCCTTTAGTACTTCTTTAAGAAATGGATCTTCTTTCAAAAAAAGATAAAATTGTTGTCTTTCTCCTATACTTAGATAAGAAACCATGATTATTTGAATAGCTGCTTCCATTTGACTAGGAGTAAAATCATTATTAGCTAATTCTTGGACAATTCTCTTTATTTGTTGAATATATGAGGGAGCATTACGTTGCTTCTCTGCTCTATTTTTTTCCTCTCCGCTCGTTTAGAAGCTTCCGGAACATCTTGAGTATTTTTTTGTTCGTGATTTAAATCATTTACTGGAGTAACACTTAATTTAGGAGTCAACCTCCGATCAATCAGATAGTCTGCTAATTCATTAGAATTTAACTCCTTTTGCAAAAATACCGCCCATCTTACTAATTCTTTCATTAATTCGCCTTCAGCTATTTCTTTAGATGTTTGTCTTTTTTGCACAACACTTTCATACTTAGCTAATTTCTCCTCTTTGTTTTTACGAGCAAACAATATGTCATTTGGTGATACCTCTGGTCCTTTTGTTTTTTTTATTTTTTCATAATTTTTTTTGGCAGCAAGGAATTCTTTATAAGCTATTTGACGAATATCTTGTTGATCTGGATTTAATTTCTGCTCGAATTCCTTTTGTAACAACGGCGATATCATAAAATCTAAAAATTTTTTTCCTCTTTTATTAATGGGTTTACCTGATGAAACATGACAGAGGCATTGGAGATGTCAGCCATTGTTAATTCTTTTTGGTTCTCTAGAACGTTCCGTAAGAAATTTTTTTCTTCCGAGGACAACTTACTCGTTTTTTGAATCATTTACTTCCAAACGACCAAGTCATTTTGCGTTGGTTCATTATACTGATTTATATTTTCCGAAGTTAGCGTTTCACTTGTTGATTTTAATGTTTTTAGCTGTCGAGATGGATACAATTGGTTATAAGCAGTTTCCATTTCTTTGACTCTTTTTTCTGTTAGCCTATCTACAGATCCTAACAATATATTTTGTTGCTTTTCCCCCAATAGGACTCAATACCATAGATCGAACGAATCTCAAAGCAACTTCTTTCTGTCCAGAATTATATAAATCGTAAATCATCTTTTCAAAATTTAGTTTATCATCTAAATAAGTGGATACAATCGCTTGTGCTAAGTTACTATAAGTATTTCGCACTCTATTTGTAACTTCCGCAAATTCTGTGACCTTCGCTGAAGGAACAATCTTTTGATATATTTTGAGTAATTGATTGAGCGTCTGATCATTCCTAGCAAGGCTTACAATTGGAGAATACGTATATAAACTTTCCTGAGAATTTGAATTCTGAGATGCTATCTGTTTTACTTTTTTATCAAATGCTGATTCTAAATTTTTTAAGTAACTAGTCCACCTCGAATAAAAATCATTTTCTTTTGCACGTTTTTCCAAAAGTCTTTCAATAGCAGATGATACGTTCTTCACTTCTTTTATCTCTTCTTTTATTGCTACACGTTTAATCCATGATAATCTTTCTCGTCCATTAAGATGTATATCTTTTTCTCGTAAAGCTGACGTTATTTCCCCTAAAAATTTTTTATACTCCTCGTATTTTTTTGGCACTTTCTGATTTTCTTGTTTATTTTCAAATTGCTCTTGGATTGTTTCGATGTCACGGTAACTTAGTGGGGAATTTTCTAACGCTTCTCTGATAACTTCGACAACATAGATAATTTTTTTAAAATTATCTATGTTGTTTACTTTCTCCTGGGGATTTTTTTTGAGCAAGCTATCAAAATCATTTTTAATTTCTTGAATAAAGTCATAGTCATCATTTACAAATTCTTGAGAAGCTTGCTTCAATA
This sequence comes from Enterococcus lacertideformus, assembly GCA_015680865.1. Lineage (GTDB taxonomy): Bacteria > Bacillota > Bacilli > Lactobacillales > Enterococcaceae > Enterococcus_B > Enterococcus_B lacertideformus. The sequence continues at coordinate 84,446 of JADAKE010000015.1, read as the reverse complement.
TAATCTCAAATTCTCTCTTTAATTCTGTATCCACTATCTGATTAAATTGTTTCATTTGATCTATTGCCTTAATATTAATAGTTATTCCTTCATGTGATAGACCTAATAAAACGTTTCTTTTTCGAGTTAAACGTAACAAATTCACCTGTTGCAAATTCATCAGGTCATGAGAAGTTATTTCTTTTAAATCACTATGTTCAAAGCGTTGAAGTAAATCTTTTCTATCTTCTTTAATGAGTTTTTGCGCCAGAATCTCCTTTTCAAATTGTAACCTCTCATTTTCACTTAAAAGTTTTACTTGTTCTTGAATGTCTTGTTGCACACTTAAATTTTCAGTTTGCCCATAGATATCTGCTAATAATCTAGCAGGTTCTTGTTGTTTTCCTCTTTGTATTTTTTCATAGGTCAAAGCGGTCTCTATATTGATCTCTTTTGCTATTAAAAGAAGGAGCTTTTTCTCGGCAAATAGTCTTTCAAAAGTGTCGCCGTCAAATAAATGAGACTTTTCTTTTTTCAAATTCTCCGGCAATTCCTCTGGCAAACCAATATGATCCATATAAGCTAAATGATAAGCGGATCTTTCTAAAAGCGAGTGGTTCTCGTTAGCAAGCAGTTGCTGAAATAATTTTTTTAGCGGATCTTCCTTGGGAACCGACGGAGTTGATGGATTTATGTTATCATTATAGAGTTTAAAATATGGATCTATTTTATCATCATAGATTTCAAAATTTTGAGAACTTAACACTTGATCTGCATATTCGTGGATAAATTCCTTATTATTAGGTAAAGTTGCTTTTTAATAAATTTCCGCAAAAAAATCTGGTGTGACCGTTCGTTTTTCTCGCCTCGCCTCTTCGAATGCAAATACAGCCTGTATACCTAACTCTTCGGTCATAGAAGGAAGCGGTGTTAATTTCGACAAGAGGTGGTTTACTTCCGATCGTTTCTTAATTCCAAGCCGCTTTTTTATTTTTTTCTTCATTTCTTCGGATAGCTTACTGTTATTCACATAAAGTAAATAATATGCATATTTTTCATCAGTAGTTAAACCTTTTTGACTATTTAAGAGATAAAAGGCTCTTTCTTGGGCAAAGAAGTCAATCTTTACTTCTTTTTTTTCATTTTCCTCTATTTTATTTCTTATTTTCTCAATAGCAGCAAATAATTTCACAGCCGTTAAGTCTAATTTAGAGCTTATACTTAAATCACCAATATGTGCAATCACTTGATTAAACTCTTTGTATTCAGCTAACGATTTATTTTCTCCTACCATTCGCTGATAGATGTCATTTTTGGTTTTTTCTGAATTGATTTCAACTTCTAAAAGAATGCAAGCATTTATTAGCTCTTTCTTTTTGATGTCATCCAATATTTCTTCAGGTCGAAGTGGTCTGATCAAAAAATCAAAAAATTGTGTTTCCATATGCTCTCTTGACATTGGCAATGACACCTGTGCAATCTCCTTAAAAAAATCATACGCCCTTTTGAAAATCCTTGACTCTGGTTGCTTGGATAATTTATAAGTAATGAAAAAAGAGTTAAATGATTTAGCTATTTCTTCTCTTTCTATTTGATTGAGAAAGTTATGAAACAAAGCGCAAGATTTTGCCATATCATTTAGAGACATCTGCTCTCGACGTTTTAGTCCAGTAACAATTTCCTGAGAAGATGAGCAAGGAACCTGTTGAAGGACATGGATTATTTCTTTCCATGCTAAAAATTTCTTTCGTTCTTCTTCATTTAAATGAGAACAGATTTTTTCTTCAATACGATCAATATCTTTTGAAACTATGAAAGAAATAGTTTGCTTATCCACTTTCAATTGCTGATTGTACATATCTATCAATTGTGTCAATAACTCAGGATTATTTGTTAATTGAAGGGGTTGTTTTTTATCATTTTGTACGTAATGGATGACAATTTCTCCTTTAAGATTACGTTCTTTCTCTTGTTCTGAATTGAATTCATCACGTTAGACTCCTGACTTTTTTATTTAATAGTAATATGAACTATAAATATTAATTAGCTCAATAAACTTTCAATTATTTTAACTACTTACTCTTTTTACATAAATACAAAAAATCTAACCGACTGATATTTTGAATCACATAATTAGAAATCTATCTTGTCCTTTTCTCTCCTCCTTCTTATTTTTTAATATCCATTTTTATAGATTTTTTAATATTTATTTTCTTATACTACAATATTTCACCGTTAGCTTAATATCTTGTTTTCTGAAATAAAAGAAAAAAAGGTTTCTTTCTTTTTTTTCTAAGTTGATTCCATTTTGAAACGCCTTGCTTAACAAAAATATTTAGTGAGATAATAACCTTTTCTCACTTATACTTTTGTATTTCAATAAAATGATACTTCTGTTTCTCGTAATGACCTTCAATAGAATGCCTACTATTTATTTTTATTGGCATTTAACTTTTTTTAACTGTACATTGCGCCTTGTACATGAATGTTGTTCAAAGAATTTAAGAGACAGCGCACCTATTGATAATTCAAAAAATATTTTTCTAGAAAAAGGTGATAAACAACGACTGTTTCAAAAGCATGCTCAGCAATCTTATAGTAAGTTATTTGATTTTGCAGGTAATAGTTGAAAAATTTCTTGAATGTGAAGTACTTTTCCCTAAGGTATGCCACTTCAAAACATAACTTTTCCTTTTCGTTTAATGAAAGATTTTCATGGTTCGACTTTATATAGGGATTTGAGCATCCTTTCACTTTTTCTATATCTATTAAATAGAAAATAGTGAGTAGAATATTCTATTGAATACCTTACTCACTAATCTTGCTATTTTTTTACTTATGTCAGTATTTTTAAACCCATTATTGTTTGCTTTTTTGATTCTCCATTGATTCTTTAACTGTTTGTATAGCAAAAAATATCTATTGCTAGATTCTTCTTTTTTCTTCCTTTTTTAGATGACGCGAAAATACGCACGTTAGAAAAAACAAGACTAATTTTGATATTGTCTATCAAAATTAGTCTTGTTTTTTTTAGGCAGACCATAGATAGTTTTCTTACTTATGTAAGCTTAAGAAAATTTTTGTCAGTTTTTTTTTACCTTAGTTCATTAGCCAAAGTAAACTGGCCGATCACGCCGGACATTTTACTTAAATCAACGTTTCCCCCAGATACAACAGCAATTACTTTTTTTCCTTGCACATATTGATCTACTTTTATTTCTTCTTCAGTCACCGTAATCATATCATCCACCAGTTCCTTCACTACCTCAAACGTTAATTTACCAGGATATTCAACTGCACAGCCATCCGCAATCGTCGGGCTAATAGCATGTCCAAGTCGTTTTCCTTCTTTATACGAAGCAGTCATTCCATGAATATTTTCTGCTTGGACACCAATGATTTGAATCTGCTCATTAAACGTTTTTAGTGCGGTAGCTACCCCTGCGATTAAACCACCACCACCCACAGGGACAATGACCGTGTCCACATCCCAAGCATAATCAAGAATCTCTAAACCAACTGTCCCTTGTCCGGCCATCACATGAGGATCATCATAAGGAGGAATATAGGTTACATTCGTTTGCTCTAACAACTTTTCACAATATTCTTTTGCTTCATTAAAATTTTTACCCTGTAAAATGACCTCGGCTCCATAGCTTTCAGTGGCTTTCACTTTGGCTAAGGGCGCTGTTTCTGGCATCACAATGGTACTTTTTATTCCCAATAATTTTGAGGTTAATGCTACACCTTGAGCATGATTCCCAGCCGATACAGCAATTACGCCTTTGCTTTTTTCTTCTTCTGTCAGTTGTGCAATTTTATTGAATGCACCTCTAAATTTAAAAGAACCAGTTAACTGCATATTTTCTAACTTTAAAAAAACCTGCCCATCAGTAAAAGCAGAAAGAAACATGGATTGAACTAATGGGGTGGTCCTAGCATATTCTTTTATCGTCTTTTTAGCTGCATGAATCGTTTCAATAGAAAGGGGCAATCTCAACGAATCTTTTATCATTTTATAAAACATCTCCTATCTTGATAAATGGCACATCAATTGATTCTGCTAAAGCTTTAGATACAACTTTTCCTTTATACAGACTAACCCCTGATAAAAGTGATTCATCTGTTTTCAAAGCTACATCAAGCCCTTTCACACTTAACTCTTTTAGAAATGATATATTTCCTTTTGCTAAAGCGATCGTAGCCGTCCTTGGCGTGGCACCCGGCATATTTGGCAAACCATAATGAATCACTCCATGTTTAATGTATACTGGATCTGCATGGGTCGTAGGTCTGTCGAGTGTTTCGATGGTACCACCTTGATCAATGGAAATATCAATTACTACACTTCCCGGTTTCATCGTTTCTATCATGTATTCTTTTACTAATTTTGGTGGTTTCGCTCCAGGTATCAAGACTGTCGAAATAAAAATGTCTGCTTTTTTGATTGCTTCTTCTAAGTTCGTAGTAGTCGAATCAAGTATTTCTACGCAGTCATTTTTATACTTACTTTTTAGCTGTCTGATTCTTTCTTCGTTTACTTCAAGAATCACTACGTTGCAACCCAAGCCCACAGCCATATCCGCAGCATTTTCCGCAGCGTTTCCGCCACCAAGAATGACGACTGTTCCTGCTGTAACTTCTTCAATCCCTGGCAGTAATATTCCGGAACCTCCATGTTGTTTCTCTAGATAATATTGACCTAAATTGACCGCTCGCCTGCCAGCAATTGCGCTCATAGGCTTTAGTAGCTTAAGTACGCCATCAACAGAAATATTTTCCCCTGAAATGGCAGTGACACCTGCCTCCATCATTTTCTCAACACAAGCTTTGTTCGCAGCTAAATGTAAAAAGCCCCAAATGATTTGATCTTTTTTGAAATAATGATATTCACTTTCCATAGGTTCTTTGACTTTTACAATTAAATCAGCTTCCCATGCTGTAGCAGTATCCACAATTGTTCCCCCTGCTTCTTCATATTGCTCATTTGTAAAACCAGAACCTATCCCAGCATGACTATCGACTAAGACCTCATTCCCAGCATCAACGAGTAGGCGTACATTTTCTGGGGTCATCCCTACTCTAGATTCACCCTGCTTTGGATCTTTGATTACAGCTATTTTCATTTCATTGATCTCCTCTCTAATTTTTTCATCGATTTTTTTAATTAATTCTTCCTTTCCCCTATAGAGGTAAAGGCTACTTCTTAATCTCTTCTCTCTTTTCAGCTAAGTGACTACTTATTTTACACTTTTTTAAATGAACACCTTTCTGTTATTTGTATTTTTATAAACCAGTCATTCCTTAAAATAACAAAAACAAAAACAAAAATAAACAACCCCCTTCATAAAACGATTTCATTTTTTAGCTAAATAAGAACAAAGAATACCAAAACACATATAAAAAACATACTTGCAGAGATTCTTATTCTTCAAAGAAAATATACGTCACTAGAAGCGATAAGTCAACTTAAAATGACAATTTATTTAAAATAAATGAATAGAAATAATTGTATTTTTATTCTGAAAATTATAATTATTTAAATAGATACGATTAAAAAATCATACAAGTCAAGTCTTGTCCCTATATTCATCTGGCATTACGCTTAAATCTTATGCCCTCAAAAAATATAGAGGTACAATTTTCCCTTGGTATTTTATAAATAAGCTGGCACACCAAAAAATAGACTGATTCTTGATCATTCTACATTAATACTTTTTGTGTCATTTTCTCCTATACTTATAAGAAATACTTTGTTAACTTTTGAGTAGAAAAGTATTTCTTTTTATATTTTGGACTTTTGAAATGTTGATAAATTAATATTCAAAAGAAACTGAGACAAACAACCATGAGATTCATCCCCCTCATGACTGCTTGTCCCACACCTTCTTTGGTTCATATAAAGTAGTATTTTATAGTAGGTTGGCTTAATCTGTATAATTTGCTTCACTGACTCTTTTTAATTTTTTAAACATAAGTCTACCTCTAGAAACGATAGAATGATTTATTTTCCTAAGCATCACCTTAAATAATTCTTCACCATCCTTATTTCCAAAGTGCGATATTGTTTGCCTATTTAAATCATGATTTTTCCAAAATAGATTTTTCTTATTCCACTCTTCATTCGTTTGCTCTTCTTCTAATTTCCAATCATCTAGGAAGTGCTTATCACAAAAAGTATTAAATCCTTTATCAAAATCGCTATTTCGATAATTATCAAACCAATTAGTTGAATTTTTAATATATCGGCTATTTTCTTTTTCATTCACGATATAGTCCTTAATGTCCATAATGGTTAAATCCCAATAGTCGTGAGTATTAAAGTTTCTATAAGCATTGAATGGAGAAGAATTCTTTTCATAATCACTGTAAACAGGAATAAAATTACCTAGAGTATGAGTTAATATTGCAAATTCATTGAGCTCATCGCATTCAAAGTGATATTTTTTGTCTTTCATTATCATATCTGTATAAATTTTATTAATCCTTGTAAAAGAATTCATCGTCTCTCCATTAGAAGGTATAAATTTTTCTGGAACGCCACCACTAAAGTAGTTGCCTATCTCATCACCCCATAAAGCGTTATAAATGTCTAAAGTCAACGTAATTCTATCACAATCACTTTCTTTCATAAAAATATTCCCTTTGTAAATCAGCATTCTTTCAATTTCCTGATATTGGTCATAATCAAGACCTCTTAATTTAAAAATCTCTTTTTTAAAATCATACTTTACCGCTTCTTCTATATCCATTGATAGAAAATCTTCTAAGCTTATTAGTTCTTTCATGAAATAACTCCTTTATAGGTGTCTGCATAATAATTCATTTATTATCATTCTCTTTATCGTCTGTAATAGTGAAGAAGCAACCACATGACTAACTTTCTCTTTGATATTTAGCTTTCTTACATAAACTTCTTTTATTTTTATAGACACATGACCCAGTACTTTTGTATAAATATCTGACCCATTTCTAACAAATTTTTGCGCACGATCTTGCCTAAAATTATACGAGCTTACTCGAATAATTTTTTCTAATTCAACAATGATCAGCAATTTTCATTATCGCGCAATATGTATTGATGTAACTAATAACTAGACTAGTCAACTTTGATAGATTCAATTCGCTTTGCTTGTTGTTCTTTTTCTCAATAATGATAGTTGTTGTCTTATTGTGAACATTAGCTACTTTTAAATTAAAAATATCAGAACCTCTCCATCCTGTATAACTTTCAATTATAAAATCAAATAATCTCTCTTTTCAGGCTTTACTCTTTTTTGATTCTGATAAAAGCCTACCATCATTTTGTTATTTTAAGGATTTTACATTAATAATTTTTCGTGTCATTTTACCTTCTCTTATGTTTTATTGATGGCTGTTTCAGGGTATATCTATATGAAGCGCTTACTATAAATTTTTTAATGTATTTTTTTGCCTCTTAAAAGCTTCGTTCACTTTCTTCCCAAATTGCCCTTGGACAGTTTGTTGCAGATTCTTGGAAGCTTCATTCGTTGAAGCTGACGCTTGTTTCGTAGCTTCCTGTCCTTTTTTCTTAGCTATCCGCACTTTCTTACTTTGTTTTTGTAAAAGGGAAAGACCGATTGATATTACTTTCACTTTTTGCGTATTTTTCTGATATTCTTTCCAGAGTTTCTCTATTATCTCCACTTTATCACTTCATTCCTTACTTTATTCATCGTCTAGCTGCAGTTTCAATTTTCTATACAAGTTTTCATAGTCTTGTCGTTGTCTAGTGAGTTTACGTTTTTCATAAGTAATTTCTTCTAAAAAACCAGCTTCCAACTTTCCTAATTCTTGACGAGCTAGCTGTAATGGTTCGTTGGTTTCTGCATTTTTCTTTACTATTGACTGAATTTCATAAAAAGTTTCTTCCGCCAAGCGATGGGCTTTGCGTTGAAATGAAGAAAGTTTTTCTTCTTGTTCATTGATCTCTCTTAATTTTTGGCGACAATCTTCCAATGCTTCTTTAGTCATGTCAATGCTCCTTTGATTTGGTCGGCTAATTCTTGGTCTCGCTGAACTAGTTCATGAATTTTATTCGTTATTTCTCTTGTTAATTGGGCAAATTCACCTTTTATTCGATTTGCTTTACTGATTTTATCTTGAAAATGCTGAGCATCACTATCCACCATCGTTTTCTTTGTGTACCGAACCCGTTCCATTGCTTCCATCATCTCGGCATACGACAAGTCAGGAGTCTGCTGTTGGATGAGTCTTTTTCCTGCTTCCCAATCATCAATTAATTCTGAAATAGCTTTTTTATAAATCGCTATACTTTCTTCCATCGCTAGGTCAAATTTTGCAGAAGCTAGTTTTACTACTACTAAGGCTTGCCTATCTTCCAAATAGATACGTTCAGATGAAGACATCCCGCTACCATTTTTTAGAAAAACCACACGCAATTCATTTAAAATCTTAAACTGTTTGATTTGTTCCTGAAGCCACTTGTTTTCCTTTTTTAAACGCTTGATTTCTGTTAGTGAATACGGACTAGCCCCATCATAGGTTTCCAGCCCCCGAATTTTGTTTTTATTTTCTAAAATTTGTTGTGCTAGTAATGTCTGTTCTAAAGCGATACCTCCATGTCCATCAGAAAAAATAGCAATATCACCATATTTATCAATATAATTTCCAAAAGCATCTATTTGAAACAAATTTAATCCATGACCATAGTTTTCATCTATCCATTCCTTAAGATTATTTCCATTTTCTATCCCAAAGCTATAGAAGGGAATTCGATCTTTTCCCCCTGTAACTAAACCACTCGTTACAATATCTGATTTGGTATAAAAATTTACAATTTGTCCATGATATTCTCTTATTTGTTCATCTGTCAGCCCTGCTCCAGCAGCACCATATGTAAAGGCATTGTATCCCATCAAAACAGCTACATAGATGGCTTGGGCACCGCCTAGCGAATGCCCTGCAGTCGAAATTTTATAACCTTCTTTCATCGAATACTTTTTTTCAATTTCTTTTGCATATGCCAAAGCGGATTGAAAAGCTCCATTTTGATGTTTATCATTTAAACCAATTTCTCTTACATCCGTTTTAAAATCTTGCCAGCTATTCGTACCTGCATATAAAATGATGAGGTCTTTTTTGATCACAGATTCCGGATAGCCTTCAATTTCTTTTAACTTACTAGCCTTATATGATTTAAACTCATCTTTGATTTCTGCCACAGTCATTGCTTGCATACTATTGTTTTTCGGAATCTTTTCATTTTTCAAAGTATCTTTATTTGTGTTGATGGCATCCAAAACTAAATATTTATCTTTGCCAACCGTATTACCTACTTGAATTTTTCCAGATTCCATATCATAAGATTCTTTGGAAAGAATATTGAAATCATTCAGCTCTTTCTTTTTTGCCATATTATTTTACCCCTTTATTATCATAAATAATATTTTTTTCAGGCATTTTATTTGTTCTACTTTCTTCTGATTCATCTAAAAAATAATTATTTTGCCCTTTTCCAGTATTGAAATCAAATATAAGCTTTCCGGTTTCTGCCGATATCATTAATAATTAATCTCACTTCTAACGAGTCCATCGGACCTACAGAAAACCCTGTAAATTCAATTTTATTGATATCAATATACTCTTTTAATTCATCTGATTTTGTTAAAAACTCCTCAGTCGTTAAACTTCCTTTCCCTTTATCATACTCTGTGTTTAATTGCTCATCCTTCACTCTATCCACGGTATAAAGTCTGTAATTATTATATAAGTAATTGGCTAAGTCCGTTTGTATATTATGTAATTTAGCTACTTCTTTTTTATCCATATAAACCTTTCCTCCTAATCCTGAAATCACTAAAATACTGATTAGTATTACCCATGATTTTTTCTTTTTCATCTTCTCTTCCTCCTCTCTCTTAAACAAAGATACCATAGATATACTGAAATATTTTTAATCATTCAAAAAAATTATAGCTTATTCATTACATTATAAAGTGGACAAAGCCATATTACTAAAAAACAATAATTCTTGAGCGTTTATGACTGCCTAAAAGAAATTGCATCTTATGAGTCACACTGTGAGATGGTAGCTACCTCTTTGATTCATTGATAGTTAATGCTAATCAACAATTTTTGGGTTTCCACTATCTTCTAATTGATTAGACTGTTCTATGTAAGCTTGAAACACTTAATATTTCTATTTACAACAAGATATTTTTTATTTACATTTTTTATCGAATTTAAAGAAAGTATATCTGCTCTTTTTTCAAAAATTCAAAGAACAGATTCAAAAATTTCTGATGCTTCTTTATCGTTTTTTGTGAGATTCCTCTGGCTTGTTCATTGAATAACATTTCTTCTAATAGTTCCTCTAACCTGAAATTTTGCACAATAAAAAACTCCCTTATCAACTTTGTCTAAAAGTTAATAAAAGAGTTCAGAAGTTGTTTCCTCATCAGGTATGGTATCCGTGTCGAAAATACCCTCATTTTATCTGGTATCCGAAGTCCGAAAAATCGGCTCAGACTACATACTAAATGAGTGAGAAACGCGGTTAAATCAACACTATTCCCTATCTTATCCCCAACGCAATCCGTGCATAACGGCTCATTTTATCGGTCGTCCATGCGGGATACCAAACCAATTTTACTTCTGCTTTTGTAACTTCTGGTACTTCCTTTAGGGCATCATGGATGTAATCAGTTAAAATATCTGCCAAAGGACAGCCCATTGTTGTCAATGTCATTTTAATGACTGTTTCTCCACTTTCTGGGTCGAATTCTACTTCATAGATCAAACCAAGATTGACGATATCAATACCTAACTCAGGATCAATGACCATCTCTAAGGCGGCCAAGATTCGTTCTTTAATTTCTTCTGCAGACCATTTTTGGTTTGCTTCGCTCATCTTGCAGCACTCCTTCATGCGATTTTCGTTTATCATACTCTTTTTTCGAACATTTGTAAATGAGAATTAAGCGAAGATATTCTCATTTACTCATTAAAAGAGGTGATTGGTATTAGTAGTTATTTAAAACAATTATTGTTTTTTATTTTTTTGTGAGGGATTCTTTATTTCAGGAAAGACACCCGTTGAACGATAAATATTCTGCTAAGTTTCATTGGCGAAACGTCCAAAAACAGAATGTGTTGGCAAAATGTTGATGAAGGCATCTTCATCGATTTCATGAACGATTTGATCTAAGTCATACATTTCATAACGAGTAATCACCATCATGATCATTTTTCCTTCTTTTTTTGAATAGCCACCAACTGAAGGTAGCAATGTCATTCCACGAATCATTTTTTGTGCAATTGCCTCGGTTACTTCTTCTGGTTTAACCGTGACGATCATAGCAGTGACCTTCTGATGACTTGTATGGATCGCATCCACGACTTGTGTCATGGCATAAATAGAGATAATTGTGTAGAGAGCACTTTCCCAATTAAAAAGAAAACCTGCTACTACGACAATCAAGCCATTAAGCATCAGCATATAATTGCCTACGGTTTTTCCAGTCGTTTGCGAAAGAACCAAGGAAATGATATCCATTCCGCCAGTAGTAAAGCCCATTTTAAGAGAAATTCCGACACCTAGTCCTAATAACACCCCGCCAACTAAAGCATTCATTAAAATGTTGTCAGTCACTTGTCCTGTCGGTAGTAAAGTAGTGGCCACTGATACAGCTACTACATTGACAAAACTTAATATCGTTGCCCTTTTACCTACTTTTAGTAATCCTAGAATAAATACAGGGATATTTAAAATGAAAATAAAGGCACCTGTGTCCACTTGTATATGGAGCCAGTCAGAGAGTAATGAAGCAATAATCTGAGCAATCCCATTCATCCCTGCGGAAAAGACGTTTGCTGGAATTAAAAAATAATTCAACGCAACGGCTGCGGTCAATCCGGTAACTAAGATAACCATAATCTTTTTCAATATTTCATTTCTTTGATACACTGTCTTGATCTTACTCACAAGCACCTCTTCCTTTCGATGTTATTCCAATTGTAAGAATAACAGGTTATTCATTAAATGAAAATACTTGAATTGTAAATGAGAATAATTTTAGCAAACCTTCAATCAAATCCTCTTACTATGATACAATAAAAGAAAAGGAAATAAGGAGAATTTCTATGGCAAAAGATGCAAGCTTTGACATCGTTTCAGAAGTGATCATTGAAGAAGTAAAAAATGCAATGCAACAAACGAACAAAGAGTTGACCAATCGTTTTGATTTCAAAGATTCAACCATTGAACTCAAATTCGTCAATAACAAATTAACGATTGTTAGTGACGATGATTTCAAGATTGAACAGATTAAAGATGTCTTGTTCAGCAAGTTGAACAAACGAAACGTACCGATCAAAAATATCCATTTCTCAGAATCAGAACATGCTTTAGGTGGAAAAGCCCGACAAACCGCTGAACTTATCAATGGCATTGATCGAGAAAATGCTAAAAAAATCACTACAGCAATTAAAGATTCTAAGCTTAAAGTGAAAACACAGATTCAAGAAGACCAAATTCGGGTAATAGGTAAAAACCGCGACGATCTACAGGCTGTGATTGCTTTATTAAGAAAGATAGAGTTACCGATCGAACTGCAATTCACTAATTATCGTTAAACACCTGATGAATGAATAAAAAAGTGAAGAAACAGGTTTCTCTCACACAAAGAAACATAAAGCCAAAATAGAAGAAACGTTGATTTCTTGTCATTTTAGGCTTTATGTTTTTTAATACATATAAAATATTCAAATGATATAGGTCTCCCAATGTTTCTTATTTAGCAGAACAAATCATTTTTCCCAAAATGTTTGAATCTCTTTTGATAACTCATTGACATTTGTTACGGTTTTTGCTGCATACCAGTGTTTAGGAAACAGCTGACGATAAGCAAAACGATTAAACCGTTGATCTGCTAGCAACACGATCCCTTTGTCTCCTGCATCTCTAATTACTCTACCAGCTGCTTGCAATACCTTATTCATACCTGGCAATTGATAGGCGTAAGCAAAACCAAGATTTTCTTTTTCTTCATACATAGGCTTTAATCAATTCTTGTTCATGGTTCATCTGTGGTAATCCTACTCCGACAATCATACTGCCAATCAATCGGGTACCGCGTAGATCAATCCCTTCTGAAAAAACCCCACCTAATACACAAAAGGCTAGAAGCGTCTCATCTGGATCAATTTTAAATTGCTTTAAAAAATTTTCTCTTTCAGTCTCATTCATCACCGTGTCTTGAATCAATACTTTTACATCAGGATACTGTGCTTTAAAGACTACTACTGTCTGATCTAAATACTGATAAGACGGAAAGAAAACAAAGTAGTTTCCTGTTTTCTCCTTACTAAAGTGATGGATCTTCTCAATAAGTTTTGGCATATTCGCCTCTCTTTTATGATAAGTGGTCTCCAAATAACTCGTGATCAATACCTTTTGATTTTCTTCTGGAAAAGGGCTTGGTAAACGATAAGACAAACTTTCTTTCCCCCCTAGCGTTTCTTGATAATAAGATAGTGGAGAAAAACTAGCAGAAAATAATAAGCTACTTCTGCCTTTTGATAAAGAATGTTCTAAAAAATCGCTAGGATCGATACAAAATTCTTTGATGATCAAATCATGGTAGCTTTTCTCAATGGTCGTCTCATAATGATCATCGTAGTATTCACTGATTTTCAAAAAATGAAGTAAATCAAAATAAAACGGCAGTAATGTTTCTTGGATTGGGTGTTCCGGATATTCTGCCAACCATTCTTGGATCCATTCACTCAGCTGATAGCCCGCATTAATTACTGTCTCCGCTGGGGCTTTTTGATGATGATAGTCCCAGCCTTCTTCATTTAAGATTTCTAAAATTTTATCAAATTCTTTTAAAAGCTTGTTAAAGCGACGTCTCAATTTTCGAAACTCTTTAGGGATTATTCTATATACTTTTCTAGCACTTCGAGCGGATAATTTAGCAGAATACATTTCTCTAGAACGACCTACTAAGTTATGAGCCTCATCAATCAAAAAAAGATAGTCTTCATTTTTTTCTTCTTCAAAGAACCGCCGTAAATAAACAGTAGGATCAAACAAATAATTATAGTCTCTAATGATCACATCACACCACAAGCTAACATCCAAAGATAGTTCAAATGGACAGAGGGTATGTTTCTTTGCATAAGATTCAATCACTTCTCTTGTGATCTGGTTTTCGTGGTTTAACAAATCCCACAGACATTCATTAATCCGATTATAATACCCATTCGCATAAGGACATTGATCTGGGTTACATGTAGTTTAGTCTAAAAAACAAATCTTATCTTTGGCTGTCAATGTAACACTTTTTGTTTCAGCTCCCACTTCTTTTAAGGCCGCTAACGCATCTTCAGCTACTTGCCTAGTAATCGTTTTAGCAGTTAAATAAAAAATTCTTTCTCCTTCTTCTTCACCGATTGCTTTTAGCGCAGGAAATAACGTAGAAACGGTTTTTCCTGTTCCTGTTGGTGCTTTAACAAATAGTTTCTGTTTCGTTCGAATCGTTTTATAAGCAGCCACGGCTAATTCTCTTTGTCCTTTTCGATAATGATCATAAGGAAATTTCAAAGCCATCAGAGAAGCATTTCTGATCGTACGCCAGTTTTCTTGAAAAATAAGCCACTCTTTATAATCTTCTGTAAGTTTTTTAAAAAACTTCTTTTTCATATGTTTCACCAGCTTCTTTTTGAAGCTTCCGATGGATTTTAGCACATTCTAGTGCGGTATGGTTACTTTTTTTACGATTATCGATACTTCCACGTCTCAAAATAAATTCTACTAGTTTCCGTACCGATATTTTAGATTGCTTCACCACTTCCGCCTCCTTTATCTATAAGCTTACCTGAGAAAAGGTGGATACACAAAAAAACAAAAATTTCCTATTAAACCAACTAAGGAAAGTAAAACATAGCATCGAGTTTTTGTAGTTTTTTGGATAGCACAATTGTATCATTGATAAATAAAAAAGAAACAAAATTGTCCTGTTCTTCTATTATTTAACGCCTATAACCATTTTATTCATTTATTACTTTAAAAGCACTCTTCTTCAGATACCTGAAAATATTGACCTGCTTAATTTTTCATTTTAAACATACAACCTGTTTTCATTAAGTAAGGTTTTTTGTCTCCTTTTATCAATTGCGTTATACTAGAATCAAGTACACGAGTGGGAGGAAAAATGATGCACATTGAACAACTTAAAACTGGTATGATTGAAGAAAATTGTTATCTTGTTTACAACGAAGAAGCTTTATTGATCATAGATCCTGGTGAAGATGCTGTTATGATCAAAGCACAAATAGAAAAAACACGACAACAGCCGGTGTCGATTTTACTTACACATACACATTATGACCATATAGGAGCTGTCGAAGAACTTCGTCACTTTTACCACATTCCAGTATACGTGAGCCCTTTAGAACAAGAATGGTTAGGAGATCCTATTTTGAATCTTTCTGGATTAGGTCGACATGATGATATTGAAAACATCGTCGTTTCACCAGCTGAACATGAATTTGAAATGAAAACCTATTCCCTTGGAAATATGGCTTTTCGCGTAGTCCCTACTCCTGGACATTCCATTGGAAGTGTTAGTTTTATCTTTGATGATTTTGTTGTTTCTGGGGATGCTCTATTTAAAGGAAG
The DNA here is from genome assembly GCA_015680865.1 of Enterococcus lacertideformus. Classification (GTDB taxonomy): domain Bacteria; phylum Bacillota; class Bacilli; order Lactobacillales; family Enterococcaceae; genus Enterococcus_B; species Enterococcus_B lacertideformus. Next base: position 68,800 of record JADAKE010000015.1, on the reverse strand, counting down.
TATTGGACGAACAGATCTCTATACCGGTAATTTAGAACAATTGTTACACAGTATCAATACACAACTTTTTGTGTTACCATATGAATTTGTTGTTTATCCAGGTCATGGAGATCCAACAACTATTGAGCACGAAAAAAGAACAAATCCATTTTTTAACGCTTGATTAACAAATGATTGGAGGCTATACAATGACTGAAACGACACTTTATATCGTCAGACATGGAAAAACGATGTTCAATACGATCTAACGCGTTCAAGGATGGTGTGATACTCCTCTCACTAGACAAGGAAAAGAAGGGATTCATTGTCTTGGTATAGGATTAAAAGATATTGATTTTTCTTTTGCGTACTCTAGCGACAGTGGCCGTGCTATTGAAACTGCACGTATCATTTTAAGTGAACATACGAAAGGAAAAGAAGTTCCTTATTTTATTGACCAACGCATTCGTGAATGGTGTTTCGGTTCCTTAGAAGGCGGCTATGATATGGAGATGTGGGGAGTTATCCCTCGTGTGTTAAATTTCAAGACCTATGATGAGATGTTCACCACCGAAGTGACTTTTGAACAAATTGCCAATGCTATTTATAATCTCGATACTGCTGGATGGGCTGAAACTTATGATACCTTAAAAAATCGCGTCTGGTCTGGTTTCGAAGATATTGCTCATCATTGTGATAAAAATGGTGGCGGAAATGTTCTTGTGGTTTCTCATGGATTAACAATTGGTTTTTTATTGAATCTAATCGATGAAAATCAACCTGTCCGAGCTGGTTTATTGAATGGCAGCGTAACGAAAGTAACTTACAAAGATGGAAAATTCACAATTACCGATGTCAATGATGTAAGTTACATTGAAGCTGGAAAAACACACCAGCGAAATTCTTTTCTATAATTTTTTCTAATTGATCAGACCAATCGTTTTATGGACGAGCAGCCAATTATTTTCCTACTTGTAAAAACAAAAAAGGAAAATAATTGGCTGCTAGTTTCTGTTATGAATTTTTTCCGTTATTTCTCAAGTTTTTCTTAATATGAAGAAAGCATTTGGTTTTCATTGCAAAGAACGGTATACTAAATAATGTATTTTAATTGGGAAGGAAGGTAATTATGTTTTTTGCAAATATCATCAAAGCAGCCATCTTAGGAATTATCGAAGGGATTACCGAATGGTTGCCGATCAGCAGTACTGGTCATTTAATTCTAGCAGATCAGTTTATCAAATTAGATGCTAGTACTCAATTTATGACGATGTTTAATGTTGTCATCCAATTAGGAGCTATTTTAGCGGTTGTCGTTTTATATTTCCATAAATTAAACCCCTTTTCTCCAAGCAAAACTGCTGTAGAAAAAAAGGATACTTGGACACTTTGGTTTAAAGTGGTCTTCGCTTGTATTCCTGCTATTATTATTGGATTACCTTTAGATGATTGGTTGGAAGAACATTTCCATAAATTTCTGCCAGTTGCGATCGTGTTGATCGTTTACGGGATAGCCTTTATTCTTGTAGAAAAAAGAAATAAAAACAAAACGCCACGTTGGACAACCTTGAATGACTTTACTTACCAAGCAGCTCTGCTTGTAGGATTATTCCAAGTATTGGCTTTAGTTCCCGGAACCTCTCGTTCAGGAGCTACGATCCTAGGTGCTATTTTGATTGGTGCTTCAAGATTTGTTGCAACAGAATTTTCATTTTTCTTAGGCATCCCAGTTATGTTTGGCGCCAGTGGGTTAAAGATCGTGAAATACTTAGCTGAAGGAAACTCTTTTAAAATGGAAGAAACGATCATACTCTTAGTTGGTACACTTGTTTCATTTGTCGTTTCTGTTTTAGCAATCAAGTTCTTATTGAGTTATTTGAAGAAAAATGATTTTACTGTTTTCGGTTGGTATCGTATCATTTTAGGTATTATTTTAATCGGTTACTGGTTTATCGCCATGTAACCAATAATTAAGATAGGTTAAGACAAAAGAATCACTCTGCTTCCAAGCAAATAAATAGTTTCCTTAAGTAGCTTTTCATACTTTGAAAAATTATTGCTTAATGTTGAGGGACTGCTTCTTAAATATCGTATATTCAGCTTAATAACATGTGTCCCTTCTCAAATTCCATAATCGGCGTACCCATATTATTACTTCTGCAACTCGTATTTTACATAACATATTTTATATTTATTATAAAAAAAACTACTTAACTGACCGGATTATCAATTGATAATTATTATCGTTCTCATTTAGCTATTTTCATTATCAATTACCTCCTTTCGTATGCTATATTAATTTTAAAAAGGAGGATATGTACATTGACTATTTTAAAACATACATTTACACCGACAATCGGTTGTTTCACATTCATTGTTTTAGGACTTATTGCTCAAGGAATTGCCCCTTATTTAAGTTTGCTATTTTATCTAGGAGCCATTTTATTTGGAGGCTATAAACAAACCCGAGAAGGCTTGATCGAACTCTGGCATGAGAACACTTTAAATGTAGATTTACTAATGGCACTAGAAGCTATCGGTGCCTGTATCATTGGTGACTTTTTCGAAGGTGCTATGTTAACATTTATTTTTTGTTTAAGCGGTGCACTAGAAGAATACACTACAAGTAAAAGTCAGCAAGCCACCATTGATGAAGCAACAATCAGCGGAGAATCCGTCCCTGTAGAAAAGACACAACATGATTAGCTTTATGCTGGTACCATTAATCAAGGAAATCCCTTCATCATTCGCGTAAACAAAAAGAGTACTGATACCGTGTTTGCCAAAATTATCAAATTGGTAGAAGATGCGCAAAATACTCCCACAAAAACAGCTTCTTTTATCTCACGGATTGAAAACACTTATGTGAAATGTGTACTACTGATCGTCCCATTGATGATCCTTGTTTCTTACTACTTATTTGGTTGGAGTTTCCAAGAAAGTTTCTATCGTGGCATGGTTTTATTAGTCGTGGCATCACCTTGTGCATTGGTGGCTTCTGCTACTCCAGCTACTCTCGCTGCCTTATCAAATGCCGCAAGAAATGGCGTTTTGATCAAGGGTGGGATCCATTTGGAACAATTTGCTGATTTAAAAGCCATTGCTTTTGATAAGACAGGTAAGTGGTCACCGACAGTTACTTTTTGAAATATAAGACTCTTTGTCAACAGCTTTTAGTGACAATGGAACAAAAAAACAACACATCCTTTAGCGCAAGCAATCGTTACTCATTTTGAATGTCCTTTGACAAAGGATATCCAACAACTACCAATCGAAGAAATTACAGGTTTTGGCTTACAGACCGTTTATCAGGAAGATCAATGGACTGTCGGAAAATGGCAACCAGAAAACATAAGTATGATTGATGAAGAAATGAGCACCACCATCTCCTTGCTTGAACAACAAGGAAAAACAGTTATTTCTTTGACTAAAAATAACCAGCTGATGGCAATCGTTGGTCTGCTAGATGTACCCAAAGCAAACGCTTCTCAAGTCATTGACTATTTTAATACCCAAAATATCCAAACAAGCATGATTACTGGAGACAATCAAGGTACTGCAACAGCGATAGCTGAACAAATCGGCATCAAAAATCTTTTAGCGAATTGTACCCCTGCTGAAAAAACAAGTTATGCGAAGCTATAAAAAGAATCCTATCCTGTTACAGCAATGGTCGGTGATGGTGTGAATAATGCCCCTGCTCTTGCTACGGCTTCTCTAGGTATTGCAATGGGAGAAGGAACCGATGTAGCAATGGAAATCGCAGATATCGTTTTGGTACAAAATGATTTAGCCAAATTGACTTACGCTCACCGACTTTCACTTAAAATGAAAAAAATCATCAAGCAAAATATTATTTTTTCTTTACTAGTTATTTGCTTATTGATCCTATCTAATTTTCTCCAATTTTTGAGTCTACCATTTGGAGTTATTGGTCATGAAGGCAGTACGATTTTAGTCATTTTAAATGGCTTACGCTTATTAAAACCCCTATCTGTTCCTAGCAAAAAAGCTTCTCCGTGTACTAACTGTCCTTTGCATCCTACGCATCTTTCTACTTGATCTTCGATAGCACAAATAAGAACCTCTCTTTTGTCTCACTAAAAAAAATGATATGATTGATTACAAGAAAGTGAGGTTCTTTATTTATGGAAAGTTGGCTTTTTCTTGGACTAATCATGCTCGTTGCATTGCTTTCTAAAAATCAAAGCTTAATCATTGCAACTGGTTTTATTTTACTTATCAAATTGATCCCTACATCAAAAGACTTTCTTATTTGGTTGCAAGGAAAAGGGATCAATCTTGGTGTAACAATAATCACCGCTGCTATTTTAGTGCCTATCGCTACAGGAGAGATTGGCTTGAAAGATCTACTAGATACCTTCAAGTCACCTATTGGCTGGATTGCTATTTTTTGTGGTGGTTTAGTTGCTGTTCTTTCTTCTAAAGGTGTAGGCCTTATCGCTTCGGATCCACAAATTACCGTAGCTTTAGTTTTTGGTACGATTCTTGGTGTTGTCTTTTTAAAAGGAATCGCAGCCGGTCCCGTGATTGCTTCAGGCATCACCTATTGTCTCTTACAATTGCTTTCATTAAGTAAATAATAAACTGTAGCATCAGTCAAAGGGTTGTATCAATCAGAATTAAAATATTCGTGATATACTTATTTTGAGGTGATCTTATGTTAGAAAAATTAAAATATTTTATTGGCACAATTGGTTGGTTTATCTTGGCTGTTGTTTTGATTCTAGGTATATCTTATCTCCTATTCCCTGACTTGATCCAAAATGTATTCAACACTTATTTTAATTAATATTTGCGTGAAAGAATGGGGACGAAGAAATAGCTAATCTTTATTAACCCATTAATCGAAAGTAGCTTGTTTTATTCTTCCAGCTATTTTTTATCTTGATGATCCGTCTGATAAGGTCTTAACCGATTTTACTGGGCGGATATTTTATCATGTTTTGACATATCCTTCTTTTCTAAATTATCTAAACCAAGTGTTTACTGAAACTTTATTAAATAATTCTCATTTCTTTTTGGCTCCTTCTTCCTTTTTTTGTTATACTAGAATGCAGAACAACTTTACTTTTTGTATGAGTTTGCTCATATGTTTCATTTATAGAAAGGAAGACGCTCATGGAAACCTTTGAAGGTCTTTTAATTGATACTTATGTTTTACAAGAACAACCAATGATGCTTACTGGTTTAAATCTTCAGCTCGAAGATCGAGTAATCAACGGCCTACTTAAAGATCGCTATCTGGCAAAGTATATCTTACGACTCCCCTTAAACAAATATATTTTAGAAGTTAGTGGAAAGTGGAATCGACGAAATCAATTAGTCATAAAAAAAATGATTATCAAAAATATTGATGAATATATTAAAATTATCGGCACTCCAGAATAACTTTAGCGATACCAATGAGTAACGGTTATAAAATAACTAAGAAATGGCATCGTTACAATTGTTCTATTTTCAAAAGAAGTATCCCTTTTCAAAAAAAGCTTTGCAAACAGTTTGCTTTGTTATATAATGTTCAAGTACCAAGCATTCCATTCAAATTTTGTTAAAAAAGAACTCTTTATCTGCTTTGGTTAAACGCTATTGTCTCCCACGATAGCGTTTTTTATTTCTATTTGAAGGTAGCAAAACACTAGTTTAAAAGAAAGACATGTCCTTCTTTTAGTGTTAAGGAAAAAAACTTGTCATGTTCATATTGCAAAGATTACCTGATTTAGGTATAATAATGAATGTTGAATTATGCGGTCACACGCGTAAGAACTTAATTTATCGGAGGTTAAACTAATGCCAAACATTGAATCTGCAATCAAACGTGTTCGTACAAGCGAAACTGCGAACGTTAAAAATTCATCTCAAACAAGCGCTATGCGTACTGCAATCAAAAAATTTGAAGATGCTGTAGCTTCAGGTGCTGAAAACGTAGATGCGTTATATAAAGAAGCTGTTAAAGCTATTGATATGGCTGAAACAAAAGGTCTAATCCATAAAAACAAAGCTAACCGTGACAAATCTCGTTTAAGCAAAAAAATCGCTAAATAAGGAAATCGGCTACGGCCGGTTTTTTTATTTAGCCCCAAATTTTTCCTAGTAGTCCTTATGCTTAAAAATCCAGATCAATCTCTCTTATAAAAACTATTTAAGAAATGGTTTGGTTGATACTTGCTATGAATAAAACATACGAAATTATATTTTTTTATTTCAGAAATAATAGTTTTTTTGTTCCTTTATTTTTTACTTATTCTATCAATAGAAAGGTAGGAGAAGTTTAATGGGACAAATTTTTGGAAAAAAAATGAAGAATGAAGAAATTAGGAAAAAAGAGCAAAAAAATAAAAAGAGTGCTACATATCCAAGACGTACAGATGCGCTAACTCAAAATAATATACACAAACTTATAAATAATGAGTTTTATGAAGCAATAAACCAAGCGAATGTTGAACAAAAGAGTAAAGCAGAATCAGATGAGTTGCAAGAATTAAGTCAGTTGCTCCAACTAAACCCAAATTTAAAAAACGAATTGCAAGTAGATAATTTCTCGAAGGGATTAAAAAAAAGTCAAACAATAAAGCAATAGTTATAGGTAAAAATGTTCTTGACATAAAAAGCAATAGTTTTAGATTTCAACGATAATAAAAGCTATTAACATTCTCTTAAATGAATGTATTTATTGCTCATCTACATTGATTAGTCTACTCGTTAAACTACATTTCACAATTTTAATGTAAAAAACCTAAGAGATTTTTTGTCTCAGGTTTTTTACATTGGAGCGCATGCCTAACAAAATGAAAACCCATTTTTTAAACACTGGCTTATTATACAAATAAGTAAATTGTGAGAATATCGAACTTACTTCGACTCTCCAATCATAAGTAGATTTATCTTTATCATTTTATTTCCTTAATAGTTCTCCCGTTCGTAAAATAAATAATTGAAAGCTCAACTCTTTTTCAATTTTCCCACTTTTGATTTGGTAATCCATTTCCACAAGGTCATCAAACAATTGTCTTAAGATTTTTTCATCATACTTGCGCACTTCTTGCATCGCCAGTTTTACTCGGTATGGATGTATTTTTAATGTCTCATCAATGTTCGCTTGTTGATAGCCGATTTTCATTAAAAATTTCGTCTGTAAAAATAAACGTATTTGCGATAGCAAAATTGCATTTATTTTGATAGTTTCTTCACCCTGCGTAGTTAAATCGTCAAATAGTCTTAACGCTTGTTCTGTGCTACCAGACAAAATATATTGAGTCATATCAAAAAGGTTGTGTTCTAATGTCTTAGGTACTAATTGTTCCACTTCTTTGGCTGTAATAAGTGACTGCTGTTGACCGTAAAGGAGTAGCTTATTTAGTTCTCCCATCATTTTCGATAAATTAAGATCTGTCAAGCGCAGGAATAAATCAATTGCTTTTCGGTCCATGGTAATCGGCGTATTTTCAAGTGTATTAGATAAATATTGACGTACTTCTTTTTCATTTAATTGCTGGACATTTATTGTGACCGCTGTTTTTTTTAGTTGTTTGGTGATCTTCTTCCGTTCATCCAATTTTTCATACGGCGCAAAAAAGACGAGAACTGTTGATTCTAATGGTTTTTTCAAATAACTTATGAATAGGTCAGTATTTTGTTCAATTCCATTATTGATCTTTTCAGCGGTCAAAAAATAGGGGTTCTCTACAAACACTAGTCGTTGTTCACCAAAAAAAGGCAGTGTCTCGGCTTCTGCTATCACCTCATCAAGGCTGGCATTTTCCATATCAAAACTCAAAAAGTTTAAATCATCTTGACTATCGATTTGAATTTTTTTTAAAATTTCTGTCCTTACTTGGTCTTGCAAATATTTTTCCGTTCCTAAGATAAGGTAGCAAGGAGCAAGTTTTTCTTTACGGATTTTTTGCAAATCTGCTTGAATACTCATGTCTTTCACCACTTTCAAATCAATCCTACCATTAGTGAGAATGAATTACTAGTCTATCATTGTTTCAATCCTTCCTTCAGGGTACCATAACGGATGCCATTTAAATGAAATCGCTCCTTTTTTATCCGTCCGTAAGTCAATCATTTGTTGTTCAGCCATAACAGACAGTACTTCTTGATGAGGATGTCCAAATGAATTATTCTCTCCACATGAAATAATGCCGTAAGTTGCTTTTAATTGTTCAATAAACTTAGGACTACTTGAAGTACGGCTCCCATGATGTCCTAATTTTATTACATCTGCTTTTAAAAAAGGATAACGTGCCCCGATCCTTTTTTATCCGGTGACAAAACAAAGAAATCAAAATAACCGTTGATTTGATCCCCTTGCTTGACCTCATAGATCGTTGTTCCGTTTTTTATAAAGCTCTTTAACTGTTGATTGAGCAGTGCATGTTTTCCGGCTCCTTGACCAATATAAATCGCATCAATTTTAAAATGTTTCTCAAGCGTTGCTAGCTCGCCCACATGATCTAAGTCATCATGTGTCAAAATCAACTTGTTGATTCGACTGATTCCTTGACCTTTTAAAAAAGGAATAAGATTGTACTCTGCATGAGGTCTGACGATCCGTTCTTGCCAACCTTCCTTTTGGAATGTTACTTTCCCGCCAGTATCGACCATGATCGTTTCTTTTTTAAAAGGTGCAACGAAAAAAATACTATCTCCTTGCCCCACATCACTAAAAGTGATACTAGAGCCTAGTTGAAAAAAACGAGAGCCTATAAAAAGACAAGTAATAATCATTGCATAGAAAATAGACTGCAAAGGGTTATTTTGTTTTGTTTCAATGATCCAAAGCAGAAGAAGAATACTAAAAATCATCAATCCAAAATTTGGCTGACCGATAATTATATTTGAAAATCTAAAAAATTCAAGAAAATTTTCAAATCTTACTAGTATGATTTCGAAGATTTCTAGGATAAACATCGGAAGATAATTACCTAAGAGAAATAAGAATACCAGACATGGAAGCAAAATAGTAAGAAAAATCGGTGACAAAAAAACGGTAAAGACACTGCCTAAGATTGCCCACTCATAAAAATGCCAGGCAGTAAATGGCAGAAGTCCAATGCTAAATAAAATAAGGGATGCCATTCTTTGTTTAACTGATTTTACCCTTTTCGGTAACAAAAGAATGAAAAAACTGATTGCTATGCTGAGCTGACCACCTACTTGAAAAAGACACAGAGGCTCAATCAGTAGGAGTAACCATAACGTGATAGAAAAACAATCCATCGAAGAAAGTTTTCATTGAAAAAGTTTTAAAGTCAGCTTTAATAAAAATAAAAGACCCGCTCTCATCACCGAAATTGTTCCACCTGCTAACAAAAGATAACTAAGTGTGATGAAACATAAGGGAATAAAACTGCCCGCTAATGTCCATCCTCCTCTACGAAAAAGATAATAAATGCCTCCCAGATAAGTCTGTAAGTGCATACCAGATAAACTAAATAGGTGCAGCAAACCGCTTTCTCGATATATTTTTTCCGATTGTATAAATTGGCTAGCTTTGTGCCCGAATAAGAGCGCATTCATATAGATGCTTGTTTTACTTGGAAAATTCTTTTGAATAAAGGTCATCCATTTTCCTCGTTTTCGAGAGAAAAAATTTTTCCAAGTATTTTTTTTTAAGGTTTCTTTGAATTGACTGATTTGAAAGCGCCCTTTGATCCGATGAACTTTATCATAATTTATTTGATCAAACGTATATTTATTTCGTTGTTGTTGTGGTGCTTGGTAATCACCTGAAACCACGATCTCAACTGCTTCACTTCTCAATGCAAGAAAGGAATTACGTTCTTTCTCAGATTTAGCAAGATAACTTAAATGAATCTTTTGCTTATTGATCGTTCGTCCAACAAACGTGACCCAATCACCATTTAACTTTACGGTATCTGGAAAAACCATTACCCGTTCAGTCACATTTTTATGATCAATTTCAATTGGTTCAGTTTCTTTTAGCCAGCAGAAAAATAAAATTGTGAAACTACAAAATAGACTAATGTACAACAACGCTTTACTTTCCTTTAGTAAAAAAAACAAAAAAAATCCAACGAAGATCAAACGATTAAACCATCCACCTGTGTAGTAAATCAGACAAATAAAAATCGAAGAAATCGCTGGAAAAACCAATCGATTTTGCACTTGGTCGCAAAATTCGCTAAACATGTTCTCCTGATAACTCTTTTTGTAGCTTAGAAAAGTGTGTAGAGTCTAAAAAGACTTGATGTACACTCACACCTAATTGTTTGAATAAAGATTGAGCATACGGATCATTACGATAATCATGTAAATAGTTGATTTTCTTGATTCCTGCTTGTAATAATGCTTTCGTACATACTAAGCAAGGAAAATGAGTCACATAAATCTCTGCTCCTTCAGTGGGAATCCCTAATTTAGCGCATTGTAACAGAGCATTCATTTCTGCATGGATCGTTCGCAGACAATGATTGTCTACAACGTAGCATCCTTCATCAATACAATGAGCATCACCAATGACTGCGCCATTATATCCTCCGGCAATAATCCGTTTCTCCTTTACTAAAGTCGCACCGACTTCCAATCTCGTACACGTACTTCTTAAAGATAATAATACTGCTTGTGCCATAAAATATTGATCCCATGGAATACGCTGTTTTCTATTCTGTTTAATATTGTTTAAATCATTGATATCCTGACCTTGTTGATTTAACATGCTGATTTTTCCTCCTAAATTCTTACTAAATGGTAAATGGTTAACATTTTTATGATTGGTAGCTATCATTATCAACGTATGACTTCATTTTAAGTTAGCATTTTATCCGGTGGTTCGCTTCTACTTTGGTAAAACTTTAAAATTTTGTTTATAACCACTTACACAATAAATATACGTATTTTAACGAATGATGTGTTTAATGTTATTCCAAATGATTAGCCACCATTTCCTTTTGTTTTTCTTCTTACTTTCTGTTATTCACATTTGGGTTCCCAAATGGTCTAGCAAGAAATTGTGGACATTCCTTTTCAGAGACCAACAGAAACAAATCTTTTTCTAAGCCTATTTTAGATAACTGGTTTCAGCACTTTTTCAATTTAAAATCTTTCTTTGCCAGTCTCCCTTCAAAAAGAGAACGATACATCAACAGGATGTAATACCTGCATTAAAGTTATCATATTTTCAAATCATTTTATACTTAATTTTTCAAATTATCAAAAATGGTTTAGCTATGTTTTTCATTCCAGAAGTTTAAAAGAACGACTCACTTTACTCCCAATCCTTCCAGAATAGAATCATTCTGTGGTTCTTTTCATCCACCATACAGTAGGTAGGTCTGTAGAGGATTCACACCTCTTTCCCTGAAACCTCATAAGTATACATTTATTGTATCTTCTTTGATAGCTAGTTTTCAAAAGGATCAGCAGACGCCCTTGTCCACTAATACACCCTCGTTATAGCGATTAGTGATTATTTGTCAACGCTTTCTAATTACGCTTTTCAAAACGGTTAATGAACACCAGTCTTTCTGTACGGTCAAATACGCCATCATGGAAGTTTTTTACATCGCTAACATTCACTCAAACAATTTAAAAAGGATATTAGAAAAAAGCAATCGTTTGTTTCTAGTATCCTTTTCTCTTAAGTAATGGCATCATTCCCCAGTAATTGTAACGAAGTTTTTAATTTTTTCAACTGTCTTTTGGCCAATTCCTGATATTTCTTGTAGTTCATCGATACTTTTGAACGAGCCATTTTCTTGTCTGTACTGAATGATTTCTTGTGCTTTTTTTTCACCGATACCTGGTATTTGCTGTAATCCTATAAGATCCGCTGTATTTAAATTGATTTTTTCATCGTTATCAGTTGGCATAGATATACCTGTATCCCCTAATTGTCCTCCTTTCGTTTGTGTTTCTGTTAGCTCTTCTCCTATTTCCGGGACGTATATCAATTGCTGATCTGTTATTTTGGCAGCAAGATTGATTTGTTTCTCATCTGCCATCGCAGTCAAACCTCCTGATTTTTGTATCACATCATAAACACGAGCTTCTATAGAGAAAGTGTACATACCCGGTTTGTTTACAGCTCCTTTTACATCCACATAAATCATTTGATTTGCTGTTTTACTTGTTTCTTCAACCAGTTCCTCAGGATGTTGCTTTTCTTGAGTAACCTCTGTTAGTAACTCATCATTTGAATGTTCCGTCAAAAGTGGCTTTCCCTTATTTTGATAGGCAACTTGTCTAACCCACCCGAAAAGCGTTGCTATTCCAAAAATAAATAACACTCCACAAAGAATAAGCTTTGGTGAAGCACAGATTTTATAATAGATTTTTTTCATTCAATTTATCTCATCATTCTTTCAGTCTACGCCCACTTTTTTATTTTTTGGTATTTAGCTATATTTACTCCTCTGTAGGTAAAAATAATACCTCCTTCTTTAAATTTTAGAGCGCTGATTATCGTGCCCTTCATGAATAAATACGTAAGAAATTTTTTTCATTTACTTTTTTATAATTTGAATCAATTTTGTTCGATGACGTATTTCTTCCTGTAACTATGATCCTCTCTTGACTTGAATCAGTGAAAAAGTCTTTGAAAAAACTATCCAGTCATTTTTGCACAAAAAAGCGAAAAAATCACAAAAATAAAAAATATTTTCAGATTTTCCCACTATTTTTTAATCGTTCTTTTTATTTGATATTTTATCCTCTAAATACAAATGATAGAACCTTGAGACCTCTTTACTTCATTTTTTCTAAATAGTTGATCGCATCTTGTACCGTTTTAACTGGTATGATTTTCATCTTTGTATTTAATTTCTTTGCTGCTGCTTTTGCTTCTTCATAATTTGATTGGATTTCTGGGTATTCTTTCTTGATTTCATTTGAAATCGGATCATTAGGTGCAAAGAAAATCTCTATCCCAGCTTTATCTGCGCTAGCAACCTTTTTATCGATCCCACCAATACGACCCACTTCACCCATGCTATTAATCGTCCCTGTACCAGCAATCTCTTTTCCTTGCCGTAGATTGACACCAGTCAATTGTTCATAGATTTCAAGAGTAAACATCAATCCCGCAGATGGTCCGCCAATCGAGCCTGAATTAATTGAAACATTTGTGTCTGACTTGATTTCAGTATGATCCGTTAATGTGATACCAATCCCAGCTTTTTTATCTGTTGGTAATTCAATTAGTTTTCCAGAAGTTTCATTTTGTTTTCCATCACGAAGATAGGTGATTGTTACTACATCGCCAATTTTTTGGCTTTTTACGTATTTCATGAATGCTTCGGCGCTTTTAAATGTCTGACCATCCACTTTTGTAACGGTGTCTCCTACCGCTAATTTTCCATAGAAATTCGAATTTTTTTCAATATTCATGACATACACTCCTTTAAATTCCATTTTATAAGGAAAATCAGCCAATTTAAGGGCTTGTTCGATTGCTGCATTTTGTGAAGACTCCATGTAATATTGTTGGATTTGATTATATTCTTCACTTGTTGCTCCCCCTGTTAGCTCTTTTGCACTAATCACATCTTCAAACGGAGATAGTTTTGCCTTAACCGCTAAAAAACCAGTTACCTGGCTAATACCAACGGCAGTCAATGAAAATGAGCCAGATTCTTTGTCTTTTTGTCCATTCACAGTGATCAGTTCTTTTAGATTAATGGTCGCACCAGGCGCTTCAACATAATATGGCAGTGGAACAATCATGAATCCAAGAATAAAGATTCCCAGAAAAATAACCAGAATCGTTTTTAACCATTTTTTAAAGTCCATTTTTTTCACGCTTTATAGCTAAGGCTTCATTGATGACATCAGGAAGATAAATACTCACATCTCCGCCAAAATACAAAACTTCTTTTAAAAGGCTTGAGCTCACATGGCTGTATTCTGGTTTCGCTAATAAAAAGAGTGTTTCCACTTCTTGATTTAGGTGATGATTCATTTTCGCTATATCACGCTCGTATTCAAAATCTTTGACATTACGGATGCCACGAATAATTGTCTTGATATTTAAATCTCTTGCGGTTTCTACTGTTAGTTGATTTTCTTGATGGATGACTTTGACATTTGGAATATGTCTGACTGATTGGCTAATCAAATCGACTTTTTCCTCAATCGTAAATAAGTTTTTTTTCGAAGTATTCACAAATACCCCAACAATTACTTCATCAACCATTTTTGCTGCTCGTTCAATCATATCCAAATGCCCATTGGTTAAGGGATCAAAACTTCCAGGAAATAATGCTTTTTTCATTCTTCCTCCTCTTTTCTGTAAATAGTCACAGAAGTAATACCGTATATTTGTTTTTTTATTTGTTTAAAATAAGCAATTTTTCAGGAAGTTCAACGCTTTTATCCGTTTCACATACAATAATAGCTGATTCTCTAAAAAGATTGTATTCAGTCATTTTTATAATTTGATCTACTATTTTTTGTTTTGCATAAGGTGGGTCAAGGAATAAAAAATCAAACTTTCTATGAGCAATTGCTAATTTACCAATAGCTTTATCTGCATCAAGTTTTAAGGTAGTGAATTTTTCTGGGTCTTTAGTTATCTCAATATTTTCTTTGATGACTTTTAGTGCTTGATAATTTTTATCTACACAAACAGCGTGTCCACAGCCACGAGAGACTGCTTCAATAGCTAAACTGCCACTACCAGAAAATAAGTCTAATACTTCTTCTCCATCAAAATAAGGACCGATCATATTAAAAATCGACTCTTTTACCTTGTCAGTTGTTGGGCGTGTATTTACCCCTGATAAACTTTTTAAACGACGGCCACCATAATTTCCTGATATGACTCGCATTTACTCACTCCCTTTAAAAATTGTACTGCTTTCAGTATACCAAAAAAAAAAGATAAAAAAACTTGGTTGGTACTCTATTTCGTGCTTTCACAAGTTATTTTTATCTTTTTTTATTGATGAACTAAACAACTGCTTGAGTAATTCTTAAAAAACATGATCGGCTAATCGTATTTTCGTATTGATTTCTTCAATTTCAAAGCCTTCATCTCTATCTACTTGTTTTGAATCGTTTTTTTCAAAAAAATTCATTTTGACATCTGGTCGATAAGAACGTTCAACACGGCGAACAAAATGCAGTTTTTTGATACGTTCTTCTGTTTTTTCAAATGTTTCTTCATTTAAGTAAAGTACAACGTATTTCGTTTTACGTGAAACATAATGAAGTAAACCAAACTTTTTCAAATTTTTTAGTTGTTTTAAACTATATACCCAAACAATCAGCCCTCGACGTTTAGTTAGTTGAAATTCATTTTTTTCATCCATGACAGTTACCTCCACATCCACTATGCCTACTTTTTTCAAAAAAAGGATTTCCCGCATTTATTTTGATAGTTAACGAAATCGATTCAGCAATTTGTTGACAGATTTTATCTAATATTTTTTGTAATTCTGTTTCCATAAAACGAAAGTCAGCTACTTGTTCATTAAGATCAAGTTCTCGTTTGGCTTTCCTTACAGCAATTTGTGTCTCACGAAATCTAGGAGCATAATTTTGATAAGATGCTATTTTTTCGTATTGCTCTTTTTTTAATAAAAAATCAGCTATCAGCAATTTTACATCCTTGGATTGTTCCATAGTTTCTTTTGCTTCCAAATATTTTTTCATCGTTTTACTTTCTTTTATAGATCTGGACAAACGTTTACACTGATCTTCTAGTTCGAATAATTCTTCATTAATTATCACTGCTCTCGGTACTCTCCTTCACTTCTTTTTGCAATAAAACCAACATATTTTCTTTTGAAAAAGCAATGCCTAACAAATCAGATGTCTTTACTAAAAAACGATCATGATAATAAGGGTCACTATATAAAAACAAAAAAGTAAACGTAGGATCAATTACCGGATGGGAAAACATTCCATTTGCCTGTGGGAGCTTTCTTCTAGCAATAAATGTATTTAATTCATCATTAGTAAATGAGAATTTAGTCGTCGTTTTTGCGCTTCCATTCGTGTGTTGCCATTCATTTAATCGTTCTTTCGACAAAATATCTTGCGGATTATCAAGATAATCATTTAAAAGCAATTCGGTTTGAGTGGTAAAAGTGGTCGTCTTTTTGTATAGTGGCAATTCATCTAATTGTCTTAATTGATTTAGTAATTGGAAACTATGAACTTCTTTTGCTCGGTTCACTTTAGCCCAATAAATTTGCTCCTCTATCTTATATTGGGGGAGCCCTTCGCCAAAGACCTGATAAGGCAATAATTTTAATAAACTATCTTTATTTAAATAAACGATTGAAAACAGATCATTACTACTTTGATCAAAGAACAAAATGGCAAACGTTTCATTATCGAAGGCAATCAATGGTCGATAATGCATATCTTCTTCCATCAATTCAATACCAATTTCATTCTCATGATATTTAAAGTTAAAGTTCGTATAAATAGTTGTAATTTCTGTTAGATCTTGCATAGTCATTCCTAATTTAAAAGGTACAGTAGCTTCTTTATCAGCACTTAATACCTTAATTGTTGAAACTTGTTCATTTTCAATGTTGGCTTCAATGGATAAATGGTTGATTTGATCTTTATAATACCTTGTTTCAAAACCAAAGCCACTGGTTAAGTAGTCATAGGGTTTTCCATACTGCTGTTCTAGCTGAGCAACCGATTTTCCAACATACGCAGAAAAACCAGTTGCCTGAAGCTTCTGGTATTTCCACGCAGTCATCTGATTTTGAATCTGTTGTTCTGGGCTTTTCTTTGCCTCAAGTTCAGGAGGAAACAATACTGGCTGCATGTAAAATGCAATGATCACTGACAACAATATTGCACCAAACAAACCTAGCCTTTTCATTTTCTCCCCACCTTTATTTTTCAACTACCTCGACCAATAAATCGCCAGAAGCAATCGGGTCACCGTTGGCTACATAAACATGCGTAACTTCACCATCAAAGCGAGCTTCGATCGCTGTTTCCATTTTCATAGCTTCAGTAATCATCAAAGTATCGCCTTTTTTGACAAAATCACCTTTTTTAACTAGTACCTCTAACACAGAGCCCGACATTGTTGCTCCAATATGTTCTCTGTTTGTTGGTTCAGCTTTTACTCGGGTTTGTACAGTACTGATGATAGAATGATCTTTTACAGTAACCTCACGTC
This sequence comes from Enterococcus lacertideformus, assembly GCA_015680865.1. Taxonomy (GTDB): domain Bacteria; phylum Bacillota; class Bacilli; order Lactobacillales; family Enterococcaceae; genus Enterococcus_B; species Enterococcus_B lacertideformus. The sequence continues at coordinate 51,684 of JADAKE010000015.1, read as the reverse complement.
GTTGCCCATTTAAATTAAAGAATAATACCCGATTTCCTTCAATATCTGGTTCGCCAATTTCATCTAAACGTATAATCAAAATCTTTCCTTTTTCAATTTGAACATTGATCGTTTCACCTAAGCGTATTCCTTGGAAAAATGTAGGTGTATCCAGTAAAGTTACATCACCATATTGATTGTAAGCACTCTGATAATCCAAAAATACTTGTGGGTACATCAAATAACTTAGAACCTCTTCTTGCTTTGGCTCATAACCGATTTTTTTAGTTAGTTCTGCTTTGATTTGGTCAAAATCAACAGGTTTTGCTAAAGCACCTGGACGTTCAGTAATAGCTGGCCGACCTTTAAGAATGATGTTTTGTAGTCTTTCAGGGAAACCGCCTACTGGTTGACCTAATTCGCCTTGAAAGAACGTAATCACAGATTCAGGAAAACTCAAAGCTTCTCCTTTTTCGTAGATATCTTCTTCTGTCAAATTATTTTGGACCATGAACAAAGCCATGTCCCCTACTACCTTTGAAGAAGGAGTTACTTTCACAATATCACCAAACATCAAATTGACTGTATGGTACATCTGCTTGATTTCGTCCCATTTATTCCCTAGACCAACTGCTTTTGCTTGTTGTTGTAAGTTTGAGTATTGACCGCCAGGCATCTCATGCATATAAACTTCTGTTTCAGGCGCATTCAATCCATTTTCAAATGGTTTATAATACATTCGTACATCTTCCCAATAGTGATTCAGCTGTTGCGCATTTTGAATATTAATCTCAGGCAATCGAGGGCCGTTGACTAAAGCATAGTACAAGCTACTCATACTAGGCTGGCTAGTATTTCCACTCATGGCACTCATGGCAACGTCAACGATGTCTACCCCCGCTTTCGTTGCTGCTGAATACGTAATGATACCATTTCCGCTTGTATCATGAGTATGCAGATGGATCGGTAAATCAATCGTTTCTTTTAATTCACTAATCAATCGATAAGCAGCCTGTGGTTTAAGAAGTCCAGCCATATCTTTGATTGCAATGATATGCACACCAAGTTGTTCTAACTCTTTTGCCATATTTTTATAATACTGTACGTCGTACTTCGCACGGCTTGGGTCATTGATATCTCCAGTATAACAAATAGCTGCTTCTGCAATTTTACCTGTATCACGAGCTGCTTGGATACTCTTTTCCATTTGTGGTATCCAATTTAAACTATCAAAAATTCGAAAGACATCGATTCCTTGTATAGCGGCTTCTTTGACAAATTCAGCTAATACATTATCCGGATAATTGGAATAGCCCACTGCATTTGATCCTCTAAATAGCATTTGTAAAAGTGTGTTTGGCATTAAAGAACGGATTTTTCTTAATCTTTGCCAAGGATCTTCATTCAAGAAGCGATACGCTACATCAAAAGTTGCGCCTCCCCACATTTCACTTGAAAACAATTCAGGTAAGCCTTCTCCTGTTAATTGGGCAATTCCTTTAAAGTCTTTCGTACGAACACGAGTCGCTAGTAAACTTTGATGTGCATCTCTAAAGGTCGTATCTGTTAATAATAAGTTTTCTTGTGACTTGATCCAGCATACTAATTCATCTGCGCCATCGGTATCTAAGATATTTTTAGCAGTAAGATAATCCGAACGTTTGATCAAATTTTTCGGTAAACGAGGCGCTTCATAAAATGATTTTTCCCCATTCTCAATACCTGGAAAACCATTCACTGTAATTTCCCCAATGTATTTCATTGTTTTATTGCCACGATCACGTAAGCGTGGAAATTCAAATAGTTCTTTCGTGTTATCGATAAAAGTTGTTTTCGCATGACCAGATTGAAACTTAGGATGAGAAATCACGTTTAACATGAATGGTATATTGGTCTTTACTCCACGAATCCGAAATTCTTTTAAACAACGTGTCATTTTTTGAATCGCTGTCTCAAAATCGGCTGCATGGGTACATACTTTTACCAATAATGAATCAAAATACGGTGTAACAACATACCCTGCATACGCATTTCCAACATCTAAACGAACACCAAAACCGCCGGGTGATCGATAGGTATCGATCTTTCCTGTATCTGGTAAGAAATGGTTCAGTGGATCTTCTGTTGTAATCCGACATTGGATGGCCGAACCATTCAATGTAATATCCTCTTGGTATGGCAATCCGATTTCTTTGTGTAAATCTTTTCCTTGTGCAATCAATAATTGAGTAGTTACGATATCAACATCTGTAATCATTTCAGTAATCGTATGTTCCACTTGAATCCTTGGATTTACCTCTATGAAATAAAAATCTTCGCCTTCCACTAAAAATTCTACGGTACCTGCATTGACATACCCTACATGTGCCATCAATTGTACAGCTGCTTCACAGATACGTTGACGTTGTTCAACAGACATTGAAATACACGGTGCTACCTCTACTACTTTTTGGTGACGTCTTTGAACAGAACAATCTCTTTCAAATAAATGAATCACATTTCCATGTTGATCCCCTAAAATCTGGACTTCAATATGTTTTGGATTAGCAATGTATTTTTCTACATAAACTTCATCACTACCAAAAGCTGCTTTTGCTTCACTTTTTGCACGTTCATAGCCTTCACGTGCACTCTTTTCATCGTGAACTACACGCATACCTCGACCGCCGCCACCTAAAGCTGCTTTGATCATGATCGGATAACCATAACGTTCCGCAAATGCCAACGCATCCTCAACACTTGCCACAGGTCCATCAGTTCCTGGAATTGAAGCAATTCCAGCTTCAAGTGCTGCTGATTTTGCTTTTATTTTATCGCCGAAAATAGCCAAATGATGTAAGTCTGGTCCTACAAAAGTAATTCCTTCTTCTTTGCAGCGCTTTGCAAAGCTTAGATTTTCAGATAGTAAGCCATAACCTGGATGAATCGCATCTGCTCCGCATGATTTTGCAGTTGAAATGATTCCCTCTATATCTAAGTAAGCGTCAATTGGTTTTTTTCCTTCACCTACTAGATACGCTTCGTCCGCTTTGAACCGGTGTACGGAATATTCATCTTCTTTTGCGTAGATACCGACAGTTTTAATTCCTAATTCTGTGCATGCCCGAAACACACGTACTGCAATCTCTCCTCTGTTAGCAACTAAAACTTTTTCCATCGAACCACTCCTAAATCTTTTTAGTATAAACCTAAACTTTTACGTTTTTCATCTGCACTAACGTTCAATACAAACCCAATACATATGGATAGCATCAATAAACTAGAGCCACCTTGACTCAAAAACGGGAATGTGATCCCTGTCAAAGGGATCACACCCGTGATTCCTCCAAGATTGACAAACACTTGAATCAGAAACATTGCGCCGATTCCGATACATAACAAAGAATTAAAAGGATCTTTTGAGCGGATACCTACTAAAATAATACGAGCAATCATAAAAAATAGTAAGGCAAGGATCAAAATCCCCATGATCACACCTAACTCTTCCACCACAATGGCATAAATAAAATCCGTTTGGGCTTCTTGTAAAAAACCTTTTTTCTGGATGCTATTTCCTAATCCTCTGCCAAAAAGACCGCCATTAAACATCGCGTAGTAACCATTGACTAATTGATGACCTTTGTTTAATTCATCAGAAAAAGGATTCTGGAAAATAGCAAATCGGTTATATACATACTGTAAGCGCCCAGGGAAAAATTTCCCATGCGTAATATTGATTAGCCAAATCGCTAAGATACTTAAACCAACTCCACCAAAGCCGACAATCAAAGTATACACATAATTGATGCCACTTGCTAAAAGCAAGACTAAAATGATCAAAAAGATGACTGTAGCATTCCCGAAGTCAGGTAAGATAGCAACTAATGCTGTAAGGGCAAGTACTAGTAACATTGGTCTTTTAACTGTTGGCACAAAATCTTTTTGAATGCTTTTTTGTCGTTTAGATAACGTCAATGCTAAGTACCAGATCACAATGATTTTTAAGTATTCTGCTGGTTGAATCGAAAATCCCGCAATTTGAAGCCAACCTTTTGCTCCGTTTCTTTCTTCTCCAAAAAATAAAACAATCAAAAGTAAAATAGTCAGCACAGCTATCGCTGCCATAATCAATCGTTGATTTTTCAGTACCTCTGTTTTCATTTTATAAAGAAAACCAATAGCAACCAAACTAATTACCCAAAATAAACTTTGGTTGAAAAAAGAAGCAGTTGGGCTATTTCCAGTTTCTAATAACAAATAAGATGATGAGCTATAAACCATGATCAATCCCACAATACATAAAATCAAATAAGGGATCAAAATACTATAATTTAATAAATGCCTTTTTTTTACTTTCTTAGGCAAGTTTATTCCTCCTTGCCAATTTCTTTTTTATCGTAATTTTCTTGGTAAACTTCACTATATAATCGGTTCAGTTCACGCTCTAATTCACTCAGCAATAGCTGACCTTCAGTTTTATCAATTATTCCCACACGAATCGCAAATCCGACTTGCTGTGAGAAGCCATACATTTGTGTATCTACTACTTCTTCAAACGCCTTGCATTGTGAGATACAAAGACTATTTTTTTGATTTTTGATCAAGCGTTTGATTCGTTCTGCTTCATCCTTTAACACTTGAACCGCAAATTCGTTTGACAGAGAATCCATCTACGACTACCCCCATTCTAACGTTTATTTATTATAACATACTTGAAATTCTAACGGGGAAAATTCCCAGTTTTCTATTGGTAATTTTCTGTTTTTTTACTATTTGAATACCTTATATATGCACAGACAGAAATGTACCAAGTAATTGTTTATTCTGCCTGTATGACAGCCAAAAATGCCTCACCATATTTATCCAATTTACTCTGACCCACACCTTTTATTTGTAACAAAGATAGCCGATCTTTTGGTCGAATTTGACTCATTTCTTTTAGGGTTGCATCAGAAAAAACGACATATGGAGGTACCCCAGCTTCAACAGCTAAATCAGTACGTAGTTCTCTCAACGCTTCAAATAAAGTATCTGATGTCTCGTCAGAAAGCTGCTGCACTTTTTTCGCTTCTTTCTTAAATACTTTTTGTTTACCTTTTAACACGTTGATACCAAGCTCTGTTACTTTCAATATTGGGTACTCTCCATTCATCGAAAGCAAATAGCCACCAGATATTAGATATTCAATTAATTGTAAGATATCTTTTTGTGTCCATTTTTTTAATAATCCATATGTGGTTAAGTTTTCAAACCCTAGAGATCTCACTTTCTGTTCCTTAGAACCAGCTAACACCTTCATTAATAATTGTTTACCATAAATTTCACCCATACGCTTTAAGCAAGATAAAACCATTTGTGTCTCAGTCGTCACATCAACTAACTCTCGCTCGTCTAAGCAGTTTCCACATCTTTCACAGGGAAGACTTTTTTCACCAAAATAAGCCAGGATATATTGTTGCAAACAAGATTCAATGTAGACATATTCAGTCATCGCTTTTAATTTTTCATATTCTTTTTGTTTTTGTGCTTCTTCACGTTGCGATTGTTGAATAAAAAATTTCTGAACCTTGATATCTTGAGGAGCAAATAATAAAACTGCTTCACTTAAAAGCCCATCTCGTCCAGCGCGTCCTGCTTCTTGGTAATAAGCTTCCAACGAACCCGGGATTTGATAGTGGATGACGAAACGAATATTGCTTTTATTGATTCCCATACCAAAAGCATTCGTAGCAACTAATAGTTCTATGCGATCATACAAAAAATCTTCTTGTACTTCTGTACGCTGATTTTCGCTCATCCCACCGTGATAGCGTCCGACCTTAAAATGGAATTTTGTTAACAAATGATAGATATGGTCCACTTCTTTGCGAGTCGCCGCATAGATAATCACCGATTGTTTTTGATTGATCCGTAAATATTCAATTAAATATTGTTCTTTCTTCTGGTCTTTTACTACCTGTAAACGGAGGTTTTCCCGCGAAAAACCAGTTTGGATATGATTTTCAGATGGAATCTTTAACAGTCTTTTGATGTCTTCAGCTACAGGCACAGTGGCAGTAGCAGTTAGGGCAATAACGACTGGACGATGCGCTAATTGATTTAACGTTTGTGCCATCTGTAAATAGCTTGGACGAAAATCATGACCCCATTGTGAAATACAATGAGCTTCATCGATCGCAATCACTTGAAGGTTCCATTGATTTAGTGACTGAATAAAATCAGACATGATAAATCGTTCAGGAGCGACATACAACAATTGGATCCGCTGTTGATCTAATAAACGAAACCGCTGGGCTGTTTCATAGCTATCTAAAGAGCTATTAATAAAAGTTGCAGAGATACCCAATTGATTAGCAGCATCCACTTGATCTTTCATTAACGAGATCAATGGGGAAATAACAATCGTCAAGCCCTCCAGCATCAGTGCTGGCAGCTGATAACAAATCGATTTCCCACTTCCAGTTGGCATGATTCCAAGGACATCTTCTTCGTCAAGTACTTTTTGGATGATTTCTTTTTGGCCAGGACGAAATGCCTCATAACCAAAATATTCTTTTAATACCTCACTCATGTTATCCCTACTTTTTTAGTGATTTGACTCAAATCTATCACGCATTCTATTTTTCTATAAATAAAATACTACCAAATTTATTTTACTGCTCATTTCTCAGAAGAACAACCATACTATTTGTGAAACTAATGATGAATGTGAAACAAAAGACACCTCGGCTTAAGTCTTCTAAAAATCTTTAAAAAAACTATTAGCGTTTTTATTGAATTTTTCTTTGCTTTTTTATTAACTTCTCCACAGAAATAAAAAAGAGCCAGCTCAATATAATCACTCAGCCGGCTCTTACAAATTCGTCATTAATTATTTTTTCTTTTTAGAAGCTTTTTCACGCGCATTTTTTTCTAAAATTTGCTTACGCAAACGAATACTTTCTGGAGTAACTTCGCAATATTCGTCATCATTCAAAAATTCTAATGATTCTTCAAGAGATAATTGTTTAGGTTTTTTAATTACAGAAGTTTGGTCTTTATTTGCTGAACGAACATTTGTCATTTGTTTTGCCTTCGTGATATTAACTGTTAAATCATTTTCACGGCTATTTTCACCAATGATCATTCCTTCGTAAACTTCTGTTCCTGGTTCTACAAAGACTGTTCCACGCTCTTCAATACTCATAATTGAATATGTGGTCGCCTTTCCGGTATCAATAGAAACCAACGCGCCTTGATGTCGTCCACCGATTTGACCAGGTAACATTGGCAAATATTGATCAAATGTATGGTTCATGATGCCATAGCCACGAGTCATTGAAAGGAATTCAGTTGAATAGCCGATCAAGCCACGTGCGGGTGTTAGGAATGTCAAACGAATCTGTCCATTTCCTGTATGGATCATGTCTTGCATTTCACCTTTACGTAAACTTAGAGATTCAATAACACTGCCCATATATTCTTCAGGTGTATCGATTTGTACACGTTCAAATGGTTCGCATTTCACACCATCAATTTCTTTTTCAATTACTTCAGGTCGAGACACTTGTAATTCATACCCTTCACGACGCATGTTCTCAATCAAAATCGACAAGTGTAGCTCTCCACGTCCAGAAACAGTCCAGGCATCTGGAGAGTTTGTTGGATCAACACGTAAAGATACATCTGTTTGAAGTTCGGCCATTAAACGTTCTTCAATTTTACGTGAAGTAACATACTTTCCTTCACGTCCAGCAAATGGCGAATTATTTACTAAGAAAGTCATTTGTAAAGTTGGTTCTTCAATGTGTAAAATTGGTAAAGCCTCTTGATGGTCAACAGGTGTCACTGTTTCTCCAACAAAGATATCTTCCATCCCTGATACAGCAATCAGATCACCTGCTTTAGCTTCTTCGATCTCCAAGCGTTTCAATCCAAAGAAACCAAATAGGTTCGTTACACGGAATTTTTTCACTGAACCATCTAATTTTAATAACGCTACTTGGTCACCAACTTTGATCGTTCCACGGAATACACGACCAATCCCAATACGTCCAACATAATCATTATAATCTAACAATGATACTTGAAATTGCAAAGGTTCATCGCTATTGTCTACAGGCGCAGGAATCTTTTCAATGATCGTATCAAAAATAGGTGCCATTGTGGGTTCTTGATCAGCTGGATCGTCTGATAAGCTTGATGTTCCGTTTAATGCTGAGGCATAGATAACTGGGAAATCTAATTGATCATCGTATGCGCCTAATTCAATGAATAATTCTAATACTTCATCAACTACATATTCTGGTCGCGCAGAAGGTTTGTCAATTTTATTAACAACAACAATAGGTGTGATATGTTGTTCAAGTGCTTTTTTCAATACAAAACGTGTTTGTGGCATGGTTCCTTCGTAAGCATCTACGACCAATACCACACCATCAACCATTTTCATTATACGTTCAACTTCGCCACCGAAGTCCGCATGTCCAGGGGTATCCATGATATTTACACGAATACCATTGTAATCAACAGCTGTATTTTTGGCTAAAATCGTGATTCCACGTTCTTTTTCTAAGGCATTTGAATCCATCGCACGTTCTTGTAATTGTGTGTGTGCGTCTAATGTATCTGATTGTTTCAATAATTCATCAACCAATGTGGTTTTTCCGTGGTCAACGTGGGCGATGATCGCTACGTTACGGATATCATTTCTATAGTTCAATGTAACTAACTCCTTCTCAGTTCTTTCTGACAGTGCAATTTTACTCGACTTTTTATTATAGCAGATTTTTTTCATGAAATATAGTGAAATGTTTTCATTTTTTTGCAAAAATTAATATTTTAGCCCTTTTCTATTTGAATGAACAGATTTGTCCTTTTTAATTGGGTGTAGTATCAATTAGTATGCGTATTTCTTCGTAGGCTTGAGGCGTTGCTGCTAAATAATATTCCCTACCATGAAATTTTAGTTTTTCGCCTGACAGCCCACTATATTTCAGCCCCAATTCTTCCAACAAAACATTGCCGGCACCATAATCCCAAGGGCTTAGATTAGCAATATATCCCACATGTTTTCCTTTTATCAATGCAATCAATTCAATACCAGCACATCCATAAATCCGGACACCCATACTTTTTTCACCAATCGTACGGATATTCCAACGATTATAACTAAAGAGATAGCCATTTACTCCTATCAATCCGTCTTCTAATTTTTGATTTTGTGGTCTAGGTAATAATTGATCATTTTTATAAACTCCTAATTTTTTCCCACCCCAATAAAGTGTTTCTGTCATCACATCATAAATAAACCCCAGTTGTCCCACGCCATTTTCATAAACACCTAGCATGATACAAAAATTTTCTTGTTCCAGCACAAAGTTTAGTGTGCCATCTATAGGATCCACGACAAAGACTTGCCCTGTGAAATCGTCTAATTCACTATATCCTTCTTCTTCTGCAAGTATTTTTGATTCAGGATTATAGGCGTGTATATGTCTAATCAAAAAAGCTTGTATTTCACGATCTACATTAGTTACTAGATCTTTACGGTCTTTTTTTTGGTCAATCGTCAGCGTTTTCTCTTGCACTTTTCTAATCTTGCGTCCAGCTTCATGAAGCCAAAGTTTGATCAACTTGATCAGTTCACTATTATCCATTTTTTCATTCCTCCATTTTTAAGATTTTTTTATTGTTCTTTTTTGCTTCCTGAACTGCTTGATATAATGAATAACCTGAAATTTGCTCAAATGATTTACTTAATTTCTTTTCTTCACCAATTGACGGAACAACTGTTTTAAAGCGCTGATAGGTTTTCAAAAATTTGACATTATCGATACCTTTTTCATAAGCCATTTCTAAAGTTTCCCACATATCCATTACGGTTACCATCTCATTTATTGTCCAATCCAAATCAAGTGGATACTGATATTCTTTCATCCCTTATGCTCCTATTCTTATAGTCAAAAATAGTGTAACATAAGTAACAATGCTACACCAAATAGTTTCCATTTTATAAGTTTACATAACACAATTATGGTGAATAAAAAATTAAAAGTTGAGTGGTCAAAGACTCCAGTAACCACATTTTCTTATTAGATAAATAGATTTTTATTAACTAATTACTCTTTTGCCATCCTGTTTATCTATTCCCACCGATATTTTTTCTAAAAAGTTTATTGTAAATATCCCCATTCTACCCTTTCTCATTTTTTTCGTATATGTAACAATAAGCTTTAATTAGATATTATAAAATTATTACTCATGTCTAAGATTACTAGGTAAACAGCCTGTACTGATCGTTCACTGCAAACTTTAGAATCTCCCTCACTTTAAATATGCTACGTCAAAAAACTTTCTTTGTCTCTTCTGTAAAATTTAACTTTTTAGCTTCACGTAGTTTATTTTTATCACGTCTAGTCCCAGTAAATAAATAATTCTATATTGACTGTATAACGTCCTTCTTATCAAACAAAAAGTAAGAGAAGAAGTTACTACTTTAGTAACTTTTTGAATAGAGTCAACGAAAAGTCTTTTTATAAACACAGAAGCAAGATTACTTACATTTTACTTAGATAGAAAAACAGTATTTTGATGATTACTTCTCACGCACTTGCTAATCTTTTGACTTTGATTTATTCCGTATGACTTTTTCTCCAAAAAATCTGCTTTTTCAATCTCATCACTGGTTAAACGAATAGTTGAAGTAGACTGAACGATTGCTTCAGGATTCCTTTTTACATAATATTTTTCCCAACGTCTCATATTACTATTAGGAATACCTAACCGTTTAGCATAGCTTCTCATAGACATTCCTTGTTCCCTTGCTTCACGGTAATTTTTAATGATTGCGTCTTTTTGTTCTTGAGTCATATTCTTTTGTAGAACACTGATTTCTCGAGGCTCTTTTTTGTCGCTTATCCATAATAATTTTGTGAAATCGGGATCATGTGACTCAAAAAGGTGCGACGGTTGACTAGGATAACTACCAATTGCTTCATTTTCATAGTTTTCTCTTTTTTGATTTTCATGTATAAATAAATTATTTTGCTTTAAAAATTCGATAAGAGCAGAATTAAGGAATATTTTAGGTAATGCTGTTCCTCTCACATTTTGAAATTCTTTGATCGCTTCTAACTTTGCACCAACTATTTTTTTTAAATAGGCTTGTTCTTTGTACCAACCAGAGATTATAGGCACCGATACATTAAGTTCCTTTGCAAGGCCTCTCATAGTTTTTTGTTTATTTATATATCCACCAACTGCTACTAGTTTCTCCTCACTCGTATAGATTTTTGTTTTCGCTTTTTTTATGTTGTTTTGTATTTTTTTCTTATTTTCGCAACAAATAACCATATCATTTAGATAAAAATTGTATTTCTTACAAAACTCTTTATCAGTTACCTTTTCTGAACGATGTTCATATAAGAAAACCCACAATAATTTCTCAATGTTAGAAAAATTTCTAATTTTGAATTGTGCTTTTGAATGAAACATCAATGTTTGATTAGTTTGGTACGTTTGTTCAGGGAATCTGCTTGGTTCTGGACTTGAGCTTCCCTTTAGTATCCAGTCATTTTGTAATAGTTCTTCACGGGCGGGGTCAGGGGATTCTGGGTGATACAACATTTGATTAGGGTACGTAACAGGGTCCTCTGGTCTTTCCCTGTTTTTCTCTAATTCAGGTATTTCATCTAATACTAAACTTTTTCCCTTTACACTAACTTCCTCTATATTTTGAACTTTATGTAACAGTTTGTCTAATCTAGGCGTTTCAACTAGTTTTAGCAAGAGATAACGCGCGTACGTTTCCTGAGAACGGGAACTTATAAGCGGTCGCTTCAATTCCTGCCTCTTTTGCCTCTTTTGCTTCTTTGATTGTCATTCCAACAGAAGCTAATTCAGGATCAGTAAAAGCCACTGCTGGCATTGCTTTATAATCTACAGCAACTTTTTTACTTGAGATTGCTTCAGCAGCAATTTTTGCTTCATAGCTAGCTTTATGCGCTAATGCTGCACCAGGAACGACATCACCGATTGCATAGATATTTGACACATTGGTACGTCCCTGTTTATCGACTGTGATCAATCCACGTTCACCTACTTCAACACCAGCTTGTTCTAATCCCATATCATCAGTATTTGGACGGCGTCCAACAGTAACCATGACATAATCAGCTGTAAGCGTTTCTTCTTTTCCATCAACTGAATATTTCACAGTAACGCTATCGCCATTATCCACTGCTTCTTTAGCCATTGCATTAGTAACCACTGTTACACCTTTTTTAGCGAAATCATCTTCAACTAATTTCACCAAATCTTTTTCATAGGTTGGCAAGATTTGAGGGGAGCCTTCAAGAATCGTTACTTCTGCGCCTATATTTGCATAAGCAGCTCCTAGTTCAGAACCGATAACACCGCCACCGATAACAACGAATTTCTTAGGCACTTCTTTCAATGCCAAGCCTCCAGTGGAATCTAACACACGTCCACCGAATTTGAAACCAGGAATCTCGATTGGACGTGAACCAGTAGCAATAATCGCATTGTTGAAAGAATATGTTTGAGCATAATCGGGATGAATGACACGTAATGTATGATCATCAACAAAGAAAGCTTCGCCTTCAATAGTTTCAACTTTATGCTTTTTCAATAAAAAGCCTACACCAGATGTCAAAGTTTTTACCACCTTGTTGTCTTTCCAGTCTTGCGTTTTTGCAAAATCAAGTTTGACATTTTCACTCGTAACACCAAATAAGGTCGAATCAAGTGATTCTTGATAATGATGCCCTGCTGCAATCAAGGCTTTTGAAGGAATACAGCCAACGTTTAGACACACTCCCCCAATGTATTCTCTTTCAATGATTGCTACCTTTTGACCCATTTCAGCAGCACGGATAGCAGCTACATAGCCACCAGGTCCCGCACCGATTACAACTGTATATAATTCTACAGCAAAATCTCCAACTACCATTTGTTTATCATCCTTCCATCATCAATAACTCAGGATAAGCTAAAAGACGTTTGATATTATTCATTGCTTGTTGCGCAGTTGCTCCATCAACGATTCGGTGGTCAAAGCTTAAAGAAAGCTTCATTACACGTCCAACGACGATCTCACCTTCAGCGTTTACGATTGGTTGTTGCGCAATCGTACCAACTCCCAAAATAGCTACTTCAGGGTGATTGATTACTGGTGTGAACCAACCACCACCTACAGAACCAATATTACTAATAGTGATCGTTCCGTTGCGCATATCTTCGGCTGATAATTTGCCATCATGAGCAAGTTTTGCTTTCTCATTGATCTCATCAGCAATCGCAAACATTCCTTTGCGATCTGCATCTTTGACATTCGGTACATACAACCCATGATCTGTATCTGTCGCAATACCAATATTGTAATAATTTTTATAAACGATTTCTTGTTTTGCATCATCAATTGAAGCATTTAAAATTGGGAATTTCTTCACGGTTGCTGTTAAAGCCTTGACAACATATGGCAAGAATGTCAATTTTGTTCCATTAGCAGCAGCGATTTCTTTAAATTTCTTACGGTTATCCCAAAGATTTGTTACTTCCACTTCATCATGCAATGTCACATGAGGAGCAGTTTGTTTGCTATTAACCATCGCTTTGGCAATCGCTTTACGCGTTGGCGTCATTGCTACACGCTCTTCCATTTCCCCTAAGTTCGATTTGAAAGCTTTAGCAGGCGCTGCTGGTTTGCTTTCAACTTTTACTTCAGAAGTTGTTTTTTCAATTGAAGCTGGGGTTTCTTGTTTTGTAGGTGCACTTTGGTTAGAGCTATTTCCCGATAGATAGTTTTCAACATCTTCTTTTGTTACACGTCCACCTTTACCAGTTGCCGTTACTTGTGTGATGTCCACATCTTTTTCACGAGCAAATTGGCGTACCGAAGGCATTGCTAACACTCGTTTGTTAGGATTTGCCGCTTCAACGGCACTTGCTGAACCAGAAGTTTCAACTTTAGCTTTTGAGCTATCTGTTGGAACTGCCACACCAGTAGAAGCAGGTGCACTGTTATGTCCTGGAGCATCGATTTCTACTAATACATCTCCTATGTTAGCAACTGTTCCTTCTGAGACAAGGATATTTTTTACAGTACCTGTTACTGGCGAAGGTATTTCTTCCACTGATTTATCATTTTGAACTTCTAGCAATGTGTCATCTTCATTGATAGTATCGCCAGCTTTGACGAACCATTTTACAATTTCTCCTTCTGCGATCCCTTCACCAATGTCTGGTAATTTAAATTCAAAGACCCCGTCTTCAGAGCTAGTTGCTCCTTCTGTTGGTTCAGCTGCTGGATGTTCTGGTGTTTGCTCTGTCATAGCCACTCCTGCATCACCACTTTCACCATTGCCTTCATGACCCGGTGCATCAATTTCGACTAACACGTCACCCACATTGGCTACGGTTCCTTCGGGTACTAATACGTTTTTCACTGTTCCAGTTACCGGCGAGGGAATTTCTTCTACTGATTTATCATTTTGAACTTCTAATAAAGTATCGTCTTCGCTGATCGTATCACCTGGTTTTACAAACCACTTGACAATCTCACCTTCTGCGATTTCTTTGACTTTTGCTTCAATGTCAGTCGCATTCGGTAACCAAGTACTTTCAGCTTGACCAAATGGAAAAACAGTATCTGGTGCTGCAACACGTCCAATTGGCGCTTCTAATGAAAGGATCGCACGTTCCGAGATTTCAGATATTACTTGGGCACTTACGCCTGCTTGCCTTTGTGCTTCTTGAACAAAGACCACACGACCAGTTTTTTCAACTGATTGAATAATCGTATCCACATCAATAGGAGCAACTGTTCTCAAGTCAACAATTTCCACTGAAATATTTTCTTTTGCTAGGTTATCCGCCGCTTTAATTGCTTCTCGAACCATTGCCCCATAAGTAATGATAGAAACATCTGTACCTTCACGAGTAACTGTGGCTTTATCCAATGGTACCTCGTAAGCTTCATCTGGCACTTCTTCACGAAATGAGTGATACAATTTCATATGTTCCAAGAATACGACCAGATCATTGCTTCGAATAGATGAGATCAACAAGCCTTTTGCATCATAAGGATTGGATGGGATAACGACACGAATACCTGGTGACTGTGCAATCAGTCCTTCTAAGTTATCTGAGTGAATCTCTGGCGTATGAACGCCCCCACCAAACGGTATCTTGTACGAGCCATTTGTGCCACTACTTCATCCATTGCTTCGAAAATAAAACCAAAGAATTGAATTTCAGGAACCGGACGGAAGCCTTCTAACGCTAATCTAAATCCCAAGCCAGCAATTCCTGATTCAGCTAAAGGAGTGTCGAAAACACGTTCTTCGCCAAATTTTTCTTGCAATCCCTCCGTTGCACGGAATACCCCACCGTTTTTCCCAACATCTTCACCAAAAACGACAACATTTTCATCATTTTCTAGTTCAAGTGCTAAGGCATCTGTGATTGCTTGAATCATTGTTTTTTGTGCCATGATTATTTCGACTCCTTCGCTTCATAGATTGCAATTTGTTCTTTGATTGTTTGAGGTGAAACTTCAAACATATTTTTCAAGAAATCTGAAACTTTTTGCTTTGGTATTTTATCTGCTTCAGCAATAGCAGCTTTGATTTCTTCTTTCGTTTGTTCTATGACTTGTTCTTCTTTTTCTTCAGACCATAGTCCTTTTTCCGTTAAGTAGTTGCGGAAACTGATCAATGGGTCTTTTTTCTGCCATTCATCGTCAACATCTTTTGAACGATAACGTGTTGGATCGTCTCCTGATAACGTATGAGGACCATAACGGTAAGTTAATGTTTCAATCAGAACTGGTCCATTCCCGTTTGTAGCCCATTCACGAGCCATTTTAGATACCATATAAACAGCTAATGGATCCATACCATCTACTTGGATCCCTGGAATTCCGGCTGCAACTGCTTTTTGTGCTAACGTTTTAGCTGCTGTTTGCTTTTCACGTGGGGTAGAAATCGCAAAGCCATTATTCTGAATGTAAAATACAGCATTAGCGTGGTATGCACCAGCAAAGTTGATTGCTTCATAGAAATCCCCTTGTGAAGAACCTCCATCACCTGTATAAGTGAACACGACATTTTTCTTATTTCTTTTTTTCAAGCCCAAAGCTACCCCAGCAGCCTGAATATATTGGGCACCGATAATGATTTGTGGTGGTAGAGCTTTCAATTCTTCAGGATAAAAGTTTCCTGCTGCGTGACCACGAGACCATAGGAAAGCTTGTGATAGAGGCAAGCCATGTTTTACTAGCTGTGGCACGTCACGGTAATCAGGCAGCAAGACATCTTCTTTTTCAAAAGCGAAAGCACTTGCAAGTTGACTTGCTTCTTGACCTGCTGTTGGCGCAAAGAAACCTAAGCGTCCTTGACGGTTCAATGCAGTCGAACGTTGATCTAATACACGCGACAAAACCATACTCGTCATTAATTCTACTAATTGTTCATCTGATAAATCAGGAACAAGATCTTGATTTACCACTTTACCATCTTGGTCAAGTGCTTGATATACTGGAAAATCTGAATTGACTTCATCTAACAACGCATGAAAGTCGATTGGTAATTTCTTTTTTGCCATTTGTCACACATTCCTCTCTCATCTATAAGAAAATCTCAACATTCTGCGATTAGAACAGATACTTAAACTGTATCACTATCCAACCGTCTTCTTTTATAAATTATCATGTATCCTTAAGAAATACAAGCTAAAAGCACAAAATTTCACGATTTTAAAAAAATATAACAATCCGTTTTACCACGCTTTTAGTGAATATAATCACAACCAAGAAAGCGGTTTACAATTTTCCTGTAAAAATTATCTCCATTTTATTACTACTCTTTCCTTCTATTATTATTATTATTATCAAAAAAACTTATTGTTATAGCTTTTACTAATATAAGTAGCCACCCTTCTCTTCTGTTAGTGATTTTTTTTACAAATGTATATATTTTAATTTACAACTATATGTGTATTTTTTTCAACTAAAAAGCAACAACCAGAAATATCACTAACTGTTGTACTTTATCATCCAACTTCTCCTGCTTTTTACTCTGCTAATCGTTGCGCTAACTCAGCCATTTTAGATTTAAAAAATAGCAACTGATTTTCATTTAAACGACTAAAATTAATCCTAAGACCCCTGATGTCTTCACCAAATAAAAAGCTAGGAGCAATCCCCAAACCTGAATGAATAAGCTCTTCGGCAATTACCTTTGTTAATTTTCTACCTTCCCAAGTAATCCAAGCATAGTAACCACCATCTATCGCAGATAACTTAAAAAAAGACTGTCCTTTTGCCCACTTTATAAGTAACCTACTTTTTTGGTACAGCTCTTTTCGGACAACTTCAATCTTTGTATCATAACTTTCTTCAAAAACGCTTCTAGCCGCCATTTGAGTAAATATACTCATTGAAAATTCCATTACTTCTTGTGCATTTGCTAGTTTGGCAATAAAAGAGCGCAAACCTACGATCCAGCCTACTTTCGTTGTTCTCCCTAATACACGAGATAAAGAGCCGATATACAATACATTTTCAGGATCAATGGAATGAATCGAAGTTAATCTTCGCCTGTCTATTGTGTGAAATGACAGATCACTAAATACATCATCTTCAATAATCTGCAATTGATACTTTTGACAAAGTGTGACCAACTCCTTTCGTCGTTTTTGTGACATTACTTTTCCAGTCGGATTTTGAAAATTCGGATTGACGAGTACCGCTTTAAATTTATTTTTTTGAATAGATAATTCAAGTTTCTCTAAATCTATTCCTTCATGATACATAGGAACCCCGAATAGTCGAATTCCCGCTGCTTTAAACAAGGACATCCGATAAAAAAAAGAAGGAGTTTCAACCGCAATGGCATCACCATTGGACAAAATCGTTTGTAGTATAAGAAAAATTGCTTGTTGACCTCCACTGGTTATTAGTAGGTCAGTTGTTGAGAAATCAAAATAAAATTTTTCTACCAAATATTCTTTTATCTCTTTAACTAACGGACGATATCCTAAGTAAGTCATTTGCTGTTCTTCTTCAAGAACTGCTTCCATTGAATAGGCTGGAAAGAGGATATTTGGTAATAATTCTTTTTGCATCTCACTAGAGAATAAATCAAGAAATCCTGTTTGTTTCTTCTCTTCAATCATCCGATTTTCATACCCATCATCAGCTTGTTCGTAGCGTTGAGAAAATAAGTCACGCCAATTAACTCTTGGGGCTAAAAATCTACCCCATTGCGTTTGATTGATATAACGACCACTTCCACGCCGACTGACAAGTACACCAAGGTCTCGCAATTCGTCTAACGCATGAACGACCGTCGTTCTATTTACCTGAAATGCTTGCGCAAGTTTTCTTTCAGAAGGCAAAGGATCACCAGGTATCAACTTACCTTTTTCAATGTTGCTCATTATTTGTTCCATGATTTGACGATAAATAGTGCCATGTTTTTTATCAACGATTTCCCACATATCTTTCTCCATTTTTCATTTTTATAGTGTAATTTCTATTTTAAAGGAAAAGCATCTTGAAAGAAATGAAAAAAGAGCCTGAGACCAAAAGACGTCTCAAGCTCCTTAGATAGGTATAAAAACGAATAAGTAGTGAATCAAAAAAACATCTTTGAAAAATAAGCCGAAATTTATCAAAAGTTTGAAAAACATAAAGTAGATAACAAACAACATTAAAAAATAGTTTTTGTATTTCTTGTCAATTTTTGAAATTTCTTCTTATTTCTTGATACTAAACATTTTTTCTCAATCTCGTTTTATTTAATTATTAAATTGTATCCCCATTAAAAATAGAATTTTTAACGATCACATAATCAACTTTTCGAATTGCTTCAATATCTCTTCCGCCAGCATAAGAGATAGAAGATTGCAAATCTTGCTGCATCTCAATCAAGGTATCTTTCAACGAACCTTTATGTTGGATCCAAATTTTCTTTCCTTCAACATTCTTCTTCTCACCCTTTTGAAATTCAGAAGCAGAACCAAAATATTCTTTGTAGACCACTCCATTTTCAACCATCGTTTCACCAGGTGATTCTTCGTGTCCAGCAAAAAGTGAACCGATCATGACCATTGTCGCACCAAAACGAACAGATTTTGCTATATCACCATGAGTACGAATCCCCCCATCAGCAATGATAGGTTTTCTAGCAGCTTTCGCACACCATCTTAGTGCAGCAAGTTGCCATCCACCTGTACCAAATCCTGTTTTGATTTTCGTAATACAGACTTTTCCAGGTCCAATACCAACCTTCGTCGCATCGGCGCCGGCATTTTCCAATTCACGAACAGCTTCAGGTGTCCCCACATTTCCAGCGATAACAAAAGTGGCTGGTAAATGTTTTTTTATATGTTGGATCATTGCAATAACAGCATTTGAATGTCCGTGTGCAATATCAATTGTAATATAATCAGGCACTAAATTCTGTTTTGCTAACTCTTCAACAAATGAATATTCTTCTTTTTTCACACCAACACTGATTGAAGAAATCAACTGTTGTTCTTTCATTTTTTTAACAAACGGTATTCTAGAAGCTTCCTCAAAGCGATGCATAATATAAAAATACCCGTTTTCTGCTAAAAATTGAGCAATTGATTCATCAATGATTGTTTGCATATTTGCTGGTACTACAGGCATTTTAAAAGTATGCTTTCCTAGAGCTATAGTAGTGTCACATTCTGAACGACTATTTACAATACATTTATTAGGGATTAATTGAATATCTTCGTAATCAAACACTTTCATGTACATGATCCTCCTAATGTCCGGATTCTACAAAACACGAACATTATTTACTTTTTGGGTGATAATTTTTAGCACCTCATGTAATTTAACGTATTTATAGTAAAAAATCAAGGGAAAATTAAAACAATACAGGAAAGAACCTCAATACAAGTGAATTTCCCTCAATAATTAAATGTTCGTCAAATGATAATTAAATGCTTTTTTCAGGTCTGAACTTTCCTTGCGGTTTATTCTTAATTTTATCCATACTTTTTTTGTTGTTTTCGCTACGTTGAGTCGAATTTATTGCATCATGGACAAGTTTCTCAAATGTAGCTTGTTCCTTTTAATTAGTCTTTTGGATAGTATTTCCTTTTTCCTTTAGCTGTATTTTATTTTGCGCATCATTCTCTGCTATTTCTTTTAAAATTTGAGGACTAAAACATTCTTGTGCCAATTCATTGAAGGAGTTCGCTAATTGGTTTTTATCACCGCCAGTTTTATTATTACTTGAAAAAAATTTATCTGTAATTTTTTTAATTTCTTTTATAAATTTGTCTGTAACTTCCCTACCATATCCATTCTTTTTCTCTTTCATATGATCCACTCACTCCTTTTTCACCTTTTATGTACAGTCATTAGCAATAACCTAATAACGACTTTTGTAACTAAAATCATCATGGTAGAATATTCCCCGCTTCTTGGTAAAGAGCATACCAATCCTCACGAGTCATGTTAAATTCTGATGCTTCAGCGATTTCTTTAATTCGACCAATATTCATCGTACCAGCAATCACTTGCATGTTCGCCGGATGACGCAAGATCCAAGCAGAAGCTAACCCAGTTGATGTTGTCTGATATTTTTCAGCCAATTCCACTAATTTTTGGTTTAATTCAGGAAATTTTTCATTTCCGATAAATACTCCTTCAAAAAAACCATATTGATAAGGTGACCATGCTTGGATAGTCATTTCATTCAATCGTGAGTAATCCAATATACTCCCATCGTGTTCAATACTTGCTTCATCGGTCATATTCACGTGTATACCTTGATCAACCATCCCAGAATGTTTTAGCCCAAATTGAAGTTGATTGATTAACAAAGGCTGTTTAACATCTTTTTTTAGCAATTCGATTTGCATAGGTTTTTGATTGCTGACACCAAAATAACGCACTTTTCCTGATTTTTCTAATTCATTAAAAGCTTCAGCTACTTCATTTGGTTCAACAAGCGTATCTGGACGATGCAATAGTAGAGAATCAACATAGTCCATCTTCAAACGTCTAAGACTCCCTTCAACCGCTTCAATGATATGTTTTTTAGAAAAATCAAACATCGCGCCAGGAACGATGCCACATTTTGTCTGAATAAAGAGGTCTTCTCTTTTTAGAGAAGTTTTTGCTAAGGCATTGGCAAAAATATTTTCACATTCGCCACCGCCATAGATATCTGCATGATCAAAAAAATTGATACCGTTATCAAATGCCGTTTCAATGACAGCCTGGGGATTTTTTGCACCATTTATTCGCATGCAACCAAGGATCACCGACGAAACCATTTGTTTTGAGGTCCCTAATTGAACTTTCTTCATAAAACCATTCCTTTCTTTCACATTCGATTTTAACATAAATGAGGGGAAAAAGGTTTAAAAAAAGGCACACCACTTTTTTTCTTTGAAAGAAAAAATGATATCCCTCTTTATAACTTTAGTTAACTTTAAAAAATTCGTATCCCTTTTAAGCCAATATCTTTTCGAAAGAACGTCTGACTTGTATTTTTTGATTGTAGGACATCATAAACTTTAGCTCTAGCCTCTTCAATTGTTTTCCCATAAGACTCCACTAAATATATCCGACCACCCGAACCTACCAAGCGCTCCTGCTCTTTTTTTACTCCAGCATAGTAAACTGACACATCTTCTTCTAAAAATTCTGGTAAGATCATGCCAGTTTGGTAATCATTAGGATAACCTTAAGCAGCTACAACTACACCTACATTGTATCCTTCGGTTTCCCAAGCTAATTCAATAGATTTACCTGCTAATAAATCAGTAATCACTTGTGCCAAATCACTTTTTAGACGAGGTAGAACCACCTGAGTTTCAGGATCACCAAATCTGGCATTGAATTCAATCACTTTGGGACCATCAGCGGTCGCAATCAAACCCGCATACAAAATGCCAGTAAAAGGACGACCAATTGTGAGCATTCCTTCAGCGGCAGGTTTCAATATATGATCAATCGCTATTTCAACGATTTTTTCAGAAATCTGAGGAACAGGTGCATAAGCACCCATTCCACCAGTATTAGGTCCTTCATCATTATCATAAGCTCTTTTGTGATCTTGTGCAATGACCATGGGATAAACTGTGGCTCCATCAACAAAAGCGAGTAAAGAAAACTCTTCTCCTACTAAAAATTCTTCTACAACAATGGTCTGACTACTTTTCCCGAAGCGATTTCTTTCAAGCATATCAGAAGCTGCCCGCAACGCTTCTTCTATAGTCATCGCTACCACCACACCTTTACCTGCAGCTAACCCATCGGCTTTTATAACGATCGGTGCGCCTTTCTCCTCAATATATCGTTTTGCTTTTGGATAACTAGTAAAGCTTTTCGATGCTGCAGTAGGTATCTTGAAACGTTCCATTAACTCTTTAGCAAAACTTTTCGACCCTTCAATCAAGGCAGCAGCTTTCGTTGGGCCAAAAATCTTTAAACCAGCATTTTTAAAGTCATCTACGATCCCATTTAACAAAGGGATTTCCGGACCGACAAAGCTCCAAGCAATCCCCGCTTGTTTCGCAAACTCAATCAGACCTTGATGATCAGTTTCTTTGATATCAACTAATCGAATCCCATCCAGCACCATTCCAAGATTACCTGGGGCACAATAGACCTTTTCAACTGCTGGGCTTTGAGCAATTTTTTTCCCAATGGCGTGTTCTCGCCCACCAGATCCTATAATCAATATATTCATTTGCTACTCCTTTATCCATCTTAATGTCTAAAATGACGAACATTAGTAAAGACCATTGCGATTCCATATTTATTGGCCATATCAATCGAAGCTTGGTCTTTGATACTGCCCCCAGGTTGAATAATGGCTTTGATACCTTGTTTGGCAGCATATTCTACTGAGTCATCCATCGGGAAATAAGCATCACTTGCTAACACAGCATCTTTCGCTTTTTCACCCGCCTGTTCAATTGCAATTTTCACGGAGCCCACACGATTCATCTGTCCTGCTCCAATTCCTAAAGTCTGATGGTCATTCCCTAAAACGATCGCATTCGATTTCACATGTTTGACTGCTTTCCAAGCAAAGGCCAATGCAGCCATCTCATCAGCTGTCGGTTTACGATCTGTTACTACTTGCCATTCATTTTCTACCTCCATAGCAACATCTTTTTCTTGAACAAGCAACCAACCTAATACTGAAACGCTCTCGTCTGCTGTTTTTTCCACTGATGAAGAAAAATCAACTACTAATAAGCGTAAATTTTTCTTTTTCTTTAAAACTTTTAAACTTTCTGGCGTATAAGAAGGTGCAATGATAATTTCTAAAAACAATTTATGCATTTCTTCAGCTGTCGCTAAATCTACTTCTCGATTCAACACAACAATTCCGCCAAATATCGAAACTGGATCAGCCTCATAAGCCGCATTCCAAGCTTCAAGAATCGTTTCAGCAGAACCTATACCACAAGGATTCATGTGTTTAAGCGCTACTACTGTGGGCTCTTGGAATTCACTCATGATCCTCAAAGCTGCATCTGCATCTCGAATATTATTAAACGACAATTCTTTTCCATGAAGTTGCTCTGCTTGTGAGATAGAATAGCTTTCTGGTAAAGCCGTTTGATAAAAAGCTGCCCTTTGATGACTACAACTCTTGTTTACGATCATAGGTAAGAGTTAATTTTTCAGGTTTTTCTTCTTTTACCGATTCAGTCAGATACTGAGCGATCAACGCATCATAAGCAGCCGTATGCCGAAACGCTTTTGCTGCCAATCTTTGGCGCGTTTTAAGTGAAATAGTCGCATGTTCCTTCAATTCGGTTAATATGCCTAAATAATCTTGCGGGTCAACAATAGCTGTGACAAAAGCATGATTTTTTGCGGCACTACGTAACATACTGGGCCCACCAATATCAATGTTCTCAATCGCCTATTCTTCACTAACATTTGGCTTCATGATAGTCTCTTTAAACGGATATAAGTTCACACAGACAAAGTCAATCGGTGTAATATCTGCTGAATCCATTGCATCCATATGACTAGAGAGGTCACGACGGCCTAATAGCCCCCCATGAATTTTCGGATGCAAGGTTTTTATACGGCCATCCATCATCTCAGGAAAACCTGTGACTTCTTCAATCGATATTGTTGCAATATCTGCTTCATCTAAGATTTTTTTTGTTCCCCCTGTAGAAATAATCTCAATACCAAAATCTAGCAACCCTTTCGCAAAATCAACGATACCTTCTTTATTCGATACACTTAACAATGCTCTAGTCATTTCTTTGTTCCTCCACTTTACTCAATTCTTCGATGACTTCTTCGATTATTTTTGGATAGATCCGATGCTCAACCTGATGGATCTTTGTTTCCAACTGTTCTAAGGTCTCTTCATCTGTTATTTTTAATACTTCTTGATAGATAATCGGACCTGTGTCAACACCTTTATCAACATAATGGATAGTCACACCCGTCTTAGGTACTTTTGCTTCAAACGCATCTCGGATACCATATAAACCAGGAAATGCTGGTAAAAGCGAGGGATGGATATTGATGATTCTTGATTCATAAGCATCTAATAAATTTGCTCCAATAATACGCATATATCCCGCTAAAATAATCAAATCAATCTTTTTTTCAATCAATACTTCTAAAATTTTTTCTTCATACTTATCTTTTGAAGAAAACTCTTTTGGCGAAAAAACAGTAAAAGGCACACCTAATTTTTTGGCACGGTGCAACACATGAGCCTTAGGCTGGTCACAAAAAAGCCATTCAAACGTATCCGATCGATTTTCTCTACGAAAATGCTCAACAATCGCTTGAAAATTACTACCATTCCCAGAAGCAAATACAGCAATCTTCATTTTTCCTCCTCAACGAACACCACACGTTCTTTTTCTAAAGGTACTACTTGCCCAATTGGATAAACTGCTTCTCCCTGCGCTTTGATTTTTCTCATGATTTCCTCCACTTGAGCTGGTGAAACAACCAAAATCATCCCGATACCCATATTAAATATTTCAAACATTTCTTCTTTTGGTATCCTCCCTAAATGTTGCAAACATTCAAAAATAGGTAGACTCGGCCAAGAGCCTAATTGAATACGCGCAGCAGTTCCTTCTGGTAATATACGTGGAATATTTTCCACAAAACCGCCACCTGTGATATGAGCAGCACCTTTAATTTGGTGTGCTTTTAGTAAAGGCAACAAAGAAGAAACATAAATTTTGGTTGGTTTCAACAATTCGACACTAAGCTGATCTGATAAGCCATCAACCATATCAGACAACTCGAAATCATGTTGTTCAAAAAATATTTTACGTACCAGAGAATAACCATTCGAATGGATACCACTTGAAGGCAAACCGAGCAGGACATCCCCCAATTTTATTTCACTTCCTGTAATCAGTTGTGATTTTTCAGCCAGTCCCACCGCAAAACCAGCAAGATCATATTCATTTTCCGAATACATTCCTGGCATCTCTGCTGTTTCCCCACCAATCAACGCCATATTTGCTTCTACACATCCCGTAGCAATTCCAGCAACTACTTTTTCTAACATTGCTGGATCATTTTTGCCTGTTGCTAAATAATCCAAAAAGTATAAAGGTTCAGCTCCTTGCGCTAAAATGTCATTGACACACATAGCGACACAATCAATCCCAATCGTCTCATGTTGATTGGCTTCAATCGCTACCAGCAATTTCGTCCCTACGCCATCCGTTCCTGATACTAAAACAGGCTCTCGCAATTGAAAAGCACTTAGATCAAAACAACCGCCAAAACCACCTAAAGCACCCATGACACCTAAACGTTCTGTTTTTTTCACATGTTTTTTTATACGTTCTACTACTTCATAACCTGCTTTTACATCAACACCAGCATTTGCATAGGCATTTTTCATTCTGTTTATTTCCTCCTTTTCATTGAAAAAATGATACTTTTTCTTTCAATGATTCACGGTATTTTTCTTCATAATCGTATAAAGGTGTGGGGTAGTCTCCATTAAAATAAGCCATACATAAACCAGAATATGGCGCATCTTCTTCCAGACCAATTGCACGGATCAAGCCTTCTTCACTCAAAAATTCTAACGAATCGGCTTCGATACATTTCCTGATTTCTTCCACACTATGGTTAGCTGCAATCAATTCTTTTCTGGTTTGAATATCGATACCGTAAAAACAGGGAAATTTCAATGGAGGAGAAGCAATACGAACATGTACTTATTTGGCGCCAGCTTCTTTTAACAAACGTACGATCCTTTTACTAGTTGTTCCTCTAACAATGGAATCGTCAACCATGATAATCTTTTTTCCTTCAACTACTCCTCGCACAGCAGACAGTTTCATCCTTACTCCTTGCTCTCTTAAAGCGGGTGTTGGCTGGATAAACGTTCTTGCAATATATTGATTCTTTATCAAGCCAATCTCATAGGGAATGCCACTTGCCTCTGCATAACCACTAGCTGCTGAAAGGGAAGAGTTTGGCACTCCTACGACCATATCTGCATCAATCGGCGCTTCCTTGGCTAAGTTCCTCCCCATATTTTTCCGCGCCGTATGGACATTAACACCTGCGATATTTGAATCAGGTCGAGCAAAATATATATATTCCATCGAACAAATCGCTAGCTGTGTTTCGTCTGTATAGGTATCGATCGCATAGCCTGAATCATCAATGATCACAATTTCACCTGGACGTACATCACGAACAAAATGAGCACTAATAACTTCCAATGCACAAGTTTCTGAGGCAATGACGTAAGCGCCACTTTTCATTTGCCCAATGGCAAGAGGGCGAAAACCATTAGGATCGAGTGCAGCGATCATGGCATTTTCTGTAAGTAAAAGATAAGCAAAACCACCTTTTACTTGGCATAATGCTTCTTTTAGTCGGTCAAGCAGTGTTGTCTTTTCACTGCGACGAACCAGATGCATCAGAATTTCTGTATCTGAATTAGAATGGAAAATCGCCCCCTCTTTTTCTAACGACTCTCTCAATGAGCGTGCATTAGTTAGATTTCCATTGTTAGCTAAACCGATCGATTGATCGTAAAATTTAAATAAAAAAGGCTGGATATTATCAACGCTACCATTACCTGCTGTCGCATAACGCACATGTCCGATCGCAGCTACCCGATAAAGCCGCTAATTTTCTTTGATCTTTGAATACTTCAGAAAGCAACCCTAAATCACGATGTCCTAACAGTTTTCCATGATCATTAGAGACGATCCCCGCCCCTTCTTGCCCTCGATGTTGTAAACTAAGGCCAAAATAAGTCACGCTAGAAGCATCTTGATGTCCCCAGACACCAAAGACACCACATTCTTCGTTTAAGCTTTTTATTTCATAAGGCATTCTATTGCTTCCTCCCAGCTTTTTTTGGCTGTTGGAACATCAATATGAATCTCTCCATCACTTGCTTGAATCTTGATTCCACTTGTTTGAGTCACTCGTCCGATTGCCATTACTTTTTCGCCAAATGCTTGTTCAAATGTTGCTTGATCTTCAGGCCGAATAGTTAGGATAAATCTTGATTGAGTTTCTGAAAAAAGTTGCGCTGTCGTTAGATCAACGGATACGGATAATCCTAATTGATAGGCAAAAGTTGCTTCTGCAAGTGCTACAGCTAGACCGCCTTCCGAGCAATCGTGCGCACTCGTGACCAAACCTGCTTTAATCGCTGCTAAAAGATGATCTTGGTTCTGTTTTTCTGTCAATAAGTCAAAATGTTCGATATCTCCTTCAATTTTGCCTAATTGCATTTTTTGCAATTCACTTCCATTGAAATCTTCGTACGTTTCACCAAGCAGATAGATTAACTCATTATTTGCTTTAAATGATTGAGTAGTGATATGTTGGTGATCTTCAATCAAACCAACCATGCCAATCATCGGAGTTGGATAAATGGCCTTACTATCCGTTTCGTTATATAGAGAAACGTTCCCAGATATAACGGGTGTATCAAATATTTCACACGCTTGGGCAATGCCTTCTACCGATTTTTCAAGCTCCCAGAAAACTTCTGGCTTATCTGGTGAACCATAGTTCAAACAATCTGTAATTGCTAATGGTTGTCCACCGCTAGCCACGATATTTCTAGCAGCTTCGGCTACAGCAATCTGACCACCAACTTTAGAGTTTAAATAAATGTAGCGAGCATTACAATCTGTTGTTATCGCCAGAGCTTTTTTAGTGCCACGAACACGCAGAACAGCAGCATCGCTTCCAGGACGTACCACGGTATTTGTTTACACTTGTGAATCATATGTTTCATAGATAAAACGTTTTGAAGCAATTGTTGGTTGTTTTAACAAGTATAACAACACTTGGCTTGCATTCTCAATGATCGGTCGATACTGTCCCAATTGTTTAAATTCTTTGATACGCTTAGGTTCCTTAGATGGTTTTACATATACAGGTGCATCTTCAGCTAAGGCATCAACTGGCAAGTTAGCCACTTCTTCTCCATGATGATACAAACGGTACAAACCATCATCTGTCACTTTTCCTATAGTTACAGCATCTAAATCATATTTTTTGAATAATTCTTTTACTACTTCTTCTGATCCAGCTTTGACACAGATCAACATCCGCTCTTGAGATTCTGAAAGCATCATTTCATAAGGCGTCATGTGACTCTCACGTTGCGGAACATCATCTAAGGTCAAAATCAAACCAGAACCAGCTTTAGAAGCCATTTCCGAGCTAGAAGAAACCAACCCAGCAGCACCCATATCTTGGATTCCTACCAAAATATCTGCATGTTCTAAAATCAACTCTAGACAAGCTTCAAGCAATAATTTTTCCATAAATGGATCACCTACTTGAACTGCTGAACGCTGTTGGTCTTCTTCTTGGCTAAATTCTTCCGATGCAAAAGTTGCACCGTGTATACCATCACGTCCTGTTTTTGCGCCGACATACATGATTGAATTTCCGACACCGGAAGCTTGTCCTTTTTGGATATCTTTATGGTTTATCAAACCGACACACATCGCATTGACTAAGGGATTTCCTTCATAACACGCATCAAAAGCCACTTCGCCACCTACCGTCGGGATACCAATACAATTCCCATAACTAGAAATACCTGCGACGACTTCTTCTAATAAATATTTTGTTCGTGGCTTGTTTAATTCACCAAAGCGCAAAGAATCAAGTAAAGCAATGGGGCGTGCACCCATGCTAAAAATATCTCGAATAATGCCACCAACACCTGTGGCTGCTCCTTCATAAGGTTCCACAGCTGACGGATGATTATGACTCTCAGCTTTAAAGACAACCGCTTGCCCATCACCAATGTCAACAATTCCAGCCCCTTCTCCTGGTCCTTGAAGAACATGAGGGCCACTCGTTGGAAATTTGCGTAAAATTGGTTTAGAATTTTTATAGGAACAATGTTCACTCCACATGACTGAAAACAAACCAGTTTCTGTATAATTAGGCATTCTGCCCAAAATATCTTCTTCGATCATCCGGTATTCATTATCAGTCAATCCCCATTGTGAATAGATTTTTTCTCTTTAATCTCTAATGGACTTGGCTCATTCAACGTTTTCATTTAGACAGTCACCTTTTCTAAAGTTTTTTAACATCGATGCAAAAAATCGTTGCCCATCTTCTGAACCTAACAATTCTTCCATTGCTCGTTCTGGGTGAGGCATCATCCCCATCACATTACCAGCTTTATTCGTAATCCCAGCAATCTTGGCTACACTTCCATTAATGTTTTCATTAGCATAAGTAAATACAATCTGGTTATTCGCTTTTAATTCCTGTAAAGTTTCTTCATCACAAAAGTAATTTCCTTCTCCGTGAGCGACTGGCAATTGGATGATTTCATCTGACTGATACTCGGTAGTAAACGGAGTTGTGTTATTTACTTTTAAAGATGCCATTTTACAAATGAAGCGTAATGATTCATTCCTTCTTAATGTACCTGGAAGGAGTCCAGCTTCTGTGAGTATTTGAAATCCATTACATGTGCCAAATACTGGTTTTCCTTCGTTGGCAAAGCGGATAACTTCTTTCATAATTGATGAAAAACGAGCAATCGCTCCGCATCGTAAATAATCACCATAGGAAAAGCCTCCAGGAAGCAAGACCCCATCATAGCCATTTAATGAAGTTTCATCATGACGAACAAAATCAGCCGCTACCCCCATGATTTTGTGAATAGCCCATAACATATCTACATCACAATTTGAACCTGGAAAGACAATAACTGCAAATTTCATTTTATAAGCCCTCCAAGTTTTCGATTTCATAACGATATGTTTCCATATTGACATTCGCTAATAATTGATCGCAGATTGCCTCAATTGTTTCCTCCACTGCTTCATCTTTTGCCGAGATTTGGATCTCAAAATATTTTCCCATACGAACATCTTCAATGGATACATAACCTAATCGATGGACAGCATTTTTCACCGCTTCTCCTTGAGGGTCTAATACTGAATCTTTATATACGACATAAACTTTTACAAAATACATATTACTTTCTACTTTCAACATCCAAGTTGTGTCAAGCGCGTTAATACTTCTTGGTATACTGGGACGATTTTGCCAATTTTTTTGCGGTACACATCTTTATCCATATGTTCATTTGTTTTCATATCCCATAAGCGACAAGTATCCGGAGAGATTTCATCACCCAACACAATTTTCCCTTGTTCTGTTTTACCAAATTCCAATTTGAAATCAATCAACTGTAAATCGATTTTTTGAAATAAATCAATCAATGCTTGATTGATTTTTCTTGCCTGTTCTTTTAATTCATGAATCTCTTCTTCGTCAGCAATATTTAGAAACAAAACGTGTTCATCATTGATAAATGGGTCATCTAGTTTATCTTCTTTATAATAAAACTCCACAATTGGCGTAGGTAATTTCTGTCCTTCATGAATTGCCAAGCGTTTTGAAAAACTTCCTGCCGCTACATTTCGTACAACCACTTCTAAAGGAATAATTTCTAACCGTTCCACTAATTGTTCGTTTTTTCCTAATTGTTGAATAAAATGATTCGTTATCCCTTGTTCGGATAAATAATAGAAAATTTTGCTAGTGATTTGATTATTTAATTCCCCCTTACCACTGATTTGATCTTTCATCAATCCATTTAAAGCAGTAGCATGATCTAGATATTCAATCCAAACGATCTTCTCAGATGAAGTACGATACACTTTTTTCGCTTTACCTTCATATAGCAAATCTTTCTTTTCCAACCTGTTATCTCCTTTATTTCTTCACATTATCCACTATAAAACTTTTTTTGTTCGTTTTTTCACTTTTAATTTTAACAAGCCTTTTTCTTTCTATCAACAAAAAACTGTACATTAATTCCATTAGAATTGTCTAATATTCGCCTTTAAACCAAAAACCTTCTTTATTAAATATTTAGATAAGCGTTTACACTTATAACAAATGATGCTATAGTAATATTAAGGATTAAACTTGATATTTATTTAAGGAGGTATCTAAATGAAAGAGCCCATCGTTTGTGCTAAGTATTTCTTAACTGATTTATCACCAGAAGAAACATCACGTTTATATAATGATCTATTGTCAATCAAAGATGTCTATTTGTGCAACAAAGATACATGCTTTTACACCTTCCGCAAAATTCGACGGGCTGCAAAACGACATACTGAATGTCGCAAACGAACATTTGAGTATCAGACAAGTACGAAGCATCATCTCGTGATCAGTCAAATACACGAACAAAGATTGTTCAAAAATCATTACCGTATTGAAGTGACTTACGATCAGCAAGAATTAGGTTATGATTTTATCGAGGATTTATTACACCTCCTTCATTCCAAACATTTCAATTACGTTGATCACATACTGTATACATAATTTTTTAACTGTTACCACCTGAAATCAAGCGAGGAATTCATTGATTTCTTTGGTTATCAGCAAAAAAAAAACGACCAAGAAGTTTGTAAAAGACTTGGTCGTTTTTTCTAATAATCCCAAAAAATTCAATATTGATTATTAATTGATTTCTTTTGATCATTCAGCTATCTTAATTGAGGAATATTAAACGTTCGTTCTCACTTAGCAAACATATTATTTCGATATTTCTTTCTCTGGTTTCGAAATGATTCAATAAAAACAAGCCAAAGTATCCCAAAAATAGGAAAGGTTACTTTCTGGATACTTCGGCTTGTTGCATTTGCGTTTATCTAACACATTTTACCAATTGGTTCGTGTTTTTTAAACATGAAGAACGAAGCGTTTTAATGTTTTAAAGTACTTATTTTCAGGTTTAAAAGCTGGACAGCTCTGTTATAGCTTCACATTTTTGTCATTTACTTAGATGTATCTGCTAAACCAACACGATTAAAAATGACATCAACATTTTTTAAATGATGTTGGTAATCAAAAGCAGCATCAATGTCTTCTTTTGATAATACTGAAGTAATAGTCGAATCCTCTTCAAGCAAAGGTCTAAACGGTACTTGATTGTCCCAAGCATAAGCAGTTTTTGGCTGAACCAAATCGTATGCTTCTTCTCTTGTCATCCCTTTATCGATCAACTTAAGCATCACACGTTGGCTGTAGATCAAACCGAATGTTGCTTCCATATTGCGCTTCATGTTTTCAGGGAAGACAGTTAGATTTTTTACAATGTTGCCAAAACGATTCAACATATAATCTAAGAGAATCGTCGTATCAGGTAAGATAATCCGTTCAGCGGAAGAATGGGAAATATCTCTTTCATGCCATAAAGAAACATTTTCATAAGCAGTAATCATATGACCGCGAATAACACGGGCAAGTCCATCCATGTTTTCTGAACCAACCGGATTTCTCTTATGCGGCATAGCTGACGAACCTTTTTGTCCTTTGGCAAAAAATTCCTCAACTTCCCTTTTTTCAGATTTTTGTAATCCACGTATTTCTGTCGCAAATCGTTCGATGCTCGTCGCAATTAAAGCTAGAGTCGCAAAATATTCTGCATGCAAATCACGAGGAAGGACCTGTGTCGAAACTTCTTGCGGACGGATCCCTAATTTTTCACATACATATTCTTCAATAAACGGTGGAATATTTGCAAATGTTCCAACTGCTCCAGAAATTTTCCCTGCCTCTACACCTTTTGCCGCATGTTCAAAACGTTCAATATTGCGTTTCATTTCTGAATACCAAGTAGCTAACTTTAACCCAAAGGTCGTAGGTTCTGCGTGTACCCCATGCGTACGCCCCATCATTACTGTATATTTATGTTTTTTAGCTTTTTCACCAACGATGGTCACAAAACGATTTAAATCTTCACGCAAAAGATCATTTGCTTGTTTAATTTGATAGCCATAAGCTGTATCTACCACATCTGTACTGGTCAATCCATAATGAACCCACTTACGCTCTTCTCCTAAAGTTTCAGAAACAGCTCGAGTAAATGCTACGACATCATGGCGTGTTGATTTTTCGATTTCCAAAATCCGTTCAATATCAAAAGACGCATATTCGCGAATTTTTTTTACGTCTTCCTTTGGGATTTCTCCTAATTCAGCCCAAGCTTCATCCGCTAATATTTCTACTTCTAACCAAGCTTGATACTTGTTTTTTTCCGTCCAGATATTGCCCATTTCAGGACGTGTATAACGTTCTAACATCTATTAATCTCCTTTAATCCCAAATGTTGGTTTTCTTAATTTCTTCCAAAGTTTGTTGGATATTTTCAGTTACAATGGTAATATGCCCCATCTTACGCCCTTTTTTCGCTTGTGTCTTCCCGTAAAAATGGAATTGCCACTCTGGTTTTTTATCAATCAAATGATAGCTTTCCAATAATTGTTCACCTAAGACATTTACCATGACTGCGTTACTTAGTAAACGAACTTTTTTACTCAGTGGCCACCCACATATTCCTCGAATATGCGCATCAAATTGACTCATGGAACAAGCTTCGATAGAATAGTGCCCAGAATTATGAGGCCGCGGTGCTAATTCATTTACATACAAACCACCTGATTTTGTCAAAAACATTTCAATACACAAAACTCCAGATAAACTCATGCTCTCAGCGATTACTCGTGCAATACGTTCTGCTTCTTCAGCAACTTCTTTAGCAATCGTTGCTGGCGCAATCGTTTCATGTAAAATATTGTTTCGATGGACATTTTCTACCACTGGAAATGTACTATACTCTCCTTGACCATTTCCAGCTACTAAGATGGAAATTTCTTTTTCAAATGGAATCCATGCCTCTAGTACACACGTTCCTTCTCTTAAAAGACCCATCGCTGGCGCAAGGTCTGCACGACCCTTCAGTACATATTGACCTTTCCCATCATAGCCACCTCGTGTCGTCTTTAATACACAAGGATATCCGATCCCATCGATCGCATCCTGAATATCTGTGGGGCTGACAATCGTTGCATAAGGAGCAATAACAATATTATTGGTTTCTAAAAATGACTTTTCTAACAGACGATCCTGGGTGATCGCCAATAAATCTGTACCTTGAGGAATAAATGACATCGGCAAGATGGCATTTAAAGCTTCTACACTTACATTTTCAAATTCATAAGTGATAACATCTGTTCGTCTGGCAAGTTCTTCTAAAGCAAAAGTATCATCGTAAGTTCCTTGAATGTACCAATCTGCCACTTGTGCTGCCGGACAGTTCGTCACAGGATCAAGAACCCCCACCTTAAAGCCCATTTCTTTTGCACTGATCGCCATCATTCGACCTAATTGTCCGCCACCGACAATCCCGATCGTTGATCCAGGCAACAAAGGTTTAACCAAGTTGATCACTACTTTCTATCACAGTTTCTGCTAACATCGCGCGTCTTTTCACTAATTTAGCTTCCAACTTTAAATCATACATTGAAAGCATCTCAACCGCAAGTAGTCCAGCGTTAATTGCGCCAGCTTTTCCAATAGCAGCTGTGGCCACCGGAACACCTCCAGGCATTTGGACAATTGAAAGCAATGAATCTAAACCATTTAACGTTCGTGTTTGGATTGGTACACCAATCACAGGCAAAGTGGTCTGTGAAGCAACCATACCCGGAAGATGAGCGGCTCCTCCAGCACCAGCAATAATCACTTTTATTCCTCTTTCTCGGGCCTTTTTAGCATAATTGAACATCAAATCTGGTGTTCGATGCGCTGAAACTACTTTTTTTCATAAGACACACCAAACTCTTCCAGTATTTCGCAGGCGTTTTTCATTGTTTCCCAATCTGATATACTCCCCATAATCACAGAAACCATCGTCATCATACGTTCTCCTCTCTACTCATATACACTCATATTTTAGCAATCCGTTTTTTTGATGTCAAAGAAAATTCGAATATTAACAAAAATTAAAAACAAAATGTTCGCTTTATTCAAAAAAAAGAAGCAACAACTTGATAGCTGTTCTTCTTTTTCTTTTTATTACTTTTTTATGGATTATTTTTTGCTAGAGCTTCTTCAATAATTTCTTCGTCTTTTTTTAAACCATTAAAAACAAGATTCAAAACAATCGCTGTTACACTGCTCATCACAATACCATTTCCAGTGAACATTTGAACTGTCTCAGGTAACTGACTAAATAATGTTGGCATAATGTTGAATCCTAATCCAAATCCTATAGATACAGCCGCAATCAAAAGATTTTTATCATTTGAAAAATCGACTTCCATCAACATACGAATACCTTGTACCGCAACCATACCAAACATCACTAACATACCGCCTCCTAATACAGGCTCTGGAATGATTTGCGCTAGTGCGCCAATTTTAGGAAACAACCCAAGAATGATTAGGAAAATAGCAGAAAAATAAATTGGTTTTCTTGTTTTGATCCCTGAAAGTTGGACTAAACCAACGTTTTGAGAGAAGCCAGTATAAGGGAATGTATTGAAAATCCCCCCTAAAATCACTGCAAGACCTTCTGCCCGATAACCTTTTTTTAGTTCTTCTTCTCCAACATTTTTACCCGTAATATCCCCCAAAGCAAAGTATACGCCAGTGGACTCTACCATACTAACAATGGAAATAATGATCATTAATAAAATGGACCAGATATCAAAAGTAGGTTTACCAAAATAAAAAGGTTGCGGAACATGAAAAACAGGTGCTTGGCCAATGGCACTCAAGTCGATCATTCCCATTACAGCAGCTAGGATACTTCCACCTACTAAACCAATCAAAACAGCAATCGAACGAATAAACCCTTTTGCAAACATTTGTACACCTACAATCAATACAATAGTGACAAATGCTAACAATAAATTTATTTTATCACCAAAATTTTCTGCAGTTGCACTTCCCCCTCCCATTTTTTCAATCGCAACAGGAATCAAGGTCAAACCAATCACAGTAATAACTGTTCCAGTAACGATTGGTGGAAATAATCGTTTAATTTTCGAGAAAAAACCAGCCACTAAAACAACAAAGATCCCTGATGCAATAATCGAACCATAAATTGCGCCTACTCCTTCATTACTGCCAATAAGAATCAAAGGAGCTACTGCTTGGATCGCACATCCTAATACAACCGGCAATCCGATCCCAAAAAATCGATTCACTGTTAATTGCAATAGTGTAGCCAAACCACACATAAAAATATCAATCGAAATGAGATAGGTCATTTGTTCTTGATTAAACCCTAGTCCTGTACCAATCAATAAAGGAACCGCTACTGCACCTGCATACATTGCTAGTAAATGTTGCAAACCCAGTACAGCTGCTTTTCCATTTTGTGTTTCTTTCTCCACGACTATGCATCCTCCTCAAGAAATGCTACTTGCCCATTCGATAATGAAGCAATACGTGCTAGTGAGACAACTTTTAAACCCATTTCTTCCAATAACTGACGACCATCTTGGAAAGATTTTTCAATGACGATTCCAATTCCTTCTACTTCAGCACCAGCTTGACGGCATAGCTCAATCAAACCTTTGGCTGCTTGCCCATTTGCTAAGAAATCATCAATGATCAAGACTTTATCTTCAGCTGATAAAAATTTACGTGAGATTGAAATCGTGCTTGTTACTTGTTTGGTAAATGAATAGACGGATGCAGTCAGTAATTCTTCATCCATCGTTAGACTCTTTGCTTTTCTAGCAAAAATCATTGGTACATTTAATTCTTTCGCAGCAAATAAAGCTGGTGCGATCCCAGAAGCTTCAATCGTCACTACTTTTGTAATCCCTTGTTTTTTGAAAATGTCTGCAAAATATTGCCCCATTTGCTCCATCAATACAGGATCAACCTGGTGCGTGATAAAACTATCCACCTTCAAAACACCTTCGCCTAACACACGGCCATCTTTTTGAATACGTTCTACTAATTCTTTCAATTTATTTGCCCCCTTTTTTCATTTATTGGTCTAAAAAACTATTTTTTAACGATTTATCATACTGACAAATCATTCCTTTAATAAAAAAGCCCCTTTTTACTTATAGTCCAGTATTTACGGCACTGGCTAGAAACTGTCATCCCTATTATGACGATATATAAGTAGAGGTTATTCAGCTGTCGTCCATTTAATTCTCTAAAAAAGACATAAAACAACTATTCATGTTTTACTAAGAAATGAAGTATGATTTGCCTTGAATATAGAAAATTTCAGGCTTTTAAAGTAGCTGTTCAGCTATTTGAATAAATTCAGTTGCTTCAAATAATGAAGATAGTCTAACACTTGTTTCTGAAACTGACAACTAAGTTTCCTTGTTTTTTTCTAAAATCTAATATTTTTAATTTAATCCAATGATTTTGTTCGGTATTTATTCGATTAAAAAGCTAAATAAAAGAAAATCAAGTGCAATATAGAGTTTTTTCCTTTTTTGCTTTTGACTTTCTATCAATATATTTTTCTATTCTTCCTGTTTTTCAAGCCGACGATATTTTTCCATTTTACGGCTAAATAATTCTCCATTACTTGGCGGTGTATAGGTAATCGCATTGGCTCCTGCCTGGATCGTTTCCAAAATACTTTCTTCTGTAGGCCCACCAGTAGCAATAATTGGAAGTTCTGGATATTTTTCGCGGAAATATTTTACCGTTACAGCTGTTTCTTTACCTGCACTGATATTGATGATGGTAATTCCAGCTGCAAGCTTTTCATCAATTTCTGTGTATTTAGATGTGACTGTGCTGATTACAGGAATATCGACAACACGACAAACTTCTTGCACTGTTTCCAACGGTGTCGGACCATTTAAAACAACACCTAGCGATCCTTGTGCTTCAGCAAATAAACTAATATAGGATGAACGAGTACCTTGCGTCAAGCCACCACCGAATCCCGAAAACACTGGAATATCAGCCGCTTCGATTATGCTTTTGGTAATTGCTGGATGTGGTGTAAATGGGTAGACAGCAATCACAGCATTTGCATTTGTATTTCGAACAATTGCGATATCGGTTGTAAAAATAATTGATCGGATCAGTTTACCAAAAATCTTGATCCCACTTGCTTCCATAATGACTTCGGGTACTTTGACAATGTCTTTGCGTAGCTCAGTCATAATTTCTGGGATAAATTGCTCTGCCATCTTGCCACTTCCTTTTTCTCATAATTATTGATCATACTGATCCAAATGATATGTTTCAATGACTTGAATAATTTTTTGTGCATAGGAAGGGTCAGTCGCATAACCAGCATCTTGTAAAGCTTGTGCAGCTTCACGATAATCTGTTGCTGTAATTACTTTTTCGTACAATGCTGGATTCCAATCAACACCGTTTACAAAAAGTTGCGTATGAGAGTCCATTGATTGTTCCCATGACTCATAAACACGAAAATCCCCTTGGATCGTAATCCATTCTTCATTCACAAATTCTTTTGTTTCTAAATTCACTTTTTTCTGATTACCATATGCTTTTATGCCAAATAGGTTATTGTATTGACTGGATAGTGTACTTTTCCCCCAATTTGATTCAAGTATTGCTTGACCTAAAATGATACTGGGCAAGACTCCATAACCAGTTTGTAATTCTTTAGCATAAGGAGCTAATTGATTGATAAATGCTTCATGCGTTTGGGTTTCATCGGTTTGTTCCTGATCAATAAACGGCGTAGATAATCCTCTTAAGGAAAGAAAAAAGGCGATCATTATCAGTAAAACGCCTGAAATTATAGCCATAAAACGAACATGCTTACGCTTTTGTTTTTTACACTTTTTTTTTACCATTAATAATTCCTACTTCTTTTTTAATTGATCAAGGTATTCTTCTAACGTGATATTATGTTGCGTTATATACTCTGCGTTTTCTTTTCCAACATAACGTAGATGCCACGGTTCATACGTGATTTTTGTGACTGCTTGTCGATCTTTTGGATAACGAACAATAAACCCATATTTCGAGGCATTTTCAGCAATCCATTTTGCCCCTGGTTGCCCCCCATAACTGGCATCTAAAAGTTGTGAAGGATAATTGTTGTACCAGTTTTCATCAACGACGTCAACAGCTAATCCAGTATGATGCTCACTATACCCAGGCTCCGTTATAGTTTGCTTAGTAATCGCTGTTGCTTCCTCTTCTGAGACATTCTGACTGCTCATCACTTCTTGCACATTTTGTGCAAAAACTTCTTGTTGTGAAGAGACAGAACGATAAGCAGAAACCATTACTAATGGGAACCCGCTATTCTGTGCAGCCTTAGCTAAATCTTCATAATCTCTTTGAATCCTTTTATCAATCAAATAACCATTAGGCAGCGAAACTAATTGTGTTGATTCATCCACTTCTTGTTCAAGCCTATGCTCAGGTCCTACAAGGATAAGGTTCCAATCAGTTGGTTGAGCATTAGGGATCGCGCTATTTTTTTTAGAAGATTTCGTTTTTGGTGCGGTAGTATTTTGCGTTGTTGTATTTTTATTTTTTCGTGTTGTTTGTCCCTCTTCTCGAGCTTGCGATGCTATATGTTGGTAACTGACTACGATATATCCCATCGCAGCGATCATAATAATGACCGCACTAAACCCTAAAATTTTATTCACTTTAAAAATCCTTTCATTCCCCTTTGTATTCTTTTTTTTTCGTGGACATAGGTTTCTTCAAGATTTTCATTTACCCAATCTAGCAGTTCCACTTTCTCCCCTTCAATCTGCCTTTGTACATCTGCTGGTAACCGAAAATTCAAAATATCGTCATAACCCCATTCATCATAATTAATACTTACCTTCAAGTCAAGAAACCGACTAAGATATTGATCATTTTTTAAAGGAATCAATTCTACTTTTGCTAACCCGTCAGATAACCATTTTTGAGCAATACGTGTCTTGATTTGTTTATATTCTGCCACAGCAGTTGTTCTTTTTTCTGGAAAAATGATGGTTTGACGTAAAATCTTTTGTGTCAGCATCCATTCATAATCTGTAAACAGATTTTTTATTTTTTGCATTGCCTCAGATGGAAGATTTTTTTCTCCTTGTTTCCATCCTTGCCATTGTTCCTCGCTGACCAATAAATAATCCTATAAGAATTTTTTTCTGTTGGATACTGTTCGAGTAATACACTAAGAATCAAATCAACGTATACTTGATGCATAAAAATCTCCTCCTCTTCTTCTTATTTTTACATAAAATGCCTAAAAAATCACTCTACTTTTTTCCTGAAGCACTCTCACTAAAAATATAAGGATTCATTTGCTATAATCAAAGTAGAATCAGTTACAATTTTTTATTAAAATACTATATTAAATATACCACGAGAAGGAGTTTTGATGTATGAAAAAGTATCAATGGGGAATAATTGGATTAGGTACAATCGCACATGAATTTGCAGAAAGTTTTGAACAAAAAACAAGTGATCTTATAGCAGTTGCTTCAAGATCAATAGAAAAAGCCAAAAATTTTGCTGAACGATATCATATTCCTAAAGCTTATGGTAGTTACCAAGAACTGTTAAATGATCCTGAAATAGATATCATCTATATTGCTGTTCCAAATAAACAGCATAGTCAACACATTCTGCAAGCATTAAGGGCCAATAAACATGTTCTGTGTGAAAAAGCCATTACAATTAACAAAGAAGAATTAGGAGCCGCAATGAAACTAGCGGAAGAAAAGAATTTGATCTTAGCGGAAGCAATGACTATTTTTAACATGCCGCTTTATCATCAATTACGCTCCTTGATAGACACGGGTAAGCTAGGCGCATTAAAAATGATCCAAGCACCTTTTGGCAGCTATAAAGAACCCGA
The DNA here is from genome assembly GCA_015680865.1 of Enterococcus lacertideformus. GTDB lineage: Bacteria > Bacillota > Bacilli > Lactobacillales > Enterococcaceae > Enterococcus_B > Enterococcus_B lacertideformus. The sequence goes on along the minus strand of JADAKE010000015.1, from coordinate 10,555 downwards.
TCCAACCAATCGCTTTTTCAATCCTGAATTGGCTGGTGGCGCTCTATTGGACATTGGTACGTATGCAGTCTCATTCGCTCGTTTCTTTTTAAGTTCTCAGCCGAAAGTCATTGCATCAAACATGGTGCCTTTTGAAACAGGTGTTGACGAACAGTCTGTGACAATTTTAAGGAACAAAGAAAATGAGCTAGCTACTATCAGCTTGACCTTCCAAGCAAAAATGCCTAAAGTTGGTATCGTCGCTTTTGAAAATGGCTATATAACTATCGCAGATTACCCACGTGCAGATCATGCAGAAATCATTTTTAATGATGGCACAAGAGAATGGATCGAAAGTGGTAGCACTACACAAGCAATGAATTATGAAATTGAAAACATGGTTCAAACGATTGAAAACTAATTACCAAACCGTTCGTTGTTTTTAACGAAAGATGTCATTGAAATTTTGGATACGATGCAAAAACTTTGGCAAGAACAATAATTTTTAGCCTAATTTTAGTTTTGTCTTAAGAACTTGAGAAAATAACCTCGTATCAAGAAACTCGATTGTTTTTCTCAAGTTCTTTTGGTTTGCCTTATTATTCAAGTCAATAGTTAACGGATCACTTGTTGTGAGAATTCTGCTTTGATCTCTATGAAACTCTTAAACGATTGGAGAAATTGAAATAATTCTGCTCGGTCTTCAAACTCTAAGCGCGCTTTTGGTAATGGCATTTGACGGTAAAGCTCGTACACCTCATCAATTCGTTCCAACAATTCTCTTCCGTCATTTTTTTCTGAAAAAGTTTCGGCAGTATAGATCAATAAACCATATATATGATTGCCATATGAGACAGGATAATGGATCCGTTAAAGATTTCTTTGCATATCTTTCACAACATTGACTTGTGCCCGCCTCATCGAAAAATAAGTTTCATAATATTGTGTTTGTTTTACCCAATAATTTTCTTGATACTTTCTTGCCTCTAACTGGCTTTCCCACACAAAAATCAATAGTTTGTCACAAAGTAATTGGTTTTGTGCACCTTTACCCATAAGTAGAAAATCGGCCATGTTTTTTAAGATCATGCGAAAATGTTCTTCGATCACCTGTTGATTCTTTTGAAGTTTTACTTTGATGTCTGGCATGTAAATATTTGCGAGCAATGCAAAACCAACCCCAATTGCCATCAAACTGGCTTCATTTCTAATCAATGATCCACTCATATTTTTTTCGCTTAAATAGTGCGTGACCAATACTGAGTTCACAACAATCCCATCGGTTAATTTGAAAAAAACAGCGGAAGGAATAAACAATAGCAAAAACAGCCCAAAACCCAAGATCGTATAATCACAAAGAAAAAAACTAATCAACGCTAAGACGGTCGCTAAAGCAAATGCAGCAAATCTTGATAGACCAGTTTTTAAAGTGGAACGTTTTGTATTCCCCACACTCAATAAAGCAATAATTCCTGCGGACGGCCAAAATAGTAGTGAAAACGTTTGTGCTACCCACATAGATAGCATCCCACTAACAGCCGTTTTCACCGTTCTCATTCCGATACGCATAAGATGCCCCTTTCTTTTCTTAGAATTATACTAAAATACTTAATGAAAAACTAGCAATCTCTTTGAAAATTCGTTATGCTATTAAAAAGGACAAAAAGGAGAACATTCTATGGTATTTGGCCGTTTTCGGTTAGGAATGCGAACAATAAAAAGTGCTTTATCAGTTTTTCTATGTATTTTATTTTTCCATGTAACAAATCGGGGATTGCCCATGATTGCTGCCCTATCTGCAGTTTTTTCTCTAAGACAAGATTTAACAAGTACCGTTTCATTCGGACAATCCAGAATTATCGGTAATACGATCGGCGGTTTTTTGGCCATTCTCTACTTTTTTGTAAAAAACTATTTTCACAATGATTTTCTGGTAGAATTATTCTTGCTTCCTCTTCTAGTGATTATCGTCATTGTTATCTCCGATGGGATAAATAATAATGCAGGTATTATTTCAGCAATTGCCACTTTACTGTTGATCTCTCTTAGTATCCCTCAAGGTGAATCTTCCTTATATGCGATTCAAAGGGTATTAGATACCTTCATCGGAACATTTATCGCAATTGGAATCAATTTCTTTTTGCGTCCACCAGAGAAAGAACAAAAAGCAGAAATAGCAGAAGATCTTGTCGAATTACAAAAAAAAGAAGCTTTTCTCAGAGAAAATTTAGCCGAAGTTGAGGAACAAATAAAAAGACAAAATGATAAAAAAAGCAAATAATACGCAGAATGAACAAATTAGTGACTCAATGAAAAAAGTCGCTAATTCGTTCATTTTTTGTTTTTATCTGTTTTCCTCGCTTCTAAAGAGCAAAATTATTTTGTTATGTTGTTGAATCAGTTGACTTATCACTTTCGTATAGATTGACCTGTTTAGTCGTTCCACGATTAGATAGATTTTCAATAATATCTTTAATATCTAAACCGGTAGTTTCTTTTAGTGTTTCTTGAGTTGAAGCTAGCAGATTTGTCGCATAATTAGTTACGCGATTGGCTCCTCCTATTTCACTAGCACTATTGCTAGTATCTACCACTGAGATTTTTTCGATATTTCCGAGTGGTTGAGCAGCTTCAAGCATTAATTGTGGCAACATTTCGATGACCATACTCAATATGGCTGCTTCACCATATTCTTTGAAAGGCCTCAGCGATTTTTGCTTTTGCTTGCGCTTCCGTTACTTCTTTTACTTTTTGGGCTTGTGCTTCTTGCTCTTTTGCATAGCGATCTGCATAAGCTTTTTTCTTGACTTCTGAATCATATTGTTTTTCACGACGAGTAATTTCTTTTTCTTCTAGTTCAATTTGTTTTTGTCTTTCAACAACTTTTACTTGCATTTCTTGCTCGATTACTTGTTGTTGGGCACGGGCACTTTCTAAATTATAGGCTTGGTCTGCTTTTGCTTTGGCAATGTCTTGTTCTTGTTTATAAGCAGCAAGCTTCAATTCTTTTTCTTTTAATGCTTCTGCTTCTGCAATGTCTGCATCACGTTTTACTTGTGCAATCCTTGGTTTACCTAGAGAGTCTAGATAACCATTTTTATCCCTTACTTCTTTGATTGTGAACGACACAATGATCAATCCCATTTTTGCTAAATCAACAGAAGCTACCTCTTGTACACTTTGACTAAATTTATCACGGTTTTGATAGATTTCTTCTACTGTCATTGACCCTAGGATCGAACGAAGATGTCCTTCTAATACTTCTCTTGCTTCATTTTCTAATTCTTCACGAGTTTTCCCTAAAAATTGTTCTGCTGCTGTTGCGATTTCCTCCACTGATGAACCGATTTTTATGATCGAAGTCCCATCGCACATTACTGGTACCCCTTGTTCTGTATAAACTTCAGGGGTAGAAACATCTAGTTTACTTGATAATAAGCTGATTCGGTTTGAACGTTGAAAAACAGGAAGTACAAATGCTCCTCCTCCACGTACAATTTTAATTTTATTATTACTTTCATCCATGTGAACATTTTTAGTGCCTAGATAACTTCCACTGATGATTAATGCTTCATCTGGTTTAGCAGTCTGATATTTTGCGACAAATACAATTAGTAACATCAAAATAATCAACACTGCAAGTACAACTACAATAAAAACTCCTGGTATTTCCATTTTTAATCCCCCTTTATATTTTTAGCATCCCTTTATACGGTGTTACATAACAAACTCTTTTCTTCACTTCAATAATCAGAACTTGCTCACCTCTTTTTGCTGGTGTACTTTGTGGCGCATAAAAGCAAGCAGGACGCATAATAGAACCTGTGACACTTTTTAGTTGTATTTCACCCATGCCTTGTAACGGTATGGGTGTGATCACAATCGCCACTTGACCTTCAAGCGTTTTTTCAGATGCAGACAGTGTACTCTCTGCATTTTTCATTGGTATAAGTACATAAAAATTTAACAAAAAAACTAAAGCGGTTGCAATAATACCACTAATAATCAAGATAAAGACAGAATCCAATTTTGTAACCTTTTCTCCTATGTAACCAAATAAGCTAGTGAAAGTTAACCAAGGAACAATCAACATTGGATCAATTGGTCCATCAAAATCAAAAATATCACCGAAAAAAACAAGAAAAATTGCGATTCCTGCACAAATCAATAACGTATACCAGTAAATCGTTTCTATAGCCAAACCTCCCATCATTTTTTTCACCTTCTTCTATTAATTTTTATTTATCTCTGTTACATTACCATAGCAATAAAAGACTTTTTTGTACAGCTTCTTACTAAAAAGAGCTAAATTTTACAATCTTTATAGATTTAGCTTTTCTTAAACTTATTTACCTACTATTACTATTATTTGAGGTGAAAAAAATGAAAACTTTTAATTATTTATGGAAGTCATTAATTACTCTATTAATTGTTGGAGTAGCAATTTGGAATGGTCTCAAATTTACGAATAACTTACCTGATCAAAGCGATTCTATGATCTCTACAACTGGCACCATCGTTCAAAATGATTCCTTTCAAGAGACCACTAGCTCTACTATCAATGATCTCTTCCAGGAGACCACGGATGGATCAACTATCATCCTCTAGATGAGTTAAGCCGTCCGACAGGAGCAGATGCTTTATTAAAAAAAGCAATGATCAACACAGGCACTAGCGCGAATCGAGCAATCCGACCTCCAGGGTTTATCTCTGGTCCAAAATACGATCATTCTCGTGGTCATTTGATCGCAAAGCAATTTGGTGGAAGTGGTGATAATCCACAAAATCTTGTCACTTTATATCAATATCCCGTGAATGATCCATATATGAACTTTTATGAATTAGAAATACGCCATGCCTTAAATAAAGGAGAAACTGTCCGCTATCGTGTTATTCCTCAGTATACTGGTCAAGAACTGATTCCAGAAATGATTGTACTCGAAGCAAAAGGACTAAATCCTAATACTACCCTTGATTTCAAGGTAGCAATTCCCAATAAAAAGTAGGTGTCTATTATGTTTGAACAGCTGTCCAACCAAAACCTTTCGATTGGAGAAATACTCTTGTGGTTAAAACAAAACCAAATTGAACATTTTGAAGAATTGATTTTTCCCCCTTCCCTCACTGAGCTAAAGAATAGTTTTTACGCAACAGCTCCTTATAATTTACTTAGAGAAAAAGAATTCGAACAACTATTGAATCAGTTTCAGTTAGTTGCTCGTACAATTGATGGTGATTACCTATTAGCAAATGACAAACAAGTTTTATTGTTTCCTCGTTCTCATCAGCCAGAAGACTTTTTATATTTTTTTGATACTTTTTCTAACTTATTAATAAAATATGAAAACTCTATCCAATCTATCTCTGAGTTATTTGAAAAATAAAAGTAAACTAGCTAATTCCTCAAAAAAGGCAAGGTAGCTAATTTCTCTTAAATCCATCAACTAAAAAAAAGCACTTCTAACATTTATGCTGAGAAGTGTTTTTTTAGTTGATGGACTTCAAATTAAACTTTAGCTAAATTCAAAACCTCTATTGTTTAGTGTTGCCTCGCCTCCAGACTTTGTTGACTACACGAACAACAGTTGAAAGTCCTCTTCATTGTTTGACGAGTTTCAGTTATTTTTGTTCAATTCTCATTTGACCCCTTTTAAAAATCGAAAGGTGCTAAGGAAAATCTACCATTTTCATTTTTTGGATTCAGTAATATTAGTCTAAAAATTTATTTTCTGATTGTGTTGATTATTGATCCTTTTTTACGCATGATATCGCTCAATACCATCTAAATAAGTGGCATCTAATGTCATATCAGGATTTAATACGATAAAATCAGCATCGCGTCCTTTAGCGATTTTACCGCATGTATCATCAATTTTACAGCTGATTGCGGGTACTAAGCTCCCCATCATCACTGCTTGTTCTGGAGTTGCTAATCCCCAGTCAACCACGTTTTTAATTGCTTCTTTTAATTTTAAAATACTTCCTGCTAAATTACCAGATTCTAAACGAGCTGTCCCATCTTTGACTACAACCGGAAATTCACCCAAGTTATAGTCTCCATCAGGCATACCTCCAGCCATCATACAGTCAGTAATCAACGCAACATGATCATGACCTGCTTTTTCCATTAGAATCTGGGCAGCATTTGGATGCACATGATGCCCATCACAAATCAATTCTGAGAAAACATGTTCTAAAGATAACAATGCACCAACCATCCCAGGTTCACGATGATTCAATCCACGCATCCCATTATAAGCATGAACAAACACGCTTGCTCCTGCTTCTACAGCTTTTTGTGCTTCATTGATCGTTGCATTACTATGTCCCAACGAAACGACAACGCCTTCATCTGTCACTTGTTTAACAAATTTTTCGACACCTTGACGTTCAGGCGCTAAAGCGATTTTTTTGATTAATCCGCCAGAAGCTTCTTGCCATTCATGGAAAGTATCTAGATCGGGATCACCAAAGTAACTTGGGTTTTGTGCCCCTTTATGCTCTTCTGTAAAAAAAGGACCTTCGAAATAAATCCCTTTGATTTTTGCTCCTGGAGCCTCTTGATACATTTTCCCAATGGTTTCAGCAACGTCTTTCAAATGTTCCTTACTGGATGTTAAAGTGGTTGGCAAGAACGAGGTCACACCACATGAAAGCAATCCTTCTGACATTGCTTTCACACCTTCTGCATCATTATCCATCACATCGTGGTTCATATATCCATGAATATGCGTATCAACTAACCCAGGTGCGATCCATTTTCCACTTTGGTCAATGATATTGACTTCTCCTTCTGGTGTCTTTTGAATATATTCTCCAAAAAGACCATCAGTGATTTCAAGATAACCTGCATTTTTGACACCGGATGACAAAAAGAATTTGTCTGCATAGATAAAAGTTCTCATTCTTCTCTCTCCTTTGATTTTCTATCCTAAAGGTACTCTTATTTTGGAGATAAGTCAAGAATGGTCTACACCATTTACAGACTTTTTGCTATTTTTTTGACAGATTGCGCCAACTCTTCATAAAAGAGTGCCTTGTTATTATCACCCTTCTTTTTATAAATCAAACTTTTTAAAATAAATAAATCATTTAGGTAGTAATAACTAGTCTTATCTTGTGCCCAACGAATACCCAGATTTGCCTGTTCTAAAGAAAGATCAATCTCTCCTTGATGAAACAAAAAACTTCCATAATTATAAAAGATTTGCGTAAACTCTGTTTTCGTTCGATCTTGAATCGTTTCCTGAAATAATTGGATACTTCTACTCAAATAATAGCGTGCTTCAGCTGTTTTACCTGCTACCCCATACACTTTTCCAATGCAACTAATCAACTGTATCTCAATATCTGATACTTGTGTTCGATCTTTCAATGTAGAATAGGAGAATGCTTCTTTTAAATAGCTAAGTGATTGAGTGATGTTTTTTCGCAAAGTAAATTCGCATACTCCTAAATAATAATAATACTTTTGAAAGTCCGCAGTTTCATAGAGATTTTCCGTAATTATAGGTGATTTAATCACTTGTTCGAGTCTACGATAATAACGTTGCTGAAAATAAAGGTCAGTTAGCTCAAATTTTTTTAATGCAGCCCGAATTTTCCCATGTGACAGACGTAGGACATGGTCAATTGTTACCCCTAAACGTTGGCAAATCTGCGCCATAACGACTACATTTGGCAATTCTTCATTATTTTCAATTCTGCTTAAAACACTTTGTGAACAAATATCTTGCGAAAGCATTTTTTGTGTCATTTTTTGTTCTTTTCGAATTTCTTTTATAATGGTACCAAAGGAAGCGACCAACGTTTCCATAACCATCCTCCTTCAAAATATGCATATCCGCATTATACCAATATTTTACTTTATGGATGAATAAACATCAAGAAAGTTCTAAGCAAACTCTCTAAGGATTCTTTTCATCTTTAAAATCAAATCCATTTTCATATCAAAAAGGAAAGATCCTGTTATTTTTGCCGGTAGTTCGCTAAAAATTTACGCATTTTGATAGCAGTCTTTTTTAAATCATCCATCTTCGGCAAGTACACAATTCTAAAATGATCCGGTTGATGCCAATTAAATCCACCGCCATGAACTAATAGGATATGATGTTCATGAAGGAAATCTAGTACAAACTTCTCATCATCAAAAATATTAAAGCGTTTAGTGTCAATCTTAGGGAAGATATAAAACGCTGCTTTTGGTTTTACTGCTGAAAGTCCAGGAATATCATTGATTGCGTTATAGATATACTCTCGTTGCTCATAGATACGTCCTCCAGGTAAAAGTAGTTCATCGACACTTTGGTAGCCTCCTAGTGCTGTTTGAATGATTTGTTGTGATAAAACATTTGAACAAATACGCATAGAAGAAAGCATATTCAATCCTTCAATATAACCTTTCACATGAGACTTATCTCCACTTAATACCATCCATCCTACGCGAAAGCCTGCCACTCGATGGGATTTAGACAATCCATTTAAAGTAACCACAAATAAATCTGGTGCAAGAGTCGTAATTGGGATATGTTCTAATCCATCCATCACTAAACGGTCATAAATTTCATCAGAATAAATAATTAATTGGTGTTGACAAGCAACTTCTGCAATTTGTTCCAAAATCTCTTTTGGATAAAGTGCACCTGTTGGATTGTTTGGGTTGATAATAACAACAGCTTTTGTCCGACTTGTTATTTTTGATTTGATATCTTCAATATCTGGATACCATTCTGATTGTTCATCACAAATATAATGAACTGTTTTTCCTCCAGCTAACGACACGGATGCCGTCCATAAAGGATAATCAGGCATTGGGACTAAAACTTCATCCCCATTATTGAGTAGCCCTTGCATACACATGGTAATAAGTTCACTAACACCGTTTCCGGTATAAATGTCATTAATCGTAACGTTAGGAAATTTTTTATTTTGGCAGTATTGCTCAATGGCTTTACGCGCTGAAAAAATGCCTTTAGATTCAGAATAGCCTTCTGAATCACGAGCATTGATAATCAAGTCACGTATGACTTCATTAGGCGCCTCAAATCCAAAAGGAGCTGGATTTCCAGTATTTAACTTCAAAATGCTGATCCCTTCCTCTTGCATGCGTTCTGCTTCTTCTAGAACTGGACCACGTACATCATAACTGACGCCTTCTAGTTTGTTGGATTTTTGATATTCTCTCATAATGTCATCCAAAACCTCGTTTCAAAAAAATTAGAAATTTCTTATTTTTCACCTATATATTTCAATATCATACTCCATCCAGCCAAAATTTGCCACCAATTTACAGAATACCATTTGAATTCCCCTCAAAAAAAATTATTTCCGTCGATATTTATTCACTAAATTTACTTCCCACTCCAGCAAATAATCCTGATAAAATCCCGATTGATGAATCTTCAAAGATGGAACCAACTATTATGTCCATGATTATTCCCAATAATGAAAACTCACCATCATATTTTCTCAACATTTATCTTCCTTTTCACCTTGACATCCATATAAATACTCGCTATCATTAATTCGTTGTTATTATGCAGACGTGATGGAACGGCAGACATGCAAGATTGAGGGTCTTGTGAGCGTATGCTCGTGTGGGTTCAAATCCCATCGTCTGCATTTTTTATGACTCTTAGAACCAAACCCGTTCTAAGGGCTTTTTTATTTTTGTGGCCTCCATTACCTTTAAAAAATGATTTTCCTCTATCCTTACTCTTTCTATCATAAAAAGTGCAAAGAGTTATTGTTAGCCTTTACCTAAAAACTCTTCCCCTTTTTATTATCTTTCTTCTCTCATCAACAAACATGAAGATTTCCTACTTGCCTTAACATATCTGGTCGTTATTTTCTCGTTTGATTTAATTAGTCATATATTTTTATGTTCTTCAATCGGAAAATATAAAAGCGTAAATAACTGAATCATAATTTCAATTCAAATTCTCAAAACTAAATAAGCAGTGTTATCATCATAACCTCCTCATGTTTCCTTCACAATATATAAATAAATTTAATTATCTCTCATTAAATTCTATTAATATAACATAACAACAAACTAAAATCCTTATTTTTCTAAGTTCAAGCAGTTTTTTGGTACTAATTATAAAATTAGTTTATAATTAGATTATGTCAAATAAGGAGAGGAGAAATAACAATGAAAACATTAGACATTATTGCTTTGACATTAACATTTTTAACAAACTAAGAAAAAGCAGAGTTAAACTTTTCTTAATAACTATCATACTGCTATTTTTTTAGATTCATGCCTGGTTTATCAACAAAGAAAGCTTTTACAATTACATGTATTACTCCTTTTATTACAAAAAACGTAGATTTGTCACAAAGTGTCATCAAGCTATTACCTATGAAATATTTTCTCATGGTAAAGTATTCCTCGTTGAACACAACAAATCAATTTTAATTTATGAAGGAGATCTACATGAAATCACTTAAAACTTTACTACTTGGAACAACTTTGACTGCCGGCGCGCTATTCTTTATGGGAACATCTGCACATGCGGACGAAGCTTATACCGTTCAATCAGGTGATACACTCTCAACGATTTCTCAAAAATAC
>JADAKE010000014.1 GCA_015680865.1 Enterococcus lacertideformus | reverse complement strand
ATTAGATGCTTCTTATTTAAATGGCGACTATTCAGCAGCTAATCAAGAAATAGTAGCTGAACAATACGTAGCCTCTCGTTATGGTTCATGGGAAGCAGCAAAAGCTTTCTGGGAAGCTAACGGTTGGTACTAATAACAGTAAAAAATTCACAGAGATGATTACATCTCTGTGAATTTTTTTATGTAGTTTTTATTTTCTAGTTCAAATTCTCCAGTTGTTTCTCATTGATTTCAATGTTTATACATAATTGTTTTTCTAGCTGCTCAATGTTCTTTTCTGTATCTTTTACTACTTTTAACAAATAATTATTTTCAGATTTTAAATTCTTCACTAAAGATTCCAAGTAATCATTTTCTTGTTTTAAATCTTCGAGCGTTTTTTTCTTTTTTTCTGATTTTTTATTGAAATAATTGCTTTGGATTGATTCTTCTGTTTTTTTCACCTCAACTTCAGAAGGTAAAATTGATTGATGAATCAATTTATGATATAGTTCTTTGGATTCTAGATACTGTTTATTTGATTTTGAAATATTAGTGATACGAGAAACATTTTTCCCAAAAATAGAAAGTTTATTTTTGTTAAGGACCTTCTCGAGTTTTGTTAATAATTCAGCTTACAATTCACTATTTTTATATTTAGCAATAATATGAGTAGAATTGAGTCGTCCTTCTTTCATAGGAATCAACCCGATATGTAAGTGTGGTTTTTCTTCATCAAAATGGACATTTGCATAAATAACATTAGACATGCCATAAAGCTTCTGGAAAGTTTGGACTACTTCTAAAAAGAATAATTTGGTTTCTCTACCAGATAACTTATTTAACGAGGATTCTCCAAAAATAATTCGCCACTCTAACAAGACTAACCAATTAGAATAGATTGATTTCACTGAAGATAAGTGAATCAAACATCGTCTGATTGCATTTTTATAATTTAGCAATTTCTTGTTTAAAACGTCGTAATTCAAAGATGTTTTATCGGGACGAATGATACATGTTTCGAAAATTTCTCTTTGATTATGTTTTTGTACTTTTTCTAATTCATAAAATCGATAATTTATTCTTTCTAATGTTATTGGTTTAATATTTACCCCTCCTAACCTCTTCATTATTCAATCATTCCCGAAAACATTTTCTTTCTTATCTAGATCTTAATTGATATAATTACAAAAAACAAACCGATAAATTCCATTTCCTAGGTAATTTTTCTTCTAACATTATACAAAAAAAGGATCCTCTTTGAATGATCCTAAATAACTTGGTTATTGGAAAATAGAGTATTCAGTAAATAAGTTTAGTTACTAACTTTTAGTAAAGCTTTTTTCTTTTTGGGGTATTTCATTAAAAAATAGCACTATTTAACTTACTTTAAGTGTACCATCAATTGTTGTTGTATTGATCAATTCTTTATCATCATAAATTTTATAATATATTTTTACATCGTGTGTTCCTGACGAAGGCAAGTTCTTAAAAGCGACCGATGAGATGCCCTGATTTGGTGGAATCAAGCTTGAAACGTACAATTTTTTTTGATTAGATACTAAATAGTACTCAACTTGAATGTTATAAGCATTTGTAGCAACATTACGAATGTCAACATTTGCTTTCCCATTATCATCTATTTCTATTTCATGTTTTAGAACAATACGTATATTGTCTTTATCCACTTCTGCTTGCATCTTCTTCAAAAGATCATCATTCGTCAGCTGTGAGATGTTCTCATCCAGATCTGGAAGACCAATAACGACTTGTTTGGGAGATTGATTTAAATAGAAGTATCCGCCGATTCCTAAAATCAAAAATAGAATAGCTGCGGTAATAAAAATATATGTGCGTTTTTTATTTGTTTTCCTTTTTTATGTGCCATTTAAAAAATCTCCCTTTCTGACTACTCAAAATAAATCGTTTAATCTTCTTTATGGCGATCCTATTGCCATTTTTAAGAGTGGAATAGCCTTATCAAGTCCTTCTTTTAATTATAATAGCTATTTGATCGACCAATTATTTTATTCTATGAATATTTAATGATTAGCAGAATCCATATTTACTAAGATTCCGCTTATCCTTATTTTGTTCATAAAATTTATTTAAAAGGGTATTGATTAGCTTCTTTTTCTTTAATGAAAAAATTAAGCGAAAGATATTTCTCGTAAAGTAAACCTGAGAGAAACTTACGTATATTTTTTTCATTGCCAATAATTCTCAAATCATTCGTAACTTTCATTTCGTACTTCTTCATTAATATATTAATCTTGGTATGTAAACGATTTAGCTGTGTTTCAGAAATAAATAGTTGATCACACAACTCTCCTTTAGTAATTTCTGGATGTATGAATATAATTTCGAGTAACTGATATTCAATATTTTTTTGAAGAAATATTGAATAAAGATATGATTTAGAAATTCCCAAATCTTTATTTAAAAAAACGCCATATTTAAATGAAGTTTCTATTTTTAGCGGTTGGATGGACTCATTTAATTGTTTAATATCTGTGCGAATTGTCTTTTCGACACTCCCAATTTCCTTCACAATTTCTGAAACTGTGAGCCATTCGTTTTCCCATAATAATTCCAATAATGCTAGCTGCCTCGCATTTTGTTTGTTAAGTAATTGCTTCATTTCTCCCTCCTAATCAAACGAAATTTTAATATTTTAATCATACAAGTGGCCTATACTGTTAATTTTAAAGGATTAAGGTAGCTGTGTCTACCTTTATATTAAAATATACGTATAACAATATTAAATAAATAATCTACATTCTAATATCTCTTATAACAAAAAAACCACTTAAACTAACTCTCTGTAAAAAAGCAGCTTCAATTAAGTGGTTTGCTCATTATTTTTGATTAGTTACTTTTATTAGCTAAGTGATTATTTTTTAGCTATTCCAAGAAAAATGATTGCTTGAATAACTAATTCCTCTCTACTTTTATTTTAAGAGATAAGCTAAATCACTGGCTACAGTCGGATAACCCATAATTATTTGTTCAAGCTCTTCTTTTTTGACTCTTTGATTGATCAACAGAGTTAAATCATTTATTAGAACATCAGCCTGCTCATTCAAGACACTTGCACCAATCAAATATCCATTGGCATCATACATCAATTGCGCTTTAGAGATTGTCTCATTTATCCGATGATAGGTAAACCAATCAGTCATATCGTATTCTTCTAATTGATCCTGATCATTAAGTTGTTTTTTTGTTGCACCTACTTGTGCTAATTTTGGACTAGTAAATACAATTGTCGGAATAACGGGATAACTAATCTTTTCAGTGGTATTTTTTGATAAAAAATTAGCTACGTAGTTTCCTTCAAAAGTAGCAACGGGTGTTAATTTAGGCTGTATCCGTGCAATGATATCTCCACAGGCAAAAATCTTTGGATTACTTGTTTGTAAATAATCATTTACAACAACACCATGGTTGTTTACTTTCACATTTGCTCTTTCTAAGTTTAAATGTTCAATATTTGGTCGTCTTCCCGTTGCACAAAAGATTGCATCAGCTTGCAATTCTTGTGTTTGAGACTGCAAAAAGAGTCCATCTTCCCTCTCAATAATACGCTGGGATTCAAAATCAAAAACAAATTGAATCCCTTCTTTTTTCATCTGTTCAACTAATTGTTTAACCATACTTTCTTCAAATGCTTTTAGTGGTTGTTGATTATGGTGAACAATAGTGACCTTGCTGCCTGCCGCTTGTGCAATCATTGCTAATTCAAAAGCAATATATCCTGCTCCAATAAAAATAATTTTTTCAGGAAGGTCATTTAATGCCAAAAAGTCAGTACTAGTTTGCATATATTCATTACCTTCAATTGGTAAAATCATTGGTCTTTGTCCTGTTGCAAGAATAAAATGATCTGCTGAAATCTCTTCTTTGTCAACTATTATCATATTTTCATTGATAAAGTGAGCTGTTCCAGCTAAATAATCAATCTTTGCCAAAACAAGTTCTTTTTGACGATTTTCTGATACCGTATCGGTAAATGACCGTTTAAATGCTTGTAATTTTTGCCAATCTACAGTGGGTATTTCTTTAAATCCTTTTCCTACTAATTGTGCTATGTGCTTTCTGGCTTCAACACCACTTAATAAAATTTTCTTTGGATCACATCCTCGATTAGGACAAGTACCTCCCCAAAGATTTTCTTCAATAACTAATACTTTTTTTCCTACTTTTTTTAAACCATACGCCACACTTAATCCGGCGACACCAGAACCAATAACAACTTCCTCATATTTTTTCATTTTTTCCTTCCTTTCTAGTCAAAAAAGTAAATATATCTTTTCTTGTAATCCCACCAATAAATTCACCGTTTTCTCGCACATTTACCGCTTCACTCTGAATGAATAATTCAAAAACTTCGTTTAAAGGTGTACCAAACTGGACCTCTGGCAGATTAGGTTGAATATGACTTTCGGAAAAACATTTAGCTAAAATGATTTCTTTTACTGTTTGTCGCTTTTGTTGAAGCGTATCATCAAAAAAACTACGGACAAAATCATTTTTCGGATGGGTCAATAGCTGTTCAGGATGATCACATTGGATGATTTCCCCGTCTTTCATTACAGCAATCCTGTTGCCTAATTTAATTGCTTCATCCATATTATGTGTCACAAATACAATCGTTGTACCTAATTCTTGATGTAAACTCAAAACAAGATCTTGCAAAGAATTTCTAGATAATGGATCCAGTGCACTAAATGGTTCATCCATTAAGATCACCTCTGGATTAGCAGCTAATGCCCGGATGATCCCAATTCTCTGTTGCTCGCCACCAGATAATTCTTGTGGCATTCTATTTCGATAAATAGCCGGATCGAGCCCAACTTTTTCAAGTAGTTGATCTGCGACTTGCTCACGTTTTTTTCTTTCCCAACCAAGCATATCGGGAATTACTTCAATATTTTGTTGAACTGTCATCGTTGGAAAAAGCGCTATTTGTTGTAATACATAACCCATTTTCCAGCGAATTTTCTGGAGATCATATTCTCTTAAAGATTTGCCTTTAAATAAAATCTCACCGTTATTTGGTTCAGAAAGACCGTTAATCATTTTTAATGAAGTTGTTTTTCCACTTCCGGAAGGACCTACTAATACAAAAATTTCACCTTCATCAATTGAAAAATTTAAACCTTTGATTGCGTATTTTTTTCCATAAATTTTTTGAACTTGTTTAAATTCGATCAAACGTTTCATTTATTTTCCTCCTTCAGTAGACCTTCTTTTTTCAAGAATGTATGTGCTACTTCTGCAGGCTGCTTTTTCTCTACGTTCACTTGATAATTCATTGAAATCATTTGTTTTTCTGTGATTTTCCCTGAAAGTTTCTCTAAAGCATTTAACACTTCTTTATGGGTGTTTGCAAACGCTTTTGTCATTAACGGCGAACCTTGATAATTGGGAAACAAACCGTAATCATCTTCTAAAGTTACAAGATCATATTGTTTTAGTTCACTATCTGTAGAATACGCATCCACTAAATTTACTTCATCATTATTAATTGCTTGATAGCGTATACTGGGTTCCATGCTTTGGACGCTTGGGAAATCGAGTCGATACGTTTCTTTTAAGCCTTTGTAACCATCAGAACGATCAATAAATTCTAGCGTAAAACCAGCTTTCGCTTGTTCTTTGATTTTAGTTAGATCAGAAATTGTTTTTAGATTATTTTCTTTTGCAAATGACTTTTTGACTGCTAAAGCATAGGTATTTTGATAAAGCATCGGTTGCAATAGTATCATACCAAACTGTTCATTTAACAATGAGTTTGCTTGTTCGTAGGTTTCTTGTTCACTGAACTGTTCTCCTTTCAAAGCATTCGGAACTTTTACCAGACTTTCTAAAACTGTACCGGTAAATTCAGGATAGACATCAATTTGCTGATTCTCCAATGCGCTAAAAAGAAAACTAGTTTTACCAAAATTAGGTTTTAATTCAACTTTAACATTTGTCTCATCTTCAATCAATTCTTTGTACATTTGAATCAAAATATCTGGTTCTGACCCAAGTTTACCAGCAATTGTAATCTTATCTTCTTTAAAAATCCCGCTTTGATACAAAGAAGCACCTCCTATCCCTACAAGGATGAGCAATAAGGTAATTACTGTATACCTAGGCTTCAAGTGTTGAAGAAGGCGGATCAAACTGCTAAAAACAATGGCTAATAAAGCTGAACTGATTGCACCAATCAATGTTAAAACAGGATTATTGCGATCAATCCCTAATAAGATAAATGTTCCTAGTCCCCCAGCACCAATCAGAGCTGCTAATGTAGCCGTGCCGATGATCAACACAAGGGCCGTTCGAATCCCTGAGATAATTACTGGTAGTGCAATCGGCAATTCAACTTTGATTAAACGTCTCATTCTTGACATGCCAAATGCCACTGCTGCTTCTTCGATTGAGGGGTCAATTTCACTAAGTCCAATATACGTATTTTGAAAAATTGGTAAAAGTGCATAAATAACTAGCGCAATAAGTGCTGGAACTGTACCGATTCCAACGAAAGGAATCAACAATCCCAATAAAGCTAACGAGGGAATTGTCTGAAATACACTTGTAATCTGCAAAAATACCTCAGCCATTCGTTTATGGTTGATTGTCCAAATAGCTAAAGGAATAGCAATTACGATTGCCATCAATAAAGCAATTAATGAAATTGATAAATGTTGAAATATTGCGCTGACTAGCTCAACTTTTCGTTCACTCAGTGTTTGGATAAAATTATTCATAGGACCTTCCTTTCCATTCTCTTTTAAGTATAAACATACTCGAAATAATCCCCAAATAAGTTGTCTCAAAACAAAAAAGCATTGGAGATGTGATAGAAGGGGGGATTTAAAAAAGTTGCGGTTTTCTCGCACAACTTCTTTGAGAGAATTCTTGCGAAGAACGATGAAACAGAATTCAAATTGAAAATAGTAAAGGAATATCTTAGCGAAAAAAATATACTCATGAATAAAGGCTTTCTTCAGTTTGAGGAAACAAAAAATGATTATAAAAGGTATTTTACTAGTTTTGAGGAATGGAAAAAAGCGATTGTAAAGGAAATTCTATTAGAGCTATTATCAATCAGATAAAAGTAAAATTGGCTGGTATGAAACCGTTTCATTTCGTTTAAATGTTAGATCTTCTATATAGTGATTTTGTATTAAAAGGATAAATCAATTTCATGAATGCGGCACAACTAAGTTCTGTCTCATTCATGAAATATCACATAGTCGAATTACATATAATAAGTACAGTTTACGGAATAAAAATGAAAATTTAATCTTCCAAGTATAGTACAAATTCACTTTTTGAAATTCTGAATTTTATTTTTTGTCCTTCTTTTGTAATCAGCCGTTCCTTCGTCAGACTTATTCATAAAATCATCAAAATTCAGAATTTCAACCAGCGTATCTTTATTTAAATGAACAACAATTTCTTGCTCATTAAAACCTCTCTTTTTAAAGCTTAAAATGTCAACAACTTTTTGTACTTTAATTACTATCACAACTCTTCTTAAATTTTTACTTGGAAAATAATAAGAGCCACTACTATCTACACTTAATGAGATTTCTTCAAACAATAAATTATTTTACGCATCTAAAGCCTAGATTATTCGCAGCAGACATTCCAGTATTTCCATTTCGTGCGGAAAGCCGATATCGTTTGCAATAAGACTCATGACACAAAAATGAACCTCCACGCGTAGCATAAGTTTTATCATTGATTATTTGATGGTGTGACCAGTAATAAGCACTGCTTTTTTCCTTAAATTCTGTTAAATCAACTCGCGCAGGATTACTACACCACTCCCATACATTTCCAATAGGCTGATACATCCCATAGGCATTGGCTTCATACCATTTGGCGGGAGCCGTGTTGGCAAAACCATCTGCCAACGTATTTGTTCTCGGAAAATCACCTTGCCAAATGTTACATTGATAAGCACCATCTTTTAAGAACTCTTTTCCCCAATAATATTTTTCAAACTCAGTTCCCCCTTTAGCAGCAATTTCCCACTCTGCCTCAGTAGGTAGCCGTTTGCCAGTCCATTGACAATAAGCAACAGCATCATTTCGAGAGACTTGAACAACCGGATGATCCCATCTGTCTTCAATTGAAGAGTCTGCTCCTTCAGGGTGGGACCAATCAGCAACAGCTACTGCATACCACCAAGCCATATTAGGAACTAATCCACTTTTCATTTTTGTCACTTCACTCAAAAAATAATGAAAAACAAAAGACCAACCAAACTTCTCTGCTTCGGTAATATAGCCAGTTTCCTTAACGAATAAAGCAAATTCTTTATTGGTTACGGTTGTTTCATCGATCATAAATGCAGGATGTTGGATAGTTATTTTCGGACCTTCATTATCTGTAGGGAAGCCATCTAGTTGATTTGTCCCAATTTGAAACGTTCCTTCTGGAATAGCAATCATCCTGTTCCCCTCTTTCTATAATATTTGATAGGCATTATAAAGATTGATGAACAGCACAAGAAGAATGACACTCTGAAAAACAATGGTAACCTTTTCTGATGATAAAACATTACTGAGTTTTGCCCCTAGCAATCCCCCTATAACTGCTGCTGGGACCACAAACCACAATATTGTTAAATCATATCGGCTAAATCCTGTCGTAAAAGCAATTGTAAGCAATTTGGCAAACTGCGAAAAGAAAATCGTACAGATAGAATAAACAGTTGCATCCTTGATAGGCAAAGAGAACAGCAGCATAAGTAACGAAACATTTATTGGGCCGCCGCCAATCCCTAATAGACTAGCTAAAAATCCTAGGATCAAACCACAATTAAAATACCAAACAACATGTGTAAATCGAAAATTTTTCCAATTGTATTTCGTATACACAAAAGCAAAAATCAAGGTAACCATTGTTAGTACAATCTGAATCAATTGCACGATATCCTTATTTCCAAACCAGTTTAAAAAAGCTTCAAATGCTAGATCCCCTAACATCCCTCCCAACACAGCTCCAACAGATACCCAACTGATGATTTTCCAACTAAACTTGTGCCTGCTAGTCAATTGACGTGTAGTAGAAACAACGGACATCGTAAAAACCGCAGTGGCAGAATAAAAGGAAATTGCTGCCACATCATGCGCACCAATGAAATCAAAAATGGGCTTAATAATAACGCCGCCGCCCATTCCAGAAACTGCTCCAACCGTATTGGCTAAGACAATTACAATAAAGTAAAGAATTCCTATTACACGTTCACCTCCCGCAACAAAATCAATATTTCTTCTATTTTTGGTATAAATTCTTGAAGGAGCTGCTGATAACCACAATAATCATATCCATCAACGTACACCGCGTCCTTCATTCGTTTACATCCGCCGCCGCACATTTGTTGGAATGGACAACTTAGGCATTTTTCAGGAGTCGCTGGTCGTTCACAAACAAATTTATGGGTAACGTCCTGTTCAAATAATTCTCGTAAAGTATTTTCTTGGATATAGCCAATTCTATACTCATCTAGAACATAGAAATCACAAGGATACACACTGCCATCTGCTTCAATGACGTATTGAACTTGGCAGTTCCCAAGAATGCCGCAAGCAGTTACTTGCTGCCTAACTAACAAATTAATCAAATCATCAAATAACTTGATACTGATATAGCGTCCTGTCCGCAATTCATCAAGCCAGAATCGAAACATTTTATGATAGAACTTGGCAAAACCTCTTGGCGTTAAAGGATAGCTGCTTTCTTCTCTTGCATCTAGGTCTTCTAAACAAGGGATAAACTGGAAATAATCAATCCGTTGTTCCTTTAAGAAATGAAAAATTTTTTCTGTCTCCTCTGCTAACGGATTCGTTATTACACATAAAACATTGTAGTCAACAGCATAACGATCAAATAGCTTCTTGGTTTCTAATACACGATAAAAAGTGCCTTTCCCTCTCGCATCTACACGATTAAAATCATGATACAGCGGGTGACCATCAATGGATAATCCTACAAGAAAATTATGTTTTTTGAGAAATTTGCACCACTGATCATTAATAAGGATGCCATTAGTTTGAATTGCGTAGTTCACGTGTACTTGTTTGTTTTGCTGAGCTACAAAATCAGTAATATGTTCAAAATAACTTAACCCTGCCGCAGTTGGTTCGCCACCTTGAAAAGTTAGCGTTAATTTATCGCCATCTTCTAAATCGATATAAATACTTTCCAGCATTGCCGTCGCAAGCTCGTGTTTCATTTTCCCATAAGAACGAACCTCTCTGAGTGAGCTGACATTGGCATAAAAGCAATACTTGCAGCAAAGATTACACAACGAAGATGCTGGTTTGATTAAAACCGATAAATGTTTCATTCCCTCACCTTTTTTCTTAACTTTATACTTATCAGCTATCAGCTTTTACTGAATATTCGCTGATTTCTTCTTTATTTTTCAAGTCCTAATCGTTCATATTCACTATCTGTCACTTCAATTCGATCCATGATTTCCACTAATTTTCGAATCATTTTATTTTCGATTTTTTTATCTTTGATCGGGTGTTCTTGCTTAGGGTCATTTTTCAAATCAAATAACAAATGTCCAATAGAATATGAATCAATGTATGTTGATACTGGTACTTCAGTATAAGGATATTGATTTGTAAAGCGATTCCCTGGCTTAACTGTTAATTGATCTAAAACTTCTTTTTTAAAAAAACCTCGAATCATGGAATAATTTAAAGTCTGGACAGTAATTGGTCAATTATCGGGATGAACAGATGCTCGCATATACACATAACGACCATCGTAAATATTCACATGTCCGCCATTCGTACCAAAAATAATTTCTGGATGAAGCAATGTTTCTTCATTTTTTAATGCCGGTAGTAAAGATTTCCCATACATATCCAGCTCATTCTCAATTCCAAAATAATCAAGTAAAGTAGCTGGAATATCAATTGTTTGACTTAAAGTCTGACAATGATTCCCTCCTTTACTATCAGGAGTACTAATGAAGAATGGAAGGTGGATGATCTCTTCATACATAGGTGCTACATTTTTTCCTAACCAATCATGCTCCCCTAACAAAAAGCCATGACCCGTATTGATAATAATCAATGTGTCTTCCCACATATTCTTTTCTTCTAAAAAGTCCAAAAGTTTTCCTAAATGTTTATCACACATACTGATCAGCGATGCGTATTCACGATGCAGTTCAGTTAAATCGTTTTCAGTACTATCTTCAGTAACATGCCCATACTTAGGCCAAAAATAAGGCTGATCTGTTGGTTGATCTTGATAAAGTTTTCGGTACTCTTCTGGAGCGTAAAATGGTTCATGAGGATCAAAACATTCAATTTGCAAGAACCAATTATCTTCGGTTTGGTATGTTTCTAAAAATTCTAAGCCTGCTTGAATTGTTTGTACACTAGACATTGTTTCTTCAGTTGATTGCCTTGTTCGATTTGCAAAATGCTGATCCACAGAAACCCCTGTTTTATTTAAAGGATTTTGCTTTGGATAGTTTTCTCCTAATTTTCTAGGGACCCAGCGATCACCTTCTTGCCCGCGAAATCCCTCCCAAGTTGAATAGCGATTATGATAGGTTGCTCCGCCATCTTCAAAGTAATGAGAATGATCTGTCACTAAATGGCAATAAATCCCGTTCTTTTGCATAACTTCAAAAACAGAATGATCAAAAGGTTCCAGCTGCCTCCATAGAATTGATCAAAAGTAGTCGTTTGTTCCCTTAATCTTTGAAAATTGGGTGTTTTCATCCATTCATTTCCATAATTAGATAAATAGTCTCGTGACAAAGTATCAAACATGATCATTAGTGCTCGCATGAACTCACTCCTTTATTTAATGATGATCAATTTATTTTCTGCAGCTTTTTCAATCACGTCTAAAAATTCCTTCGTGTTCGTAACAACAATTGGTGTATCAATAGAATAGCCTGCTTCTTGGATTGCTTTTTCGTCAATATCCAGCAATAATTGTCCCTTCTTGATCGTATCTCCTTGCTTCACTTTGGGCACAAAGTATTTCCCCTCCAAATTGACTGTATCCATTCCAATGTGGATCAATAATTCAATCCCATCTACTGATTTCAAGCCAATTGCATGATTTGTTGGGAATAATGTTTCAACGGTCCCATCAAAAGGAGCATATACTTTTCCTTCGCTCGTTCGAACAGCGAGACCTTTTCCTAATAATCCTGTAGAAAATGCAGCATCATCGATTTCTGATAATGGAAGAACTTCGCCAGCAATAGGTAATGGGACCACTACTTCCGTCATCAAATCATTTTTTTTAAATCTACTTTATTCTTTTCATTATCTTTTTTACTTTGTGCTTCACGGTCTTCTTTTGGATCATATAGGAAAGTCAATGTTAAGATGAAAGACAATGCAAAGGCGATCGTAATTCCAAGGACGTACCCATAAAAGCCATTTCCTATCCCGCTTTCAGGACTAATATAATTTGGTAAGCTGAAGATCCCCATTCCTCCCATAATGAAAGATTTGGTTCCGAAGATACCCATTATCAATCCACCGACAGAGGCTGAGATCAAAGTAGCGATAAATGGTTTCTTTCTCGGTAAAGTAATCCCGTAAAGTGAGGGTTCAGAAACACCAAACAAGCTAGAAATAAAAGTCGGGATCCCAATAGCTCGAACAGAAACATTGCGAGATTTGATGATTACTGCTAAAACAGCTCCAGCAGTGGCAAATGGCGTTGTTTGTCCTAAAACCATGACAGGATCATAGCCGAGTACACTGATATTGTTGATTCCAATTGGGATAATCCCCCAATGCAAACCAAACATTACTAAAACCTGCCAAATAGCTCCTACAGCAATCCCTGCTACAATTGGGCTAAAATTATAAATGGTTAAGACGAACTCACCTAGCAAATCTCCAGCCCAAGTTGCTATTGGACCAATTACAATAAAAGTTAAAGGAACCATGATGATCACTGTTAGAAACGGAACTAAGAAACTTTTTAATATGCTAGGAATAATGTGAGCTAGTTTTTTTTCAAGTTTGCTACCAAAAAAAATTGAAATGACAATTGGGATAACGCTTGAACCATAACTCATCAAAATAACTGGAATTCCTAAAAAAGTAATGTAGACTGGAGACTCAAAAATCGTCCCTGAAAACAAGGTATATAACGGCTCTGCATTAGTTGTCAGACTAGCAATTGTTGGATAGACTAACGCTGCCCCTAAAGCCATCCCAACAAATTGATTCAATCCGAATTTTTTTGCTGCTGTGTATCCTAAAAAGATAGGGAAAAAATAAAAGAAACAATCTCCAGCCGCTTGTAAGATGGCATAAGTCCCGGAAGTATTTGTAATCCAACCTAATGACACAAATAGAACATTCAATCCTTTAATCATTCCCGTCGCAGCTAACAAGCCTAGCACCGGTGTGAAAATCCCCGAAATAATATCAATAAAACTATCCAACAGCCCTTTCTTTTCTTTAACTTCCTCGGCTTCTGCTGACAATCCCGCAATTTCAATAAATTCATTGTATACATCTGGAACGTGATTACCAATAACGACTTGGTATTGACCGCCGCTCTGAACAACAGTCACAACACCAGGTACTTCTTTTAATTTTTCTGTATTTGCTTTCCCCTCATCTTTCAAATTGAAACGTAAACGAGTAATACAATGGGTCAACCCGTTAATATTCTCTTTCCCGCCAACCTCGTTTAAGATCTCTTTTACTAATTTTTCGTAGACCATTTTTTTCTTCCTTTCTATCTCTCAATTAAAAAAGCAAGACAAACAAAAACTTTCAACAAAGAAAGCTTCTGTCAGTCTTGCCTGCTTTACCAGTAACAACCCTAATCGTTCTCTATTAATTTTTGGATATGCAAGGTTAAATATAATTGCTCATCATCATTCAAAGACGATTATAAATATTTTTCTACTAATTTCATTGTCTGAAATGCTTGATAATATTGACCTTTTACATGGGGCAACAATGGATTCAGCTTATCTTCTGAATCATTTAGACGCTGAAAGAAAAAACGTAAATGGGTAACGAATCGATCGTAAGCTAAGGAATCTTCATTAATGGTCAACTTGTTCGATAAACGAATAATCGCAATAATATCCCTGATCTTTTTTGCAGTGTTTCTTGCATTAATCATTTGGTCGCCATTCTATCTTTTATTAACCATAATGCTTGTTGCCCTATCTCAAATTCTTTTGGGTAACTTTTTTTTATTTCCCAAGACAAACGATTATGTGGAACTATGCCTTGTTTACAAAGTTTTATTAAATTAAATAAATGATCTGTTAAGGACATATAAAGCATTTCACTCAACCTATTATCTAATTTTTCTTTTGCTATTTGAATAATATCGTCTGTCAATGAAAAATATTCAATTGGTATAGAAGTAATTAATTTTTCAAATTGCTGAAATGAAGTCTTTTCTTTTAACACAAAAATTTTTTCAATTTTACTTTCATCTGCTACTAAACCTGGCTTCATTTGAAATCCTATTCCTGTGCCAAGCCATATAAAATCTGTGCCATTTTCTCCAACTAAAATTGCATTATTATTAAGTATCTTTTTGATTTTCAAAGTTTATTTCACCCCCTTAATAAACAAACAGGCTATACCTTAATATGTGTCAGAACGACACAAACATTAAGGTATAGCCTGCTTCACCAGTAACTACCCATTCAATTCAGCATAAGTATACATGATTAAAAAGACAGTTGCAACCGTTTTCTAAAATTATTATTTCATTACACGGAATATCATACTCTTCTTTCGTTATCCCTCGGAAAACTAGCAAAATAGTCCTTATTAGCTAGTCTATGTATAGCTTTTAAGATGCACATCTTATTCAGTTTTAAAGATTTGAGATAGACTTAACGCTACAAATTATTTTTTAAGCTGTAATCTTGGTTAATAAAAAATACACTCCTTCTGACTACAATCAAAAATGTGTATTCTTTCTCCAAAGATAACAAAAACAGCCAGTAAAGAAGAAACCTCGTGGGGGAGATATTTTTACTGGCTTGTTCACTAATCATTGTACTGTAAATTCCATCATTTATTTAAAAAAAGTAATAAATGATCGTTTTAATATCATAAACGTTACAATTTTTCTTTTTTTACTGTTTTTTCTTCCTAATTCACCGATGGACTACTTTTATACTACTCAAATAAGTAATTGATTATTGGTTTCTTTTAATCCATATAATGGAAATATTTCTTGCTCCTTTTGATATAATAGTTCTTTTTCACGGTTTTTCATCAAAAAAAGTAGAAGCTCATTCATCGAAAGTGGCTTTGTATTGTCTGTAAAAAATAGAACACATTGATTATTTTCAGTCATTTTGATACTGGTCAATGGTTGTATTTTGTCATGATCACTCAAGTAGACTCCATGATATTCATTTTTAGTTGGAGAATTTGTTATAAGGGTTAATAGATCTGCTGCTCGCATATTGTCTCCTTTTCTTTTTCAATCCGCTTATTTTTAGTAAAAATTTTTTATTTCTCTATTGAATTGAAGATTACTGTGCAATAAGTATGATAAAAAAGCTACTGAAAATTTTCAAAGAAAAAGAGGATTAACATGAAAAAATCAACTTATTGGTTAATCTAGCGAGTATTAGTTATGGTGCTACACTTTATAGTTTAGCTGTAACTGGAATTAATGTCCCTACTAAATTAGCCGATGGTGGTATGACAGGAATTGCACATTTACTTAATAACTTATACGGATTATCGCCGTCCATGACATCCCTTATTTTTAATTTGCCCTTATTGTTTATTTCTTTATTCATATTCGGAAAACAAACTTTTTTACGTACGATTATAGGACACTTTCCTTGCTATTCTTCTTACAGCTCTGGGAAGAACTGCATATCCGTCTTGCTGTACAAAGTCTTTTGATCAATAGCTTTATGACTGGCACATTGTCAGGTATCGGTTGTGGACTTGTTTTTCGCTTTGGTGGAAGAACTGGCGGTACTGATAACATTTATCAAATACTTGAAAGGTATTTCCATATAAAAATTGGAAAAAGTTTATTTCTGATTACTTTGGTTGTTTCTTTATTGTGCCTCGATCTCACATATTTTATTTATACATTAATTAGTTGGTCGATCTTATCTTATATTTTAAACAAGGTTAAATACTTAGAATTCACTGATCTATTTAAAATTTTTACTTCCACTAAAGTGAATGAGACTTTAGAAACACTTGATTCCCCAGAAGAATTTGACCGATTCTGATCCTGCAAGTTTTTTCCTGATAAAATGAAATTGAGACAAACCCCCATGCTCATTGTTTTTAAAGAATTCAATTTTAATGAAAGCCACCAGATAGAACGATTTTTCCCGATACTTGTCCTGACTCAACTTCTTGAGTTGCTTTTTTTAGTGTCTTCACTGAAATTCCTTCTTTATAGGATTTTCTTAAATTTGTATGGATTTTATTTTCTTCAATTAATTTCGTTAGGTGTTTTAAAATTGTTCCTTGTGAGTCAATCTGTTGGTTATAATCAGTTTTTGTAAACATGTATTCCCATTCAAATGAGACAGATAAATTTTTAAATTTAGAAATATCTACTGGCTCATCTATTCCTACAATCATACCAATCTGACCCGTTGGAAGAATTATCTCTGCTAACTCTTCAAGATAAGGACGAATATCTTATAATACAGCGATTGCATCAACTGTTGTTATGCCTATTTTTTCTAATTGAGGTTTTAACTTTTGATGATAGTCAATAGGATGATCTACACCGTTCTTTTTTAACCATTCAAAATTTGTTTGACTAGCTGTTGCAACGACCTCTATCCCACTCCATTTTGCAAGCTGTGTTAAAATAGAACCTACACCACCACCGTTGATAACAAGGAGCCTTTTATATTTATTAGCAGCTTCTTTTGGAATAAAATTAAACTTTTCAAAAAAAAGTTCGTAGGCTGTAATAGCCGATAAAGGTAACGCTGCACATGCTTCATCTGATAAATTATTTGGTGCCTTCGCAACAATTCGTTCATCAACTAACTGAAATTCTTGGTTACTTCCTGAACGTTTTGACGTTCCCGCATAATACACACGATCACCTATTTCATAGTCTTCAACCCTACTACCTTTTGCTACTATTATTCCTACAGCGTCAAAGCCTAACACCGTCAATGACGTTTTCTTGACTGCATTGTTTCTAAATTTGATGTCTACTGGATTCACTGATACGGCTAAGACTTTTACTAATAGATCTTTATCTTTAGGCACGGGTATATCTACCATTTTCTCTAAAAAGCTATGTTCATCTGAAATTGGTAATCCTTCATAAAAACCAATCTGCTTCATTTGTTGTTTCATCTTTCGAACCTTCTTTCCGTTAAACTAAAAAAAACCAGGATTTATCCAATAAGGAAAACCCAGGCTTTTGACTATTTAAAATAACTATTTTCACCTAAAGAATTTCCTTGATCTTCAATTAACCCTTGTAATGATTTTTCCAAAACACCTTGTTTTTTTCCTTTTTTTCTTTGACTAAGTGCTTCTTTTTCAGTTTCAAATGAAGTTAAAGAAAATTCTCCTGTTTTTTTCTCTTGATAAGGTATCGGTTCATTGTCAAATAGCAAATAGGAATCTTTCTTTTTTTTCATAGAATTGACTAGTTCATCCTCTGAAATTTTTTGTGCTTTTGGATCGGGAATAATTGATGCTGGTACATATTTAGGAACAAAATAAGAGCGTCCTTTGACAGTATTGGGTCGTCTTGTTTCATAAGTCTTAGTATTTAAGTATTTCTCTGGACTATGTTGATCAGAGGGCAATTCAACAGCTGTTCTAGGTCGTTTTGTTGTCAACGTTTGTTTGGTTTCTTGGTGACGATGATAATCAGGTAACTTCTCTTTATGTCTAACTAAATTTTCCCTTTGAACTGTTGTTTTTTTTGAGTTACTGAGATTGCGACGTTTTCGCTGTTCTTTGACATTATTTTGCGCAAAATGAAATTCTTGCATTTGCTCAAACAAGGGTTGATCATTCGTTTCTGTTAATAAATCATCGTGACCATCAAATAAAACACGTCTTTGATTTTTTTTTAACTTTACCCCAGTTTCATCATCATAGGCAGGAAAACGAAAATATTTTCGTCTAATTTCTTTCATTTAAACCATCCTTCTTATAAGTGGAACTTTTCTCAATAATAGCACAATTTATCCATTTACAATAGTAACCAAGATTGAAGTCATTTCTTTATTGTTTATTTAGTTGTTTATCTAGTTGTTTCTCTAATCATCAATTCGGAGAAAAAACGACAGTATCCTTAGCTCTCTCTTTTTTTGAGTAGCATTTCTCTACACAATTCACCTATTCATATGATAGCTTGTTTTATGGTGGTCAACTGAGGTGAACTAATTTAATCAAGAAAAACACCATCAAAATCAATGACACCAAACACTTCCGGAAGCTTTCCTTTTTCCTTCGTAATCCCTCTAACAATTCCCAAAGCCAAACGATCGGAGCTACAGACAAAATAAATTTTCGGATGGAATTGACCCCTGTTCTCAATAAGGTAATTTTCTGCCATTGTGGGATGATTCGGAAATCGTAAAATTTGAGGAGTCAACTCGGTATTTGCCATGACTGAGACATATCCTGCTTCTCTCGATAGTTCAAAGGGTGATCTTCACCAATATAAGCGATTGACTCATACCCCCTAGCGCATACTGAGAAGCTTTTGCCGTTCCATAATGATTATAGTCATAACATAATCGATTTTCACCAAGTAAGATAACAGGCTTTTCTCAGCGATCAATCCAGTCAATATCTTTTTCTCTCACACCAGTAATGATATAACCATCACAAGAACTAACATTAAAAGTAGCATTCGTCACAAGTTACAAAGAGTAATGTGCATTTCCAATACACTTTGCGATACCCATCAATAAATTCATATAATAAGGCTCAATTGTATCAATTTCCTCTAAGATAAATAATTTGCTGATTTGTGAGCGATGAGAGACCAATGCTTTAGCAGCGATGTTCGGACAGTAGCTCTGCCATAGCAGAAAAAACTAATTCAATTCATCCGTTACTTGTTCAGGATGATTGATGACACGTGAAACAGTCATTTTGGAAATATTTGCTTTCTTAGAAATATCGGCCAATGTTGGCATAAACTATTCCTTTCAAAGTAAAAAAACTTCTACGTTCTTGTGTTTATTATATCAAACTTTGAATCGATTAAATGCGAAAAAATCGATAAATCATTGAATAAGTATAAAAATCATCTGTATTCATTTAGTCAATCTGTTTATTTTGGGCAGACAAATAAACCAGCAAAGCAAAAAAGAATTTTGTCATACTAGCTTACGAGATAACTATTTCAGAAATAAATAAAAGTCATAGATTTATTTTCTCACAAGTCTTTTGTTTCCTTTACTTTTTATATCAGTTCTTCTTTAATGTGTTATTTCTGCTAAAAAATTAGCCGCATTTTCCATCAAAGGAACTTTTACTATATGCTTTTCTGTTTGCGAATAATGAAATGTGATCCCTTTTCCATAAAGTTCTTTTTGATTTTTCTTTACAAAATCACTAGTTTGTTGAAAAGGAATTTTTTCATCTTGTTTTCCATGCCAAAAAAATAATGGACGTCCTGCCAGTTTTTCTGGTTGTAAAGATAAATCATAATGTTTCACCCAAGAAATCAAATCAAAGTAATCATTCGGCAGTAAGTAATGATATTTCTCTGCTCTCTTATAAATTTCTTTCCCATATTGTAAAGGAGCAGGTGAACCCATCAAACAAATACCACCTATCAAATATGGATGCTTAGTTAGCAATGAACAAATCGTTATTCCTCCCATTGAAACCCCACCCACGGCTACCTTATCGTGTAAGACCCCACGTTTTTCTAAATGATTCAATAACATATCAAATTCGAACAAATTACCGTAAATACTATTCCAAAATGTAAATGAAGGAATCGAGGAAACTGCTTGTTTTCGTTCCCCGTGGTTGATAGCATCTGGCAACAAAACACGAAATCCTTTTTTAGCAAACTTTCTCCCTTGAGTCAAAACCAATTCTTTGCTTGTTTGCCAACCATGATAATAAATAATTATAGGAATTTTTTCATCTCTTAATTCTTTTAAAACCACTTCTAACAATGGTATTTGTTTTATGGAACGCTTTGATATAACCGGATTCACTATTTTACTCACCTAATTTCATCAAAATTGCTGAACGAACTATTACCCAAACACTAACGATTACTTGAAATAAACTAAATATACCGAATAAAATCAAAATTAAATTGATTACTTTTGTAAATAAAAGAAGAGCGCAGATCCCCGTCATACCAAATCCAAGTGAAAGGAGAGGATACGTGGAGAAATTAAAAAAACTTGCAACACTGCAAAAAATATTCCCTATAAATATAATAGAAAATAAAAAAAGACTTATATTCTAATTTTTCTGTTATTATTAAATTAAAAGAATAAGAAAGGAGTATTTTGTATGATCAATTTTAGAATGTTATTAATGATTTTTCTGATTAATTTTTCTTATATAACCTTAAATACACTCAGATTTATGTTAACAATGAAGGGCTATCGCCTGATCGCTCCTTTAGTTAGTATGGTGGAGATAATTATTTATATCGTAGGTTTGTCATTAGTATTAGACCGCTTAGATAACCCTTTAAACTTATTTGTTTATGCATTAGGTTATGCTGTAGGAATCAGTATAGGAATATTGATTGAAGATAAATTAGCGTTAGGCTATATCATGGTGACTACGATTTTACCAGCAAATAGTTTAGAAGAACAACATCTGCCAAATATTTTAAGACAACATGGTTATTGAGTCACACAAAGTGCAGCCTTGGGCCTGGAAGGTGAACGTTTGGTGTTAGAAATACTTTCTCCCCGAAAAAATGAAAGAGAACTTTATCATTTAATCAAAGAAATTGAATCACGTTCATTTATCATCTCTTACGAACCAAAGTATATCTCTGGTGGCTTTTGGACCAAGAAAGTACGTAACCGACGAACAAAATAATTTTTTGATAAATTTCTTTTAAAATGAAATTTATTCTACAAAATTGTTCTTATTTATTATTTACATTAAAAAGTATCGACATCTACTCATCATTTTGTTATCATATGAAGTATGTTCAACACTATTTTTTTCAGGAGAATATATGGAAACGAAACGAAATACAACTACCTTTTTACACATAGGAACGATTTTTGGTCTATTGACACTTCTATTATTTATATGCTATTCCTATTTCCGATCTTCCGATACGCCATGTAATGCGTTTGGTTGGTTGTTGCTAGATCCCCCTGGACTTTATCAGTTAGATGAGAGTCAATTACTATTGATCCTTTCTTCTCTTTGCGGCTTAATTTTTTCACTCTCCTTTAGAGCATTCATGATGTATCAATTACCTAAAATGATGAATGAAGGAACAGCTGTTTTTGTTGCATTAAAGTTATTGGCTTTACTTGCCGCTTTATTTTATTCATTTGATCAAAATTTACTATTCTTTTTTATACTAAATGGATTAGTTGTGATTTTATCAATCTTCACCTATTTTATTTTTTCCTTGTTATTCAAAAAATTACACTTGCCTTTTTTGATACAAATCATCCCATTTTTTTGTTTTGGATATAGTGTCTTCTCTTTCCTTATATTAGCATTAGCACCAACTTTTGACCCAGCAAATATTCAGATGACAAGTAATTTTTTAGAATTACTTTTTATTTTGTACCTCGGATTTTTGATGTGGAAACTAAGAAAAACAGTATAAGACAACCATGCTCAATTGTCTTATACTGTTTTTTTATCATTTACGTATATAAGAAAAATCTGTAAATGAAAGTTGTTCAAGTAAACGCTCGTAGACTTTTCTCTTTACATAGGCACGCTTTTCGATTGTTTGCTCTTTATTCTCTTTTGGAAAAATGATTGCTTTTGTATCCTCTTCAATCATAGGTAACTTTATTTGGGGCTGCACTTCTTCTTTCACTTCGGTAGATACTGTATTAGACAATACTAAAGACTCAAAAAAGATACTTGGACGTCGTTGCTTATATTTCTTTGCTTGAATACGTTCGAGAATAACTTCTACTTGATCAAAGTAATATGTCTCATTAACATCTCCAATTATTTTTTCCAAATCTAAAAATTTTTTAGGCATTGGTAATTGTTGTTTTTGCAAGTAAAAATAATTAGCGAGTGATAAAGATAGTTTATCTTGAACATTCAAAGAGACAAATTGAACCTTCTTATTACCAGCGACATGTTTACTTACAGAAATACATTGATCGGTAGTCCCATAGAAATAGTCTGTTCCCATTTCAAAGCAATCAAGCCAAACTACTTCTCCCATCATAATTTTTTTTCTTCTTTTGATAAGGAGCTTAATTCTTGTAAAATAAGAGCTGCTTTTTCTTCGACTTCTTCTTGAACTTCTATTTCATTGAATATAGGAAAATTAAGGTAGTACCGTCGATTTTCACGCCTTATTAATTTTTCTTCAATTAATTGGTCAAGAAAAGATTCAAATTGACGCTGAGGGAAAAATTTTTTTAAGTCTCTTAAAATAATGTCTTCTTTTTGATGCTGATACATATATTCAATAAGCAACTGAAAAATATTGCTGTTAACCATCTTTTCGATTGACTTTTGTTGAGCTTTTGAATAAAAATAGTTCATTTTTTCTCCTTATTATTCCATCTTTTTCTCTATATTAATGAAATGCTCGTGAAACCTTTTACGCTCCCTCTTAGAACCGAATCAGCTATTCGTTATTATTATTTGATGCAGAACAGCCTTTTCACGACCTCTTCTTTTAGCTGATCACTTCTTTCATAACCTCTAATTCGAAGTACTTTCTTCGTAAATAAAGCGAGTCATCCTAAAAATAGCTTTTCCTATTTTCAGGATGATTCGCCTTATTGTGACTGAATTTACTCGTTGCGTTTTATCACTTGGTTCATAATTGACTGTTTTAATTATGCTTTTAATTTCATAATTTAACTAAAGACAGCTGTTAATTGTGGTACCACTTGTTTTTTACGTGAAACAACACCCTTTAACAAGGCATGATTATTCGTTAATTTCACTTGGAAAGCCTCTTCTACTTTATCTAGTCCTTCACCAGCGACTAAAAGTTCAGAGTTACTGTCTAAAATGTTTGTCACAACTAAAACAAACAAGTCATAATTATTTTTCGTCATTTCATCAGCCATTGCTTCTTCAAGTTCCTTTTGGCGTACCATTACTTCATTTAAATCTACAGTATTGACTTGTGCGATTCTTACATTTGATCCACCCATTGGGAAACTTTTTGCATCAAGATCCAACAAGTCAGCAGCTGTTTTATCACTAAGATTTGTTCCTGCTTTTAACATTTCCAGCCCATAGCTTATCACATCTACTCCGGCAAGTTCCGCAAGTTCTTTTGCTGCAACTTCATCTTCTGGTGTACATGTAGGTGATTTGAATAACAAAGTATCCGATAAAATCGCAGATAGCATGATTCCTGCTATTTCTTTAGGAATTGCTATTTGATTTTCTTTGTATAATTTCAAAATGATCGTGCTTGTACACCCAACAGGCTCTGCTCGATAATAAAGAGGATTTGCTGTTTCGAAGTTTGCAATACGATGATGATCAACGACTGCTAAAATTTCTGTTTCAGCAATATCTTCTATACTTTGTTGAAATTCATTATGATCAACCAACATAACTTGCGCTTCTTCTTCTGTGGCAGAACGAACAACACGCGGTGCCGAAAGATTAAAATAAGCCAACGCATATTGGGTTTCTTCATTGGGTGTACCTAAAGCAACAGCTTCCGTTTCTGTTCCTAATTGATTTTGCAAATGTGAGAAAGCAATTGCAGCTCCTATTGCATCGGTATCTGGATTTTGGTGACCAAAAACTAAAATTTTTGTCATTTGTCTCGCTCCTTTGTGATTTCTCCTATTTAATAATAGCAAAAAACGGAAAAGAAGCAATACTTATCTTCTTATCCGTCCTTTTCTATTGTTTAAGATAACCTTTATATTCTTCAGTGTGAAGTAGCTGTTTTGCATTTTCGACTCTTTCTTTCGTTGGAGGTTCGATCCCTTCTAATGGATATTCCAGACCAAGGGTTTCCCACTTATATTTTCCCATTGTATGATAAGGTAAGATTTACACTTTAGCAACATTATTTAATGTTTTGATAAATTCATCCAAGCGAATCAAATATTCATCATAGTCACTGCGTTCAGGAACTAAAACATGTCTAATCCAAACTGGCTTGTTGGTTTCAGAAAGATATTGCGCCATGTCCAAAATATTCTCATTTCCCCAACGAGTTAACTTCTTATGGGCTTCATTATCAATGTGCTTGATATCAAAAAGCAACAATTCAGTATATTTCATCAATTCTTGAAAACGAGAAAAGAATGGTTCCTCACGTGTGAATGGTTTTCCACATGTATCAAGTGTCGTATGCATGCCACGTTCTTTGGCTTTCTGAAACAATTCAATCAAGAAATCAATCTGTAATAACGGTTCCCCACCACTGACAGTGATTCCCCCTTCGGCTCCCCAATAAGAACGATAACGTTCCGCTTGATCTAAAAGTTCATCTGCTGTGTATTCTTTTCCTCCACCTATATTCCATGTATCAGGATTATGACAAAATTCACAACGCATGCGACAACCTTGCATAAAAACGACGAATCTAACGCCTGGTCCATCAACTGAACCAAATGTTTCGATTGAATGAACGTAGCCAATTGTTTTTTCTTCCATAAAGATCACTTCTTTTCTTTGATTTCATTTTTGTTTAAAACATACCTAAATTGTTTACGACAACTGAAAAGAGGAGGGCAAAGACAATCATTCGTCCTGCCCTCGGATTTTTCCTTTGCGATAAAGTTTTAAAAGCTTAATTCTTGAAGCAGACCAACCTTTTCATAACCTGTTTTTAATCGGTATTCAAAGGCTTGCATCTTCGGCAATAAGTCCAAACAGAGGAAAAATATGAAAAGCTGTTTTTCTCTGTTCGTTATTATTGCTTGATAAAGATCAGCCTTTTCATAACCTCCCACGGTGTTCTCAGCATTGCTTCTACGGAATCAAGTTCAAACACGCAAAAATATGAAAACCATTTTCATGCGTTTGTTCTTAATTTTTGAAGCAGATCATGCTGCTCGCAACCTCTAATTCATGGTGTTCAAGAAGCAACGTCTCAACAATAAGCCCTGATTTTCAAAAATATGAAAAACTATTTTAGAAAATCATTTCTTATTTGTTCGGAACTGAGCGCTTCTGTCACAACCTCTTTATTACATTCTGTCATGTGAAGTTCTCATCAACACATCTAATTGTTGTTCTCTTGTTAAATCACGGAATTTAACTGCATAACCTGAAACACGAATAGTCAAGTTAGGATATTTCATTGGATTTTCCATTGCATCGCGTAATAAGTCATTACTAAATACGTTTACGTTCAAATGATAAGCGCCTTTAGAGAAGTATCCATCTAATACATTACGTAAGTTACCGATTCGTGTCTCTTCATCTTTACCAAGACCAGAAGGGTTGATTGTTTGGGTATTAGAGATTCCATCACGAGCATACGCATAATTGATTTTAGCTGTCGAATTAAGACTTGCCAATAAACCATTTTGTTCTGCATTATAACTTGGATTTGCCCCTGGAGCAAGAGGTTTGCCAGCTTCACGTCCATCAGGTGTATTCCCAGTATTTTTACCATAAACCACATTTGATGTGATTGTAAGCAATGAGGTTGTTGGTGTCGAATTACGATATGTCTTATGACGTTTGATTTGTGTCATAAAGTACTCTAAGATCCATTCAGCAAGTTTATCTGCCTTATCATCATCATTTCCGTATTTTGGAAACTCACCTGTTACTTCAAAGTCAACAGCAATTCCTTTTTCATTACGTATTGGTTTTACTTGTGCATATTTGATCGCAGCTAAACTATCTGCTGCATGGGAAATTCCAGCGATCCCAGTAGCAAAAGTACGTTTTAAATCTGAATCCATCAATGCTAATTGAGCAGCTTCATATGAATATTTATCATGCATATAATGAATGATGTTCAACGTGTTGACATAAAGTTCTGCTAACCAGTCCATTATGTTCATAAAGTTGTGTTTCACTTGGTCAAATTCTAATGTTTCCCCAGTGATTGGTCGATATTCAGGACCTACTTGTGCACCAGTTACTTCATCCACGCCTCCATTGATTGCATATATAATGCTTTTGCTAGGTTTGCACGTGCGCCAAAGAACTGCATATCTTTCCCAACGACTGTTCCAGAAACACAGCATGCAATCGCACAGTCATCTGAACCCCATTGTTCGCGAAGCAGATTATCATTTTCAAATTGTATAGATGAACTTTCGATAGCGATTTTACTTGCATAAGTTCTAAAACCTTCTGGTAAATGTTCTGAATATAATACAGTTAAGTTTGGTTCTGGAGAAGGTCCCATATTTGTTAGCGTGTGTAATAGACGGAAATCATTTTTCGTTACTAATGAACGACCATCTAATCACATACCAGCGATTGAAAGTGTCGCCCAAATTGGGAAACCAGAGAATAATTGGTTATATTCTGGTGTACGAGCAAATTTCACCATGCGCAATTTCATGACTAAATGATCAATTAGTTCTTGTGCTTCTTGTTCTGTGATTACACCGTTGTCTAAATCACGTTGAATGTAAATATCTAAGAAAGCAGAAATTCGACCAATTGACATTATGTTGCAGCCATTTCTTTCATCTGTGCTAATGCCCGATATTGTTCTGTAATTTCTTCACGAAGACGGATTACTTCTTCGTCCATTGTATGGTATCCAGTCATATCATGATCTTTTTTCTTTTGTGCCATCAAATAATCAATACCGTATAAAGCAACACGTCGATAATCACCAATGATGCGCCCACGGCCATAAGCATCAGGAAGTCCAGTAATGATTTTATTTTTACGAGCGGCACGCATTTCAGCTGTATAAGCATCGAAAACGCCTTGATTATGTGTTTTTCTCCAATCAGTAAAGATATGCGTTAACTCATCATTTGGGGTGTAACCATTACTTGTTAAGGCATTATTTGCCATATTGATACCACCAAAAGGCATGAATGCTTGTTTTAATGGTTTATCCGTTTGTAAACCAACGATTTTTTCAAGTTCTTTATCTAAGTAACCAGCCTCATGAGAAGTGATCGTAGACACGATATCTGTATCCATATCATAAACGCCATTGCGTTCAAATTGGATGTCATTTAACTTTTGTAGTTCTGCCCATAATTTTTCTGTTGCTTCTGTTGGTTTTTCTAAAAAGTGATCATCTCCACGATTCTGTGTAGTTATTTTGGATGAAGTCTCTTGTATCTACGCCTTCTTTCCATTTTGTTCCTTTAAAACCATTCCATTGCTCCATTGTATGGACCTCCTGTTGTCTGTTTTATGTAACAGTTTTTACGTGATTAGTATAACACAGAATACTAACTTTGCAAGGGTTTTCTTGTTTTTTATTTAACAAAAAAAGCATTTACATTTTAAATAAAACATAAACATTGATATATAAACATTTTAAATTGTGAATACTTTCACATCTTTTTGTTAAATTATTTAATTTTTTTTAATAAACATAGAAAATAAACCCAAACTGTATTAATACAGTTTGGGTTCTTTATAAAAAAGTTATAACAGTTAATTTTCAATTACAATTTCTGGAACATCTATGACGCATATAACCTCGCCACCCTTTTTCTCATCTACTACAAATGAACCATTCGACATGCGATCACCAATTGGGTAGTCAGTAGGATTAATGAACAACTCTTGCCCTTTCTGATTAATGATGATTCGTTCTTTAGCTGTTCCTTCTGACATATAAATGACACGATGTGGATTTTTCTTTAATTCACGTAGAACAGTCACACCACGTTTTGCACGAGAAGTCTGAGTGATTTCTTGAGCCAACATCCTTTTGATTGCTCCTCGTTGAGTGACAATGACTATAGGAGTATCTCCTTCAGAAAATACTAACAAGCCATTCACAACCGTATCTTCTTCTTTTAAATTGATGGAACGAACACCCGCAGCTTTTGCACCAACTACAGGTACTTCTTTCAATGGATAACGTAACCCCATTCCTTGACATGTGACTAAAAAGACATCTAAGTCCATTTGCTCATCCTCAAGGAAGACGGCGACTAGTTCATCATCTGTACTCTTAAGTTTCATCCCACTAAGCGGACGACTCTTATACGTGCGCCACGGCTCAAATTCAGTCATTCTGGTTTGTTTGATCCAGCCATTTTTACTGATAAAGACCAACGTTTTCTCAGCCTCAATTTTTTTGTAGGGAAAAACTGCCAGAATGACTTCATTAACTGAAAGATTTAAAATCGTTTGTGAGATATGTTCGCCGGCATCTTTCCATTTTAGATCCGGTAACTCATGGACAGGACGATAGATAACGTTGGCTTTACTTGTGATCAAAAGAAGATGATCCAATGTATTTAGTTCGCCCGAGTATAAGAGATAGTCTCCTTCTCGCATCCCGATTTCCTCTGGTTTTGAGGCACTATAAGAACGTAGACTTGTACGTTTCACGTAACCTTCTCTAGTTACACTGACAATGACCTCTTCTTGTGCGACTAACAATTTCGTGTCAATTTTAATCTCTTCAATTTCGTCTTCAATCATGGTCAAACGTCCACTTGCATATTTTTTCTTTACTTCGCGAAGTTCTTTTTTCATCACAGAAAATAGTTCTTTATCATTTGCTAAGATCTTATTCAGTTCAGTAATTTGTGCTATCAGATTTTCCGATTCTTTTCGTAATTCTGTAATATCTGTATTTGTTAAACTATATAGTTGTAATGTGACGATTGCTTCTGCCTGTTCTTCTGTGAATTGAAAAACATCAATTAAGTTTTGTTTGGCATTTTTCTTATCTTTACTTTCTCGAATCGTCATGATGACTTCATCTAAGATGGACAAAGCTTTCATTAGCCCTTCTACGATATGTTGACGTTTTTGTGCTTTGGCTAAATCAAACTGACTACGTTTCGTGATTACTTGCTTTCGATGATCGACATAACTGCTTAAAATGTCTTTTAAACCCACTTGATGTGGCGTCATATGATCAATTGCAACCATATTGAAGTTGTAATTAATTTGTAATTCAGTGTTTTTAAATAGGTAATTCAAGATACCTTGTGCATTGGTATCTTTTTTTAATTCAACTACAATCTGTAATCCGGTACGGTCACTTTCATCCCTTACTTCTGCAATCCCATCAATTTTCTTATTCAAACGGATTTCATCCATTTTTTTAACTAGCGTGGCTTTATTCACTTCATAAGGAATTTCAGAAATCACAATTTGTTGTTTGTTGCCTTTAATGGCCTCAATTTTTGTTTTTGACCGTAGGATGACTTTTCCTCGACCAGTTTCATAAGCTTTTTTAATTTCATCCTTGCCTTGTAAGATTCCACCAGTAGGAAAATCAGGTCCTGGGATATACTCCATTAGTTTATCTATACTTGCTTGGGAATGATCAATAAGATAAATTGTTCCATCAATCACTTCTGCTAAGTTATGGGTAGGTATCTCTGTCGCATATCCTGCTGAGATACCGGTTGAGCCATTGACTAAGAGGTTCGGGTATCTCGCAGGTAAAACAGTTGGTTCTTTTTCTGTATCATCAAAATTCCAGACAAGATCAACCGTATTTTTCTCAATATCAGCCAGCATCTCTCCACTTAATTGAGATAAACGAGCTTCTGTATAACGCATTGCAGCAGGTGGGTCACCATCCATGCTTCCGTTGTTTCCGTGCATCTCTATAAGAACTTCTCTTAACTTCCAATCTTGACTCATTCGAACCATTGCTTCATAAATACTACTATCTCCATGTGGGTGATAATTCCCCATGATATTTCCTACTGATTTAGCTGATTTACGGAATCCTTTATCAAAAGTATTGCCATCTTTATTCATTGCAAATAAAATCCGCCTTTGAACAGGTTTTAATCCATCACGAATATCTGGCAATGCTCTTTCTTGAATAATATATTTTGAGTAACGTCCGAAGCGGTCACCCATTACCTCTTCTAGAGTTAATTCTTGTACTTCTTGACGATTTTCCATTCGGTGACCTCCTATTCTCCAACTCTTTCAGATTGTTTCTCTTCATCAAACAATTCATTTGAACCAGAAGATGTATTTTCGACATCCTCCTTCTTGTCTAAGATGCTACCGTCTTCTTCTAACGTAAATTCTACGTGATTCTCGATCCATTTACGACGAGGTTCGACTTTGTCGCCCATCAAGGTTGTTACACGTCTTTCTGCTTGAGCTGCATCATCTATTCTGACACGAATCAATGTACGAGAAACAGGATCCATTGTGGTTTCCCATAATTGTTCAGCATTCATTTCTCCAAGTCCTTTATAACGCTGTAACATATAGCCTTTTCCAATTTTTTTGATGGTTGCAGCTAGTTCGTCATCAGTCCAGGCATATTCAATCACTTGTTTCTTTCCTTGACCTTTAGAGACTTTGTAAAGAGGTGGCAAAGCGATATAGACTTTTCCAGCTTCGATCAGTGGTTTCATATAGCGATAAAAGAATGTTAATAATAACACTTGAATATGTGCGCCATCCGTATCCGCATCCGTCATAATGATAATTTTATCATAATTACAATCTTCAATGGAAAATTCTGGACCTACACCAGAGCCGATAGTATAAATCATTGTATTGATTTCTTCATTCTTTAAGATATCTTGCATCTTTGCTTTTTCTGTGTTGATTACTTTTCCACGCAAAGGTAAGATGGCTTGAAATTTACGATCTCTTCCTTGTTTAGCAGATCCGCCAGCGGAATCTCCTTCCACTAGATACAGTTCATTCTTTTTAGGGCTACGTGATTGCGCCGGCGTTAGTTTACCAGAAAGTAATGATTCACCTTTTTTTCTTTTCTTACCATTTCGGCTTTCTTCTCGGGCTTTGCGTGCTGCTTCTCGGGCTTCTCGAGCTTTTATTGCTTTTCGTACTAACATTTGACTCATTTCACTATTTTCTTGTAAGTAAAAACCCATTTGTTCCCCAATGACGTTGTCCACTACTGTACGAGCAACAGGCGTCCCTAGTTTCCCTTTTGTTTGTCCTTCAAACTGAAGTAGGTTTTCTGGAACGCGAATAGAAAGAACAGCCGCCAAACCTTCTCTGAAATCACTACCTTCGAGATTTTTGTCTCTTTCTTTCAATAAGCCTACTTTTCTAGCATATTCATTGTAAGCTTTTGTCATAGCTGTCTTCATCCCAACTTCATGAGTTCCACCGTCTTTTGTTCGGACGTTATTAACAAATGACAGCACATTTTCTGAGTAACCATCGTTGTATTGATAAGCTACTTCCACTTCTATTCCGTCTTTTTCTCCAGAAAAATAAACCACTGGAGTCAATGTATCTTTTTCTTCATTTAGATAATCAACAAATTCCTTTATACCTTCTTCATAATGGAATACTTCATTTACCGGTTCTTCACCACGTAAATCAGAAAGGGTAATTTTCA
Source organism: Enterococcus lacertideformus (assembly GCA_015680865.1). Classification (GTDB taxonomy): domain Bacteria; phylum Bacillota; class Bacilli; order Lactobacillales; family Enterococcaceae; genus Enterococcus_B; species Enterococcus_B lacertideformus. The sequence continues at coordinate 101,136 of JADAKE010000014.1, read as the reverse complement.
CACCTCTTAAGAGAAAAGCTGATTCTCTTAAACGCTCAGATAAAATTTCATAAGAAAATTTGGTGGTAGAAAAAATGGTCTCATCAGGCAAAAAATGAACAGTTGTTCCATTTGCTTTTTTTGTTTTCCCTATTTTTTTCAACGTACCACTTGGTTTACCACCATGACTGAATTTTTGTTGATATTCGACACCATCACGTACAATCGTGACAACTAGCCACTTTGATAGAGCATTGACCACACTTGCACCTACACCATGAAGCCCTCCAGAAGTCTTGTAACCTCCTTGTCCAAACTTCCCGCCAGCATGTAGTACTGTAAAAATCACTTCAACTGTTGGAATACCAGAAGCGTGCATACCTACAGGCATCCCACGACCACTGTCCTTTACACTTATACTATTATCTTCATGAATGGTTATGTTGATTTCATTTCCATAACCGGATAAAGCTTCATCAACTGCATTGTCGACAATTTCATAGACTAAATGATGTAAGCCCCGGCTATCAGTCGACCCGATATACATTCCTGGTCGTTTTCTAACTGCCTCTAATCCTTCAAGAACCTGGATTGACGCATCATTATATTCGTTATTTACTTTTTTTGCCAAGGCAAACGCTCCTTCAATAATACTTTACGGTAACTACCGCACCATGATAATCATACTAGAAAAGACCGTGAAAAAAAAGAGGTAAGGGGCGAAATCAACATTTATGTACCCTACCATTTTTTCCAACTTTCGCTTCTACACAATTTTCAACTTTCCATTGTCGCTATTCTTTCTTTTAATTTTTCAAGTTCAATTTTAATGCAACGATCCATGACTAGGTCTGTACGACCAGCGTTAATTAATAAATTTACTGCTTCTTCATTTTTAATTCCTAGTTGAGCCCAGAACACTTTAGCATCCGTTTCCAAATACTTTGTTGCTATTTCAGGTAAAAATTCACTCCTTCGGAACACATCAACAATATCAATTGATTCGTCAATATCTGTTAGCTGAGCATAAACTTTTTCTCCTAGAATTTTTTCTCCTGCAACTACTGGATTTACTGGGATAATATGGTAGCCATGATCTTGCAAGAATTTTGCAACCTTGTAGCTTGTTCGTTCAGGTTTGTTACTTAGACCTACTATAGCAATTGTTTTAGCTGTATTAAGATAATTAAAAATTGTGTCTTGCGTTGGATTTTCTACGAGCATATCTGCCACCTCTTATTTTTATTTCACCTATTATACTTATATCTTCATTTTTTTCAATTGTTCCTATTGCTCATTCATGCTAAAATAAACAATAGTTTTTAACTTGAAAGAGGTAGAACAATGAAATTGATCTTATTATTCTTAACAGCCTACCTTTTAGGCTCGATCCCTTCGGGCGTTTGGATAGGCAAACTATTTTTCAAAAAAGATATCCGCCAACATGGCAGTGGAAATACCGGTACAACGAACACGTTCAGAGTGTTAGGAAAAACAGCTGGAACGGTAGTTTTGTTTATGGATATCTTAAAAGGGACATTAGCTACCTGTTTACCGCTTATTTTCCATGTAACTACAATTAATCCGCTTTGGTTTGGTGTATGTGCAATACTAGGTCATACATTTCCTATTTTTGCTAGTTTTAAAGGAGGAAAAGCAGTTGCAACAAGTGCAGGTATGCTCTTAGGATTCAACCCTTTGTTCTTCATTTATTCCAGTATTATTTTTGTTGTTACTTTATTTTGTACCAGTATGGTCAGTCTGACTAGTATGATCAGTGCCACGTTAATTACTTTGTCAACGATCTTTCTTCCTTATATCGCCCCTAGTATCTTGCCTAAACAAAATTGGCTACTGACGATCATTGCCTTTTTAGTCTCTGTGTTTATCTTTTATCGTCACAAAGAAAATATCCAACGTATCAAAAATCATACGGAGAGTCGTATTCCTTTCGGCTTGAATAGCAGTAAGAAAAAGAGTTAAACTTTGAGATAAAAACAGTTGACTGTAAAATGCAGTCAACTGTTTTTTTGTTTTACCAATCGTATCAGTGAATAGATGATTTTAAACCAAAGGAAAAATCACCGCTATCTCAATATTGCTTCTGCGGAATTAAACTCAAAAAAATTCAAAAACAGTAAAAAGCTGTTTTCAATTTTCCGCTCTTAATTCTTGAAGCGGACCATTCTTTTATGACCTCTTCTCATAAACGGTATTCCCAGGCCAATTCTTCTGTAGTGAGTCAAAGACAGAAAAAATGAAACAGCCATTTTCTCTTGCGTTTCCTTACTACTCAGAGCTAAGTTACTTAGTCACTACCTCTATTCCACGGTGTTCAAAGGCTGGCATCTTCAGTAATAGCCTTTTTATGACCGCTTCACTATTTCACTGTGATTGAGTATTTTGTCTTGAAAATTTCGTGTGCGCCTAGTTGATTGATTCCCACTTTTTTCATTAAATCACCCGTACTATCTACTGTATCAGCTATACCACACCAAGGTTCGATGCAGACAAAGGGAGCTTCTTTTGGATAAGGCGACCAAATACCAACATATGGCATATCTTTATAACTCAAAGTAACACTATGATTAGATTTTTCACTGCGAATTGCATAGGCATTCAATCCTTTTGTTTCAAAAACTAATGCATCATGTTCAAATAATTCGTGCATTAGTGCTAGATTCGTATTTGTTTGTCCTAATGTTTTTTGCTCCATATCAATATAAGGACCGCTTAATGGCAAACGTAATCTTGATTTTCTTGGAGAAAAGGCAAGATAAAAATCATCAAACGACAAACCTTCCTCCAATGGAACATTAAATGCAGGATGTCCGCCAATTGAAAAGAACATCTCTTCTTCCCCAATATTTTCAACCTTATAATGAACAGTGATGCCATCTCCACCTAGCTCATAAGAAATCACGAGCTCAAAATCAAAAGGATAGTTTTTTTTTCGTTTCAGAATTACTTCTGAGTACAAAACTAGCTAATTCCTGTCCTTGTTCGATCACTTCAAAATCCATATCTCTAGCAAAACCATGTTGTCCCATGGAATATGTTTTTCCTTGATACGTATATTGGTCATTTTTTAGTCGTCCCACAATGGGAAATAATACTGGTGCGTGTCTTCCCCAGTATTTTGAGTCAGCTTGCCAAATATATTCCAGATTAGTTTCTTTTGATTTTAAGCTGATTAATTCTGCCCCATGTTCAGCGATCTCAGCAATCAATTGATCATTTTGAATAATTACAGTCATCATTTTACCTCCATCGTTAAGAAAGCGAAACAAAAGTTAGCGCTACGAAAATTATCAGCATCTCAAAAAATCGACAATAAGTATGAAAGTAGACAAACTATCCGTCTTATCCACAGCTAAACACTTTTTAATTTTTGAGCCTGTCCTATTTCTGGTATGTCACTCACTTTTATTACCATCATGTATTCAAATTCGAAGGGTAGAATACGCTTTCTTGTGCTATCTTCCTAGTTCTTATAAATAGAAAACCAAGCACCTCTTTAAAAGTGGCGCTCGTTCTTTCTAGATAAAACAAATATTGTACCATTCTTACTTTTTTGTTTTTTCAAATACAATACTACTAAAAAGTTCCATTTAATAGTTATGCTTGGTCAACTCTTCTTTGAAACGAGAATTTAGAACTTTCAGATACGTTCCTTTCATTCCTAGAGAGCGGGACTCAATGATTCCAGCTGATTCTAGCTTACGTAAGGCATTGACGATGACAGACCGAGTGATGCCTATCTTATCGGCAATATTTGATGCAGTCAAACGACCTTCATCGCCATCTAATGCTTTGAAAATCGCTTGTACTGCCTTTAATTCACTATAAGATAAAGTATTTATCGCCATTTGTACAGCAGTAGTACTTCTGACATCAGCTTCTATGCTACGTGATTTTTGATAAAGAATTTGCATGCCGACTGCCGTTGCGCCATATTCGGCTAATACTAGATCTTCATCTGTAAATACTTGTTCCATCCTTGATAGAATAATGGTTCCTAAGCGCTCCCCAGCTCCAAAAATCGGCACAGCGGTAGTCAGACCAAAAGGGTATTTTTCTCTTACTTCAAAAGGAAAGGCAGTCATCTCACTACTAATTGGGATATTTGCCTCAGTTTTATTTAATTGAGCAACTATATCTGTATAAGAATCGGGAAACTGCTTTTCAACAAACATCATTTTTACCCGTTCATTGTTAACATCATGACGCTCATCGTAGCCTAGCAAGACACCATCGCTACTGATGATATAAACATTACTATCCAAAATAGCACCTAAAGTATCAGCCATTTTATCATAAGGTAAATCCGCTCGCACATCAAAAGTATTTTTTTGTTGTAATAGTTTGTTTATATTGCGGGTTTTTGTTAATAAATCCGTCATTTTCTTCCTCCGATTTTATAAAATAAAGCGACTTAAATCCTCATTTGCTAAAATAGATCCCAGTTTTTCTTCAACGTAAGCTTCTGTAATTTTAATTTCACCCATTTGCATATCAGGTGCTTCAAACAATAAATCTTCTAATAGTTTTTCAAGTATTGTATGCAAACGTCTTGCACCAATATTGTCTGTATCACGGTTTACATCATAGGCAATTTGAGCAATTTTCTCGATTGCTTCTTTAGTAAAGATCACAGACACATTTTCTGTTCCAATCAAGGCTACGTATTGCTTAATCAAGGCATTGTTTGGTTCAGTTAATATTTTAATGAAATCTTCTGCCGTTAAATCATCTAATTCAACCCGAATCGGGAAACGACCTTGTAATTCTGGGATCAAATCACTTGGTTTTGACAAGTGAAAAGCACCAGAAGCAATAAATAATATATGATCGGTTTGAATGGTGCCATATTTAGTATTTACTTGGGAACCTTCGACGATAGGCAAGATATCTCTTTGTACGCCTTCTCTTGATACTCCACCAGATTGTTGAGATTTAGAAGTGATTTTATCGAATTCATCGATAAAAATAATACCGCTTGCTTCTGCTAATTTGATTGCCTCACTATGGATATCTGCATCTTTTACCAGTTTAGCAGATTCTTCTTTTATCAAGAGCTCTAACGCATCTTTCACAGTTACGGTACGCTCGATTTTTTTCTTTGGTGTCAGTGCGCCTAGTGTTTCATTCAAATCGATGCCCATTTGTTCCAAACCATTGTTCATCATTGGGACAGGTTTCTTTTGTTCTTCCACCTCGATCGTTACTTGACGATTATCAAGCAAGCCTTTTTGTAGCTGTTCAAGTACTGTCTTACGATTTACTCGGATTTCTTCTGTAACATCTTCTTGTGGTTCTGTAGCGTTTTGTTGCGTTGCATTGAAAAGATTCATCATTTGTTCAAATTGATTACCTGTTTGTTTTTGTTCCTTTTTAATGCCCGGTACTAGAACTTTTACTAAACGTTTTTCGGCATTTTTTTGGCATTCACATATACACGACCATATTGCTCTTTTTCAACGATTTGGATGGCATTTTCGACTAAATCACGCACCATTGATTCCACATCTCTACCCACATATCCAACTTCGGTAAATTTCGTTGCTTCTACTTTGACAAAAGGAGCATTGACAATCTTAGCTAAAAGACGAGCAATTTCTGTTTTACCAACACCCGTTGGCCCAATCATCAACAGATTTTTTTGCTGCTTGTTGGCCAACAATATATTGATCTAATTCACTTACGATTTGTCTTGGGGTTTGTTTTAATTCAACCATTATTTTCACCTCTATAGTTCTTCTACAATGATATTATGATTTGTAAAGATACAAATGTCTGCTGCAATATTTAGGGCATTTTCGGCATTTTCTTTTGCACTCATGTCATTTTGGGCATAGTTTTTCATTGCTCGAGCAGCAGCCAATGCAAAATTACCACCTGAGCCAATTGCTAAGATTCCATCATCAGGAGCAATGACTTCACCGGTTCCTGATACTAATAACATCTCTTTTTCATTCATCACGATCAGCATCGCTTCTAGTTTTTGCATTGATTGTTGTGTACGCCATTCTTGGGCTAATTCTACTGCTTCTCTTTGTAAATTTCCATTGTATTCATTCAGTTTACCTTCAAATTTTTCTTCCAATGTAAATGCATCAGCAACACTTCCAGCAAACCCAACAATTACCTCATTATTGTAAATTCGACGAACTTTTCGCGCACTGCCTTTCATCACAACAGATTCACCCATTGTCACTTGGCCATCTCCTGCCATTGCAAACTTTCCATTTTTTTCAACGGCACAAATTGTCGTTGAATGAAATTGTGATTCTACCATAATTTTTCCTCATAGTTACTTTAACCTTCATTTTTTATTATGCTCTTGGATGAAAAGAACGATAATTTTTTTGTAAACTTTCTTTTGTTACATGGGCATAAATTTGTGTAGTAGACAAATTTGCATGTCCTAGTAACTCTTGAACTGTTCGCATATCTGCGCCGTTATTCAATAAATGCGTGGCAAAAGTATGACGAAGCATATGAGGGTGGATCGAACTATCCAAACTACTTTTTTTGATGATTTGATTCAACACATACTCAATACCAGTTGGTGTGATTGGTTCACCATGATGATTGACAAACACGTATTCATGTTCCTTATGATATTTCCCCATCAGAATGCTTCGCCCTTTCTCGAAATATTCATATAAGGCATCTTGCGCAAATGAGCCTATTGGCGCATAACGTTCTTTATTTCCTTTTCCATGGATCAACATTACTTCCGATTCAAAATCGATTTCTGCTACTTTTAAGTTACTGCACTCACTCAAACGAATACCCGAACCATAAAGTATTTCTAACAATGCTCGATTTCTTAAATCTAATGGTTTCTCACCTGTCATGCTATCGAATAAAGCCTGCATTTCATTCTCATAGAAAAACTTAGGCAATTTTAAATTTTTCTTTTTTAGATGTACGTAAGAAAAAGGATTTTCTACTACAAGTTCTTCTTTTAAAAGGTATTGATAAAATGAACGCAGACTTGCAATCTTACGGCTGATTGAATTTCTGCTATACCTTTTATCTGTAAGGTGACTTAAATATACTCGCACATCTAGATGGCTGACTTTTAACAAATCATCATCTCCTGATTCTGCGAGAAACTCTTTAAAATTAACAATATCTTCTTGATACGCTTCTCGTGTCTTTTCAGAATAACCACGTTCAACAATTAAATAACGCAAAAATTTATCTTCGACTATTTGTTCTGGCATTTTATCACCTTCCATTAAATCCCAAAAATAAATTTAGCACAGCAATATTAAAAAAACAAATAAATTGTCAGAATTTAACCAATATTTCTAAGTTTTTTCACAATTAAGACAATTATCTTGACAAATGTGGTCAAATACTTCAAATAGGAAGTTAAAAAAGGAAAAAATCACATTTGTCAACCTTATCAGAGACAATCGCTTGATGCCAATTTTTTAACAAAAAAGAGCAGGGAACAAACACCCATGCTCTTTCAATCTAATTAGTTCTTACTTCATCAAGTAATTCTTTTTTTTATTTGTTCGTTTGCTGCAAGGGCTCTTTGTGCAATGGCTTCGTAACGCAGTTTCTTATCGCGAATACGTTCTGGTAATTCTGGGAAGAGTCCATAATTTGCATTCATCGGTTGAAAATATTTGCCTTGTGCGTGTGTAATATAATAGGCCATACTGCCAATCGCAGTTTCTCTTGGAAACTCAATTAGTTCACTATTTTTTGCTAAACGAGCAGCATTAATTCCTGCCAATAAACCACTTGCTGCACTTTCAACATAGCCTTCGACCCCAGTCATTTGTCCTGCAAAGAATAAATCTTCGCGTTTTGTGGATTGATAGGTTGGGTTTAGCAATTCTGGTGAATTCATGAAACTATTACGGTGCATAACACCATAACGGACAAATTCAGCGTTTTCTAAACCTGGTATCATACGGAATACACGTTTTTGTTCGCCCCATTTTAAGTGAGTTTGAAAGCCCACAATATTATACAAAGAAGCTGCAGCATTGTCTTGACGTAACTGAATGACAGCATAAGGCCGTTTACACGTTTTAGGATCTTCTAACCCGACTGGCTTCATTGGACCAAATAACATTGTTTTAAAGCCACGTTGGGCCATTACTTCGATAGGCATACATCCTTCAAAGTATTTTTCTTTTTCAAAAGACTTCAATTCAGCTACTTCTGCTGTAGTAAGAGCTTCATGGAAGGCTTTGAATTCCTCTTCTGTCATCGGACAATTTAAGTAAGCCGCCTCACCTTTATCATAACGTGATTTTAGATAAACTTTATCCATATTGATCGTGGCTTTATCTACGATCGGTGCTGCTGCATCGTAAAAATAAAAGCCATCTGATCCATTAAATTTCTTGATGCTTTCAGCTAATGGATGGGAAGTTAAAGGACCAGTCGCAACAACAGTGATACCTTGAGGGATATCAGTGATCTCTTCATTAATTACTGTTACTAACGGATGTTCTTTTATTTTATGGGTAATCGTTTCAGAAAAAGAATCACGGTCAACCGCTAAAGCGCCCCCTGCTGGGACGGCTGTTTCGTCTGCTGAAGTGATCACAACAGAATTTAAGCGACGCATTTCTTCTTTTAGCAAACCCACTGCATTTGCTAGACTATTTCCTCTTAAAGAATTTGAGCATACTAATTCAGCAAAATTACTTGTATGGTGTGCCTCAGTTGATTTTACTGGACGCATTTCATATAAACGGACAGGAACTCCGGCTTGAGCGATTTGCCATGCCGCATCGCTCCCAGCTAATCCTGCGCCTATAACATTAACAGTTTTCAATTAAAAACCTCTTCTCGTTTTATTTTTGAATGTCTTCTTCATAATCACCATTGACACAAACAACTTGTTTTCCACCTTTTACTTTCTTTTCGACTAAATACTGATCACATTTTGGACAATTTCTGCCGACTGGTTTATCCCAAGAAGTAAACTCACATTCTGGAAAACGAGAGCAACCATAAAAGATTCGATTTTTCTTAGATTTACGTTCAATTACCTGTCCTTCATGACAAATTGGACAAGTCACGCCAATCTCTTTCACAATTGGTTTGGTGTTTCTACAGTCAGGAAAATTACTACATGCGTAAAATTTACCATACTTTCCTAATTTTATAACCATTGGATGTCCACAGATGTCACAGTCAAATCCAGCTGGCTCATCTTTGATTTGGATCTTTTCAATTTTCTCTTCCGCATTGGTTAATTCTTTCTCAAATGGTTTGTAGAAACGATCAACTACTTCAATCCAAGCTTCTTTCCCTTCTTCGATTTTATCCAGATCCCCTTCCATTTCAGCGGTAAAATGGATATCAACGATTTGAGGTAAGAAATCGCAAATCAATGAATTGACGATTTCACCAAGCTCTGTTGGTTCAAAACGTTTTTGCGTCAATTTGACGTAATAGCGTCGTTGGATTGTGTCAAGAGTTGGAGCATAAGTAGAAGGACGTCCTACACCATTTTCCTCCAACGCACGAATCAAGGTCGCTTCACTGAATCTTGCGTGTGGTTGAGTAAAATGTTGTTTTGGCTCAATATCAATAGATTGGACGATATCGCCTTCTGTTAGTTCAGGTAAGATATTTTCTTTATTTTCTTTATCTTCTTTACCGTCATCTCCACCTTCTACATATACTTGCATAAACCCTTTGAATTTTACTTTTGAACCATTTGCAATAAAAATGACACCATTTTGTTCCAAAGTGACTTTCATGGTATCTAAAATAGCTGGTGTCATTTGACTAGCGACAAATCTTGACCAAATCAGAGTATATAGTTTCAATTGGTCTTTATCTAAATATTGTTTGATTTCTTCTGGCGTTCGTAAAACACTAGTTGGACGAACTGCCTCATGAGCATCTTGCGCTCCTTGAGCATTCTTCGATTTCCGTTGAGTGTGGCTAGAAAACTCTTTTCCATAGGTTTCTTCAATAAATGTAGCCGCCTCGGCTTTGGATGTTTCAGCGATTCGCGTCGAATCTGTACGCATATACGTAATCAAACCGACAGTTCCTTGTTTTCCTAAAGAAATCCCTTCATACAACTGTTGAGCGACCATCATTGTTTTACGAGTTCTAAAGTTTAACTTTCTTGCCGCTTCTTGTTGCAGATTACTCGTTGTAAATGGATTTGCTGGATTTCTTTTTCGTTCTTTCTTTTCCACTTTTTGAACCTTAAAATCTGCTCCATTGATTCGTTCAGTTACTTCTTTCACAGATTGGGCATCAGGCAATTTTTTCTTCTTGCCGTCTATCCCCCAGAAGTTTGCTTTGAATTTTTTACGGGCTTTCTTGAAGTTTCCATCAATACTCCAATACTCTTCTGGAATAAATTCTCGGATTTCTTTCTCACGATCAATGATGATTTTTAAGGCAATGGATTGCACTCTTCCAGCACTTAATCCTTTCTTGACTTTCCGCCACAAGATTGGACTGATCGAGTATCCCACCAAACGATCTAATGCGCGTCGTGCTTGTTGGGCATCCACTAAATCAATATCAATCGTACGCGGGTCTTTGAACGCCGCTTTCACAGCATCTTTAGTAATCTCATTAAAAACCACACGATTTTTTTCTGTTAAATCTAAACCTAGTAAATAGGCTAAATGCCAAGCAATTGCTTCCCCTTCTCTATCTGGGTCACTTGCAAGATAGACTTTTTGCGCTTTTTTTGCTGCTGATTTTAGACTTTTTATCACATCGCCTTTTCCTCGAATAGAAATATAATGAGGTTCATAGTTGTTTTCAAGATCAATCCCCATTTTACTTTTAGGTAAATCTCGTATATGACCAACGCTGGCCATTACTTTATAATTACGACCAAGATACTTTTCAATAGTTTTGGCCTTTGCTGGTGATTCAACGATCACTAAATATTTATATGCCATTACTGAATGGACTCCTTTCCATTTACGTATTCCTACTATATATAAGAGGACTCATACAAATCGTAGCTTATCATATCCATTCAGAAAACGTTTGTCAAGAAAAGCAAATGAGAAATAACGTGTTATTCTTTCAATTCTAGTAATAAATCTTGTCCAGAAATCACACAAACTGCACCATCTTGAATCAATTGATGCGAACCAATCGAGTGTTCTGTTAAAATATTTCCCGGTACAGAAAAAACGGTACAACCAATTTCTAATGCTTGATGCGCAGTAATCAACGAACCACTTTTCTTTTTTGCTTCAATGACACAGGTTCCTTGAGACAAAGCAGCAATAATTCGATTTCTCATGGGAAATTGATATGGCTTTGGCCCTTCATTTGGTGGATATTCACTAAGCAAAAGATGCTTTTTACCAATTTCTTCTTGCAGACCTTGATTTTCTTTTGGATAAACGTTCTGTATCCCCGTACCAATAACTGCAACTGTTTTTCCAGAATACTTCAGCGCAGCCTGATGGGCATATGTATCAATTCCCTTCGCACAGCCGCTGACAATGATATAGTCAGCTTCAATGACAGGAAAAAGTAAATGATGGACGACCTTTTTTGCTAATACTGAAGTGTCTATTCCTCCCACTACGCTAATCATTTTTTTCTCAAGTAAAGAAAGATCACCAGAATAAAATAAAACAATCGGCGGAAAAGCAAGATGAAGTAGTTGTGGTGGATAGCGTGAATCGATACAAGTAATAAAAGACGAAGACTTTTTAATATCAGGCCAATTCTGATTGATTTGTTGCCAACTTCTTTGAAATTTTTCTCGATAACGATGAATTTTCGCAATATCCATGATTTCATTGCAAAAAAATTCTTCTCTTTTCATTTGTAACAAGGTTTGCACGACTGCCCATTTCCCTTGACTGCTGATTCCTTTTACGTAAGCTAATTTAAGTAAAAAACTTTCTATTTTATTCATTCGCTAAAACCGCCTCTCATTTTCTTTTAAATAAAATATGTAAGAGGCGATCATTTGTTTTAAAGTAAATAATTTTTCACAGGAGAAAAAGAACGGCGATGGATTGGCGTAATTCCTTTTTGTGCTAATCCCTTTAAGTGCTCTTTCGTTCCGTAACCGGCATTATTCCTAAATCCATACCCCGGATACAGTTCGTCATATTTTTTCATTAGATCATCTCGGTAGACCTTAGCGATAATACTTGCTGCCGCAATCGATATGGAACGCGCATCACCTTTAATCAATTTTTTTTGAGGGATCGGTAAATCCAGTGCCATCGCATCAATCAACAAATAACTAGGCTGTACAGCTAGTTTGTTAACCGCTTGGATCATTGCCAGTTTACTTGCTTCATAGATATTGACTTTATCAATTTTTCCTTCATCAATTATGCCGATTCCTATGGCAATAGCTTTTTGCTGGATTTGGTCATATAGCAGTACTCTCTTTTTTTCTGATAACTGTTTGGAGTCATTCAAACCAAGAATTTCTATATTTTTAGGCAGGATAACTGCTGCAGCTACCACTGGTCCTGCTAAGGGGCCACGTCCTACTTCGTCAATCCCTGCGATCCATTCATATCCTTGCTCATAAATAGCCTGTTCAAATACTGACATTTCTAGGTACTTCTCACGTATGCTCGCTTCTTTTTTTAATCGTCTTTCAAAAGCAAGCAAAGCTTGTTGCACCCCTTTTCGTTGATCTTTTCTTAAAGTAACAACAGCTGGATCAGCCAGCGAATTTATTTGTTTTAGCTGCTCTTTGATACTTTGTATCGATTCACTCATCGTTTTCTTGCCCCAATTCTTCACAACGATCTAACGTGTATCGTCCCAATTTTCCTTGTCTAATATCAAATACAACCACTTCACTGCCACGGTCGTAGTCTTCTTTATAGCCTCGCTCAGCAGTGATAGCCATCAATAACTCAGGAGCTAATTTTTGTTCTTCTTCTTGAGTTAGATGGTAACGTTCAGTAATTTTACCAGGATAGTAACGAGTAAAGAAATCTAAGCCATAGATAGCCAAATCATCTAGATGAACTAACTGATCTTTGATTGCACCTGTTAACGCTAATTTTTTACCAATTTCTTCATCTTCAAATTTTGGCCATAGAATACCAGGAGTATCTAATAACTCTAGTTCACTACCTAAGCGCAACAATTGCTGTCCTTTTGTCACGCCAGGTTTGTTTCCTGTTTGCGCAATTTTTTTGCCAACTAGTCGGTTCATTAATGTTGATTTTCCTACATTAGGAATCCCCAAAACCATTGCTCTTATGGCACGTGGTTTGATACCACGTGCTGCGTCACGAGCACGTTTTTCTTTCAGCGCCTCTTTTGCAGCTGGTATCAACGCTTTGATCCCTTTACTTTCTTGGGCAGTGATGGCTAATGCTTGGTGCCCTTGTTCGTTAAAGTATTGCTGCCATTTCTTCGTTTGTTTTGGATCGGCTAAATCGGCTTTATTTAGTAATACTAATCGTGGTTTTTTTTGTATGATTTGATCAAGCATGGGATTACGCGATGATAGTGGCAAGCGTGCATCCACCAATTCAAACACAATATCTACATATTTCATTTTTTCTGAAACTTCTCGTCGGGCTTTTGCCATATGCCCTGGAAACCATTGGATGGTCATTATTTTGTTCTCTCCTTTTGCATTCGTTTTATTTCACTGAATCGTTTCACTTATCTATAATATTCATTAAGATAAATCATCAATCGAATGTGAATCGAAAAAAACTTTCTTTTGTATTTTATCATACTTTCAACAAGCTTACTGTTTAATTTCTAGGTGTTTTTATTAGATGATCACATAAACATGTTTAATCCTCTTTTAAACTATTTCTCAGATCATGAAAAAGTTTTATCATTCAGTCAATCCCTTGAAACATACCTACTCAAAAAAATTAAAAGAAAGCTTGAATGTTATGGGAAGCTTCTTCAAAAAGAGAATGCAAGCCTCAACTATATTCAAACAATTTTGTGCTCTAGTTTTACAGACTACTTAACACTAAGTAAAATCGTTGTCCAGATTTTAAGCAGTTAGCAACACATTCGTTCTGGCTATCACGTCTATTAATTGTTACTAAAAAGCAGTGAAAAGCCTTGATAACAAAGGTGTTTGTCCCAGCCTCTTTAAAAATAGCGAACTTCCAGCAGTTTTCGAAATAACTTTTAAGACTTTCAAGAAATTTCTTCTTATTTTTAATACTTTTAACCATTCTTTCCGCTTTTCCACTTGAAAAACCTCCATAATTTGCGTCGCTTGACACAAATTATGGAGGTTTACACACTTTTTATAGACTACCTTGCCATTGCTGTTTCTCGTTTAAAAGGTTTCTCTGATTTTCTTTCTTTATTATTTATATTCACACTTGCTAGTTTTTCTGAAAGGCTTTGTTTCTCCGACACGTCTCTTTTATTTCTATAAGTGTCACTAATGTAATTATCGTACTCATTAATATACTTCTTTGCTTTTGAATAAGGTATTTTCTCTTGTTTTAAATACCACTCTATAGTATTTTGCTCCATAAGCATTTCATATTTAATACCATCTCTTTCACTCTCTAATTTTAAAAGTTCTTCATCCCGTACTTTACCAAATATATCAGAAAGGTTCCTTTCTTCAAGAAATTTTTTTACTACTTTACAGCGTTCCTCTATTTGTTTAGTTTTCTCCTTGAAGTTGACTGTGAGTTCTTCAACTTTTTTTTAGAATGCTTGTTTCTTGTGGAGACATAGTAGTAGTTACTGAATGGGATTGTTGTAAGTTTGCAGTTTTTTTCCTTCCCTTGCTATATTTCTACAATCAGATAGCAGATTAGCGACATTTCTTCTTTCTTGTCTTCCAATCTTTAATTCATCATCAAAGCTTTTAACATATGTTTGAGCTTCAGATTCGTTCTCTATCTCACCCCGTTTCAAGCCTTTTTTTATCCATTCTCTTTCCTTTTTCATCGTAACTTGACTATTTTTTAACTCACGATTTAAACTGCGGAATTTGTTACAGGATTTTTGAATCTTCTTATGAATTTTTTTTGATGTATTACCATCTGTGAAACTTTCCTTTTTGAGTTTGTTAAAATCTGTCTCTGTTTGCTTAATACGCTGGATTATTTTTTTATGTACAGAGTTATCCTTGAGATCCTTTGGGGATAGTACAGAAATTTTTTTAGGACTGTAAGCCGAATATGGATGCCTTGAATCATTCTCTTGCATTTTATCTAAGGGATTTGAGGATTGGCGAGCGTTCATTTCTGTGTTTTTCGTGTCGTTTTTTGCGTGGCTGAGTTTCATTATGTAATGGGATGACTACACCACTGTTTTCTAAATCTAGTCTGTTTCCTAATCTCGTTTCTTGATATTGGCTTTGGTCTTGGCTCTGATTACCTAAGAAAGTTGAGCCATTGAATAAGTCTGACGTTTGGAGAAAAGCGGTTATCATTTTGTCTAGTCTCATAGGGTATCAATCTCCTTTTAATTTAATGTTTTTCACTTATTATGTGGAAAGTAAAAAGATAGACATAAAAAATACATTAATTATAAAACTACCTCAACAAAAGAAAACGATTTCTTCAACTCTGGAGAAACTTTAATACAAAAACAATTTAATGTCCATAAAAATATTTATTTTAATAAATTATTTTGTAGAAAAACTTTGTTTAGTAAACCTTAACAAGTTTTATATTAAGTTCAGTTTTTTTGACAAAGAACCGTTTTTCCGCTTGAAAGAACACCACGTGTCACTTAACACAACTTCTCAAGATTTACAGACTCTTTTATAGGCTATCTTGACATTGCTGTCTCTCTTTTAAAAGCTTTCTCTGATTTTTCTTTCTTTATTATTTATATTCACACTTGCTAGTTTTTCTGAGAGGGTTTGTTTCTTAATCACGTCTCTTTTATTTCTTCTATTACCCGTGTTATTAATAAGGCTATTATACTCATCAACATATAGTTTTGCTTCTGAAGAGATTAATTTTCCTTGTTTTACAAGCAACTCTATAGAATTTTTCTCCTTAGTCATTTCACATCGAATGTTTTCTCTTTCCCTCTTTAATTGTGGAATTATGTTACTTATTATATTAGCAATATCTGCTTTTATATTAACAATATTACAAGGATCTTCATTTTGAGACAAATTTTTCTGTAAATTATTTACTTTTTTATAGGATTTGTTTATCTCTTTAGTTACCCTATTGAACTTGCCTGAAAGATCTGTATATCTTACTAGCATGAATCCTTCTTCTATAGATACCTTAGGACTTCCTATTGTAGTAGTATTATCTAAATTGGAGAACTTTGATTTTATAGATTCTTGTAAATTATTTACTGTTTGTTGACAATCAGATATAAGACTATTAATAAATTTTTTATCTGTTTTTGTGGCTGTTATTAATCCATTGTACTTTTTAAAATAGAAACGTTTTAACTTCTCTTCGTTACCCATACCTTTTTTCATAGTTTCCCTAATAGATTTTCTTTGCTTTCTCATGTTAGATTGATTATTTAATAACTCACTTTTTAATCCATCGAATTCCTCACAGAATTTTTGAGCTTGTTGAAGATCGAGATTCGTTTGTGATTGATCAACTTCTGTAGAGATTTCAGCTTTTAACTTGTTAAAAGCTATAATTTTTTGCTTGATACGGTCATTTATTTCTTTATGTAGACTTTCATTATTTTTAAAACGGCCAATATAAGTATAACTTGAAAGACTTTCACTTTCATGGGATTTTTTAGGTATGTAAGCCGAAAATGGATGTCTTGGATCATTATCTTGCATTCTATCTAAGGTTTTTGAGGATTGGTGAGCGCTCCTCCCCTCTCTGTGGTTTTCGTGTTGTTCGTTGCGTGAATGAGTTTCATCAGAAGACTGGGTAACTACACCACTATTTTCTAAATTTAGTCTGTTTCCTAATCTCGTTTCTTGATCTTGGCTTTGGTCTTGGCTCTGATTACCTAAGAAAGTTGAGCCATTGAATAAGTCTGTCGTTTGGAGAAAAGTGGTTATCATTTTGTCTATTCTCATACGGTATCAATCTCCTTTTAATTTAATGCTTTTTGCTTGTTCCTAAGGAAAGCAAAAATCTGCACAGAAAAAAATGTAATACTTATAAAACCAAAGCAAGAAAGCGCTTTCTTGCTTTTCACACGTAGAATACCACAAAAACAATTTATTGTCCATAAAAAAATACATTTTAGAAAATTTTTTTGTAAAAAACACCTGTTTTCGCAGAAAAAAACCTTGTTTAGTAGGACTTCAGCAGTTTTATATTAAGTTCACTTTTTTTGACAAAGTTTGCAAAAAAAAAGAATAAGAGAAGAGACAAAGAAAGGAAGGAGATAGAATCAATCGTAGAGTTTTTGTTAATTTTCCCGTTGAAAACGCATATAAATCTGTAACTTTGGCTCTATACTTTTTGATGTTGGTGAAATTCACCAACATCTTTTTTATGATGTAAAAACATAGAAAAGACACCCTGAAATCCTTTAGAATTAATTTGACGAACCAATTCATAGGAGGATTCAAGATGTCTTATACTCAGCTTATCAAAGATACCCTAAATATTCTAGACCTAACTATCTATTTCGAGGAAAATTGTTTAACCAAAGAAAGATATAATGGGCAAATTTGCTTGATTTACAAAGGTACTCTTCAATACACGCCCGAAGAGTGTCCACATTGTTTTTGTGTCGTCCCCTCTAGGATCATTCGTTGGTCTGTCGTTACTCGCCTAAAAGAGAATACTTCGATGACGGAAATCGCTCGTCAGAAAAATAGTTCCACTTCTTCGGTTTATCGTGTCATGAAGAGATTCTACCGCCCATTGAACCTATTCAAACAGACTCTGCCTAAAGTCTTATGTTTTGATGAATTCAAATCGGTTCGAAGTGTCGCAAGTGCCATGAGTTTTATTATGATGGACGGACAAAGACATGAACTATTGGACATTGTCGCAAATCGACGATTGCCTTATTTAGAACGCTATTTTTCTCGGTTTTCCTTAGCGACTCGAAAAGCCATTGAATTCATTGTTATTGATAGGTATGCGCCTTTTAAAATCTGATTTGTTTTCATTCAGTTGTTTCTTATGTTATCAGATGTTATCAAACATTTAAACAAAAAGGTAGTCTTTCTGAAAAAAATAAAAATTATAAAAGGTGCTCCAGAAGAAGCTCCTGCGAAAAATAAGCCGAATAATCCGAAAATAGCTTTTCCTATTTTCCGGATTATTCAGCTTATTGTGTTTACAATTACTTGATGTATTTTACGCTTTATCACTTGATCTGAACTTTAAATTAATCGATGTAATACATAATCGCAAAAGCATTTTTGCCTGTATGCGTGGCAATCACTGGATTAGTGTGTAGAACAGGGATATTCATTTCAGGAAATAATTCTTGCAAACTGTCTTTAAATTCTTGGGCAAGCTCTTGGGCATCTGCATGGGAAATCCCAATTTGCCGAACATTTGGCATTTCTTTCAATTCTTTTTTTAGATTGTTGAACCACTTATCAAACGTTTTCTTTCCTCGTCCCTTAGTTACTGGGATTAACTCACCGTGTGTAAAGTTCATCACTGCAAGAATATTTAGAACACTTGAAAGTAACCCTGTTGCTCGGCTGATACGACCACCCTTTACCAAATTATCCAAAGTAGAGATTCCTATATACAGTTTCGTATTTTCTTTAATTTTTTGAATTTCTTCAATTATTTCCTCTGCGTTTTTTCCTTCTTTTGCTAGTTCTGCCGCACGAATCACTTGAAAAGATAACCCTTGATCAGTAGTATCACTATCAATCACTGTTACTTTAGTTTTTGTTAGATTACTTGCTTGATGAGCCGCTTCTACGGTGCCACTCAATCCTTTTGTCATGTGGATGGAGATCACTTCACTACCGTCTTCTCCCAGAGTGTCATACATTGAGATAAATTCGCCAATCGGTGGTTGACTTGTTTTAGGTAATGATTTTGCTTGTGCCATCATTTCCATAAACTTCTCACCATCTAATTAATCATCATCTGGGTATACCACGCCATCAATCATGATTGCTAATGGCATAACTTGAATATTTAAATGATCTCGCACATTTTTTTCCATTGTACAAGAAGAATCTGTTACGATTTTTACATTTGTCATACTGTCCCACTCTTCCTTTTACAAGATGCCCTTTGGTTTACTCAATATAAAAATAAAGGCAATTTCTTTTTTTAGTATAACAGACAACGAATGTTTTTTCAAAATACCTCTACAAACGTGACCGTTTTCATAGAAATTTGCATTTCATTTATTTTCAAATATAAAAAAGCAACTTCTCAAACTGCCAACTACACGCAGATCAAGAAGTTGCTTTGTTTCATTTTAAATTTTGCTTTCTTTTCGTTGATACGTCTCAAATTGGTGTGCATAAGGATTTTTTTCATCTATTTCTCCTTGACTAATATTGATGCGTGACCATTGTTCCCAATCTAGCTCTGGAAAATACGTATCCCCCTCAAAAGAATGATGAATGACTGTCCGATATAATATGGAGCAAAATGGAAGAAATTCTTTATAAATGAGTGACCCACCAGCAACAAACACAATTCCATCATTTTCCTTTTCATAGTTCAATACTTCTTCTACATTGTGCATCACGATCACGTTATCCACTTGGTAGTTTTTGTCTCTCGTCATAACAATCGTTTGGCGATTAGGTAATGGACGTCTTCCCATTCCTTCAAATGTTTTTCTTCCCATTACCAAAGTATTCGCCTCTGTCATTTGTTTGAAAAATCTTAAATCATTAGGCAAACGCCAAGGAAGTTTCTCTTCTTTACCAATCAACCCGTTTTCATCTTGTGCCCAGATTGCAGCTAACATATACTCATCCTTTCTGTGATTATACTGCGATTGGTGCTGTGATTGGTGGATGCGGATCATAACCTTCTATTTTTATATCATCCATTTCAAAATCAAACACAGAATTTTTTTCTTCATTTAAAACCAATTTAGGAAAAGCACGTACTTCTCTTGTAAGTTGTTCTTTCATTTGTTCGATATGATTAGAATACAAATGAGCATCACCTAATGTGTGGATAAATTCCCCAATTTCTAGTCCAGTTTCATGTGCAATTAAGTGTGTCAGCAAAGCATAACTAGCAATATTAAATGGCACACCAAGAAATACGTCACCACTTCGTTGATATAATTGGCAGTTCAAGCGTCCATCATGAACATAAAATTGGAACATCGTATGACAAGGAGGAAGCGCCATGCTTGGGATATCTTCTGGGTTCCAAGCGGATACGATCAGTCGTCTTGAATCTGGCGTTTTTTTGATTGATTCGATTACGTCTTTTATTTGATCAATAAAACTACCATCTTTCGTTTCCCAATGTCGCCATTGATAACCATAAATATGCCCTAAATCACCAAATTTTTCAGCAAATGCTTCATCATTCAAGATTTTTTCACAAAACAATTGACTTTGTTCTTGATAACACTTGTTGAAATCAGCGTCTGTTAAACTTCGGTGTCCAAAATCTGTCATATCAGGTCCTTGATATTCCTCACTTTTGATGTAACGCGCAAATGCCCATTCATCCCATATATGGTTGTTGTTTTGTAACAGGTAGCGAATATTCGTATCTCCTTTTAAGAACCACAATAATTCACTTTTGATCAAACCAAAAGGCACACGTTTTGTTGTTAGTAGCGGAAACCCTTTTTGAAGGTCAAATCGCATTTGGTAGCCAAAAAGACTACGAGTACCTGTACCTGTACGATCATCTTTTTCATGTCCTTCTTTTAATAGCTTCTTTCCTAAGTCAAGATATGCTTGTTCCATTTTTTCCTCCTAGTCTTCCATCCATTCGATTAAATACTCCCAGCGAGCCATTTTATCTTCCAGTTTTTTTTTCAGCTTCTGAAACTTCCGTTTGTAGTTCTTGCAGTCGTTTAAAGTTGTTTCCTTGGTGGTTCATTTCTTCTTGAAGAGCTGAAATGCTTTCTTCTAACTCAGCAATTTCATCTTCAATCGTTTCCCATTCTTTTTGCTCCATATATGAAAGCTTCTTTTTACCTTTATTTGTTGGTTTAGTCGCAGACTGATTTGGTTCTTTGACAAAGGAGGGAGATGATTCTTTTAGCTTCAATTCTTGTTGTTTTAATAAGTAACTCGTCATACTTCCATAATATAATTCTTGTTTTGAGTTTCCTTGGAAAACAAGAAGTTTTTCCGCAACTTTGTCTAAGAAGTACCGATCATGAGAGACGATAATCACCGCTACAGGAAAACTTCTAAAATAATCTTCTAAAATCGTCAATGTTGCAATATCTAAATAATTGGTTGGCTCATCCAATAGTAGGACATTCGGTTGTTGGATTAATAATTTCAATAAATATAATCGTCGTTTTTCGCCACCAGATAATTTTTTGATCAACGTTCCATGCATAAATCGAGGAAACAAAAATCTTTCCAGTAACTCAGCTACACCGATTTGTGTTCATTCTGATGTTCGCGCTTTCTCCGCTGCTTCTTGCAAATAAGCAATCATTCGTTTTTCCGGATCCATTTCTTCATTTTCCTGCGTGTAATAAGCAATTCGTACAGTTTCTCCTAATATAAAACTGCCCTGGTCTAAGGTGGTACGACCTGCTAAAATATTCAACAAGGTTGATTTGCCGGCACCATTTTTACCTGTGATGCCTAAACGTTCTCTGGATTGGATCAGTAAATCCAAATGATCAATCAATAAATGATCATTAATAGAATAACTGCCATCTTTAATTTCTAACACTTTTTTACCCAAACGTTTTGTTGCAATATTTAATTCCAAGCCTTCTTCATGATTCACTTGATAAAGATTTTCTTTGAGATCCTCAAAACGGTTAATGCGAGCTTGCTGTTTTGTGCCACGTGCTTAAACCCCAGCTCTCATCCATGCTAATTCTTGTTTATAAAGTCGCTTACGTTTTTCTTCTTGCTCAACTTCAACACGATCTCTTTCTGCTTTTTCTAATATATATGCTTCATAATTTCCCTTATATTCATGAAGTTTACCAAAAGCAAGCTCAAAAATCCGATTCGTCACACGATCTAAAAAATAACGGTCGTGCGTCACCAGCAACAAAGCTCCGCGGTATTGTTTTAAATAGTTTTCTAGCCATTCGATAGCTTCATAATCTAAGTGGTTCGTAGGCTTATCTAATAGCAATAAGTCAGGTTCATCAATCAGAACCTGTGCTAAACTGACACGTTTTTTTGTCCACCGGAAAGTGAACGGAAAGTTTTGTCTAATTCGCTGATGCCTAATTTTTGTAAGATGATTTTCGCTTTTGTATCAGTTGTCCACGCATCTTCTTTATTCATTTGTTCTTCTGCTTTTGCATATCTTTTTTGGATACTTTCGTCTTCACCGTTTTCCGAAAGAGCAATCAGTGCTTCTTCATATTCTCTCACTGTACGGATTAATGGGCTATTCCCTTGAAATACGGCTTGAAGAACTGTCAGTTCATCAGAACATTCTATGGTTTGTGACAAATAACCAATTCGATAATCACTTGGATAAAATACGGTTTGACGATCACTATCTCCACTATCGATGCCAGCTAAAATATTTAATAAGCTCGTTTTACCTGTTACATTTGTTCCAATTAAACCGATCCGATCCTTTTCGTGAATCAAGAAAGAAAGTTGGTTGAACAGTTCTTTTTCACCATAAGACTTATTGAGGTCAGTTACTTTTAATTCTTTCAATACATTCCCTCCTCATCTTGGATATTGTATCATAAAATGATTTAATTACAGATGTTTTTCTATTAAAAGATTCTTGATAATTATATCCTAGTGTATTTCTCAAATAGAACAAAGCAATAAAATATTGATAATTAAATATAATCTCAATTTTTAGTACTTCAACTACGTCTTCTAAGATCATCAGTCCATTGAGATCAGTCTTTACTTCTTCTTCTGTCTCCGTCAGCATGGGTAAAACGATGATCCCCACGACTAAAGTTACTAAGATGACACCAGCAGTTAAAAACAATAACAAAGAACGTTGATAAAAAATCATACTATTAATCGAAAAAGGCAAGATAAATATCGTGGCTAAACTAACTGTTCCCTTCACTCCACCGAAGGTCAGGATAAGTATTTCATTCAATTGTTCTTTTAATCTCTTTCCTTTATTTTTAAATAAATAAAAGAGACTGATCGAGATGAAACGAATCACAAATAAAATGGTGGAGATTAATAAAATCGTTAATAAGAGCAACCAATTCGAGTAGATGCCATCTCCCCATACAGGAGAAAAAACTTGTGTTAATTCAATTCCTAAAAAAATAAAGACCAATGCATTAAGGGTAAACGTTATGGTTGTCCAGGTGCTATCAGACAAACTCGATAATTCCGCATCAAACACCGAGATTTTTCTAAACCCCGAAGCTTGTAACACCCCGGCTACCACTGCGGCAATAATTCCTGAAACGTCAAACGCTTCTGCTAAAACATACGCTAAAAACGGTAATAATAATTCAATCAATAAGTAACCCGTCACATCCCTAGCAGAAGCTTTTTCAATCAAATTGATCACTTTTCTCTTGACCCAGACAAGTAAAAAACCTACAAGTGCTCCACCTATGCTGGAAAAGACTAAACTAAGTCCTGCGTTGACAACAGAAAATGAACCAGTAATCAACGCTGCCAGTGCAAACTGAAAGGCTGTAACGCCAGATGCGTCATTTAATAATCCTTCACCTTCTAAAATATGCATTGCTTTGTCTGGGATGTTAACTCTTCCAGATAACGAACTTACAGCTACGGCATCCGTTGGTCCCAGTGCAGCACCAAAAGCAAAACAAGCAGCTAAAGGGACGCTAGGGAGCAAGAAAGACAACGTAGCTCCTACACCGACTAATGTAAGGATGGCCCCACCAAAAGCCAGAAAAAGAATTGTATCAAAGTTTTTGAGTATAGATGAAACATCTGCTTTTTCACCTTCACGAAAAAGCAATGGCGCAATGATCATCACCAAAAATAATTCTTGTTCAAAATTGATCGATTGTCCCCATTTTGTTAGTCCTAAGATAATTCCAAGAAATATTTGAATCAGTGGAGCTGGGATCATTGGTAAAATGCGGCTAGCTATATTTGATAAAGTAATTGTGACTGCAAATACAATCACTAACTCAGCAAATTCCATAGTCCATCTCCTTTATTTTTTATTTTGAGCAAGCACTTTTAGAAATTGTTCTTTCTTTTTCAATATTTTATTTTCTACTACTTCTACTTGTACAATATTACCTTCTAATTCACACTGTACTCGTTTTGATTCCAAACGAAGTAGATCATGTTTTAAGCGTTCAAGTTGATGATATATAAGGATGTTTCTTTTACGTAGCTTACAAAGGATTTGGCGACGATCTTCCATTGAGAATGCGCCATAACGATCATGCAATAGTTTCTTTTGCTCTTCAAAACTCTTTCTCATTTTCTTAGATCTCCTATGTGCAAACTCCGCCTATTATCACAAAACATTGATTGATGAAAGACAGTTGTGTAAGTTACTTTGACTAACTTTGGCTGCTTTCAAAAGGAGAAAAGTTTGCTTAAATTTCAGAAACTTATTCTATTCCAAAAAATCAAAAATAGCAAGTACTGAAAAAAAAACTAAAAAAGGAGCTAGAATAAAAATGTACCGACCTCCAAAAGTTAGATTTTTTGGTCTAACTTTTGGGGGGGGGGGGCGGTACAAAATGAGCGCTCCTTTTTTAGCATAGTATTAAATATAGTTTTTCTTATTCAAAAAACTCACCGTAAATATCTTCAACGCGTTGTTCTGGATTGATTACGATATATAAATTCCCAGTTTTTTCACTTATTTTAGTTGATTGGTACTGATTATCCAGCCCTTCTGTTCCTTTATCAAGGTAAGGGAAATAAACAAGGTCTGGTGTTCCATTACGATAAAGGATTTCCATGCGTTCAATGTCTTCGTACTTCAAAGCACGATTAAACATGCCCATTTCTAAGCCACCTAAATTGATATCATGAGTAGCTACTGAATCTCCTTCATGGAAAATTTCAATTTTAAAACCAGCGCATGGATGAATCTCCATAAATTCACTACCATTGATACGACCAAAGCTTGTTGTTATTTGCTTGATCCACAAATCACCGATATGGCGACGGTTGATTGTCCAAGTTTCGCCGTTTCGGAAATAAAATTTTAGCGCTGTCATTTCTTTACTCATAAAAAAATCTCCTTTTTGACGTCATTTATTCTGATTCTCTTTTAGTTTAGCACAAACTTTACAAAAAGGTCACATTAAAAGTTTTTTTTATCAAAAAGACGCACCGCAAAAGAATGATTATTCCCGAGCGCAGCGCATCTATTATCAACAAAATGAATCATAGAGCGTTGTTTTGTTTTAAGTAGGAAAGCAACGCAACAGACTCATTTGCTACTTTTCCTTCAATTACTCCTTGTTCAGCTAAATGCAATGCTCTACTGACCCATTTACCAGGTTTTTTCCCGCTTTCAGCAAGTAATTGTTTTCCATCAATTGCTAATTCTCGCAATGACTTGATGGTCAAACAGTCGTAACTTTCTGCTACTTTTTTTAATTGAGGTGTTTCGCCAAAATAGAGCATCAATTCTTCTGCTTTCAATGCCGCGTTTTTTCCTAATTGATATAAGTCATGCACATCCCATGGTTGTCTTTTTCGTTGATTTATAACGCGTACAATGAGTTGGACTTCCTTAACCATCTGGTTCGAGCATTTCCATTCCTTCAGAAAAGGCTGAATCTGGCTTTCTTGAAGAACTAATTGATCGATCAATAAAGCCCAAGCTTGACTCTCCGTTCGTAGTGGTTCATTTGATATATCTGAAAAACGCAATAAAGCTTCACCATACTCTCTTAACCCAGGACAATAAATATAACATTGAGTCTCAACAAACGTTTTTAAACCTGCAGAACGCTCTTTTCCCAATAACATTTTAATGAATTCGACATTGATTCGTTCCACAGAGATTTTTCCTAATAGTGGATGGTTTTCTTGTATAGCAAGGGCCGTTTCCTTTTCTAGATCAAACCCTAATTGACTTACAAAGCGAATCCCACGCATCATACGCAAAGCATCTTCATGAAAACGCTCATGTGGGTTTCCTACCGCTCGAAGCACCTGATTTTCTAAATCCGCTAAACCATCAAATAGATCGATAATTTGTCCATCTTCTTTTAAAGCAAAGGCGTTGATCGTAAAATCACGTCTTTTCAGATCTTCTTCTAAGAAACGGACAAATTCTACACGATCAGGCCGCCGATAATCTTGATACATCGATTCAGTACGAAATGTTGTGATTTCATACTGCTCGTCTTCCACCAACACGAGAACCGTTCCATGTTCGATCCCAATATCAACTGTTTTTGGAAAAAGCTGTTTAATTTCTTCTGGAAATGCACTAGTAGCGATATCTACATCATGTATCTCTTGTTTTAAAAGAATATCTCTCACACTTCCACCAACAAAATAAGCTTCAAACCCTGCAGCTTCTAATTTATTCAATACTGGGATAGCTTTTTTATATTCTTGCGGTAATTTTTTTAATTTCATTTTTTTCCTTCTTCCATCCTATGGCTCTTCATTTTCTTTCGCTTCTTTTCTTTCAAATCGATTATGGTCTCTTTGATTGAATTTTTCCATATTTTTTTCAAATATTTCTGTTAAATCTATTTCTAGAGAATTAGCCATGATCATTGTAACAAATAAAACATCCCCTAGTTCCTCTGCCACGGTATTTTTAGGTTCTGTTTCTTTTTTACTTTTTTCACCATATGTATGATTGACTTCTCTTGCCAGTTCGCCAACTTCTTCAGTTAAGCGAGCCATTTGTGCTAATGGAGAAAAATAGCCTACTTTAAATTGTTGAATATAATCATCTACTTCTTTTTGCATATTTTTTAACGAACGTTCCTTCATCTCTGCTCCACCTTTCTTTTTTATCTTACCAAAAATTTCTAATAAATTCTAGACAAGTGCGATTGAGAAAAAGGATATTACATGCTACATTTAAATAGCGTGATATAAAAATACTGAATTTTTTGAAAATAGCTGTTTTATAAGGAGGGATTACATGTTTTCAGTAAAAACAATAAAAGAGATAGCTTTGATTATCGTTGGTACGGGTATTTATGCTTTTGGTCTTGTTTATTTAAATATTGCCAACCAGTTGGCAGAAGGTGGTGTTTCGGGGATCACTTTGATTTTACATGCCTTATTTGGAATTGATCCTGCTTATTCTACCCTCATAATCAATATTCCTCTGATTTTACTGGGTGGAAAAATTCTTGGTAAGCGCTCCTTTACCTATACGATTTTAGGCACACTGTCTCTTTCTGTTTTTTTGTGGATATGGCAACGCGTGCCTTTACAGATCAACCTCCAACACGATTTATTAATTGTTTCATTACTCGCTGGTTTAATTGCTGGGATTGGCAGTGGGCTGGTCTATCGGATGGGAGGGACCACAGGAGGCAGTGATATCATTGCTCGTATTTTAGAAAAAAATTATGGCATTTCGATGGGACGTTCATTACTAGTGCTAGATGTGATCGTACTCTTTGCCTCTCTTTCTTATATTGACTTAAAACGGATGATGTATACCTTGATCGTTTCTTATGTCTTTAGTCGTGTCATTGATTCTATTTTAGATGGTGGTTATTCAGCGAAAGGTATCTTAGTCGTGTCCAACAAAAATAAAGAAATTGCTCCCTTACTTATGTCTGAGCTAGCACGAGGTGTGACTTTTTTATCTGGAGAAGGTGGATTTTCTGGACACTCAAAAAAAATCATTTATATGGTTGTCAGTTCAAGTGAATTAAACGAAGTGAAACGAATCGTAAATAAGATCGACGAAAAAGCCTTTCTATCAATTCTCAATGTTCATGAAGTGGAAGGAGAAGGGTTTACTTATCTTAAACCACAAACAAAATTATTTAAAAGCCGTTGATCTCCTATAAACTTGCTAATACTTCTTATTTTATTCAAGGAAGTAAAATCTCTAAAAATAAAAATACGTGATAGAAACAGAAAAACTTGTTTTTACCACGTGTTTTTATTTAAACTGGACTCTTCTTATACTAACTCTGATGCTCACCTATTTGACCTCTTTTTTCTTGACCGTATTTAAATATTAGACGGTTCACTTCATCTGACAATTGAAAAAAGGCATCTTTATCTCCTTTTTCAAGCGCTTGATCAATTTGAGCATAAAGAAATTTTAGATGCTCTTCTTGCTCTTTTTCACGGAAATAAAGTTCAATCATTTCTGTATCTTCTTCACTAATTGATTCATCCCAAGATGCAAAGGGATTATCTTCTAATACAATGAAATATTCTTTCGTTTGCCAAGCATTTTCAAAAAAACATTCTATATATAAAGGCTTTTTCCAATTCAAGCGAATTTCATGAAAAATTTGATCTGTATCTGTAAATTCTTTACCCTCTAAAAATAATTTCATTGGCTCATCATTAGAAGATAAATCATTAATCTGTAATCCACGATTTGCTTGGTTTGCGCCTTCCACAAAATGAACATTGCTTAGTATCGCTTCATGATTAGCAAGGTAATTCAAAATCCAAAAGACTTCTCTTCGACTAAAAGAAACATGATTGACCATCCAGGTTAAGAAATTCTTTTTTTCTTTTACATCTATTAGCATTTTATTCACCTCTCTGCTAGGTCATCTAACACTGACAGTACCTCCAAATCTCCAGGCTCAAGTTCTAAATAATGTGT
Organism: Enterococcus lacertideformus; assembly: GCA_015680865.1. Lineage (GTDB taxonomy): Bacteria > Bacillota > Bacilli > Lactobacillales > Enterococcaceae > Enterococcus_B > Enterococcus_B lacertideformus. The sequence goes on along the minus strand of JADAKE010000014.1, from coordinate 72,418 downwards.
AAGTAATTCTTGCGTTTGAGCGGATTGACCTTCTTCTCGTAAGAAAAAGCCATATTCTTTTAAGAAATCCGGTTCGTGTGCCAATTCATGATAGGCTTGTTCATAGTGAACAGCCGCCAAAGAAAATTCTTCCATTTCATTATACGCATGCGCCATATTCCATTTTACATAAGGATTTCCAGTGTCTTCCATTTGATCAAGGATCGCGATGACCTCTTCATAACGTTCTTCATCTAAATACAAGTTGCTTAATGTTAATAATGTTTCGTCTTGTTTTTCGCCTAACGCAAGAGCATCTAATAAGAATTTTTCTGCTTTTTCTTTCTCACGCATACGATAAGCATTCTCTGAAGCTAAATGATAAAGTTCCACTTGGTAAGGATTTTCTTTGATGCCTTCTTCTAATACTTTTTGTGCTTCTTCAATCAACTCTTCTTCCTGTAATGCTTGTCCTAGATAAAGATAAAGTGATTGGTATTGTGGATTGACTTCGCGCAATTCTTGAAGGTAATTGATCGCTTTTTCATTTTCTTTTAATTGAAGATTTGTGAAAGCTAATCGGAAGAGACGATCATCGGTCCGATTTTCTTGCAACGCCTGTTCTAATGGTAGGATTGCTGCCTCAAATTCTCCTTGCATACTCAATGCTTGTCCAAAGCGTTCTTGCATAGAAATTCCTGAAACCTCTTTGATATTGCTAGCCAATAACTTTTCATAAATCGTTGCAGCTTCAGCAAAACGATCAACAGAAAAGTAAAGTTCAGCTAAAGCAAATTGGATAAGTGGTTCATCAGGTAATAATGTCGCAGCTTCTTTCAATTTGGCTTCACTCACTTCTGGGATGCCAATCACTTGATATAAATCAGCAACAGCCAATAACGCTTGTGGGTAGTAATCACTTTCTTTAGAAATATTTTCTAAATATTCAAAGGCCTGATCAATTTCATTGTCTTCAATCGCAATTTCAGCCAACGGTATATAGAACTCATCGTTGTCTGGATACTGCGCTAGCAACTGCTTGTAAATTTGTTTTGCTTCTTCTAGAAATCCGATTGTTAACAATTCTTCTCCCAATTCAGCCAATACATCTGCGGGATCTTCTTTTAAAGCCTGTGTCAAATATAACTGAGCTTGCGTTAGATCTTCTTCGGATAATGCTTGCAGCATTTTTTCACTATTTGTATTCATTTTAAATCCCTCTAATCTCACTAATAATCTTTTCATAAGATGTCATTACTTGCACTAATTCATGTTCATTTGGTGTTTGATATCTCTCTATTATACCGATTTTTTTCAAAACAAGAATTTTTTTGCTTTTATTTGCCAGATTTAAGACATTTTCTAGATAATCTATTTTGGATATGTGATCAGGCCACTCAATTGGATAATTCAGATGTTTCAACCAAATAAAAAAATTTTTTAATTGGAAGGTCATTTCAGATACTTCTACGTTCCATAAGAGATGAAATAGGATTCCTAATAGTCTTTTCATACTAGCTGATAATAAATGACCATTCTCTGTTAAATAAAAAGCCTGTTCAAACAGTTTACCATAATTTGAAAGATTGTCAGCACTATCTTGATAAAAAGAAATCATTTCCTCTAACATACCGGTAAGCGGACGTTGCGCTAATTGATGTGGCATCGGATAATTTTTATAGAGATTTTGTAAAAAACGGTAATCACAAATGATACCACAACAGATCAATACTAAAAAATCAATTTGTTTTCCTTCTCCTTGCTTTTCACTAATAGTTTGATCATATACGATTCGCTCTGGAAGATTATCTGTTTGTAGAACAACCTGATTTGGTAGTTGTAAAATCATACGTTGTGGCGTCAAGGCACGTGCCATTGACCGTATCGATACAGGAATCAGCCACAACTTTGCTGTAAGTGAGGTATGCTTTTGGAAAAAACCCGCCAAGTCCATAACTCCTTCATTTCCAAATCCAATAATAAGAAAGGATTGGCTTTCAGGATAACGTTTCGCAAAAGTTACCAAATTACTGAGTTCGGTTAAATGGTTACATTGTGTATTTGCACAAATATACCAATCGATTTCACTAGGATTAAGAAATTTTTGATTGATTTTGTCAGCAAACAAATCATAATACCGCTGGTTTGTTAAAAATAATATAGGCTGATCAATCATAATTGTCTTCAACTGACTTGCTAAAGTCTCTCCATAATAAATTTTTGCTTTCTCCTCTTGTACTTGATAATCAATTTCCACAGACATCCCTCCTTTCCTTTATTTTACCATTAGTAAGTAAAATCGAAAAAAGATAGGTAATTCCTTTACACATTCTAGTAATTCTCCACGATTTGGTTGTCTATTTGTAGATTTAAAGCAGTAAAAGGGACTTTACTCAATAAAAACAATTGATTGAGATAATCGCCCCTCACTGCGCCAATAGTCAAAAACGTTTCTGCTTTGTTTCATAAAAATGGACAAAGAAAAGCACCTGTAGCTTCAGAGCCACAAGTGCTTTATTCACCGTATTATTTAACAGCGTCTTTTAATGCTTTACCTGGTTTGAATGCAGGTACTTTGCTAGCTGGAATTTCGATTTCTTCACCAGTTTGTGGATTACGTCCTTTACGAGCTGCACGTTCGCGAACTTCAAAGTTACCAAAACCGATTAATTGAACTTTTTCGCCTTTAGCTAAAGCATCTTGGATAGTTGAAAATACAGCATCTACTGCTGCAGTTGCGTCTTTTTTAGTTAGATCAGTAGCTGAAGCAACTTTTTCGATTAATTCTGCTTTGTTTGCCATGGATAGATTCACCTCCTCCACAAGAGATATGATGTAAACATCAGTTTAGTTAAAACTTTCTGAGTGGTCCAAAAAGTTTAAAAGAAATATTGATCAAGTTCAATATTCTGTTATCACGATATCATATAAACCGCTTAATAGCAAGGTTTTTACCATTTTTACTCTGCTTTTTTTAGTCATAAAACCAGAATAATCAAAACCAGCGATTTTTTTTGAAAAAAAACTTCTGATGTGGTAAAATGCCTATTTTCGTCTTCTCGGAATGATACGAATGGAGGTTCCTTCAAAAGTAAATGCTTTTCGAATTTGATTTTCAAGGAAACGCTCGTAAGAAAAACGCATCAGTTCTTCTTCATTGACAAAAACAACGAAGGTCGGTGGTTTTACCGCTACTTGTGTAGCATAGAAAATCTTCAATCGTTTTCCTTTATCCGTTGGTGTTGGATTGATTGCTACAGCATCCATAATGATATCATTCAAAACAGCAGATGACACACGCAAGTTTTGGTTCATGCTTACATCTTCAATCATTTCCGGTAAACGTTCTAACCGTTGCTTTGTTACAGCTGAAACAAATATGATTGGGGCATAATCTAAATAACGGAACTCTTCTCGAATTTCCTGCTCAAAATCACGCATCGTGTTTGTTTCTTTTTTGACAAGATCCCATTTATTGACCACGATAATCACACCACGTCCAGCTTCATGGGCATACCCTGCGACACGCTTATCTTGCTCACGGATTCCTTCTTCTGCATTCAGAACCATCAAAACGATATCCGAACGATCAATCGCACGCATTGCACGCATGACACTATACTTCTCTGTATTTTCATATACCTTACCACGTTTTCGCATACCCGCAGTATCAATCATTAAGAACTTTTGTCCCGTTTCAGAAACAAAGTGAGTATCGATTGCATCTCTAGTTGTCCCTTCCACATCTGAAACAATCACACGTTCTTCCCCTAAGATCGCATTAATCAAAGAAGATTTTCCGACATTTGGACGACCGATCAAACTAAATTTAATTGTATCATCCTCTTCTTCTTCCCCATCATTTGAAAAGAATTTAATTGCTTCATCTAATACATCACCAATTCCTAATCCATGACTACCAGAAACTGTATAAGGATCACCTAATCCTAATGAATAAAATTCGTAGATATCATTTCGCATCTCAGGATTATCTACTTTATTAACTGCTAAAATAACAGGTTTATTACTACGATACAATATTTTTGCTACCATTTCATCTGCATCAGTGACTCCTTCACGTCCGCTGACAACACAGATGATGACATCTGCTTCTTCAATCGCGATTTCTGCTTGATGCTTGATTTGATCCATAAATGGTTCGTCACCTAAATCAATCCCACCTGTATCGATCACACTGAATTCTCGACCTAACCATTCGCCTTTAGCATAAATACGATCGCGAGTTACTCCTGGAGTATCTTCGACAATCGAGATACGCTCGCCAGCGATGCGGTTAAAAATCGTAGACTTACCGACGTTCGGGCGGCCAACGATTGCAATTGTTGGATTTGCCATAATTTTTCCTCCTCACAAGTTTCCAATCTTACTTAGTTTAACGAATGCTTTGCCAAGTTTCAAGCTTTGTTCACTAAAATTACACAAGTATTTATTCATTGGACAAGTTTCTTTCATAAAAAATCAAAGTGAATATTGAACTCTAGGAAACCATCTTTCATTCTTGTTTCTTTGATTAAGGAACTTCATTGTTTCAATAACCATAAAAACCATATTTAGAACCGCTAGATGAGCACTAACCGAAATATTCACGCCCTACTGAACTTAAAATCGATCAGTGACATTTGATTATAGCATAATTTGTTTCTCTCGTTTTCATTTTCTAATCTTTTTATTGTTTCATGATGAGTGAAATCTCTCCCTTACCGTCTATCAATTATGATTGAAACTGAAATATTTTGTTTTCTTCATTTCAAATGAATAATACGATTAGACTTAAAAAAGATTCTTTCTACATACTAAAAAATATAAACTCTGTTGAATTTACTGATATAATAAATTCAACAGAGTTTATTTTAACTATGAATTTAAGGAGATCAGTTATGAAAACTTTAGGGTTTATAAAAACTTGTCAATTTCTTCTCTTAATATTAAGCCTATTTTTAGCTCTAAAATATAATATTTTATTAGCATTCTCTGTATGGACTTTGTCTATTATTTTAGGATATAAAATTCCTAAGAAGTACCAAACTTCTTTTATGTCGCATAAAAAAGGACTATTCTTTCCCTTATGGACTGAAAATATAATTGATTTAGTAATAACGGTTCGTGTTATTCTTGATGATAAAACTCTCATAATATGGGTATAAACATACAATTTACAAACATATATCGTTGGTAAGTATAGAAAAGACAACCTGAAATCATTTAGAATTAATTTGACGAGCCAACTCATAGGAGGACTCAAGATGTCTTATACGCAGTTTATCAAAGTTCCCCTAAATATCTATTTCGAGAAAAATTGTTTAACCAAATAACAGAAAAAGATCAATCAATGTTATGTATATTGATTGATCTTTTTGATTCATTTCAGTCTTTTTAAAATGTCTCTATAATTTTTGGTATTCTACGGCAATTTTTTTGATAAAGCGACTTCTTGAACATGGTGGATAAAAGGTTGTGAAAAGAGCGTTTTGACCTGAGTGCTCACCAAGTAAAAACTGCGACGAGTAATCGCAGGAGCAATAAGGGTGAAAATTTCGAAACAGCTCCCCATGTTTTGAGATTTTTGGACTTATCGCCGAGGGTCAGCTCTTTAAATACCGTGAATAAGATTGTGAAAGAATCAGGAAATTCGATTTCAATGAGCTGTTGCTTAAACACCGTTTATCCGTTTTTAGAATAAAAAGCGCGATTTATAGTTCGGAATATTTTTCAAACCAATAAATAGCTACAAATTCCTTTTGAACGAATGTGATAAATATCAAGAAAAAAATTTGCCATTAAATGCTCCCTCCAGGAAGTAACGAGATTGGCAAAATGTAATCCTTGCTTGTCTTTTCATTCTTCATTTTTTTCAGAAGAACATCAACAATCAGACTTGCGATTTCATCAATTGGTTGTCTAATTGTTGTCAATTGTGGGAAAAATTTCTCAACAAAAGATGTTCCATCATAGCCAATAATTTTTAAGTCTTCTGGGATATTAAGTTTAAGTTGATGAGCAATTTTCATAGTAAGAATTGCTGTTAGATCATCAGAAACAAAAATACCATCTGGTTTGTGACTTAGGATGGTCGACTTGATTTCCATTTCACGACGAATCGTAGAGAGATTATTAGGGATTTTGAAAACTTTGCCATTTGGATTTTGAAAAGAAAAACCAAGCGCACGTAATCCTGTTGGAGAATCCGTATTGTCATTTCCTGTAATCATAATACTATTTTGACAACCATTTTTTTGTAACGTTTTAGCTGCAAGTTTTCCACCTTCAAAGTTGTCTGAAAAAACAATAGAAACATTAGGAGCTAAGTTTCTATCAAAAGCAACAATAGGTGCTCCCACACGCTCATAATCAGCAATTCCAAGATTATGACTAGATGAGATAATCCCATCAACTTGATTCGCTTCAAGCATTTCAATATATTCCCGCTCTTTAGCAGGATCGTTCTGACTATTGCAAATAATTGTTTTATAGCCATGTTTGAATAATTCGATTTCCAGATACTCAATCAGTTCAGAGTAAAAGATATTACTGATATTAGGAAAAATAAGCCCAATAAGTTGGGGTGACTTTCCTTGAAGTCCGCGTGCTAGATTATTAGGTTTATAACCAAGAGTTTTCATAGCTTCATGAACTTTTTGTTTTGTTTTTTCCGATAGATATCCCTTATTGTTAATGACGCGTGAAACGGTAGTTGGGCTAACTCCAGCTAGTTCAGCGACATCAGATAATTTTGCTACCATATTAATATTTTAATTCAAAGTATTTTCCAGTCGGTTCACCTGATTTAATTTGAATACCATTTTGGTGTTTCTCAGGGAATACGCGACTAGTAAATACTTTTTCTCCTTTATTAATAAAAATCTCAATGATTGAATTATCTACAAAAATGTTAGCAATTGTTTCTTTAGTATCAATTGAGCATTCACGAATCGTACCAAAGTCTGTTGCATATTGAATACCTGCTTTGCTGCGATTTAAAATAATTTTTCCTTCTTTGGTATCTACAATCAAGCTAAGTCCATTTCCTTTACTATCAGAGAAAAGAAGTAACTCCAATTTCTGATTTGGAGGAAAAGTCAGTTCAAGCTCATAAGTATTATTTGTTTCTGCTTTTGCTGTAAATTGTTCAGAACTAGCACGCAACGATGTAATAGCTTCTACTTGATATTGGTAAAGTTTACCATCTTTCATTGAAAGTTCTTTTACAAGACTCATTGCTCCATGATAATCATACTTATCAGTTGGATAATTGATATCAGGTAGTCCAATCCAACTGACAATCAAAGCACGCCCATCAGGAGTATTGAATCCTTGAGTCGCATATGCTTCAAATCCATAATCAAGATTTTGAATTTCTGAAGCTCCCACAAGTTTTACCTTTTCTATGTCAAGCGATTGACAGATCTTAAAAGTATTTGGGTAGATATTTCCATAATTAAGCTCAGATTTATCCAACCCTTGAGGACAATAAATGAGAACAGGTTTTTGGTCTACAAATACCAGATTTGGACACTCAATCATGTATTCTGAACCAGTGCCGTCAAAATCAAGGTTGCCAACTTCTTCCCATGTTTCCACGTTGTTGTCAGTAGCTTTATAAAGTTTGATGAAACCTGATTTTTCTAAATTTTGTGCTCCAACAATCGCATACAATTGTCCTTCATAATTAAAAATTTGTGGATCACGAAAATGATCTGTTACATCAGCAGGTGGATGAATAAGAACATTCTCACCTTTCGTAATGTTATAGTTTTTATCCATCCATGCTCCGATTTGAAGTGTATCACGTTCCCAATTTTCATTTCGAACGTTTCCTATATAGAGTAAGAATAGATTCCCCTCTATTTCATATGCAGAACCGGAATAAGCTCCGTGGCTATCTCGTTTTGTGTCTGGAAGAAGTTCTGCTCCTGTTACATGAAAATGAACTAAGTCATCTGATTCAGTGTGCACCCATTCTTTCAAACCATGAGCAGCTCCAAATGGCCAATTTTGATAAAAAAGCGTATATTTTCCGTTAAAAAAAGAAAAACCATTAGGATCGTTTAACAATCCTGTTTTAGGTTCGATATGATAGCTAACACGCCAAGGTGATCGTTTTACATTATCCTTAATTTTAATCATCTCATCTTTAGTCCAATCAGAATAAGCACGATATCGTATTTCTCGAGGTAAGTTCATATTTTACTCCTTCAATTTATCTTTTTACAACTAGTATGGTAAACGTTTTCCGTTGAAAAATCAATCATTTCATTTGAAAAAATAAATTATATGACAAACGTTTGATATATTTTTAAGATATGCTAAAATAAATTTGCATTTCAGTGAACCGTTTTCACGTAAAAACAAAAAAGGAGTGATTCGAATGAATTACAGTAAAGTAGCTTCCGACGTAATACAAGCGGTCGGAAAAGATAACCTTATTGCAGCTGCACACTGCGCTACACGTCTTCGTCTCGTACTAAAAGATGACACGAAAGTGAATCAAAAAGCTTTAGACGAAAACTCAGATGTAAAAGGCACATTTAAAATTGATGGACAATATCAAGTGATTATCGGTGCAGGTGATGTTAATTTCGTTTATGACGAACTTATCAAAAAAACTGGACTTTCGGAAATTTCAACAGATGATTTAAAACAAATTGCTAGTAAAGATAAAAAATTCAACCCCATTATGGCATTAATTAAATTATTATCAGATATTTTTGTCCCAATTATACCTGCCCTTGTTGCAGGTGGTTTATTAATGGCCTTACGAAACTTTCTAACAGCTACTGGACTTTTTGGACCAAAATCATATTGAAGAAATGTATCCTGCGATTGAAGGTATTTCCTCAATGATACAACTGATGTCCGCTGCACCATTTATGTTTTTGCCTATACTAGTTGGTATTTCCGCTGCTAAACGTTTTGGAGCCAACCAGTTCCTTGGTGCTGCAATTGGAATGATTATGGCAACACCAGAACTTGGTGGTTCTATGGAATATTGGAATATTTTTGGTTATCATGTCTCACAAACTAACTATGCTTATCAAGTCATTCCAGTGTTAGCAGCTGTTTGGCTATTATCAGTATTGGAAAAGTTTTTTCACAAAAAACTTCCATCATCAGTTGACTTTACATTTACCCCCTTATTATCTGTAATCATTACCGGCTTTCTAACCTTCACAGTTATCGGCACTGTAATGTTATTGCTTTCTAAAGGGATTACAGACGCGATTGTTTGGCTATATAATGCAACCGGATTTATTGGCATGGGTATCTTTGGTGGAACATACTCCCTAATCGTTATGACAGGTCTTCATCAATCATTCCCTGCGATTGAAACACAATTGCTCTCAGCATGGACAAATGGTATTGGACATGGAGATTTTATATTCGTAGTTGCTTCTATGGCAAACGTTGCTCAAGGTGCTGCAACATTTGCTATTCGGTTCTTAACTAAAAATTCTAAAACAAAAAGTCTTGCTTCGTCTGCAGGTGTATCCGCACTTCTTGGTATTACTGAACCAGCTCTGTTTGGTGTCAATTTAAAATATCGTTTCCCATTTTTCTGTGCTTTAATTGGTTCCGGAGTTGACGCTGCAGTAGCAGGTCTACTGAAAGTTGTCGCTGTATCACTTGGTTCAGCAGGTTTTCTTGGATTTCTTTCAATTAATGCAACCTCTATCCCATTTTATTTACTATGTGAATTAATTAGCTTTGCGATTGCTTTTGCAATTACTTACTTTTATGGGAAAACAAAAGCTTCAGGCATCTTTGCAGCAGAAGCTCTTACTGATCAAACAGTGACGAGTTATTCAGAAAACACCCAACAAACCACAGTTACTTCTGGTGAACCTACTAAAACAAATCATTCTTCAGAAACAATCGTTAGTCCCCTTGCAGGTGAAGTGATTGGACTTGATTCAGTAAATGATCCAGTATTTTCTTCAGAGACTATGGGAAAAGGTATTGCGATTAAACCAACTGGGGACACTGTTTATTCTCCAGTAGATGGCACTATTCAAGTTACATTTGAAACTGGACATGCTTACGGTCTTAAATCGAATGATGGCGCTGAAATACTGATTCATATTGGTATTGACACCGTATCTATGGGCGGTAAAGGATTTATACAAAAAGTTACTACTAATCAAAAAGTAAAAAAAGGAGATATCCTTGGAACGTTTGATCGTACGCTAATTAAAGAAGCAGGACTTGATGATACAACAATGGTTATTGTGACAAATACTGCCGATTATTCGAAAGTAACACCACTTATTAAAGGAACAGTTACCGCAACTACTGATTTACTTGAAGTTAAATAATGGAATAGTCAGTAGTACTGATTATTCTTTCTAATCAAAACATCAATAAACGGATTACTTAAAGGCAATGCGCGATCTGATTTATGTATTAACTGAAATAATAGCGATTTTTTAAAAGAAAATAAATATTAAAATAGCAAAAAAACGAGTTAAATTCTTTAAAAATCTGAACAATAAATTGGTTAAATGCATAACTGCCTATGAAATCATCTTTGAATATAAGGAGAAATGTTTTATGCTATACGGTGCAATTGAAGCAGGAGGCACAAAATTTGTCTGTGTAGTTGGTAATGCACAATTAGAGGTTATTGAGAGAGTGAGTTTTGAAACTTTGAATCCACGAGAAACAATGCCACAAGTTGTTTCTTTTTTCAAAAAATATGAAACAGAATTGTTCAGCATTGCTGTTGGTTCTTTTGGGCCTATTGATATCCATCCTGAATCGAAAACATATGGATATATAACCTCAACACCTAAAATACCGTGGAGAAATTTTGATTTTATTGGTTATCTAAAAAGAAATTTTGAGAACATTCCTTTTTATTGGGCAACTGATGTAAATGCTGCAGCCTATGGAGAAATATATAGCTGGACATAGTCAAGGACATTCATTAGTTGTTTATTATACAGTTGGCACAGGTATAGGTGGTGGCGCACTGCAAAATGGAAGATTTATCGAGGGATTCAGTCATCCAGAAATGGGTCATATGATTGTACGTAATCACCCTAACGATCACTTTAAGGGTAAAACTGCCCTTATCATCAAAATTGTTTAGAAGGTATGGCATCAGGACCTGCTATCGAAAAGAGAATAGGAATTAAAGGTCAAGATTTAACGGAAGATCATCCTTTTTGGGACATGGAAGCTTTTTACATTGCCCAATGCATTCATAATACTACAATGATGTTTTCACCGGATATTATCATTCTAGGGGGCGGTGTAATGAAACAAGTACACTTACAAGAGAAAATTCATCATGAATTTACAAAACTTAATCAAAATTATGTTGCTCATCCGAAAATAGAAGAATATATTGTTTTTCCAAAATTAGGAGATCAAGCTGGAATTATCGGTTGTTTAGGGCTAGCCAAAAAAATAGCTCCTAATTAAACGACTATGGAGTTTTGATAGTGGTTTGACAGAAATCTCTAGCTTCTAATGACAATAACAAAAAAAGATCAATCAATGTCCATAACATTGATTGATCTTTTTGACTCATTTCAGTCTTTTTAAAATGAACACTCAAAAATTTTATTGGTCTGAATCATCGGTAGTCGTTTCTTCGACTTCTTCTTTCAAAGCATCACCTAAAATATCACCCATTGTGAAACCAGTGTTTTCTTCTGGTAATTCATAAGTCTCCACATCTTTTGGCTCTTCTTCAGAAGCTGGTTTTTCTTCCAAAGCTTTGATGCTCAATGCGATACGATGTTCTTCAGGGTTCACTTCTAAAACTTTCACTTTCACCTCATCACCTTCATGGAGTACTTCATGTGGTGTAGCAATATGCTTATGAGAAATTTGAGAGATATGGACAAGTCCTTCCACGCCTGGAAATACTTCAACAAACGCCCCAAAACTGGTCAAACGTTTCACTTTCCCATCTAAAACTGAACCTACAGGTGCTTTTTCTTCAATGTCAGACCAAGGTCCAGGCAACGTGTCTTTAATTGATAGTGAGACACGTTCTTGTTCAGGATTAATTGAAAGAACTTTTACATTGACTTCGTCTCCCACTGCTAGCACATCACTAGTTTTAGCTACGTGCTTGTGAGAAATTTCGGACACATGTACTAGGCCATCAATACCACCTAAATCAACAAATGCACCGAAATCAGTAATCCGAGCCACACGCCCTTCAATTACGTCGCCTTCATGAAGATTAGCTAAAATTTCTTTTTTCTTTTCTTCTTTCTCCGTTTCGACTACTGCCTTATGAGAAAGAATCAAACGATTTTCTGATGGTTCGATTTCAATGATTTTAAAAGCTAATGTTTTACCCTTATATTCTGAAAAATCAGCAACAAAATGATCTTCTACCATTGAAGCAGGTACAAATCCGCGCACACCAACATCTACTACTAATCCACCCTTCACTACATTTGTAACAGGTGCTTCGATCACATGGCCAGCTTGGAAATCTTTTTCAATATCTTCCCAAACTTTTTTTGCATCTAAACGGCGTTTTGAAAGCAAATAGCTACCGTTTTCTTTATCTTTACCGATTGTACTGATGACAACTAAGTCCAAGATATCTCCCACTTTTACTATTTCATTGATATCTTCAACAGTTGAAGTAGATAATTCTTTTGCAGGTACTACGCCTTCGACACCAGCGCCTTCGATCCCTACAACCACTTGCTTATCTTCAATTACTAACACTTCACCAGACACAATGTCCCCCACACTCACTTCTTGGACACTATTCATTGCATCTTCCATTGATTGACTGTTTTCTACTTGATTTTGTTCAAATTCTGTCATAACATTTGTCCTCCTAACCAACATTCTGCCGTAACAACGGTACTGTTTTAAGTTTAATTGATTATTAAAAAAAAATAAAGCGATTTCGTTTGGTTTACCCTAAAAATACAGGCTTTTCTCCATTTTTTTACAAAAAATAACCTTTTTCTTTTACCACTTCTTTTATTTCTTGGACAACTTCTGGGATCGATTTTCCAGTTGTATCGATTCGCACTGCATCATCTGCTTGCTTTAAAGGAGAAATTTTTCTTGTTGAATCATAGTGATCTCTTGCTTGTATTTCTTTCGTTAACGTTTCTAAAACGGTTAAAACGGTTGGGATCCCTTTTTCAATATTTTCCTTATAGCGCCTTTGTGCACGCTCTGTCACACTAGCAACTAAAAATATTTTGACTTCTGCATTTGGTAAAACTGATGTGCCGATATCTCTTCCATCCATAACGACACCACCATTTTCACCAATGCTGCGTTGGATCGAAACAAGCGCTTCACGCACTTTTTGATGGGCAGAAACTTCTGAAACAGTTTGTGTAACGTTTGGTTGACGTATTTCTGTTGTGATATCTTGATCAGCTACCAAAACATGTTGACCATCTGTTTTTTGAACAAAAGAAAGTGGATAATCATGGATCAACCTCACTAACCCCTTCTCATTCGCAAAAGGTACGTCGTTTTTGATGGCTAGATACGTGACGGCCCGATACATAGCGCCAGTATCAGTATAGATATAATTGAATTCTTTTGCCAAAATTTTTGCAACAGTACTTTTACCTGATGAAGCAGGCCCATCTATTGCAATACTGATTTGTGTCATACTATAACTCCCTTTTCAAAAAAAAAAGCCGCAGATCGCGGCTAAGATTATTTAACTTTTAATTGTTGTCCAGGATAAATCATATAATTATTTGGATCTAAACCATTTAATTCAAATAATTGATCAATCGTGATCCCGGCACGTTCAGCTACTTGTTTAGGTCCGTCACCCGGTTGAACAGTAACTGTTGATCCATCTGTAGCAGCCGAAGAGGATGGTGTTGTTGCTTCTTCTATACTACTGGTAGGTTGTGTTTCTTGTTGATACGTAGTAGTTGAAGAAGGACTTGTTGCTTCTTGTACTGTTGTACTTTCAGGTGGATTTTCTACCATTGATTGTGTTGAAACTGTACTTGCAGATTCAGTACTTGATTCTTTTGTTGATGATCCTTCTATTGAAGAACTACTTTCCACTACTGAAGAAGTTGTTGTTGTTGATGTCGAACTTGACGCATTATTCGTTGATCCATTTCTAATCCAAAAGTAAGCACCTGCTGGGATAGCGATACATAAGACTAATAATACTAAAAAAAGAGACAAAAATAACGTGTTACCTTTCTTTTGTTGACGTTGAGAACTTCTTGAAGAAACATCATCTTCTGTATCATAAATCGGTTGTTCCCATGGTTCTTGTGTGTCTTTATTTTCTGATGAATGATATCTATCTTTTCTACTCACCTTATTTACCTCCTAATTTCTATCGTAAATATTATACCATAGCCAGAACTTTATTGTCTTAAAAAATTTCTATCCCATGTTTTTTTAAAATAAATTTAGTAAAATATCCTGCCAGCTTTTTGGTTCCATTCTTTGGACAGTTACTGCATTTTCTTGGATATCTAAGGTTGCTCCATCAATATCACAACATTTTTTTGGCTTTTCTATCTGTTTTTCGCCAAAATAGTCAAGGATCATTTCTCTTCGACAGGTTTTACTATGAACGTAGTACAGCATTTTCTGTAGACGATACTCCTTTTCTTTTTCCTGTAATCTTAAGCGATTGAGCCATTCTTTCGAATCATTTGTTTTTTCAATCACTTCGAACCACTTTTGTTGGATCTCATCAAAAGGTTCGTGATTTTCAATATTGTATTGTAAATACATTTCAAAGCTTTTTCGTTGTTCTTTAGAAAGCTGATTAAAAAAGTGATGGATACGTTCATCCATTTCTTTATACAAAAGGATTGCTTAACTTGGCTGTTGGTCTCTACCAGCTCGTCCAATTTCTTGTACATAATTTTCCAAACTATCAGGAAGATCATAGTGAACCACATAACGGATATCTGATTTATTGATTCCCATGCCAAATGCGTTAGTCGCAATCAAAAACTGTAGTTTATTTTGACTGAACTGTTGTTGAAGCTGTCGCCTCTGAGTTGCTTATAACCCCACCATGGTAATATCCGACAGCAAAACGTGAGCGAAATATTTGATATAAGCGCGCAACTTCTTTTTTAGTTGCACAATAGATAATCATTGACCCATTTGCTTGTTTCATCAAGTTTTCTAGCGCTTCTTCTTTATGGTCTGTTTTTTTTTCACATGCAAAGCAATATTTTTTCGATTGATAGAATATGCCACATGAACTGGAGACTCATGAAATAAGACTTTTTCAATATCTTTTTGAATAGCAGTTGTTGCGGTGGCCGTTAAAGCAAGGGTCACTGGATCACCTAATCGTAACCCGATTTCCCCTAATTGTTGATATTCCGGCCGAAAATCAATTCCCCACTGTGAGACACAATGGGCTTCATCAATAACATACAAACCAATTTTTTGTTTTTGCAACTGTTCTAATAAATCATTTTGTGTTAACATCTCTGGGCTTAAAAATAAAAATTTATAGTCTGATAAATGTTTGAGAATGTAATACCGCTAGGTTCTACTTAATAAGCTATTATATGCAACGACTCGCTTCTCACCTTGTTTTTGAAGCTGCATTACTTGGTCTTCCATTAATGAAAGCAGGGGTGAAACCACTACTACTAAACCCTCACGTAAATACCCCGTCAACTGATAACAAAGACTTTTACCATTACCTGTAGGCAATACCGCTAATACATCTTGTTCTTTTAATAAAGACGTAATAATCGCCTCTTGACCTGGACGAAAGGAAGTAAAGCCAAACCTTTTTTGTAATTCAGCTTGCAACGTCATCTATAATTTCTCCTTTCAATACACCAATTTGATAAAAGCGGAATTCACCGTAATCTAACGGCTCTTTTTCATTTAATTCTCGATAATTCCATGTTCTTACATTTGTCAATTGACTTAATCGCTTCATTGTTTTTTCTGAAATCATCGTCTCATAAGGAAAATCGTCAAAATAAAGTTGCCATTCAATTAAATGATCCGTTACAGTCCCCTTTTTTATCTTGCGGATTTTCATGACTTCTTCAAAAGTATAACCTTCTAAAATCAATTTTCTTGTAGTTAACATACTTTGGTTATAGTTTTTCATAAGTAGCGGTTTAATCAGACAAAAAAGCAAAGAATCCTCTTTTTCTTCGATTTTTTTTAACAGTAAATGAGTATGACTTGCTTCATATAACTGAAGCTGAATATCGTCGACTTTGGTTCCAAAAGGATGCCCTTTACCAGTATCTGCTTCGTCCAAAACGGAAGGTATTCGAATCAATTCATTTAAAGATTCCAATGCTTGTTCATGATGCTGTTTCGTTACAAATTGTTTCATGTTACTAGCCTCCTAATATAATAAAAAGGTCATGTCAAAACAACAGACACAACCTCTTTTTTCAAAAAATAATGGATACACAAGAGCTTGAATCTTGTAAAGATAGATGAGTGGTAATCAGTTCTTTATGTTACTAGAAACCGATTACGCTCTCATAATTAAAACATTGCTGCTACACCTAAGATAACACAAATGGCAACAAATAAGATAGCAATCAATTTCCCTGTGAATTTCCACCATACTGAGATATCAAAGCGTGCAATTGCAATAGCCCCCATAACGATGGCTGATGTTGGTGTAATCAAGTTTACCAAACCAGAAGCTGATTGGTAAGCTGTGATAACTAGATCTTTACCTAAAGAATAGAGATAGCTAGTAATACAACAAACATTAAAAACCGTAGTCCGATTCCTTCACCCATTGAAATACCAACAGCTTGGGAAGCTACTCCTGTTGCAAATGGATTCACTGTTGAAGCCAAGCAACCAACCTGTGATCCTACTAAAACGATTGCCACTGCAACAACCGTATCAAACCCTACTGCCATCATAACTGGAATCAATAGTGCATAGAATGGGATCGTTTCTTCTGCCATTCCGTAAGTAGATCCACCTAATGCAAATAAGAGCATCAATACCGGAATCAACATTTTTTCTTTGCCTTTAAAACGTTTGACCACAGAAGCAATCCCCGCATCTAATGCGCCTGTTTTATTGATAATACCTAAAAAGCCACCTACAACTAAAATAAAGAAAGAGATTGGGATAGCAGCGGGAGTTTCTTTCGTTAGCTCTCCTGCTGGTACACCTAGCATCCCGTTGATTGGTGCCATGAAAATATCCCATAGCCCTTGAGGATTTTGTTGCACTCGTTCATAGGAGCCAGCGATGATGTTGCCTGCATCATCAACGCTATAATGTCCAGCTGGTATGAACCAAGTTAATACAGCAATAATCGCAATAATAATGAATAAGACCGTATACGCTGAAGGCATTTGAAATTTTTTCTTTTTTGTTTGTTCCATGTTCGTCTTCCTTTCTTGTTTCTTTAGAATCATTTTAGCTTGAATCCATTTGTTATTTTATCAAAAATAGCTGAATAACAAAAATAATAACTTGTAGATTCGGAAAGTTTTATTCAAAAAGGTCCGTTTTTTCTATGCCTCCTTTTATAAATTTATTGGAAAACTTTTTCAATATAATTGTAGCGTTTTCTTCCACAATGCAAATCAATCTATTTATCATTTAAAAAGTGAGCATTTTCACGTTCAATTGTATAAAATACATTTTTATGCATTAAACGGAAAAATACTCAAACGCCAGTTATAAAACGCTTACATTTTTTTGTGTAATGTATTTTTTTTCATAAATGAAATTATTGAGAAAAAAACTCTTTGCGAGTAAGCTAGCTTTTATTCTTCTATTTTTTGTGTGATAGCTAATTTTTCCAATTAAACTTTCCTAAATGGTTTATAACAACAAGCACATTAAAAACATCAAAGTTAGCAGTAGATTCTAACGTTTGATGTTCTTAGATCATAAATTGTCTTTCATTTTATCCTCTGACTGGAAACTTATCTGTTTCCCTTTTATAAGTACTTATTTCATCTGGTGCTTTCACTTTGAATTCTATTTTTCTATCAAATGTAGTCTCCCATTCGTCACTTTTCTCTTTGGAATGAGAAATTGATGACTTCTCTTTTATTTTCTTAAAACTTGATTGCCCCATAATTGACAAAGCTTCTGGATCTGTTTTGACTGTCGGTACATTCTGCACTATTGACTCAGTTAGCTTATTTTTAGAGGAAGTTTTTTTTACTAAAAATGCTCTTCCAATTCGCCTTTTGCTCTTTTTTTTGTACAGTTATTCCTGTTATTTCCATAAGCGAACGGTTAAAACGAAAACTCTTTTCTGTTACTCCAAATTTTTCTTGGAAAATTTTTGATGCAGTATGTCTTACATGTTTTTCATTTTGCACTTCAATAAACTCCCGTACTTTATCTTTATAATGAGAGAAATGCTTCATTTTTTTGTTTTTAATTAAATATTTTTTTAATACACCTTCTGTTTTTTTTAATTCTAAATCACTTAAACACTTGATTTTACCGATAGAATCATTAAAAGAAAATAAAGGAACGACACCGTCTCCATAATATATATTATTAATAGAAAACTCTATTACTTCTGAAAAATCTGGAGATATATTAAGATATTCAGAGGTTAACTTCAATTTTTTAATGTTTTATTTTCTGAGAAAGCATCAAATGTGGATTGTTCACGACAAACATCCTTTATTTTTTGTATTGGATTTTTAAGCAATAGATATTCATCTTGTGCTTGTTTTAATTCTGCTTGACTTGGATCAGCCTTAAAACATTTTTTATAAAACGCTTCCAAATTTTCCATACTTAATTTAAGATTTACGTCTTCTAGTATAGCTTCTATTTTTTCAGCTGTTTCACTCATTTTCGGATTCGCGCTAACTGAGTCATTTAATTTGTGTTGTTCACTTTTTGTGGTAACTGTATTTTTCTCTAATGCTTGTCCTTTCGTTTCGTTTATTTTTTTATTTTCCATCAGACTACCTCTTTTCAACTATCTATTTAATTTATTATATCAAAATCAAAAAAACACTATCATTAATATTGCTCCTATTTTTTTAAATAAATAAAAAATAAATTCATGCTAATTGGAAAAGGTATTCCACTAATTTTAAATAAAAGAATAAGGGAAGTTTTAGCTACTATTTAACTATTAATTAACTATTAAAAAATTTTCTATTAAAAATTAATTGTTTCGTTGTCTCTTATCTATTTTTTAATTAACCGACAAATCGTATCTTAGAGATGCTTCCTTTATACCAATATAAATTTCTCTTGACTAAACGTAGAAAAGAGGCCGAGACAGAAGCGTTTAACTCCAAGAAATAAGAAGGAGTTGCTTCTGCTCTCGCCGTTTATACTCTTTGTTCCAAGCTCATCTAGCTCATGCTTTTCTGTCTACTTTTATTTTGATAATGACTGTGCTTGATCTAATTTATGTTGTTTTTTAACAAGCCATGGTAATAATTTCGCATGTAACACTAAAAAGGCCGCACTAACGATAAAACCTTTAATTAAGTTGAAAGGAACGATTCCAATCAGGACATAATTGACTAAAGGCATCCCTAACATTTGTTTAGCATTCAGACCTAAAAATATTAGATACAATGGTGTAATAACAAAATAATTCGCCACGCTCATGAACAATGTCATTGCAAGCGTACCAGAAATTACACCTAAAAATTTATTTTTTCCTCGTTTTAATTCTTTACGGAAGAAATAAAAAATCGGTAAAGTGAAAATGGTAGTTGCTAAAAAGCTAGCTGTATCTCCCACCAAATTATCTGGCGAAAAACCGGTGGTAATCAAGTGTAAGATTGATCGTAAGAAAGCTGTTACTACTCCAGCAACTGGCCCGAATAAAAACATGCTGATCAGTACTGGAATATCACTAAAATCGATCTTTAAAAAACTAAAAGCTGGCATGATAGGAAATGCAACATATTGCAAAACCAATCCGATCGCCGCAAATAATGCCACAGCGACCATTTTTTGTACACGGGTGTTCTTCATTTGAAATCCTCCTGTTAGGACTCCTCTTCAGCGAACTTTTTAACGATGATTTGCAAATAAAAAAACTCTCCACTAAAATACAGGGAGAGTTAGAGTTATTTGGCAAAAATGCTACGTCAAATAAGCTCTATCTTCTTTATCCAGACTATACTGTCGGTATCGGAATTTCACCGATTCAGCTACTTAAAAAGTAGGTCGTGGACTATAACCACCGGTCGGGAATTACACCCTGCCCCTGAAGACGAACCATTTATAATTTTGTTTACTTTTACATTATATATCGCTTGAGAAAAAATGCAATCATTTATTCTTATAATAAGTAAGTAATCATTTTGATTGATTCAATAAACTACTGACTTCTTTTTTGTTTAATTCTCGATATTCTCCAGGTCGCAAGCCTTGAAGCGTCAAATCGCCGTATTTTTCTCTCTTTAATTTTTGAACAGGCAAGCCGACTGCTTGAAGCATATTTTTTACCTGATGATTTCTTCCTTCATGGATGGTTAATTCTACAATACTATGATTTGTCTTTGGATCAATAGATAATATTTGATAGCGCGCAGGAGCAGTCCATTTTCCTTCGATTTTCACTCCTTTAGTTAAAGGTGCCAAAAGTGTTTTAGTCGCAATTCCTTTTACTTTTGCCACATATACTTTATCCACTTCATGCTTAGGATGAGTTAAGCGTTGCGCAAAATCACCGTCATTTGTTAAAAGAAGCACACCAGAAGTATCATAATCTAAACGTCCCACTGGATAGATACGTTCTTTGACCATTGGAAGTAGGTCAGTCACGACTCTGCGACCTTTGTCATCAGCGACAGCTGAAATGACACCTTTGGGTTTGTAGAGTAAATAGTATCCGTATTCTTCTTGATAGATAGGCACTTCATCCACTTCGATCAAATCATGCTTACTTACCTTTACGCCTAATTCTTTGACCACATCGCCATTTACTTTCACTCTGCCAGCTAAAATAAATTCTTCTGCTTTACGTCTTGAAGTGATCCCTGCATGGGCAATTACTTTTTGTAGTCTTTCCATTATGATTGTTCTCCTTCATCCATTTCATCAAAAAATAAGTCTAACGAGACCTCTTCATTTAATGAACTTTCCATTGCTTTTATATCTGGCAAATCTTTCAGTTAGCTGAGTCCAAAATAATCCAAAAAATAGGCGGTAGTTCCATATAAAATCGGACGCCCAGGACCTTCTACTCTCCCCTTTTCTTCAATCAAATGATGGGCAGATAAGCGTTGCACTGCCCCTGAAACCTGAACACCTAGAATATGTTCAATTTCAATTCTGGTAATTGGCTGTTTGTAGGCAATAATCGCTAATGTATCTATAGCAGCTTGAGATAAAGTATTTGATGTTCCGCGTGCATAACGTTTCAACAAATCTGCTAATTCTTTTTTGGTTGTTAAAACAACACGGTCCTCTGTTTCTAAAATATGCAGTGCGCTCGTTGGATCATTCTGATACTTTTCTTTTAGTTCTGTTAACAAAGCTGTTGTTTCTTCCGTATTGATTGCCAAAAGAGAGTTGATTTCTTCTAAGCTAACTCCTTCTTCACCAACAATAAATAGAATTGCTTCAAGTTCACTTAATTTTGTCATCATTGGTATCTCCTACTGCTAGATAAAGCATAATTGATTCGTAATTTCCTTCTTGTTGAGCAATAATCTGACCATTTTTCATCATTTCTAATAAGGCAATGAAGGTAGTCACCACTTCTGTTTTAGTGGGTGCTTCAAAAAAAGCATCAAAAGAGCATCCCTTGTCATTTTTTTTGAGGCGCTCTTCAATAAAAACAATTCGCTATTCGATCGTTGTATCATCTGGCGTGATGGTTTTTTCAATTTTTCTAGAAAATTTATTTCGTTCTAAAATTTTTTCCATTGCACGAAATAAATCAATTTTTTTAACTTGACCCCGTTTCAATGGTTTTTCTTGTCCGATGAGATCATCTACTGCCACAGGATCTTTTGTATAGTATAAGCTTCTTTCTTGTGCCTTTTCAGCTAATTGTTCAGCTGCATATTTATATTTTCGGTATTCCAATAGTTGATTTACTAATTCATCACGAGGATCTTCTTCCCAATATTCATCAGCTTCCACAATCGTTTCTTGAAATAGGTAGCAATGTCTTACTTTTAATGGCCATTAATGTCGCAGCCATCACAAGGTATTCCCCCGCAATCGCAAGTTCAAGTTTTTTCATCGTATGGACATAATTCATGTACTGCTCTGTGATAGCTGCAATAGGAATATCGTAAATGTCGATTTCCATCTGTTGGATCAAGTGAAGCAGTAAATCAAGCGGTCCTTCAAATATATCTAATTTGATATTGATTTCTGTCACATTATTCACTCTTTCTCCGTGTTCCTAGTGCGCCATTTCGTTAGATATGATTGGGTAATTTCTGTTGGACGTATCGAAAAATCAGGATACTTTTCTTGTAGTTCATCCAACATTTGAAATCCCATTTTTTCTCCACGATAAGAAGGGTTCAAAGAAACGTCATGAATAATCATTTCCTTATCTTCACCCCAATAAACCCCGATGATTCCTTGAATATTTGTGGAACCTTCAGGTGTGAAGAAAAATAGTTCATAACCTTCTTCTCCTTCATACGTATCAATTTCTTTGAGTAGACTCGTCTTATCGGTTAATTTCTTATGGAAACTCAACAGCCCCATTGCGATTTTACGGTTTTCTTTTCGGTAATGTGTTAACATTTTTTCACCTTCCTATGACTAAGCCCTTGGAAAATGCTGCTTATAAACATCCGTCATTCTTTTCTTTGTTATGTGTGTATAAATCTGAGTTGTTGATATATCGGCATGTCCTAGTAATTCTTGCACCGTTCGAAGATCTGCTCCATTTTCCAGTAAATGTGTAGCAAAACTATGCCGTAAAGTATGTGGTGTTACGTCTTTGTAAATGCCTGCCTCACGAACTAATTGTTTAAGGTTTTTCCAAATCCCTTGTCGTGATAAACCACACCCATGGTGATTAACAAAAACATGGGTTTCAGAACTATTTTTGACAAGCAAAGGCCTAGCTTCATCTAGGTATCGTTCTAGCCATTTAATTGCATAGTCGCCTAAAGGGATGATTCTTTCTTTGTCTCCTTTGCCGATCGTCTGAACCAGCCCAAGTGAAAGATGAAGATCACTTAATTTTAGTCCAATAAGTTCACTAACACGCATACCTGTGGCGTACATCACTTCAAGGATTGCCCGATCTCTAATCCCTAAATTTTTGGTCGTATCAGGTGTTTCGATCAAACGTTCAACTTCAGATAAAGACAAAGTACTTGGCAGTTTTTGCATTTTTTTAGGCGTATCAATATATTGCATTGGATCATGATCTGTCAATCTTTCTTGACGTAAAAATTGATGAAATCTCCTTAAGCTCGTGATCATTCTTGTAACTGTTGCAGGAGCTTTATTTTCATCATACATTTTTTCCAGATAGTCGATGACTACGTAGCGATCAACATCTTGCCAAGAGGCTATTTTTTTTTCTTCTAAGTGTTGAAGGTATTGTGCTAAATCACGTTCATAACTTTTTCGAGTATTTAAGGACAACCCTCGTTCAATCGTTAAATAGTGGAGATAATCACTAATTTCTTCTTTCATAATAACCCACCTCGCGCTCTTCTATCATATCAGAAAGCCTTCATTTTCGATAGTCTATTTTGCATGTAGGCAAAGAAAAAGCCGTCTATTGTTCAGACGGTTTGCTCTCTTTTTCTTTCGTATAACATCTTTGACATATACCATGAAATGTTAGACGATGATCCTTTACTAAAAAGCGATAACGCTTTTCTACGATCTCTTCAACCTCATTCAATAAGTCTTCTTCTACCTCTTCAATCGTACCACATTTTAAACATAATAAATGATGATGAAAATGTTTCGCACCTTCTTTTCTCAAATCATAACGTGCGACTCCATCATTGAAGCTAACTTTATCAACGACCTTTAGATCTGTCAAAATCTCTAACGTACGGTAAACGGTGGCAAGTCCGATTTCAGGGCTCTTTTTTTCACTAAAAAAAATACTTCTTCTGCAGACAAGTGTTCTTTCTCATTCTCTAACAATACAAGTAAAGTTGCTTCTCTTTGTGGGGTCAGTTTAAACCCAGATTCGTGTAATTGTTGTTTTGTTTTTTTCATTACTGATATCGCATTCATAACCATTTTTCAACCCCAACACTTTATAATAATTATAATTAATCAAGCAAAATCTACTTTCTAAATTAAAATAATTATAAGCTAGTTAAGAATAACATGCAAGTAGTTCTCAATTAGATTTTCTAATCCGTTTGGTTACTCCTGCTTCTTGTTTCACTAGTCCTTGTTTCAATAGGTTTCCGATTGCTCGCTTAAACGCACCTTTACTGATTCCAAAAGCATTCATGATTTCTTCTGGATCAGATTTATCTGTAAAATTAATTTGTTCATCTACTGAACGTTCAATGATTGTCAAAATCATTTGTGCATCATCTGAGATCGCTTCAAAAGCTCTTGGTTTCAAGGAAAGATTTAGTACTCCATCTGGTCTGACACCAATGACTCTCCCTTTTACATTTTCGCCCAGTCTTGGCTCATTGTATCGTTCTGACGGATGGATAAAGCCAATATAAAAATCTTCTGTTAGGACATAAGTGCCTGTTAGCTTTAAGCGATAGGCAATACCAGAAATATCCTTGTTTTTCATTGCTTCTGTGCCCCGTTTACTTAACGATTTAAAAATTTTTTCGTCTGCTAAACTTGCCCAAATACGATCCTTACTATCAACCCTTAAAGTAATCATCAAGCGGTCTCCTTTTTTTGGCCAAAGTTCTGTCATCGTTGGCAATTCATCTAATGAGACAACAAAATCTTTGTCTGGTAAACCGATATCCACAAAAATACCTAAATCTTTCCTAGATGAAGTCACGGTACCAAAAGCATAATGTCCTATACGGCTTTTAGGAATAAGAGTAGTAAAGCGATTTTCATGTTTTTGGTTTTGATAACCAAAACCTTCAACGGCTTCACCGATTTGATGCTCTCCTTCTTCTTTACTTAGCCCAAATGTCTGTCCATTTTTTTGAATAAAATAATTTTTTTCATTCTCATCAATTACCATACCGGTAAATATATTTGCTAATAGTTCGTTCATTTTATTTCTCCTTCTTTATGAAAGATTCAACCATCTTTCTTTGCTATCATAACATAGTGTTTCTTTGATTAGTAGCTTAGATCACCTATAACAGCATCAAAAAACTCAGGCTAATCGTTTCCTTTTTCGCACATGATCCAATCCACAGGGCATTTTATCCCATATACGAAAAATCAATTATTCCTGAGTTTTTTACTTAAACATTGCTCATATGGCAAATCAATGGTTTCCATTACCACCGAACCAACCTGTTTTACAATTGATCGTCACAATATAAAAGGGTAGTGCACTTTCTCCGATTCCGTTCATTAACGCTGATTTTGTTGAAGTGGCATAAAGATTATAATACCCTTCCCCATTTTCGATTCTAGCTTTTTCGAGTCTATATCCGCCTTCAATGATGTATCCACGTTGGACGCAAGTGGCAATTACACTTTCTTGAACACCAGGTGCCCAGTTCCAAGCTGGATTAGAAGTATCAGCCACATCACTTTGTCTTGTTGATAAAATCGGTTGGTTTGCTGAATTAGTAGATGGGATTGAAGTTCCCCTAGAAGAATTGGCTTGTTGTGTGGCCTGCCTTGCCGCTTGGGCTTGCGCCGTTGCTTCAGCTACTTTTTTCGCTTCTTCGGCTTTTTTGTCCTCCTCCGCTTTTTTCTGAGCTTCCTCCTTTTCTTTTGCAATCAAGCTATCTTCAACTTGTTTTAGCTGCTCCTTTAAAGAAGTTGTCAGTTCTTCATTTTTGACTTTATCAACCGCTGCTTTTGCTTGATTGTATCGCTCTCTGGTTACATTATTCATTACTTTATTTTCGTTATAAATATCTTTCATTTTTTCTTTTGCTACTTGTAATTGCTGGTATTGATTATTTGCTTCATTCTGTGCTTTTTTTATTAATTGACCAAAAGCTGTTTCATCAGTTGCAATTGATTGTATTTCTTTATCCGCTTTTATTTTAGGAGCATCGATTAAATGATCATTTGCGATAACTGGAGTGGTAAATAACTCATTCACATGTTTAATGTCTTTGATTTTCATTTGAATATCATCATATGCTTTTTCTAATTCAGGATACTCTTTTTCGCTTTTCGCTTCAGCTAAAGCAGCTTTTAGTTTGGTTAAATCTTGATTGATCATTGAAGTATTGATAAATTGATGTGAGTTATCTGTATAAAAATCAGCCAATGCTTGTTTTAAGTTTAAAACTTTTTGCTTCTGGGCTTCTTTTTGAGCAGCGATTTGTGCTTGAACATTTTGCTGATGATCGTAATAAGACCAGCCACCCAATCCTAGTAATAATACCGCTGCTAGAGTGAGGTAAGTTCCTTTTTTTGATCTTTTAGATAACAAATGATTGGTCTTTATTGCTCCTATTTGCTTGACTTTTTGCTTTTCAGTCGAAATTTTTTCTAATTCAGCTTCCATTACTGAGTCTGTTTGTTTTTTTCTTGGCATTTCATCTGGTAAAGCTTCTTCTTTTGAAGGTTCTGAC
Source organism: Enterococcus lacertideformus (assembly GCA_015680865.1). Lineage (GTDB taxonomy): Bacteria > Bacillota > Bacilli > Lactobacillales > Enterococcaceae > Enterococcus_B > Enterococcus_B lacertideformus. The sequence goes on along the minus strand of JADAKE010000014.1, from coordinate 45,830 downwards.
TCACGATTACCTTTTTCATCAAATGATTTCTTAGTATAAGAGTGCTCTGTTTGATTGTTTTTTTGTTCTATCAGTCGCGTATTTGCTTCTGCTGTTTTTTCTACAGCAGGAAGAATCATGTTGTTTTCTGTCACATTCTGCTGAGAAGATTCTTTTGCGTTTTTTATCTTACTTTTTTCTATAGTTTCCTCATTGTTGTCCGTTTCTTTATTTAACTCTATGTTTATCTTTTTCTCATCTGCAATTTCTGAGTTTTGTCCGTTATCAGTTAAAGCCTCAGACACAGATGCTTTTTCTTCAACAATATCTGATGCCCTCATTTGCGGATCTAGCGTTATTGTGTCAGACGTAATTTCTTTCGTTTCCTTATTAGCTTTTGTTTCTAGCTCTTCTTTGATCATTCGCATCAGTTCTTCTGCATGCTCTTCTGTCGTATCTTCTCTATGAGCTTTAATATAAGCAGATAAGATAGAATTTTCTTTTTCATGATCCACAAACTCTTTTAACTCCGCCACACGCTTTTGTTGCTCTAGTTTTATTTCATTTTTATTGTCTTCTACATCAATTGACTCATTTTCCTGCGTTTGCTTATTCTCCAATGGGTGCGTATTATCCATGCTTGTGTCGGCCACTTTTCCTGCGTTTTCTACTTGTTGTAGCGGTTTATTTTCTTCAGATTGTGAATCGTCTCTAAATAATTCCATGACTGACTCCAAAGGTAAATCAGTTAATTCTGAACATTCGATTGGGTCGTTTAATTCCGTATCAGGGAAGATTTCTTCTGAAGAATTCATTTGTGGGGGGACATCATTCACTTAGCGATCGGCTCCTTTTGTTAGGTTTACGCTACCATTTAATCTACCATATTCTGAAACTTTCGCCAATAGGCTAAGCAATTAAATATTCTTTCAAGAATTATCTTTTAATAAACTTTTCTTATCAAATAAAGATTGAACGCTTAATTCTTACGAGGCATTTTTTCAATTAGTCAAGAATACTCATAACTTTTGTCAAGTGAGAACCTATGTTAAAACAATGAACTCCTTCAATAATAAACTAAAAAAAGCTTTAACAGATAGACCTTCTTTAAAATTAGGAAGAAATAAATGATCCACAACTTAGAAGGAGTACCTCAGAAATGATGAACACTGTTTTCTCAACCTCGTATGAACTAGAATAGTGATATACAAAATAAATGAGCTATCCCCAATAACGATTTGGCAATAACTCATTGAAAAAGAATTAATATAAAACTCCCATTAATTTTTGAGAAAAAAATTTTTACAATTACTTTCTATAACTATTTAACGCTCACTTATTTTTTTCTACATTGTAAAATTCCTCTACTAATTATCTTCTCAGAAAGAAAACGACATGGCTCATTTTTTACTATTTCTTATTTATATAAACTAAAATATTTTTTACACGGTTTGGGAATAAGTCGCTTTAAAAATAATGACAACATTAATACTAGGACTAGTATTGTAAGAGCATACAGACAGGTATTTCTTAAAACATCTTCTTGGATATGAGTGATTTTGCTCAATAAGAAAATAACTACTCTTTTTATTGGTTCGTGTACACCCATTATAAATAAGGAATCTTTTCCTAGTGTATTTAGTAGCGATAAATTACTTGACCAGTTATTTAATAATAATGAAAGAGAAAATAGAAAAACGATACCACTGATCGAGCTAAACGTTGCATAAAAAAGATTTCCATAATGATTACTCATCATACTTATTTCAAAATGATTTACTTTTGCAAAAAGTATGATACACAGCAAACTAACAAACAAAGTAATTACCAAATACTTATCCGATTTATTTTGTAAGCTTTTTAAATCTTTACCAATAATTTCTCTACTGAAAAATCCTAAAAGTAAGAAAAACTGTCCACCAGAAAGAGCAATAGATAATTCAAAAAATCGAGGATGAGGATTATTTCCGATACAAATAAATAATAATAGAGATAAGATCAATAAGATATATTTATTTTTTATATATTTTATTGCTAGAAAAACTAAAATAATAGTTATAAATAGAGCAATAAGAAACCATAAAGGAACATTATAAACATATTTATCACCTACACTTGGAAATAGGATATTCATAAACGCCTTGGTGGGTTTAATCGCAACGCTTCTTAAATTTTTTTCTATACATAGCCAATAAAGAAAGCTGACGATACTAAAACTAAAGTATGGAATCAATAATCTTTTCACTTTATCATTAACAAATCTTTTTGTCTTCTTCTTTTCAATATTTGATAATAAAAAACCTGATAAAAAGAAGAAAAAAGGCATATGAAAAGCGTAAATATACTGTTCTAAAAATCCGATGTGACCAAGTACTACCAAAGCAATACCAATTCCTTTTGCGTAATTAATATATTGAACTTCTTTCATTTTATTCCTCCATATATACTACATATTGATTTTTTTACACTGTTTTCACAAACATATTCTATACTACATAGAATAAACAGATAAATTTTTCTTTTTATAAAAAAAATTTATCGAAAAAATAGAAAAAAATAGAAAATAACATCAGTGATTACTGGTGTTATTTTCTATTTTTAATGATAGGTGATAGGTATTCTCAAACTTCCAAATTATTTACTGATTAGAAATTTTATTCTCGCTTTTTATTTATTCCAAGAAATCTTTTAACTGTTTTGAACGAGATGGATGGCGCAACTTTCTTAAGGCTTTTGCTTCAATCTGACGAATACGTTCACGAGTAACACCAAAAACCTTACCAACCTCTTCAAGGGTTCTTGTCCGTCCATCGTCTAAACCAAAACGTAAGCGAAGAACATTTTCTTCTCGATCAGTCAATGTATCTAGCACATCTTCTAATTGTTCTTTCAATAACTCGTAGGCAGCATGTTCTGCAGGACTTGTTGCTTCTTGATCCTCAATAAAGTCACCAAGATGAGAGTCATCTTCTTCACCGATTGGTGTTTCTAACGAAACAGGCTCTTGCGCAATTTTTAATATTTCGCGTACTTTTTCTGTAGGAAGATCCATTTCTGCTCCGATTTCTTCCGGCGTTGGTTCTCTTCCTAAGTCTTGAAGTAATTGACGCTGGATACGTATCAGTTTATTGATGGTTTCTACCATATGCACTGGGATACGAATCGTACGTGCTTGGTCAGCAATCGCACGGGTGATTGCTTGTCTGATCCACCAAGTCGCATAAGTTGAGAACTTGAATCCTTTGCGGTAATCAAACTTTTCAACGGCTTTCATCAATCCCATATTTCCTTCTTGAATCAAATCAAGAAACTGCATACCACGACCGACATATCTTTTCGCGATACTTACAACCAAACGAAGGTTTGCTTCAGCTAAACGCTGTTTTGCTTCTTGATCTCCTTCTTCGATTTTTAAAGCTAAAGCTACTTCTTCTTCCGCAGTTAAAAGGGAAACTCGACCAATTTCTTTTAAATACATACGAACTGGATCATTAATTTTTACACCAGTCGGTGCAGATAGATCTTCTGTTTTTGCTTGCTCAGCTTTTTTCTCTGCATTCTTCAAACTATGAATGGATGGTTCTCCATTTTCATCAACGACACTGATGCCCGCATCTTCGACTTGTTGGATCAATTGATCCATCTCATCTGCATTCAAGGTGAATGGTGTCGCAAGTTGGTTTGAAAGATCATCGTACACTACTTGTTTTTTTGGTTTATTTACTTTGATAAAAGCTGCTACTGCTGCTTCGTACTTTTTATTATCTGTTACATTTGCCATAAAAGAAGGCCCCCCTTGAGTAGCTATTCGGCTTGTTTTAACTGTTTCGTTAAATTAATGATTTCAATCGTTAATTCCAATTCTAATTGCTTGTTACCAGTTTTTCTTGCTTCATGCTGCATTTGTTTTTTTAAATTTATTTCATCAGCTAAACTCGATTTACTGATTACACGCATTAAATCTTGGATTTCTCTTTGTGTGCTTTCTTCTGCTACACTCAAATACTCGATTTCTACCACTAAACGCCTTAAATTTTCATCTTGCAAAAAATCTATAAACTCTGCAAGTTTGAATTCATCATGTTGTGATAAAAACGCATCAAATAAAAAATAAACTTCTGCGTACGTATCATGGATAAACTGAAATTGCTGTTCCTTAAGCAGATTACGAACAGAAGTTTCTTTGAACACTCGATATAAAAGCATTTGCTCAGCTTTTTCAACCTGAGTCAGTGGCCTTTTTTTTATTACTGTCGGACGTGAAATCTGTTGTTCAATTATCATTTCAGATTGTTTGCCCAGACTCTTTTGGTTTTCTCTGCGAAGTTCACGCAATTGTTTTTGCATAGTCTCTCGGCTCAGCTGAAAATCAGCGGACAATTGCGAAAGATACATGTCTTGTTCAATCGGAGAAATCACATGACTTATTTCCCTTAACACATCTTCTAGATATTCAATCTTATCTTTTTCATTTTCTAAATTTTTGTCTTGTTTTAAATAGTGACACTTGAAAGTAAAAACTGTTTCGCGTCCATGATAAACCAATTCACGCAACGAATCATTCCCATACTTACGTAAGTATTCATCTGGATCAAGTTTTTCTGGAATCACGATGATTGACAACTGCAATCGACTATTCTGTCTTAACAATTCAATTCCTCTGTTTGTTGCCTCGAATCCAGCCTTATCTCCATCATAACAAAAAACTAATTCTTTCGTTAATCGTTCGATATATTGGATCTGTTGACTCGTTAAACTTGTACCCATGGAAGCTATTCCATTTTTTACGCCCGCTTGCCAAGCGGCGATCACATCCATAAATCCCTCAAATAAAAGTACTTCGCCACTTTTACGTATATCACTCCGCGCTTTATCTAAATTAAACAAAACTTGCCTTTTATTAAACAATTCCGTTTCAGGACTGTTCAAATATTTAGGCTGATCTTTTTCTTGACCATTTTTCGGTGCGAGCCATCTTCCAGAAAAACCGATCGTTCGACCTTGAGAATTGCGTATGGGTAACATAATACGTTGATAAAAACGATCAGATATTCCCCCATCCTCATGAGAAATAAACAAACCGGAACGTTCTAAAATTTCTTGACTATATGACTCATTTTTAAATACTTGTTTTAAAAACGAACGTTCATTCGGCGCAAATCCAATAGTAAATTCTTCAATTAATTCTAGCGTTAAACCACGTTCTAATAAATAAGTTAAAGCTTTCTCTCCTACTTTTGTATGAAGCAACATGTGATGGTAAAACTCTTCAGCTTTTTCATGAGCCAAAATCAATCTTCCGTTGATGGAATCACTGCTGTTTTCTAAAGGGAGAGTTTGCTTTCGCCATTGATTTTCTAAAGGAATTTGTTCAAAATCAGCAACTTTGATAACCACTTCTGGAAAGCTTAGTCCTTCTAATTCTTGAAGAAAGGTAAAGACGTTTCCCCCTTTACCGCAACCAAAGCAATGAAAGATCTGTTTATCTTCAGCAACTGAAAATGATGGGGTTCGTTCTTCATGAAAAGGACACAATCCTAGATAATTCTTTCCAGATTTTTTTAATTGGACATATTGTCCAATTACCTCAACAATATTCGTTTGTCCACGAATGTTTTCGATAACTTCTTGAGGAATTCGTTGAGCCACACTCTCACCCCCTGTAATAACTGGATGGTACCTAATCGAAAGATACCTCAGGAGAATAACCGGTAAAAAATCGCACCAACGAAAATCAGTGCGATTTTACAGGACACAATTATACATATTTTATTCTATCATAATTCTGTTCTTTTTCAAGTATAAGACTTCTATTACCCAATTAAATCATGGATTACTTAGTACTTGCAAATTTGTTCAATAAATAGTCTTGGATGTTTGTTTTCCAGTAGAGTAAACGGAAAGTAATATTGATAACCATAAAACCGATAAAATATGGCCAAGCAGTTCCTAGTCCTAGATCGACTTCTAGTAAATGATGGAAAAGCATTGCTGCCACATAAATTCCAATAACAGTAGGTGCTGTCAAGAAAACACGCAATGGATTAAAGGGATAGCATGCTTTAATCACTGCCATGCAACTGATTCCGATTAACAAGTAATACATCAACGTTGTTGTTTGCATTTGTGAAAAAGGTAAGATGTTACCTAAAACATAGACAGCAATGATATTCAACACTACTAGCACGGCATTGGGCAAAGCATTGATCAACGCTGTTGGAAGATAACGATAGGTGATTTTTCTTTTATCTTGTTCAAACGATAAGAAGAAAGAAGGATATCCTTCGATTGCCAAATCGATTAAAGTGATTTGAATTGGAATAAATGGAAAACCAACTGCAGTTATTGCACATAAAATCGATAAAATGAAAGAATAAATTGTCTTGATAAAGAAAATTCCAGACACTTTGGTTACATTGTTGACCACACGGCGTCCCTCAAATAAAACTTCTGGTAAAGTTGTAAAATCAGAATCAAGTAAAACTAGATTAGCAATTTGACGGGTAGCTCCATCTCCTTCTGCCATTGCGATACTACAGTCTGCTTCTCGCAAAGCCAAGACATCATTGACACCATCGCCTGTCATAGCCACTGTGCGTCCATTTTCTTTTAGTTCGTTTACTAAAGTTTTCTTTTGTTGGGGACTTACTCGTCCAAACACTGTATATTCATGTGCAGCTTTTCGAACTGCTTCTTCTTGTACCAATGTTGAAAGATCAATGTAAGAATCATAGTGCGGTAACCCTGCACGTCGCGCAATACTTGAAACAGTAAAAGGATTATCCCCTGAAATTACTTTTAGTTCTACGCCTTCAGCATGTAAGTAAGCTAAAGTCTTTTCGGCATTTTTACGAATAGGATCATCAATTTCAAACAAAGCAATCGGTTCGATTCCATGTGGTTGTTCTTGCGTTAACTTTTGTCCAGGAGCAATTCCTAATAGCAACACACGATAGCCATTTGCTTGTGCTATCATCAAACTTTCTGGTAATCGATCCTTTTCTACTAACCGTTCTGGTGCACCAATATAGATCACACCTAGTTCAGGAAATTCCATTGCTCCCCATTTGCGTTCTGAAGAAAAAGCTAATGTTTCAGTTACATTGTAACGGTTAGATAAGTCAAAATAATCTCGGAGAGCTCGCATTGTGAGATTGTTGTCACTACTTTTTGCAAGATAGGTTCCCATAATTTCAGGAATTGCTTTTTCGTAAGCTGGATGAAGGGCTTCAACTCGTTGCAGACTCATTTTCCCTTCAGTGATCGTTCCTGTTTTATCTAAGCAAAGTGTATCTACGTGTGCGAGTGTTTCAATTGAATACATATCTTGTACTAAAATTCTTTTTTTCGCTAATTTGGTTACGCCAGTAGTCAATGCAATACTGATCAACAAAACTAACCCTTTTGGCAACATACCTAGTAAAGCCGCTGCAGAAGCGATAACAGAGATCTTGATTGAAGCGTATCGAATAAATAATGCTTCTAGAAATAAAATAATTCCTAATGGTATGATAACGAAACTAGTGAATTTTGAAACTTTCCGAATAGAATCCACTAGTTCTGAATGAATCGTTTTGTGCGTTTTTGCTTCGTTCGTTAAACGAACCGCATAATTATCCGCCCCTACACGGATCGTTTCGGCTAAAACTGAGCCACTTGTTAAGAAACTACCAGAAAGCAATTCATCACCTGCTGTTTTTACGATCAAGTCTGATTCTCCTGTTAATAATGCTTCATTAGCTTCAGCACTTCCTGAAATAACCCGCAGGTCGGATGGGATTTGTTCACCTGCACCGATTTTGACTATGTCTCCTAAAACTAGTGCTTTGGTTTCAATTGCTTGTTCTTTGCCTTCACGAATGACTTGAACTTCAGCTTGCGAAACAATGGATAGTTTTCTTACAAGATTTCTTGCATGTATTTCTTGATAAATACCAATTACAATGTTTACTAAAATGATTGCAAGATAAGCCATATTGGAATATGCGCCTACCCATAATAAACACAACCCTATCCAGAAGTTCAAGAAATTAAATAAGGTCAAGATATTATCGCTTAGGATTTGCTTTGTACTTTTTGATGCATCCTCTTGATAGTCATTTTGTTGCCCAGAGGCAATTTTTTTGTTCACTTCTTCCTGAGTAAGTCCATGTATTTTTTTATTTTCCATTCTTCGCCAACTTTCAAAAAATAATCAACATATTTAAGTCTAGCTTTTTCTATTATTAAAAACAACTTATTTTTTTAAAATTTATATAAAACAAAAACACATGACTTAATTCAACTAAATGATTACTATCTCATGTGTTGTTTGAAATTTATTTATATCGCCCCTCTAAACGACTCATCCACCAGTCCAACATTGCACTAGCTTGAAAGAGTTTCCTACAAGCTTTAGAAAAGATAAAATCAACCAGTTTTGATAGTCCTAAGATACAAATGACTGCACCTAGCCCAATAGACCAAACTTACTTCTAAACGAACTTCTCAGGCAGCCCTTGCTTTATGCAATCCTATATTATGGGGAATAAGACCTAGAACGATCATTCCTAAGCCTGTCATTTCCTCTGCAATTACCCAAGTAAATTTATTTTGCTCTACTTGACCATCCAAAAGTTTTAAGCCTTATAGTAAAAATAGATAAGAATCATTAACTATTTCAATAAGCTCCCACTATTTCCAGATTTTTTCATAAAATCTGATTAGATCCTCATTCATTTTGACTACTTTTGAATAAAACATGTTACCTCCATTATGGTAGAGGTAACCACCATTGTAAAGCAACGACTGGATTCTCCAATAACGGTATGTTGTTTTCTCTTGATTGCCTAGTAGTGGGCTTAACACATTTTTTGAGTATTCTTCCGCTATTTCGACTGTATTGGTTCCCCCACGTTTTTTTACGTAAACAATGTAATCTTTCCCAAAATTATATGCTTGGATCGCCGTTTCTAGATCACATCCTTGTTTTTGAGCTTCTGCAATCACCTCAGCCAAATAACTTACCCCTTCGTCAATACTGACTTTTTGACTATCAATCATATTCGCTTTTCCATAGGCGCTTTCTGAGCTTTGCATTAAATCCAAACCTTTGCCCTTTGATTCAGTCAGAATAATTGCTTTTATTAAAGTTTCATATTTTTGCATTTGATATTTTTCAATTGCTGTAGTTATTTCTGGCTGATATTTTTCCACTCGTCTGATTGATTGATACGTTCTACCTAAAAGGATCAGTATCCCTACAATCATAATTATAGCTAATAAAGAGAATATTCTTCGAAACATTGATTTTCCTTTTTTTTTCATATAAATTCACCTAGTTATTTTGACCTCTTTTCTAATCTTACTATTGATTGCCGATCTTGACCATTTCTTAGTGAACAATTTCTCCTTTCCTTAATAAAAAATGAAATTTTTAGTTTTTTTACTATCTTACGAAAATGATCGCTGTTTTTTTTAGTAAAACAATTGCTCTTAGAGGAGGATTGTCGTTATACTTTAAACAGTAGGTGATTATGTGGAAAAAGAAAAGAAATATGCAAAAATGGCAGATGGAACTGAAATTTATTATGAAAAAATTGGAATTGGCGATCCCCTTTTTTTACTTCACGGCAATGATGGCAGTGGTCGTTTTTTCTCAGAACAAGTCCCCATTTTTAAGCAGTTTTATACTGTTTACCTTGTTGATAGCCGTGGTCACGGGCGCTCAAAGAATCAAGCAAATACCTTATCGTTTCGTTTAATGACGGAAGATCTTTACACGATTATGCTAATTGAAGGAATCAGTAAAGCAAATATTCTTGGCTTTAGCGATGGTGCAAATCTCGCCCTAGTCTTTTCAAGTTATTATCCTGAAAAAGTTAAGCGTCTGATTTTGAATTCAGGAAACACTTTAGTCAAAGGGGTATTATTTTCCTCAAGATTTTTAAGTTACTTGCACTATATAGCTCTCTGGGTGCTTTGTCTATTTCGTCCTTCCTTTAGAAAGAATCTATTGGTAGTCAAATTATTATTAAAAAATATTGGACTTTCAACCACAGATCTCGAAAAAATCAAATGTAAAACATTGATTATTGTAGGAAAAAAAGATGTGATTAAATTGCAACACTCTCTTTATCTGGCAAAAACCATCCTAAATGCTTCTTTCGTGCTGGTGAATGAGCAAGGGCATCAATTAGCTAGAAAAGATCCTCAACGTTTCAACCAAGAAGTACTTGATTTCTTGTCTGAATAAAAAGAATAGTAGGTGATTTTTTTGTTAAAACAAGCCTTACAATGGGTCAAAAACCATTTAGGTCTCTTTAAAACAATTTTTTTAATTTCGGTAATTGCAATTATTGTAAGCGAACTGATAAGAATTGGTAAAACATTATCCGTGGAACAATTAGCTGAGACCTTCAAGACGATTCCTTTATGGAAAACAGGTTTTATGCTCTTGATTGGACTAATTTCTGTTTCACCAATGATTGGTTATGATATCATTCTCAATCAATTATTGGATCAAAAACAAAAAAACGTTATTTATTTGAAACAAGCTGGTTAATTAATACGATCAATAATGTGGCTGGATTTGGTGGTTTTGTCAGTATCGGATTGCGCTCTGAATTGTATGGTCGTAAAAAAGACAACAAGCAGCTAATGCAAGCTTTGTCAAAAATTTTTTTATTCTTAATGGCTGGATTATCTGTTTATAGTTTAGTTTCCTTTTTTATGGTTTTCTTTACCCCTGTTTCACCTTTTATTAAACAATACTGGATTTGGTTGATTGGTGGAGGCTTGTATTTTCCTCTTGTCTTTCTGATCACCACATTAAAAAAAGATGGTTATTATAGGTGGTCTCTCACTAAAAACACAAGGTCAGTTGCTTTTAGTGTCAATCTCAGAATGGTCGGGCGTCTTATTGACTTTTCTTACAGTTGGTTTTCTCATGGATATCAAAGTTGATTTATGGCAAACCATTCCTTTGTTTATCGCAGCCTCTGTCATTGGTATCGTGTCAATGATTCCTGGTTCAATTGGAAGTTTCGATGTCATGATGATCATTGGCTTGTCTGCAATTGGTGTGTCGAAAGAAACTGTGGTTGTTTGGATATTGCTCTATCGAATCTTTTATTATATTATTCCATTTTTAATCGGGATCATCTTTTTCTTTAAAAATATTGGATCATCGTTTGATCAACGTTATTCTGGTGTTCCTAAACAATTAGCAACTGAAATTGCCCATAAGGTCGTAGTAGTACTTTTATATTTTTCGGGTATCATGATGGTACTTATCCGCAACGATTCCACAAGCATTTACAGAGTTTCGCTGGTTGCATAGTTTAAATCATTTGAAGTTACATTTTATTGTCCAATTTCCAAGTATCCTGTTAGGATTTTTATTTGTCATCATGGGAAGAGGAATTGCCGCACGTGTAAAAAGATCCTATTGGCCTAAGATTATATTGATCTTTCTGGCATCTATTTATGTAACCATCACAGATTTTAGTTTAACCGCAGTCATTTTTCTACTGTTATTGTTGTTGATCGTTATCGCTTCTAAAAGTGAACTTTTTCGAGAACAAATCATTTATTCTTGGGAATGGTTAACCATCGATGGACTCATTATCGGTGCATTATCATTACTTTATATTATTATCGGTGTTTATAATCTACCAACTTTTCCACATCGCAAACATCATTTTATTTCGTTCTTTTTATTTCCTTCCGAGAAAATTTGGTTATCTGGATTACTTGCCATTATTGCAGTAAGCTTCATTATCATTCTTTTTGTCCATTTCCTACAAGGAAAGAAACAACAAGTTGGCGAGGTCTTTGATGAAGAAAAAGCTTTAGCTGTATTAAATACATTTGGGGGAAATTCTGATAGTCAGTTGATCTTCTTAAAGGATAAACGAATGTTTATTTATGAAAAGGATCAAATAGGCACTGTCTTGTTACAGTTTGCTTGCTACAACAATAAATGTATCGTTATGGGAGATCCTTCAGGAAAAAAAGAAGATTTTTCAGAAGCTATCGAAGTATTCATCAATGAGACAGATCGTTTGTGTTACTTACCAGTCTTCTACGAAACAAGTGAAGAGATCGTCATGATCTTACATGAATTTGGCTATGACTTTATTAAAATGGGAGAGGAAGCTCATGTTGCGCTTGACTCTTTTACTACTTCTGGAAAGAAAATGAAGGGAGCTCGCGCAATTTTAAACCGAATTGCCCGTGAAGGCTTTACCTTTAAAATGATCTATCCCCCGTTTTCTGTTGAACAAATGAACGAACTAAAACAAATTTCTGATCATTGGTTAGGCAGTCGAAAAGAAAAAGGCTTTTCACTTTGCTTCTTTTCAGAAGAATATCTACAACGAGCCCCAATTGCAGTTTTAAAAAACCAAGAAGAAGAGATGGTCGCTTTTGCTTCGATCATGCCCACCTACACAAACAATGAAATCGGGACGATTGATTTGATGCGCTATGATCCTGATCGTGCCCCTGCGGGAAGTATGGATTTTCTTTTTCTACATCTATTTGAACAAATGAAAGAATAAAATACTACATTCTTTAATTTAGGTATGGCGCCTCTTTCAAATGTGGGTACCTCAAGAAAAAGTTTCATCCAAGAACGGATCGCTTACTTAGTCTATGAATTTGGATCCCATTTCTATTCTTTCCATGGGTTGCGTGAATACAAGGATAAATACGCTACAAATTGGATTTCTCGCTATACCTCCTATTCTAGAGATAGTTGGATCGCTTATGTGATGATTGCCTTATTGATCATCGATAATGCCCCTATCGATAACAAAAAAAATCGACTGTTTGGTCTAAAAAAATGGCTTCAAAAACGTTAGTTTCCCAAAAACAAATAGCAAAAAAATAGTTAAATAAAAAAAAGAGTATGGGACAAAAGTAAAGATTCCTTTTGTTTCACACTCTAAATATGGATACACGGCGGTAGCAGAAGCAACTCCTTCGGAAATAAGCTTCTGTCCCAGCCTATTTTTTTACAATAACTCTATAATACCTAAATGCTTTCTCACTATTTGATCCTTGCAACAAATCATAGGAAACAAACAGCCTTATATTTATTCCTTGAAATTCTTCTACTTTCATCCGTAAATTATATTTCTGACAATCCCGGCTATCATTTCAAATTTATGATGACGATTGATTGCTTCCTCATCACGCTAGCCGTCAATCAATAATATTGAATGCGAATCCTTCTACAGGAAAAAATACTCGTAACACTCATTGCCTTCTCACGCTCTGATTCTGTCCACAATCTCACGTTAAATTATTTTTTTTAGCAAATTTCACCGCACGATCTTCTTCGCCAGAATAGAAAATATTCACTGTAATCCTCATAAATAACTTTTTCAATCTTTTATTTATCGGTTCTTGTTAGTTTGATTATACTATAAAATCAGCGTTTTCTATTTATGTAACAAACTATATTTTTGTTTGATATATACAACTCCAGTTTTTCCTTCTCTCAAAAAAACAATTATACTAAACAATAACAAGCCCACCTTTCTAAAAACCAAAGGACTTTAGAAAAGTAGGACTTGTTCTTCAAAACATCAAAGCAAAACTGGTAGAAATAGTTTTCTCCTTAAACTTCGATTTCTGTTACGATACCTGAACCAACTGTACGTCCACCTTCACGGATTGAGAAAGTCGTCCCATTTTCAATGGCAACAGGATGGATCAATTCGACATCAATCGTTACATTATCTCCCGGCATAACCATTTCTGTACCTTCTGGTAAAACAATTGTACCAGTAACATCTGTCGTCCGGAAATAAAATTGAGGACGATAGTTATTGAAGAATGGCGTATGTCGTCCACCTTCTTCTTTTGTTAGAACATAAACTTCTGCTTTAAATTTTGTATGCGGTGTAATTGAACCAGGTTTAGCGATTACTTGACCGCGTTCAATGTCTTCACGTTGAATACCTCGTAACAACACACCCACATTGTCACCAGCTTCACCATAATCAAGCGTTTTACGGAACATTTCTACTCCAGTCACGACAGCTTTTTGTGTCTCTGGTTTGATCCCTACGATTTCGATTTCATCGCCGACACGAACAGCGCCACGATCAATCCGGCCTGATGCAACTGTCCCACGTCCAGTAATCGAAAAGACATCTTCTACTGGTAATAATAATGGTTTATCTGTGTCACGTTCAGGTGTTGGTATATATTCATCTACTGTATCCATCAATTCTATGATCGCAGCTTCCGCATCAGGATCGCCTTGCAAAGCTTTTAAAGCTGAACCTTTGATCACTGGTGTATCGTCACCTGGGAAACCATATTCACTTAATAACTCACGTACTTCCATTTCAACAAGATCAATGAGTTCTTCATCATCGACTAAATCTGTTTTATTCAAGAAAACAATCAAGTATTTTACCCCTACTTGACGAGAGAGTAAAATGTGTTCACGCGTTTGTGGCATTGGACCATCTGTTGCAGAGACAACCAAGATTGCTCCATCCATTTGCGCAGCTCCAGTAATCATGTTTTTCACATAATCCGCATGTCCTGGTGCATCAATATGTGCATAATGTCGTTTTTCAGTTTCATATTCCACATGCGCAGTATTAATTGTAATTCCACGTTCACGTTCTTCAGGAGCTGCATCAATACTTGCATAGTCTTGAGGATTTGCTAAGCCTTTTTTACCTAATACGGTAGTGATTGCAGCAGTTAAAGTAGTCTTTCCATGATCGACGTGTCCGATGGTCCCAATATTTACGTGTGGTTTACTTCTATCATAATGTTCTTTTGCCATAATTAACAAACCTCCTAAATAATTTAGAGCTTTTATCTTTTAGCTCTCTTTTGTTATTCATTATAGACTCTTTTGAAAAAAATCTAAAAAAATCTGTCCCTCTTACTATTTGTAAGTATTGAACAATTGCTATTATACGTTAATATTGGTCAAAGTCAACTAAGAACACTTTCTATACAATAACCTAAGAAAGTTCGTTCTAGCCATTTAGATAAAAGTTAAAATCATAGGGGGAGGCAACTTAAACGAACAATTTCAAAACTTTCTATAATCTTTTGTATTTTTTCTTCCCTACTTGTCTTTTGATATTATTTAAATTTCCAATGACTGGTTGGTTTAACATTCATTTTCTCCAATCACTCCATCACACAAATCATCGCAAAATGCTGCAACGTCTTCTCCTGTTATATCCAATACTTTTTTACCATTCCTTGCCCCTTCTTCAAATAAATCGATCATCGCTAGTAAGCAGGTAGTACTTTCTGAAATTTCCACAGGGGCTACTTTAAAAAGATATTTTTGACTTTCTTTATAGACGATTTGATATTCTTGAGGTAATTGTTTTATACGATTCATGTGATATTGCCAAATCTTTTTTTCTTTAATCATTTCTCGGATACCCATTCCTTCTCCTCATTTCCCTATTTTTTTGCTACCGTATTATTTAATTGGTTACGCCATTTATCACGCTGATTTTTTGCTCCCTGTACATTAGCAATTGTTGCAATAAATTTTTCTATATCTTTTCCTACGATATTTTCAATTCTACTATTTTCTAATGCTGATTCTTCTAATAATTCTAAAATGGCATCTAAAATAGGCACAAGATTTCTCCCTGAAAAATTGGTATACACCCAAATATGCTCTTGTATCTGATCCCACGCCTGTTGGTATTTTTGTGGTAATTGAGCGACACGACTATTCAACGCATCAAACGAACGCTTTATGTCCTTGCCAGTAACTTTGTCATAAAAATTCATTTGTTTCCACTCCTTTTTGCATTCGTCTCTTCTTTGACTTTTACTAATTGCGACACTAAAAAGTCCCATTTTTCCCAAAAATTTTCTAAATAGATAACTTCTTGGTGATTTAATTTATAAAATTTTCGTGCTGGGCCTAACTCAGATTTTCTTTTCTCTGTCGTCACTAATCCCTTTTTTTCCAATCGGAGCAATACAGTATAAACCGTTCCTTCAACAATTTCTTGAAAACCTGCTTGGATTAGTTCATTTGTGATTTCATATCCGTATGTTTCTTCGCGGTTTTTAATAATCTGTAAGACGACCCCTTCTAAGACTCCTTTTAATAACTCAGTCATTCCTTTCAATTTCATCACCATCTTTAAATATAATCATTCATCTACTCTACATTGTATTACATAGTACATAGATATCATGGCACCCAAAACCAAATCAACCAATTACTTAGCAATAAAGAGTAGTAAATCTTAACAAATTATTTATAAATGCTTATTTTCTATCGACTTTATAGACGAATCGAAACAAATAGGAAATATATAGAAAAGAGGTGAAAGCGCAAATGAAAAAACTGATTAGTTTACTCGTGGTACTGTCTGTATTTATTGGAGGTAGTTTTGTTGCTTATCATTACTTTTATAGTGGCACAGCTTATTACACAAAAATCACCACTATTGGAGAAAAAGAAACCGAAAAAGACAATATCGATCGGAGCACCACCTATTACATTTATCACCAGACCGTTTATTCTAAAGATGACAAATCGAAACAAGTAGTGTTAAAAGAATTCAGATAACATCCCTTAAAATTAAATGCGTACTTAAAACTAAAAGTTAATCCTAAAAAAGGCGTCCTTAGTTGGGAAGAAATTTCTCGTTCAGAAGTGCCCAAAAAAGCAATAGAGGAAATAGAAAAATAATAACTATGTAAAACTAAGTGACCTTCAATGTTCATAAAAAATCTCCTTTGTTAAATAATAAAAACGAGCCTGAAAGAAAAGGTTATCTCAGGCTCGTTTTTATTAATTTTCTTTAAAAATTTTGATTGTTTCAAATGGGGCTTTTTCTGATATTTTTCTTCTATCATTTCAGTGAATGATTTTTTAACCTTGTTGTGTCTATAAACATCTACCGGTACGATCAGTTCTATTCCATTGGATAATCTAAATTTTTGTTTCCCAAATTTTTTTTCAGAAATTTCTTGTACCTCTTTTACTGTTGGCGCTTCTGTGACAAAAACTTGTTCTTGGACTTCTTCTTGAAAAGCTAATTTTGCTGTAATATTTTCTTTAAATACTTTCTCAGCAATCAACTCATGATCTAATCTTCCCTTTTCTTCAATACTATCATACACAGCTTCTTTCAAATCAGCTACAAGGTAAAATTCCTCTGTTTCAAATTTTTTCCCTAAACTTTTCGCCACTTTTTGAATAACTTTCACATTTTCTTCAAGAGAAGGCGCGGGTATGCTTTCAATCACTCTATCCGAAAAATAAAATTCTTTTTTTCCAGAAAACTCATATTTTTTTTCAATCAATTCGTATGTGAGATTGGTTACATCAACTGCAAAAGCTTCATCTGCCTTTTGTGATTTTGAGCCTAATATGGCACGATTCAAAATCAAACGATTGTCAATTCCTGTTTCATCTGCCTCTACAAAATGAGTATATGCTTCTCGGTAATTAACTTTTAACAAAGCAAAATACAGGACCGCATCAACTTCATACAGTACGGCAAACACATCAGCACTTGGCGCTTCTTCACTTTCTTGATAAATCTCAAACCAGCGTTGGACAATTACTTCACTCATTGCAACAAAATTCTCTTGACAATTAGCTAATTGCTTCGATACTAAACTCTCTGGTGTCAACTGTCCCGTCTTTGTCTGAGCTGAAGAAATTTTTTGGATTTTTTTTGTAAAAATTCTCGAATAAACTCTTTGGTTAAATCTAATTCTTTTTGAGAAAAAACAGGAGACCCAGTCTCACGATCAATAATATGCAAAATGGCTTTTTTTAAATAAATATCCATACTCTCATTCCCTTCTGATTTAGTTTACGGAAAATAAAGGGAAAATGCCAGAACGAAAACCATTCTTTTCCTTTTTTTGATAAAAACATCCCTTTTTTAAACAAAATGGATTCTTTTTTCTCAAAAATGCGCTACACTTAAAAGTGAACTAAAAATTAAGGAGTTGAGAATATGGATTCACTAACAAATACGTATCGTTTATCAAATGGTTATGAAATTCCAGTCGTCGGTTTTGGTACTTGGCAGACACCTGATGGAGATGTAGCTATTTCTTCTGTAAAAGAAGCTTTAGCAGTCGGTTATCGTCACATTGACACAGCACAAGGTTATAAAAATGAAGAAAGTGTGGGACAGGCCATCAAAGAAAGTGGCATCCCTAGAGAAGAGATTTTTCTAACAACCAAACTATGGAACTCAAATCATAGCTATGACTTAGTAATGACTTCATTTGAAGAATCCTTACAAAGGCTTCAGACAGATTATGTGGATCTTTTCTTGATCCATTGGCCAAATCCAGTTGCTTTTCGCGATAATTGGGAAGAAGCAAATGCTCAAACTTGGCGCGCTTTTGAAGAATTATACGAAGCTGGCAAAATAAAAGCCATTGGAGTCAGCAACTTCTTGCCACATCATTTAGATGCCCTAGCTAAAACAGCAAAAATCATGCCTATGGTCAACCAAATTTTCCTTGCGCCAGGTGAATTACAATCTGAAGTAGTGGACTATGCTAAAAAACATGACATGATACTTGAAGCTTATAGCCCATTAGGTACAGGAAAAATCTTTGACGTTCCAGAAATGCAAGAAATTGCAAAAGCTCACGAAAAAAGTATTGCACAAGTTGCCTTACGCTGGTATTTACAACACAAATTTTTACCACTTCCTAAATCAGTGACCCCAAGTCGTATCAAAGAAAATACAGAACTTTTTGATTTTGAACTTTCTGAGAATGAGATGAAACAAATTGAACAATTAAATGCTCTTCCAAATGAGATCACTCGTACCTTTCATTCTGATTTTATTTTTTTGATTGGTCCGGATAAAATCCAGCATTTTCCAGCACGTAACTGGACGCATGAGCAAAAATTACAAGAGTTAATCAACCGTTTCGATCATTCATTGATGATGACTACTTGGCGAGGTCATAAAGTGATATACTCACCTGAGCTACCCGTCTTTGCTTTGCTCCCTAATACGTAACTTAGAACTGAAGTAATATTTTTTAAATATTTACTTTCATTTAGTCTACTAGTCTACAAAATTCACGCGATTTTTCTAATCCTTGAATCTTGTAGACTTATTTTACTACACAATGTTTTTTATGCTTGATTTTCTTTTATGACATATACCTGTTGTTTTTGTTGAAGTTTGGTATAATTTCCAATAAATCATCCTCTTTTTAGTGATCATAACGTACATATGTAAGTTTTTTTCGTATAATCCTTTTCATTTCGCATTTTTTTCTTATAATCGTAAGGGTATGAGCGAAGGAGAGAACATATGAAGAAAAAACAAAAACAAAAATTACTAAATCAATTTCGTCCATCATTAGATGGAATCAGAACTCAATTATTTCATTCATTAGAAGATGAAAGCTTACGTCGTTATGGCTTACCTTTACAAGTGATGCTTGATCCTAAAGATCGACAAATCCTAACTATTGGTTTAGTTGGTAAATCCAATGAAGACAAACGTATCAATGTACCAATTGATGACAACTTTACAACAGTTCTAAAACGTATCCGTTCAGGAGAAAAAGGTATTTTTGAACGTTTTCGTGATAATTTGTTGGTTGAAATCGTCTCTTATTGGAATGATCAACGTCTAAAAAATGATGAACCTACTGCTCAAGTAATCTCTACACCAGTAGCTGAAAAAGCAACCAATGACACAACACATGTTTAATCAACAAAAACAGTTGACGAATCAAAAGCGGGCACTACAGAAATATCACGCTCATCTGCATCTACCGCTTTTGCTGATTTTTCAAATGCACTAGCTGAATATCCAAAATTTTACGCAGAAAAAGAAGCAAACTCTGTAGCTATCTATGAAAAAACAACAGATGGACCTCGTAAGTTAGCTAAGATTTCTATGACAAAAGAAAATGAGTTTACGATTGAAAAAGCGTTGGAACGTAAATACAAAGTGAAACTTACTTTGATTCCATTGATAGAAAAATTTGCAGCAACACCAATCAATAAACGATAAAAATTTTGTAAGGTGTGTAATTTGTTTGATAGGTAAGTAAACTTGCTCTATCAAACGAATTACACACTAATGTTGTTTTTCTCCCCAACTTCTCACATCACACAATCATTCAATCAACAATTAAATGAAAATTTCTCTATTTGTTTTGATTACTTTTTAGTCCAATGAAAAGAAGCATTTTTCAATTAATTTATGCCTCCTTATCCTTGATTATTTTTGCCCATGTAGATGATCCCCTCTTGTTTCTTCATTTCTCCACTAGAAGCTAACAATCTTGATGTTCTCTCTACCCCATTTGAATATCCTTCATCTTCTGTTACTACTTTTTCCCTCAAGGTCTTCTTTTAAATACTTCATTCGATATTTATCATATTTTTTTCCTTCATTTCTTATAACCACCAAACTCATTTTCTACAATGAATACTGATAGATCATATCGTTGGTACATCATATTCGATACATGATGTAGGCCACAAGAGAATAGGTTAGGTCCGATCAGAAACTTTTTGCATAAATATTTTTAGCCATTTGCACATTTGAAATATTACCTCTCACCTGTTGATTGAATCTACTATTGGTAAAAAAAGAGAAAGCATTTATATCATAGACTCATCGCCTACTCCAAATACTTTCTCTCTTTTTTACTGTAGCTAGCCTTTTATCAGCGAATTTGAGCCAAGTAATCACTGGCTATTTGTTGATTCATTTTATCTGATTTTCTCAGATATGTTGCCACTTGTTCTATTTCTGAACCTTGTGCCCCTACCGTGATTGCTAGTGCACGTGCTTGCAAAGACATATGGCCTTTTTGAATCCCCTCTGTAACCAATGCACGCAAAGCAGCTATATTTTGAGCTAAGCCTACTGCAACTATAATTTGTGCTAATTCTTTTGCTGATTTTACATCAAGCATTTCAAGCGCAAGCCCTGCTTTTGGTAGAACTCTTGATGCTCCGCCAACGGTAGCTACTGCTAAAGGAACGGTTAGTTTTCCAACAAGTTTGCCTTCTATGATTTGCCAGTCTGACAATCCTTGATAGGAACCATTTCTTGACGCATACGCATGGATCGCAGCAGCGCAAGCTCTTGTATCATTTCCAGTAGCAAGTATAACCGCTTCGATACCATTCATGATCCCTTTATTATGAGTAGTAGCACGATAAATATCTAATTTGGTATATTCTGACGCTTGCTGAATTTTTTTTGCTACTTGTTTTCCCTCTTCTGCGTCTTTTCCTAATTGTTCAAAAGAAATACTACAACAAGCAGTAGCTAGGGATTCTGTTGCGAAATTACTTAAAATACTAAACAAAATTTCTTTATCAGGAAACCAATCTTTTAGTAGGAATGCCAAGCCTTCTAAAATGGTATTGACGATATTGGCACCCATAGCATCTTTCACATCAATGAAAAAATCAATTGATAGATAGTGGTCACTGCCTGTAAAGACTCTTGTCGTAATTTCTGTGACGCCGCCACCACGCTTCACAATTGAGGGATAACTTTCATTTGCACAAACGAATAGCTCGTCTTTTCTCGCTTCAATTGTTTGAATGACTTCTTGATAGTCCATTTCACCAGTCAATACGAGCTGTCCACGCATCAAGCGTTGCGGAGTCTTAGCTATGATATTTCCACAAATTTTTGCTCCATTACTAGCAGCAGCAATAACAGACGGTTCTTCTGTCGCCATGGGTATCCACTTTTTCACGCCATTGATTTGAAAATTTTGAGCAATGCCTAAAGGGATCTCAACTTGGCTAATTTGATTTTCAATTAGATGATTCGCTATCTCTTCAGACAACTGTTCATTTTTTAATACATTTGCTTGTTCTTCAGTGAGAATTCCCTCATGAATCAGCTGAATCCGACGTTGTTCAGGTGTCAACTGATAGAATTTTTTTTTAAATCACTTGAATCTTTTGTTTCTTGGTTTGCTTCAAGTAGAACAGCCAATCCTAGACCGCCACCAATACACAAAGAAGCAATGCCATATTTTTGTTTTTTTCGCTTCAATCCGTAACTAAGAGTAGTTAAAATTCTTGCACCACTTGCACCAATCGGGTGTCCTAAAGCAATTGCTCCTCCTTCACTATTCACTTTATCTGTGTCCAGTTGTAAAGTACGATTTACAACAATTGAAGAAGCCGCAAATGCTTCATTGATTTCAAAACGGTCAATCTGGTCAATAGAAAGATCAGTTTTTTTCAATAATGTTTGGATGGCAGTAATCGGTGCAATCCCCATGATGCTAGGATTAATACCAATTTCTGCTACACCTTTAATTGTTGCCAAATAAGGTAAATTATTTTCCATGGCATATTCTTTAGAAGCTAGGATCATCACTGATGCTCCATCATTTAACGGAGAAGCATTACCCGCAGTAACTGTCCCGCTGTCTGAGAATACGGTTTTCAATGTTTCTAGTTTTTCTAATGTACTGTTGCCACGTATGGCTTCATCTTTTTCCATCATTGTTTCATCAGGTAGTAAAATAGGAATGATTTCCTCTTTGAATAGATTATTTTCTGATGCTTTAGCTGCTTTCAATTGTGAATCTAATGCATATTGGTCTTGTTCTCTTCTAGTAACTTTGAATTTTTCTGCTACATTTTCAGCAGTTAGCCCCATGTGTGTATTTGAAAAAGCATCCGTCAAACCATCATTAACCATGCTTGAAATCGGCACAGTATATGATGTGGATTGAGAATCAAATTGTTGCAGTAAAGGTGCACGAGTCATACTCTCTGCTCCTCCAGCTACTACTAGTTCTGCTTCCCCTAATTGGATCAATTGACGAGCCAATATCACAGCTTTCATTCCTGATCCACACACTTCATTAATCGTCATAGCCGGGACACTTACTGGAATACCACTATTGATAGAAATTTGTCTAGCCACATTTTGACCATTCCCAGCTTGTAAAATATTTCCAAATATCACTTGATTAATGCTATCTCTATGAATACCTGTTTTTTTCAACAGTTCTTTTGTAATGACTGTTCCTAAATCAACTGCAGAAAAACTACTCAAACTACCTTTATATTTACCAATCGGTGTTCTTGCAGTATCTATAATTACGACTTCCTTCAAGTAAGCCACCTCCTAGAAAAATATACCATTGTTTTTACTAAAAACAAATAGTCTATTGTCGCTTCAAAAAAACTAGGAATAAATTTTAACAATCCTTAAATATTCGCTTTTTTATATTTCTTTTAATCTTTTTATGATACCTTAGTGAAGTAAGTTTTTTTATCATGAGTAAAGAGGTGTTGAAATGAAAGTAGGGATTGATCGTATTTCCTTTTTTATTCCAAATTTATATTTAGATATGACAGAACTAGCTCATCGCAGAGGAGATGATCCCGCTAAATACCACATTGGGATCGGGCAAGACCAAATGGCTATTAACCGCGTCTCAGAAGACATCGTTACACTAGGCGCAAATGCTGCAAGCAAAATTGTTACCGACGAAGACCGTGAGTTAATCGATATGGTCATTGTTGGTACAGAATCCGGTATTGACCAGTCAAAAGCGAGTGCTGTAATTATTCATCATTTGTTAAAAGTTCAACGATTTGCTCGCTCTTTTGAAGTGAAAGAAGCCTGTTATGGTGGAACTGCTTCCTTACACATGGCTAAGGAATATATAAAAAAGCATCCTGAGCGTAAAGTTCTAGTAATCGCAAGCGATATTGCACGATACGGATTAGCCAGCGGTGGCGAAGTCACACAAGGTGTTGGTGCAGTTGCTATGATGATTACAAAAGAACCACGTATTCTTTCTATCGAAGATGACAGTACTTTCTTAACGGAAGATATTTATGACTTCTGGCGTCCAAATTGTTGTCAATTTCCAGTGGTTGATGGTCCATTGTCTAACTCGACTTACATTGAATCTTTTCAAAAAGTATGGAATCATCACAAAGAGATAACAGGATTTACTTTAGCAGACTATGATGCGTTAAGTTTTCATATCCCTTATACAAAAATGGGGAAAAAAGCACTACAAAGCGTTCTAGATCAGACTAATGAAGAAAACCAATCTCGTCTTCTTGCGCGCTATGAAGAAAGCATTCGCTATAGTCGTCGAATCGGAAATCTTTATACAGGATCACTCTATCTTGGATTAATTTCTCTTTTGGAAAACACACAAGCGTTAAAAGCAGGTGATCGAATTGGTTTATTTAGCTACGGTTCAGGTGCTGTCAGTGAATTTTTCACTGGTTATCTCGTTGAAGGCTATCAAGAACACCTGATGACTGAAAATCACCAAGAGATGCTCGACTTGCGACAACAAGTCACAGTGGATGAATACGAAGCTATCTTTAGTGAGCGACTACCAGAAAATGGCGAAACTGCAGAATATAGCTCTGATGTACCTTTTTCAATCTACAAAGTAGAAAATGATATACGCTACTACAAACACAGATAAAAAAAGGTTGTGAACAACATGATCTGCTTCAAAAATTAAGAACGAAAAATCGAAAATAGCTTCTCATATTTTTGATTTTTTGTTCTTAATTCCACAGAAGTAATACTGGGAATACCGTTTATGAGAAGAGGTCTTAAAAGCATCGGTTAGCTCCCGCTGACAAATAAGCCGAAATTTTTTTAAATATAAAAAAATTTCGGCTTATTTCAAGGAACTGATACTTGAACAACCTTTAAAAAAGAGGAGATGAAAAGATTGTTCTGTATCAAGCAATAAGAACGAATAGAAAAAACCGCTCTTCATGTTTTTCCTCTATTCAGGCTTATTGTCGCAGATGCAAGCCTCTGAATACCATTTCTTTTATTGTATTATTCCCCTTGTTTTTTACTGGATCAGCAATAAGCGATAGATCCAATATGTTGTACTGATTATTGTTTCATCCTGTAAAAAATACTGATCCACAAAATCAATAAATCTTTGTTCTCCTTTATACTCTTTATAATAATCTTCCATCAACGCACGAGTAATTTCTTCTTTAATTATATACGTGAATTCTTTGGTCTGATACGAATGATTGCTTTGCCTCAAATATTTCTCAAATTGATCCATTAGATCTGGAGAAGCTGTATGGTCTTCTTCATAAATTCCTAGTCGTTTTTCTAAGGGTAAAAACAAGTCGTCTTTTGAACTCACGACTCCAACAACGACACAAGCCTCGTTCATTTTTTTTAACATTTGTTCTAATTTTTGGGTATTGTCTAAGGCGGGATTAGCAGCTGTAAAAATTAACGCATATCTTTCCTTGCTTTTTAAAAACTCTGCAAAAGATAATTTCTTCACTTGAACATTTTTTAATCTGAGTTTACCAGCTTCTTCTTCCGCAAATTTTAACATTTCAGTTGAAAAATCAATCAATCTATAACTGTATGCTTCTTCTGCCATAGGTAAATAACGTCCTGCTCCACCAGCAACATCTACTATTTGGGAAGTAGGCAATATTTTTTTGTTTTTTAAATAATCTATAACATCCCTTACGATCGTCGTCCGAGATTCCAGTTGGTTTAGATAATATTCTTGGGCAAACTCGTCCCATTCTAATTCATCCATAGATTTTCTCCTATAATAATATTACTTATATTTTTTGCTTTTCGGAATAAATATTAATTTTCTGACATTCTTATCTTTCCATTGAGCTTCTTACATATTTGCTGTTATGTCAATGTATTAATTAATAAATATCGATTCTGTTTCTCTACCATATTTATCAAGAAGTACGATTTGTCATCAAAAATAACATCTAGACTATACCTTTACTCCACTCTTATATAAAAAAATATCCCTTTGTCACTTATTCTATCATTCATTTCCTATACTACAAAAATAGTGTGATATGAATAAAACAACTCAGCAAAACTTACTTGAAATGAGGAACAATATAAACAGCATTTAAAGAAACTCTGACATAAGTCTATACAACTCCCTAAAAGCAACTAAATGGTATTCAAGAATCAACTCCTCAGCAATAAGCTCTGATTTTCCAAAATATAAAGAGCTGTTTTTCTCTATTCGTTCTTATTGCTTGATGCAGAACAGTCGTTTCACAATCTCTTTTTTGTACTAACCTCCAAAAGATAACCCACTATCTAAATTTAGGAGGTTAGTATGGATGCAGAAACAAGCCTAAGAATCCAGAAAATAGGAACAACTATTTTCTGATTCTTAGGCTTATTTCTTAGCGCTGCGTACCTCTGTCACAACTTCTTTTTCCTATATATTATTTATTTTTTTGTACTTGAGCAAGAATCAATTTTGTGATTTCCATTAAAATGATTGTCACTAAGGCAATCCCGATAAATGTCAATACTTCAGTCAAACCAAAAGCAGCTGGAATAGAGAACACTTGTTTCAAACCAGGTATCATTGTTAAGCAATAAAGTGCACTACATACGACAACAGCTAATAAGACACTGCGGTTTGAAAAGAATCCAGCTTGGAACGCAGTTTGCGTATTTGATCGAGCTGGAAAGGTTTGAAGTGTACGGCACCAAATCAATGTAGAAAAGGACATCGCGACACCAAATTCTGGTGAATGTTGCATCCCTAACCATTGAGCAAAGATGACAGCAATACCGATTAATACTCCACGATAGGTAACAGAAATCAACGTTTTATCTGTAAAGATACCATAATTTGGATCTCTTGGTGGTCGATTCATTGTCGCAGGTTCTGCTTTTTCTGTTCCTAATGCAATTGCAGGTAGTGAATCATTGACTAGATTGATAAACAATAATTGTAAAGCAGTAAATGGATTTGACCAGTCTGCTACTAATGCAAAGATGATCGCAATGATCGCCCCTAAGTTTCCTGAGAATAAATAAGAGATTGCTTTCTTTATGTTATCAAAGACATTTCGCCCAACTTCCACTGCACTAACGATCGAAGCAAAATTATCATCTGTTAAGACCATTGCTGCTGCATCTTTTGCTACGTCCGTCCCAGTCCCCATTGCAATACCGATATCTGCTTGTTTCAAAGCAGGTGCATCATTAACACCATCTCCGGTCATTGCTGAAATGTGCCCTTTCGTTTGCCAAGCACGAACAATACGGATCTTGTTTTCTGGAGACACGCGAGCATATACTGTCACTTTTTCTAAAACTTTATTTAATTGATCTTCTGTCAACTCATCTAATTCAGTTCCGGTAAGTGCTTGATCACCTTCTTCAAAAATCCCAATTTCCTTGGCAATCGCAACAGCTGTCGTTTTATGGTCACCTGTGATCATGATTGTTTTGATCCCTGCGCTTTTTGCTTCTTTTACAGCTTGTGTGACTTCATCTCTTGGAGGATCGATCATCGCAAGTAATCCAACTAGGATCAAATCATTTTCATCTTCAAAAGTCAAGTCTGTACTTTCGATTGGACGATAAGCAAAAGCTAATACACGCAAGGCGTTTTTAGAGAAAGCTTCATTCTGCTCTTTGAATTTTTTCATCAATTCATCCGTCATTGGTACAACTTCGCCATCTAGCAACACCTTTTTACTACGTGAAAAAACAATATCAGGTCCCCCTTTAACAAAAAGGTATTGATTTTGGTCAACGTTGTGAGCTGTCGACATCAATTTTCGGTCAGAATCAAATGGTAATTCTGCTTGTCTTGGATAATTGTTGCGGATGTCTTGGTAAGGTTGATTCAACTTCTCACTGAAATCAATAAACGCTACTTCTATTGGATCTCCAAGTTTTGTTCCATCTTCAGTGATTGAGGCATCATTTGCTAAAACACTGATTTCAATCAAGCGTCTTTCATCATCTGTCCATTTGGTTGGATCATTTTTGAAGTCCCCTGTAGCACCATTGGCTAAATAATAATCAACAACAGTCATTTTATTTTGTGTCAATGTTCCGGTTTTGTCTGTACAAATAATACTAGTAGAACCAAGTGTTTCAACTGCTGGCAGTTTACGGATAATTGCATGACGTTTAGCCATTTTGTTTGTTCCTAACGATAACACGATAGTAACAATCGACTGTAAAGCTTCTGGAATAGCTGCTACCGCCACCGCTACCGCAAACATCACAGCGCTTATAATATCCGATGTTAAATCATTTGTTCCTTCACCTAAATAAATACGAAACAATTGGATTCCTAAAATAATTAATGATAAAGCTAAAATAGCTAAACTTAATTTCTTACTAAATTTATCTAATCCACGTTGAAGAGGCGTCACTTGTTCAGTCGTTGACTCAAGTAGTCCTGCAACTTCTCCGATTTCTGTGTTATTACCTGTAGCTGTTACTAAGAACTTTCCCCGACCATAAGTAATAATTGTCCCACTAAAAACCATATTCACACGGTCTCCGATTGGCACCGTTTTGGTAATCGCTATAACTTCTTTTTCTGATGCTACAGATTCACCTGTAAGCATTCCTTCATCTACTTTTAAGGAACCAGCTTCTAATAAACGACCATCAGCTGGGACATAATCTCCCGCATCTAGTAAAACAATGTCACCTAATACTAATTCACTAGCAGGTATTGTTTTTTCTTGACCATCTCGAATCACACGTGCATCAGGTGCAGATAAATTTTTTAATGCTTCTAAAGAACCTTCTGCTTTTTTCGTTTGGATCACACTGATAACAGAGTTCAACATCAATACAGCGAAAATAACGAAAAACTCAATATAATCACCCATGACCATTTGGATCAATGCGACAATCAGTAAGACGATCACCATCGCATCTTTAAATGTTTCCAAGAAGAGTTTCCAAGTTGGTTTTTTAGGTGCTTCTTTAAGCTGATTCAGTCCATCTCTTTCTAATTTTTCTTTCGCCTGTGATGTACTTAAACCATCCATCGAGCTCTGTGTCTGTTGCATCAGCGAGTCAATTGATTCTTTATAGACCATTTGCTGAGCCTGTTCCTTGTTTTCCAAATTCCATCCCCCATTATATTTTTTTCGTTAACAAATAGTCTTCTGACTGAAAAAAAGAGACCTAAGACAAATCCGTATTTATCTTAGGTCTCACCATTTCATACAATACCAGAAAACCATTTGGTTAACTTACTGTTGATATTATCACAACTAATGTTGTCGGTTACTCCCCTAAGGAGATATTCAACTATATTATTATCCTACATGAACGTCTAAAAAATTGCAACTATTTACTTTGCGTTCTTTTATTTATTCCGCTTTCTTATTTTCTGTGCACGCTCAAATTTAGTTTTTCACTCGTTCTCATGATATAATGTCTATTGTTATTCTAAAAAAGGAGGATTTTATTATGGTCACAACTATTATTACTATTCTTTATGTGATTAATGCACTAATTGCGTTAGTGACTATTTTAATCAAACCCCGCGATGTAGCGGCAATCTGGTCATGGTTGCTGGTGCTCTTTGCTCTTCCTGGTCTTGGTTTTGTCCTTTATCTTTTCTTTGGTCGTGGACTGACTGATAAGAAAAAGTTCTACTTAAAACAAAGCGATCTGAAAGAACTAGAAAATTTTCGGGATTTTAAAGGCAACACGATGGATCACTATGATTCCGTGATGGACGATGAAGAACATCAACAATTTGTTGACTTCTTTTCTTCTTTAAATCGAATGCCACTGACCCGTCGCAATTCCGTTACTTTTCTGACCGATGGACAACAAAAATTGACTTCACTCTTAAATGATCTCAGACAAGCAAAACATTCGATCCATATTGAATATTATGCCTTCGTCACCGACAATATTGGACGACAAGTTTTATCAGTACTTGAAGAAAAAGCGGCTGAAGGAGTCGAAGTACGTCTATTGTACGATGCTTTTGGATCTCACGGAACAAAAGCAAAAGATTTTAATCGTCTGATCCAAAATGGCGGTCATGTCCATACATTTGTTACTTCTCAAAGAGCATTGCTCCGCTTTCGTTTAAATTACCATGATCACCGAAAAATCGTAGTGGTTGACGGTAAAATTGGCTATATAGGTGGCTTCAACATTGCCAATCAATATGTCAATCCGACGAAAAAATTTGGCTACTGGCGAGATACACATATTCGTATTTATGGGGCAGCAGCTTCTTTATTCCAGTTGCGCTTTCTAACCGATTGGAATGTTTCTGTTCCAGAAGAAAAGAAAGTCGTTTATCATCTTAACTACTTTTTTCAAAAAGAGCATGGACAGGAGTTTAAGCATGCGAATACATCAATTCAATTGGTATCTAGTGGCCCAAACAATGAACGTGAACAAATTAAATTATCTTTCATTAAACTGATCACTGCCGCCAAAAAAAGGGTATGGATCCAAACACCGTACCTTGTTCCAGATGAAAGTGTAATTGCTGCCCTTAAAATAGCAGCAGCTTCAGGAGTGGAAGTAAAAATCATGATTCCTAATAAACCAGACCATCCTTTCATTTATCGGGCAACCCAATATTACGCACGACAATTGATTAAAGAAAACGTTCAAATTTTAGTTTATGAAGCAGGTTTTTTACATGCTAAAACTTTGATCATGGATGACGAAATTTGTATGGTTGGCTCGGCCAACCAGGATATTCGTAGCTATCGATTAAATTTTGAAACAAGTGCTGTGATCTATGATCAAGTCTTTTTGGACCAATTAGCAAAACAATTTTTACTAGATGAAAAACAGTGTCAGCCGATGACGACTGAAACAGTAAAAGAAATGTCTGGCTGGTTACTATTTAAACAACAAATCTCTCGCTTATTTTCTCCGATTCTGTAAACAAGATGTATTTATTTGTATAGGGCTGGCACTATTTCTTACTGTAGTAATAGTTATGCCACAATAATAAGGAGATGTAGACAAAATATTTGCGATCACTTATTAAGTGACTGCTCTTTTAAAAAAACAAAAAAGCAATCATTCAGAAAAGAACCCCTACACTGATAAAACGAACGAATATGGGAAGAAAACTAAATAACACTTTCGTTCAATACCCTAAATATGTAATCAGAAGCAAATAATTCGTAAATAAGCTAAAATTCACAAAAATTTGAAAAGCACCAAGTAGGTGACAAGAAACACAAAAACTAGTTTTTGTGTTTCTTGTCAATTTTCTTTCTTAGAGTTAAACGCTTCTGTCCTAGCCTAGTTCGGTTTATTGTTTTTATGATACTTATTATATTTTTTATAGTTGACGTATTGGCGTGTGAAGAGACAGTGGAATAATCTGGCTCAAAAATTTTTGAGATTTTTAGGACTTATTTTTATTCTATTTTCTTTTGTCCACTATTTTCTATCATTAGTTGTTCTGCAGCTTCCCAGTGATTGATCGGTCCGTATTTATGTCCAACGATGATTTCCTTTCGAATCGCACAATTAACGTATACTTTTGCAGTTAGAATCGCTTCTTCGACCGTTTTTCCTTTAGCTAATTCTGCTGCAATACAAGCAGATAAAGTATCTCCTGTACCATTTATCCGATTCGTTGGGTAAAAAGCCTCACTTAACCAGAATGATTTTCCAGATTCAAGCAAAACATAATCTCTCACTTCTTCTTGGTTGCTTTTACTTGTGTGGAACCCCTTTATCATAACATTTTTTGCCCCCAAATTTTTAAGGTCGATTGCGGCTTGGACATAATCCTCGTCGTTTTTTAACGAACGGCCCGTTAACTTTTCGGCTTCATAAAAATTGGGAGTCAAAACGGTTGCTAAAGGCAAAAGCTTTGCCTTTAAAGTAGTTAAAGCAGATTCCTCTAATAATAGATTCCCATGCTTGGTGACAATAACCGGATCAACCACTAAAGGTCCAAACTCATATTTTTGATAATTTTTTACCACTGTTTCAATCAGTTCTTCGTCAGCTAGCATCCCTGTTTTAGCTGCTTTTACTTGGTAATCTTTTGCAATTAAAGAAAATTCTTCAGCAATAAAATCACTTGGTAAGGTAACACTGGCGCCGATACCATAAGAGTTTCCTGCAACACAAGCAGTCAGGATCGACACACCGTAAACACCCCGTGTAAAAAAAGTATGCATATCCGCTTGCATTCCGGCACTGCCATCGCTATCCGAACCAGCTATGGTCATGACTTGTACATATTGTTCATCCATTCTTCTCATTCCTTTGTTTTTTTCTCTATCTTTTTCTGCTATTTTCTTACCCTTTTACTATACCACTTCCTAATTTAAGCAATCAAATTTATTTAAATGTACAGTTTTTTTCTCTTCTGAAGAGTTAAAAAAGCAAAAGACCTTTTAGAAAAACACCCTGTTTTTCTAAAAGGTCTGAAACAAGGTCTGAAACGCTAATTATTTTGATTATTTGACTACCAAGACATTGCATGGTGCATGGTTGACCACATAAGACGTTGTCGAGCCAACTAACGCTCGTTCAACCGCATTTAAGCCTGTTGCACCCATCACGATTAAGTCGATTTTCTCTTTTGATTCATTGAAATTAGCAATCAATGTTTTAGGATATCCATACAAAATGTAGGTTTCAATATCCGTTAACCCTTTTTCAATCGCTAAGTTACGATGCTCTTTCATTTGATTCTCTGCTACTTCATCCAATTCTTCTTGTAAATTCGTTGTGACAAAAGCAAAATCACCAAAATAATTGCCCATTACCTCATTCACATATAAAATGTGTAATTTTGCCTGATTTCTTTTTGCAATTGTCGCTAGATCTCCCGCCCTCATCTCTGGCATCATTTCTAACTCTTTCACTATTGCAATTAGTTCCTGTGGAAATTCTCCTTTCACTGCTGGATCAAGAAATGAGCGATTGAAAAAAGCATCAGCAATCTTTGCTGCTTTAACATCTTCAGGATTATTTTCATCTCTAGGATAACTAGGAGTTAAATTTAAAATAATCCCAATTTCTCCTTCTTGACCGATTTTGTGATAAGCATTGATTGCCTTCGCACTTGCTAAGTTTTCATGAAAACCTACTTGGATCGCTTCTTTCAAGTTGATATGAGTGGGATAATGGAATTGATATAAATAACCGCCTTCTACTGGTACAATCGGTTCATTATGAGTAAACCATTTTTTACTAGATCGCCGAACAGCTCAAAGCAAGTTTTTGCATAGGCAGCATAGGCATCGACTGTATGACGTGATAACCAACCGCCTTTTTTTGTAAATCCAAAGGCATATCGAAATGATATAAATTGACAAATGGTTCAATTCCTTGTTCTAGCAGCTCCATAAAATAAGAACGATAAAAAGAAACAGCTTGCTGATTTACTTCGCCACTCCCAGTAGGAATCAAACGACTCCACTGAATAGAAGTACGAAAAGTATTGTGTCCTGTTTCTTTCATCAATTGAACATCTTCTTTATATTTTGTATAAACTTGAGAGGTTTTTTCAGGTCCCGCTTGATTGAAGAATTTTTCTGGTTCTAAGCCATACCAATAATCCCAGATATTTGCCCCTTTTCCATCTCCATTAATTCTACCCTCTGTTTGCGGTCCACTAGCAGCTGTCCCCCACCAAAAATCTTCTGGAAAATGATACTTTGTCATTATTTTACCCTCACTTATTTTCGTTTGATATTGTTATCATAAACAACAAGCAAAAATAAATCAATACTTTTTAAATAAATGACTAGACATTAAACTAAACTCCGTTTATACTTCACTTGTAATCGATTGCAAAATAAATTTGAGGTGAAAAAAATGAATGGTTCTATGGATAAACTTTCTCAAAAAATTATGCCTTTAGCAAATCTGTTAGGGCAAAATCGTTACTTAACTGTGTTGAGAGACGCTTTTATGCTATCCTTTCCTTTAACAATGTTTGGTTCCATTGTGGTGGTTGTAAACAATTTACCATTTTTCAGTGATGGTACAAAAGGGACCTTAAGTACACTGTTTGGAAATGGACAAAATGCAACAATGAGTGTCATGTCTGTCTTTGTTACTTTTGGTATTGGCTATTATTTATCAAAATCATATAATGTCGAAGGTATTTTTGGCGGAGCGGTTTCTTTTGCAAGCTTTTTGATTCTCACTCCTTTTGTGATGACCACAGCTGGTGGGGAAGAAATTTCAGGTGTATTGTCTCTTGATCGATTAGGAGCTAAAGGGGTGTTCATCGGCATGATCGCTGCATTTTTAGCAACTGAAATCTACTGCAGAATCACCAAACGTGGCTGGCAAATCAAAATGCCTGAGGGTGTTCCACCAGCAGTAACGAAATCTTTTGCGGCTTTGATTCCAGCAGTCGTGACCTTAACTGTTTTCTTGATTATCAATGCCATCATGACTGGCTTATTCCATGCAAATCTTCATGACTTAGTGTATGAAGTGATCCAAAAACCATTAACTGGTTTGGGGAGTAGTCTACCTGCAACTTTGATTGCTTTATTCTTTATCCAATTCCTATGGTTTTTTGGCTTACACGGTCAAATTATCGTTAACTCTGTCATGGATCCTATTTGGAATACTTTGGAATACATTAATGTTAGATAATTTAGAAGCTTATCAACATGGTAAAGAATTACCTCACATCATCACGAAACCATTTATGGAAACCTTCACAGTAGGTATTGGTGGTTCAGGTATGACTTTAGCAGTGGTTCTTTTAATGGCTTTTATATTAAAGAAAAAGCAATACCGTGATGTCGGTCGTTTAGCCTTAGCACCAGGTATTTTCAATGTCAACGAACCAGCTATTTTTGGCTTACCTATCGTATTGAACGCAACGATTTTAATTCCTTGGATCGTGGCACCGCTAATTGTCACAACCTTTAACTATTTGATAATGGCTACTGGAATCGTTCCTCCTCCAACAGGAGTTTCTGTCCCATGGACGGTCCCAATCATTGCCAGCGGTGTTTTAGCAACCAATTCATGACTTGGTAGGACTTTTACAAGTTATTGACTTTGTGATTGTCGCTTTTATCTGGTATCCATTCTTAAAAGTTTTGGATAAACAGCCAAATTTAGATGTCGTTTAACTATGTTTGCTTATAAATAAAGTGATAAGCATTTATTCGTAGAATCGTTTGCGTGGAGTTTTTGAATGCTACGAAAAATGAACTTTTATGACCAAGCGTGATCAATCATAAAACATTTTGACATGTTTATGATTGATCACGCTTGCTTGTTGTCTCTGTTATTTCTTTCTTGTCGAACGTATTAACTTTCGTTATACTCAAATATGAGGTGAATAATGTGCCAAAATATGAAGAAATAGCCAATATATTAAGGGAAAGAATCCGTTCAAATGAATATCCACCTAATAGTTTTTTACCTAATAAAATCAGTTTAGTAGACGAATTTGGTGCAAGCCGTATGATGATTAAAAAAGCCATCAATATTTTAGCAATGGAAGGTTTGGTTTATTCACAAAGAGGCTCTGGAACCAAAATTTTGGACCATCCTTTTATCGAAAAAGACAGTTCATCTGCAAATGAGTATGAAGGTCTTAGTCATCAGATGAAACGTCGCCATCGTTCACTTACAAGTCAGATTATCCAATTTGATGTTGAGTTTCCTGATCCTTTCATTCAAGAAAAACTAATGATCGGTATAGAACAGCCCATTTATAATATTCATCGATTGCGAATTTTAGAAAATGAACCTTATATTTTGGAACATACATTTATGCCTGTCCATTTAGTACCTGGTTTAAAAAAAGAACATTTACTCTCTTCTATCTACAATTACTTACATCAAGAGTTGAAACTTTATTTTGCTGGCGCTTATCGTACAATTTCCGCAGATAAAAGCACCATCTTCGATCAAAACTATTTAAATTGCTCAACAACTGATCCGATTTTAGAAGTTCAGCAAGTCGTTTATTTAAAAGATGGTCAGCCAATTGAATTTTCTACAAGCAGAAATCGATTTGACGTACGTAATTATTCCTTACTCGATGTCCGTTCAAATTAAAGAATGAGGTTGTGAAAGCATCGAGTAGCTCCGATGACAATAAGTCTAAATTTTTTGAAATAGTTTTTCATATTTAAAAAAAAATTAGACTTATGTCAAGGAGCTGATGCTTGAACACCGTTGATAAGAGGTTATGAAAGAAGCGGTCAGTTCCAAACAAATAAGAAGTGATTTGCTAAAATAGCTTCTCATATTTTTGAGTGTTTGGACTTAATTCCGCAGAAGCAATGCTGTGAACATTGTAGATAGAGGTTATGAAAAGAGCGGGTTGTCCTCAGTATTAAGAAAGAATCACACAAAACAGCTTCTCATGTTTTTCCTCTGTTTGGCTGTTGAGAAGTTGCTTCTTGATTATCATTTGTTTCAGTTTTCTTCATTTATAAGCTCCCTGATTATTCTATATAAAAATTTCTTCCTACTGAGCACTATATCCTATAATTATTTTTTTTCAAACAATTCAAGCTATTTTTTAGATGTCTGAAAACTATACGATTTAAAAAATTGAACTTCTTTATTTTGGAACTAAGAACTTTTGTTGATTAATGCGACAAGCTGCAGTAACGACTTCGGGCGCTTCTTCAACAAAAATAATTCTTATCACTAAGCTTGTTCTTTTGTTTTGCACCCTAGATTTTTTTAAACTTGGATTCATGAAAGACTCTGAATGGTAAATCGTAAAAATCAGCACATCTATTAAAAAGATTTCTTTTATGTGCCTGCTTTAGATACCCTTTATAATACGTTTTATATACAATTCAATTTGCTTATATTACTATTAAACACATTTATTATATACTCAATGACATAGAGCATTAATTCTTCATTTTACCGTTTCTTTATTTGTAGGCTTAGATGATTTAACAGCATATTTCTCCTTTTTTATCATTTCTTTGTGGTTACTCTCCTCTTTAAAAATCATTAAAGGATTTTGTACGGGAGTTAAAATAAACAGACGTATTCTAATGAGAAAGTAAAAAAGGACTAGAATTAT
Organism: Enterococcus lacertideformus; assembly: GCA_015680865.1. Classification (GTDB taxonomy): domain Bacteria; phylum Bacillota; class Bacilli; order Lactobacillales; family Enterococcaceae; genus Enterococcus_B; species Enterococcus_B lacertideformus. The sequence continues at coordinate 9,044 of JADAKE010000014.1, read as the reverse complement.
CTAATCCTCTAAATTCTCTATATCTAGTTTCTTTTCTCTCTATTTTGTACTAATTTTTTATTCACTGCTTTTATTTCATGATTGGTAAATAAAAGCATCACCAACCAAACAAATACATAGATGTTGATAAACACAAAAAATATGATTAAATAAAGCTTCCAACTAGTTACGTGATAAAAAAAGTAAGCAACCAATAAAACCGTTCCTAAAGTCAAAGTAAAATGAATAATCTCAGCTACTAAAATATTTATTTTCTCACTATGAAATAAATGAGAATATAGACCTATAAGACCACTGGCTAAAATAACTACCAAAAATTCATTTCTTGAAATCTCTACTATTTGTTTATAACTTAGTTGTACACTCAGTAAAAAAAACTACCAAAACCTACACCAATGAGAAAATATTTGATGGGTCCCTTTAATTTAGTCATTATCCAAAATCCTTTTCTTAATATTTTTCCAGTATTTACGACTAATATGAACGCTTTGATTATTTAATAAAGTAGCAGACATAGTTCCAGAAAAACTATTTTCTACTTTTTTGATTTTTTTGATATTCACAAGCGTATTACGACTGGCTCTTATAAAATTTTTAGGAGGTAATTCTGATTCAATGGATTGAAGAGTTTTTCTAACACGTAGATGTATGGTATCTGTATAGATACTAGTATAATCACCTATCACTTCAATCCATAATATTTCCAGAAAAGGAATTTTATAAATTTGGCCCTTTTTTTCTATAGATAACATATGAGAATGTTTCTCATAGTCATTTAGATAAGTAAACAGCCGTTCGACCTCACTATCCATAGATTTTTTTCTACAGTAACAGAAATTTCATTGGCTTGAGTATTTCTCTTGAAGCAGATATTCAAACAGTCACCTCCAATGTATGCCATAGCATGTATATGAACTAAGAAATACTTGCCTGTGTGATTTTTTTACTACATACAAATAATAATACTAAACAAAAAATAGTGGTGACAAGTAAAATACTACTATACTATAGCAGCAGAAGTAAGATAGCCATCCCAAATATACCCCACTCCTAGATGTTCTTTTAACGATGTCACCTGATCACTAGGTATGCTAGTGAACAATGGAGAAAGGAAGATTCTACGAAAACTGGATGAAGCATAAGATATTGGTAAAATTTTAATAATGGTTTCTGTAAACCCGCTAAATGATCCTATAGGCAAATACGCAGTACACATAAACCCAGAGACAGCACCTAAGATACTACTAATTGTACGTAAGGTATTTTCAGTTTTGATAAATGTACAAAGGATTAAATTAACAGCTGTCGCATTTAAAGAACTTAATACAATAATTTTTAAAGTCTTCAGTCCCATCATAAAAGTAAATTGGCTATTTTCATGAAAATAAAAATAGCTTAGACAAAGAATTAGAACTGCTATTTGCATAAGAAATGAGATGATAAACCCACTTAAAAAGTAGCCAATCAGTAAGTGAGAAGCTTTTTTATCCGTAATAATAAAATCCATAAATTTATTTTCAGCTTTATCTTTAATAAATTGGCCTAAAACAGTAAATGAAGTAGTTAAACTGGTTGTTGCTAAGATCCCTCCCAAAACCCAAAAATCAGCAATAACAGGTCCATCTAAAAGACTATCAAATTGCGTGAGCATGTTTTTCCGTAAAAATAATAAATACAATCCAAATGCTATTAAAGCTCCTAATAAAGAAAAAAATACTGTCATACTATTCGAAAAGTAGATTTTTAAATTTCTCTTACACAACGCTATCATGTTTAAACTCCTTTCCAGTTATTTTTAAAAATACATCATTCATGCCGATAGGATGATAGGAGAAGTCAAAGATTAGCTCTTCGACTTGTCGTAACAACGATATGACTTCCTCTTTATTTTCTATACAAACTTCAATGTTATGTTCTGATTTTTTGCTCATATGATAATTCTTCAATTTTTTTTCTAGCGCTATCATTTGGTTACTAAATAAATTTACGATGGTCTGGCCATACTTCTTCTTTAATTCATAGGCCGAACCTTCTTCTAAAATTTTTCCTTTTTCCAAAATATAGATATAATCCGCAAATTCGGCTTCCTCTAAATAGTGGGTCGTTAGAAAAATACCCAATCCATTTTGCTTAAGTTCATTTAGCAATTCCCATATTTCTTTTCTAGATTGTGGATCTAAACCGGTTGTAGGCTCATCCAAAAATAAGAGAACTGGTTGATTGATTAAGGCTCTCGTAATGTCAACTTTTCTACGCATTCCATCTGAAAGATTTCCATATTTTCTTTTCGAAAATGAACTCACACCCGTTTTTTCCATCAACGAAATAATTTCATCTTTTTCAACTGTCTGATACATTTTTCCTCTTAAAAATAAATTTTCAAAGACTGTTAATTCATTGTCTAAAATACTATTCTGAAAGACAACTCCTATGTTTTTTCGCCCCTTATTATTTGAGTAGTAGATCTCACCAGAACTAGGAGTTAATGTTTTTGTAAGCATTTGAATCGTTGTTGACTTTCCAGCGCCATTTGTACCTAAATAACCAGTTAACTTCCCAGCAGGAATTTTAATGTTTAATTGATCAACTGCAACCTGTTGCCCATATTTTTTAGTTAAATTTTTTGTTTCAATTATATTAATAAACATACCAGATGTATCATGTATTTCATCAAGGGTTAAATAATACTGGGAATAACATTTTGAAAAGTACTATACTGTAGAAATAATCAAGCTGATCATCTAAAGGAGGATATTGGAAATCACTGTAGTTATTGAACAACTTCATTTTTTAGGAATCAATCATTAATTTTCTTATATAATAAGAATTATCTGGAGAAAGAGAACCAATAATGTCATCAAACTTCAGGTTATAGTCTTCATTGTAAACTAAAATTTCAGCTACGGTTGCTCTGACTCTTACATCGCTATCTTCAATGAGCAAAAGACTCTTTTTAAAATATATACTACTATTTTTTATTTCCCAATGAGCTTCAATATGAATTATTTGTACAAATTAGGATTCCATAATTTTTTCTATACAAACTAGCATGTTTTTAACATCTTCTTTTATTATAACTTCTTTAGCTTCATTCACTGTAATTATCGACTTATTAAAAAGGTTTATTCTATAATGTAATAATCTGAGGTTATTTTGATCAAACTCTAAGCTTTCTGCGATTTTCTTTATACTTTCAATAATCAAAGTACTAATATTTTGGTATAAAATTAAATGATGAGTTCTTTGATGATTATCCTCATAAAAATAGAGGGAGTTCTTTAAGAATTCAGTGACTTTTTCTTTCGATCTACCTACTATTAATTGAACAATTCAATAGAAAATTATTAATTTTTTCATCTACATATATTCGTTCACTTTTAGCTAAGTTTGAAATACATTAAATAACTCGATATCTTCCAAAATCCTCTTGACTGATCTTCTTATAATCTTAAATTGGCGTATTTCCTCTTTACTTGAATCTCAATTGTGTCATCTAGAAATAATAAATATCTGTAACTTATTATCCTTTTGAAGATTAATGCTTTGCAACTGTTATTCCTTTTGTGAACTACTCACCACTTAGCTCATCTGCAGATTATGAATAATTAAACTAGTAGTTCTTTGGAAATTCAATATAATTACTAGTATATATCTAAGCTACTTCCTGTATGCTATTATCTTTAATGAAAAAACTAAGGCATACGAAATAACACTATAAGTAAGATACAATTAAAAAAGAGTGGGTGTGAGACAAAAGTAAAGAACACTTTTGTTTCATACTCAAAATACATGTAAACGGCAGGAGAAACAACTACTAAACATCAAAAGGCATTTTGCAACCCTAGTACTAGAATGATTTTTACTTAAAAAAATAGTACCTTACTAATAATAAAAAAAGACTTTATTCTTCTTCTCGTCGCCTCAGAAAATCAAGATAAACAGCCAAACAAGAACTAGAAAAGAATAATAAGGATTCGGCTCTTTAAAAAAATTTTTTCTCTCATCCCAGAAAAAGTGGGGGCATTAGAAAATATCGTTCATTTTATTAACCAGAATACCAATGAACTGTCGATTGAACGCTTGACTGAATTATTTGATATCTCAATAATTACCTATTATCGCAATCGAAACCGCTATTTTGCTGTACTTACTTCAATTGAAAAAAGTATTCATCTATGGGTGAAATTTTTGCTTATCAATTGTTTGAGTGATCAAATTCCTAATTATTCGTAGATACGTTAAATCCATTAAATCATTTATGCGTTTTGTCTTGCTTTTCCAGATCAATTAAATTCTTATTTTTATAAATACTAGAGTAAAAAAACATAAGTTATTACAGATAACTATCTATACATATGTTGAACAATGCGACTACCAATTTTTTCTCCAAAAAGTACTTCTAGTATTTATTCACTAATTACTTAATTTAAAATTTTTCTTCGCTAACTCATAAAGTGTTCAAACTCTTTTCTCACAATTAAAAATTCGTCAACTAATTTCTTTTTTATAACATCCATTTCTTCCACACACCTTTGATTGTTTTTAATAATTTTTTTTGATTTGTCTACTATTTCATCCAGGTAATCTTCTAAGTTTGCTATATCATAACAATTATCAGTTAAATTTATATTTTTAAACATTTCATCTACTTTTTGCTGCCAAGATAACCCAATAATAGGAATAGTTTGAGAAATAGCTACAATCATAGAATGCATTCTTGTGCCAATTATCAAATCAAAATTTGAGTACATCGTAAGAAGTTCTTTATCGCTTTCTAAAGTGTAACAAGAGACTGAAGTCATATCACGTAGCTCTTTTCCTAACTCATTGACAGTCTTGTAATCTTCTTTTTCAGTAGAAAATAATACTATTTTTACATTTGAACAATTGTCCAACATAGTTATTAATCTTATCAAATTATTAAGATAACTAATATACTCTTCATAGGAAGCACCGGAAATCCTATAATCAATAACACAAATACCAATAATTGGCAATTCTTTATCTGACATTTTGTTTTCTGCTTTTAATAAAAAAACAGGGTCTACGCTCTTAATAGCCGTTTCAAAACCATTTACTATACAATAATGCTGTGAGAGTGAATCTCTCAAAACAACAGCTTTACAACGATTAAGCTGTCTTACAGCTTCTTTTTCTTGCTTTTCATTTTGAAATGGACCTATACCAATTGAACATACAAAAACTTCAGCACCCTCTTCTTCTGCAATGTCCAATAAATGAGCAAATTTTAAAGCTGAAAAAGTATGTTTACTAGAATCAAAAATTACATTCCCACCACCAATAATTAAAGTTCCTGTTTCTCGTAGTGCTTTTCGTAGTGCCTCACTATCCTGTCTTTTCAACTTATAGTTATAATATAGAAACCATTTAGCTTTAGCTATAAAAGTATGGATTACCTTAATGTTTTTTATATACTTGTTATACACATTATTTAGCCAGCTACGTCTTTTCTTATTTATCCTTTTACAATAGAAATCATTTTCTACATACTTATAACTAAAGTTTTTCACTTTGTAATCTATAATTAATTCTTGTTCTATAGTTTTAGAAATCAGCTGATCCCCTATGTTCGAACTATCTATAAAACTTACCGTTACTACTTTTTTATTCATATTCTTCCCTCCTACGATATTAAGAGTAACTCATACTAGAATAAAAAAAAATTCAAAATTAGTCTTTTACAAAACCAATAAATGGAGTAAGAATAATATGTATTTATTCTTATTCAGCCAGTTTACTATCTAAAAATATACAAAAAAAACAAATGTGCCTAAAGAATATTCGATTTTTTTATATGTTAAACGCTATTTTACATAAAAGTTTTATAGGAATTTATTACTATTAGCAATTACCTTTTTATATAAATTTATTCTAGTTAAAAAAACTTTAACGTTCTATAAAATGCGACTGGGACAGAAGCAACTCCTTCTGCTCCCGCCGTTTATCCGAGAGTATGAAACAAAAGGGATCTTTACTTTTGTCCCATACTCTACTCCACAAAGATTTTAAAAAATATTAAAAATCATAACTTTACCAAAAATTATGATTCATCCACTCTTTTTTCGAATATTGTAATATAATTTTATTTAAAATCAAAGGTTTTATACGATATGTTCATCCCTTTCTTTCTAATAATCATCAGCAATAACTATTAAAAATACAAGAAGTAGGAAACGTTAAATTTGAACTCTTTCTACTCTTTCAATCCTTTATCAAACTGACTATAAATATGGACAAAGAAGTAGATTTATCTTCAAAAGATGTTGTAGCTAATATATTTTGGGTTATTTTAAAAAGTTAGATAGCCAAAAAAAGCAAAATTAAAAATGCTGGGAAATAGTTATTATCTATTGAATGATTATATTCTTATTTTTTTCAAATTTATTCATATATTCTTTTATTGCCTTTCTAATATTAATCAAAGGTTGATTGTATGATGAATTTGTAACAATAAATAAAGTTTATTAGAAAGGTAAGTGATGTTGAATGATTAAAAAAATGGGAATTTTAGGAGTAGTATGTGCAGGAATATTAGTTGTGTGTAATATAGGAACCTCTAAAGTACTCGCTGATAATGACGATCTTAAAGAGGAAATGGTTGCGGATACTGCCACTGAACAATGGAATGGAGCTTCTAAAGACGAAATCGTTGCGGATAAATCCTTATAAAAGTAATAGATAGACTCTGCCGTTCAAATCATTATCCTTTCATTTTTGAGATATTTAAAATGAAAAAACATAAGAACCTCAAAGTTAGAAAATCTCACTAACTTTGAGGTTCTATTCTATAAAAGGTGTAAAAAACAAATACTTTTTTTGTGTTGATTAAAAATAAGGTTTACAAATTTATGTATTTTTAGAATAAAAATATTCTAACTTGCTATTTAGTATATAATTTTACTTAATAACTCTTTGTTAAATTTATCAAGTATGATTCTAATTCTTCACTATTATGTAAATAATAATCAACTGTTTCACCAGTGCTATCTTTGATAGTTAAATATTTACTCAAAAAAAACTTATATTCTTGAAGGATCTTTTCTTTAGAATATAGCGTTATATAGTAGGTTGAAGCTCCTACAACTGTAGAATAATAGTTTTCCTTTTCCCTATGAATATCTTTTCTAAGTTCCCCCACTAATTTTATTATTTTTAAGATCTCGGTTTGATCAGTTATTGTATGATCATTACCTTTAAAATTTAAAATACTACAATTACGTACTTCTATATGTATCTTATCTACATTTTTGTATGCATAAGGTTTAGAATGACATGCACCAAAAAATGGGATTATGAAACATAAAATAATTATTATGAACCTCAATTTACTTCTACATCTCATCATAGAGCTCTCCTTTCTAAATAAACTATTTTCCAAAGTCAAGTATATCACGATTTTATAAAAAATATTTTTCATAAATTGTGCTGGCATAATCATTTAATGAACAATTTTATCTGCCATTTATTTTTTTATATTCTTATATCCCTTCACTGTTTATCAATCCATTCACTTACTCATTATTTTTTCTATGTTATTTACTAACACCTGTAGACTTATATAAACAAGAAAATATAACAATGACTGTCAGTATCCTCTCCAGACAAGAACTAAAAATAAGCCGTAGAATCCAGAAAATAAGAAAACTATTTTCGGATTCTACAGCTTATTTCTTGAAGCTATACACTTCTATCATAACCTTTTTAATAATACCGGCGGCCGGGGTCGAACCGGCACGCCCTCAACGGGCACTGGATTTTGAGTCCAGCGCGTCTGCCAATTCCGCCACGCCGGCAAGTTGATTTTATTAGTACTAAGGCGGTAACCGGATTTGAACCGGTGATAAAGGTTTTGCAGACCTCTGCCTTACCACTTGGCTATACCGCCATTATATTATTTTAAATCTATAAAATAAATTATAGAACTGGGGTAGCTGGATTCGAACCAACGCATGAGGGAGTCAAAGTCCCTTGCCTTACCGCTTGGCTATACCCCAATAAAAAGGGCGAATGATGGGAATCGAACCCACGAATGCCGGAGCCACAATCCGGTGCGTTAACCACTTCGCCACATTCGCCATGGCAGGGGCAGCAGGAATTGAACCCACACTAACGGTTTTGGAGACCGCTGTTCTACCTTTAAACTATGCCCCTATGAAATGGAGGAGAGTGGATTCGAACCACTGAACCTTAAGGAACGGATTTACAGTCCGTCGCGTTTAGCCACTTCGCTACTCCTCCATGGTGGCGCGGGACAGAATCGAACTGCCGACACACGGAGCTTCAATCCGTTGCTCTACCAACTGAGCTACCGCGCCAATATAAAAATATAATAATTAATTGAAAAAGACTGACGGTTCCGACGGGAATCGAACCCGCGATCTCCTGCGTGACAGGCAGGCATGTTAACCCCTACACCACGGAACCAGTTCATATGGAGGTTAACGGGATCGAACCGCTGACCCTCTGCTTGTAAGGCAGATGCTCTCCCAGCTGAGCTAAACCTCCATTTTTCAATTAATGACCCGTACGGGACTCGAACCCGTGTTACCGCCGTGAAAGGGCGGTGTCTTAACCGCTTGACCAACGGGCCAGGAAAAAATTACGGAGAGTAAGGGATTCGAACCCTTGAGACAGTATTAACCATCTACATGATTTCCAATCATGCTCCTTCGGCCTCTCGGACAACTCTCCAGAGTGAAAGAAGCTCATTACTCTTTCTCATAAACGAGAACTCCGGCAGTAGGACTCGAACCTACGACATCATGATTAACAGTCATGCGCTACTACCAACTGAGCTATGCCGGAATATTTGTTCATCTTTGTAAAAAATGAACATCCATCCACACAAGGGGAAACCCCTCACTACAATCGGCGCTAAGAAGCTTAAATTCTGTGTTCGGCATGGTTACAGGTGTATCCTTCTCGCTATCGCCACCACACTGTGGTGTTATCATTATTGAGTAAATTTTGTTCACTCAAAACTGGATTTGAAGTATTTCGTAAACTCTACCGAGTTTTTTTCT
>JADAKE010000013.1 GCA_015680865.1 Enterococcus lacertideformus | reverse complement strand
ATCAAACTCTCATAAAAAGTTCGAAAAATCATTACTGATTGTTAAGCTCAATTATTTGCTAGCTTATTGCTTGCTTGTTAAAAATGTTTGTTGTCTTGAATTAATCAAGACGCCCTACACATTTGGTTTGTCTTTGCTTTGTTCAGTTTTCAAAGGTCTAATCTTTTTTGTTTCAACAACTCTTATATTTTAACAAATTTTTAAGTTTTTGTCAACAACTTTTTCAAAGTTTTTTTAGACTTTCAAGCGTTCTCTAATCAAACAACTTTGTTATTATAACATGTTGATTTCTCAACGTCAATAATTTTTTTGAACAAAATTCAACGTAAAATCTACTATGCTTTGATTAGAACAAATAATAATATATCAAGGACAATGGGAAATTGCAATAGAAAAAAACACCTTTTTTTACTATTATTTTAAAAGACGGACATTAAATTTCATAACAAGCTTTTTCTAGTATTTTTTGTCATTTTTTTTAGAATCATCCTCTAATTTCTATTAAAAAGTTCGTTTTTTCTTCTCTTCTTTTACATCATTTCTATTTATTCTCAAGTGATTCATTTTTATATTGGTAGGCAAACAAAAAAACAAGCAAAGTCATTTTCTTTAATTGTTCTCTTCATTAGCGATAGGAATAAATATTCTGAAAATCGTTCCTTGACCCACTACACTTTCCGCATTGATTCTGCCTTTATAATTTTCTACCAACTGTTTTGCAATTGATAAACCTAATCCATTACCACCTTTTGTCCGAGCTCTTGCTTTGTCGACACGATAGAAACGATTGAAAATTTTATTGAGATCTTCTTGTGGTATTCCTTCCCCGAAGTCTTGAATCGCTATTTCAAATTCGTTTAATGTCGAAGAAATAGATATATGCACTTCTTTTCTATTAGTTGAATACTTTACCGCATTATCTAAAATAATAATAATTAATTGTTCAAAATGATTGCGATAGATTTGCAACGTAACTTCCTTTGTCAAATCATCGTCTAAGGTAATAACATAATCAGGATATAATATCTTAAAATTATTATAGACTTGATAAGTGACTTCTTTCGCTCTTGTTGTCTCATTTGTGTAATGCATGTCCACTTGCTCTGCTATTGATAAATCAAGCATCTCTTGCACTAAACTCTTCATACGACTAATTTCTTGCATACTAGCAGTCAATGATTCTTCCAAAATTTCTGGATCGTCTTTTCCCCAACGATTCAATAGACTCAAATGTCCTTCAACAATAGCGACTGGGGTTCTTAATTCATGAGAAACGTCTTCAACAAACTGTTCTTGTTGTTCAATATAAAGACGCATTCGGTCAAGCATTTCATTAAATATTTCTGCAAGATCTGCTAATTCATCATCCGTATCGATTTCTGGCATATGGATATCTGACTGTGGATCTTTACGAATTGTGTCCATGGTGTCTCTTAAGACTTTCAATGGCTTCAAAAAATAAGAAGATAAAAAGAAACCTAAAATACTACTTAAAATCAGCGAGACTACTTCTAATATAATTAGCGTTAACAGCAACTTATTACGAATATCATAAAAAGAAGATAATTCATAAAAACTTTGAGCATAACCAATTTTATCTCTGGTTCCTTTTGAATAGATGGGTTGGACAGAAAGAAAGCCTGTTTTACCATCTAAAGTGACGATCGTCGGTACTTTTCTAGTAGTTTGAATCAATGAACGATCTTTTTCATGTGTTTTAAAAATCAATTTCTTATCTAAATTATACACATACAAATCCATTGAAGATTGTCCTAGTTCAGAAATAGAGGTATCACTAATACTAGTATTGTTTTGTGCGTTGGTCAAATTCCGATAGGTATTGACAAGTGTCAATTCTTCATTGGCGTTGGCTAAACGAGAGGCAACCTCAGAAATTGTTCGCTCATCATTGTTTCTTTCTTTAGCTACTATTAGATTAATCGAAGATTTATACGTAATCACGGCAAAAATGGTAAAGACTACAAATATAAAGAAAGAACTTGCAAAGGCCCACTTGATTGTCAAGGAAGGACCTTTAAGTTCTCTTTTTTCAGATTTTTTCGATTTTATCACGAGCGCATCACGTATCCTGTTCCCCGCACAGTTTGGATATAGCTTTCTTCTCCGGGAACATCAATTTTATTACGAAGATAACGAATATAAACGTCCACTACGTTGGTTTCAACTTCCGTTTCATATCCCCATACTTTATTCAGTAAGACATCACGAGCTAACACTACGTTCACATTTTCCATTAAAGTTAGTAAAAGCTCATATTCACGTTTGGTTAATTCAATCACTTCACTTCCACGTCGGACGACACGATTTTCTTTTTCGATCGTTAAATCGCGGTAAGTGATTGTTGTTTGTTTTGCGACATTCTTATCTCCTTCTATGTCGATTCGACGTAACAAGGCACGCAAACGAGCTAATAGTTCTTCAATAGCGAACGGCTTTACAATATAGTCATCTGCTCCATGATCTAATCCAGAGACACGATCAATCACAGAGTCTCTTGCAGTCATCATAATGATCGGGGTATTTTTTACTTGACGTACGCGTCGACAGACTTCCAATCCATTTAACTCTGGTAACATTAGATCTAATAAAATAGCATCCCATTCATTGTTTAATGCCGCATCTAATCCTGTACGACCATTATAATGCACTTCCGCATTATAGCCTTCATGCTTTAATTCCAACTCGACAAATCGAGCTAAGTTTTTTTCATCTTCAATGATTAGAATATTACTCATCAATATTTTTCCTTTCTGTCTAAGGCTTTTAAAAACTCTATTATTATACCGATAATCTGCTTAAAAATATATAACCATTTTATCATGAATAATTGTTTTTAAAAAGAGCTGAAGTCTTCTCCTATACGTTGACTCCAGCTCTTTTGTCATCTTTTATTTTCAATCACTCTTGGCTCACTTTAAAAGATTATTATTCTTGATACCATGAATAATGGAAGATTCCTTCTTTATCTACACGTTCATACGTATGAGCACCGAAATAGTCACGTTGTGCTTGAATAATATTCGCTGGTAAGCGTTCTGCTCGATAAGAGTCAAAATAAGCAATCGCAGAAGAAAATGTTGGTACAGGAACGCCTGCTTGTACAGCCAGTGCCACCACTTCTCTAACAGCTTGTTGGTACTTCTTCGTGATATCAACGAAATAGTCATCTAATAAAAGATTCTCAATATCAGGAGTTTTATCATAGGCATCAGTGATTTTTTGCAAGAAACGAGCTCGAATAATACATCCAGCACGCCAAATTTTAGCGATTTCACCGAATGGAAGGTCCCAGTCATATTCTTTTGAAGCAACACGTAATTGAGCAAATCCTTGAGCGTAACTCATAATTTTACTGAAGTATAATGCTTGACGAATCTTTTCAATCAATTCTTTTTTGTCACCTGTAAATGTAAAATCATTTGTACGAGATAAAATTTTACTTGCTTGTACCCGTTCTTCTTTATAAGCTGAGATATATCTAGCAAAAACAGATTCAGTAATCAATGGTAATGGCACACCTAAGTCTAAAGCACTTTGACTTGTCCATTTCCCTGTTCCTTTGTTTCCAGCAGCATACATGATCACATCTACAATTGGTTTACCAGTTCCTTCGTCGTCTTTTCTTGTAAGGATGTCCGCAGTGATTTCAATCAAGTAACTATCCAATTCTCCTTTGTTCCATTCTTTAAAGATATCAGCCATTTCTTCAACTGATAAACCTAAGATATTTTTCATTAAATCATAGGACTCAGCGATCAACTGCATATCACCATATTCGATTCCATTGTGCACCATTTTTACATAGTGTCCAGCGCCGTTGGATCCAATATATGTCACACATGGTGTGCCATCTTCTGCTTTAGCAGAGATTTGTTCTAAGATAGGTGCCACCAATTCATATGCTTCTTTTTGTCCTCCTGGAATGATTGAAGGACCTTTTAATGCTCCTTCTTCGCCACCAGAGACACCTGTACCAATAAAGTTGATGCCAGAATTAGCTAGTTCTTCATTACGGCGAATTGTATCTTTAAAGAATGTGTTGCCGCCATCAATCAAAATATCCCCTTTATCTAAATGAGGAAGTAATTCTTGAATGGTTGCATCTGTTGCAGGACCAGCCTTAACCATCAAAAGAATCCGACGTGGTTTTTCAATTGTATCTACGAATTCTTCAATGGTATAGGTAGCTTTAAAATTTTTGTCTGGGTGTTCTTCCACCACAGCAGTTGTCTTTGAACCAGTACGGTTAAATAGGGCAACTGAATAGCCACGACTTTCAATATTAAGGGCTAAGTTTTTACCCATTACGGCCATACCGACAACGCCGATTTGTTGTTTTGACATATGAACTCCTCCTACATGTGGGATGTTCTCCCTAATCTCTCTCATTATAGCTTAACATAGCTCTATTGCAAACCAAAGAAGCACATATTTTTACGCGTTTAGTCAAATTCAGCAAACCTCACGAGCTTGGGACAAAAACCGTGAGGGGCGGGGATGTCCCTCCTAGATGTTTGTCTCAGCTTCCATCATAAAAATAAACCTCAAGGCTCCATGGTTAGCCTTGAGGTTTTTACATTTTCTAAATTAAAATGTATTAAGCTTCTTTAGACATTACGTCCTTACCATCATAGTAACCACAACTTGCACATACGTGATGGCTTTTTTTCATTTCACCACAGTTTGGACATTCGTTTAAACCTTTGATCGTCAATTTGTAGTGTGTACGACGTTTTGCTTTTTTAGCTTTTGATGTTCTTCTAGCTGGTACTGCCATTTTGCTACACCTCCTTGTAAAGTCTTGTATCATCACTGATAAAATATATTCCAATCTTACGCTTTATCATCCTCATTTGATGTCGCATCAAAAAGCTCTGATAATTTTGCAAGACGAGGATCTACTTTGGTTTTGGCATCTTCTAATTTCCTGCGTTGGTATTCTTCTTCAGAAACAACTTCCCAATCTGTTCCTTTAGGTAGATCAGTCGCTCGTTCTTCTTCTTCAGTCAATACACGCATCGGGATTGCCAATAAAATGTTGTCTTCAATTGATTCTGACAGATCAAGACTTGCGTCTTCTATCAACAAAATTTCTTCTGCAGCCAATTGCTCATTTCTAAATTGATACTGTTCTTTTGTCATGAACAGTTCGTCTACGGTAAAGTCCAATGGCAATTCGACTGGTTCTAATGAACGAGTCGACGGGACAGTCAGAGTCGTCTGCACAGTGTAATGAACCAGATAGCCTTTCTTATCAACTGAGACTAACCCTTCAACTGTAACAGGCGTAACATCTAATATTAAATTATCCCGCTCCATAAGTTTCTCTTTAAGATCAAGAATCTTATGAAAAGTTAACGGTGTCTCTTGGTATTTTCTCAATTCTAATAAAGACCATTTCATTATCCATCACTCCTAAGCAACAAAAGCAATTATACAGGTCAAAAAGGTCGTTGTCAATGAAATTTTCTTGACACCTTCCACTTCATAAAAAAACAGATAATATAATAGACTACCCTTTATTATTTTTCCACCAATGATCTCTTTTAATTATTTTTCCCGAACATCATCATTCAACAGATAGTTTCGTATTTTATATATATGACTAAAAATCCTTTAGAATAGTCATTTATTTCTTCTTTATGACTTTCTTTTACCCTTATCAACAAATTTATCCAAAATGAATTAAACATTTATTTCTTCTAATCAATCATAAGTTTAACTCTTCTATTTTTAACAATTGTTAAGAAAATGTGTCAAGAAAAGCACACCTACTAAATAGAAGTAAACACTTTCTACACTCACATATACTTACTTCTTACGTCTCTATAATATGTAACACGAAATTCACTTTAGTTGATCTTCAAAAATAATTTGTCAACAATGTGATTACATTATTTCAAACATTGCAATTTTTTCTTTAACTGAATTAGGAACTTGTGTTGCTTGCTTCATACCTACCTTTTTTCTTTCTGAAAATCTTTGAAGATCTTCTGAAGTAGCTGGAACTTCCTTTGCAGGCTGTTCATTTGTTTTAATTGTTTCTGTTCGGTACGTTTTATTAGCAGTCAGATTCTTTGATACTCACTTGTTCAAAATAATCCATTTGTCTACGACCACCTTTCATACTTTTACCTCTAGTATTTTTATATTTTTATCCTATCCTTTTGTGTCTTTTCTCATCCATCCTACTTTATAACAAACGCTGAAATAATTTTAAACTCACGTTATTTTTTGACTATAAAAAAATAGACATAGATTTGTTCTAAGTCTATCCGCAACAAAATAGAAAAGCAACATAAAAAACAAAGAAAACTAGTTATTTAATTTTGAACAACCATACATAACTTTTCTCATCCATCTTTTATTTAGATAAACTTTTTTTTAGTGATATACTATATATTCAATTAATAAGTCGTTTCAATAAAATCCTATGATTTTGTTCATATTTTTCGTTATTTTATTTTTGGGATTTTCAAGTAAAAATAGCATTTGCTTTCTTAAAATTAAATCAGTAATATTCTAGCCTACGAGCCTGAAAAATAAGAGCTGACCTCATCAACGACTACCAGTATTTCTGATGTTCTTCTAACGTTCCATTTCTTTTGAAAACCAGTGACAGAGTAGTTAGTTTAGCACATAAAAAAAGCGACTCTATAATTTATAGGAGTAATGAATCAGAATTGATTTTACACCACTCATCAGTCCTTATTGATAAAGAGCCAGCATAGTAGGACAAATCTCTTGACACGTCAAAAAACGGATAAGACATCCGTCTTATCCGTTTTTTGAGCGATCCTTTAAATGGTTTAGATAGCTGTTGTTTCGCCACGGTAAACAATGCCACGACGTGAATCTACAGTTACTAATTCTCCATCTTTAATTGTTGACGTTGCTTCTTGTGCTCCCACGATAACAGGGATATCTTGAGCAATTCCCACAACTGCCGCATGTGAAGTCAAACCGCCTTCTTCAACGATAACTGCTGCTGCTTTTTCAATTGCGGGCATATATTCTTTATCCGTTGTTGGAACGACTAAGACCATGCCATCTTTTGCTTTTTTGATTGCTTCTTCAGCAGAAGATGCAACCACTGCATTAGCAACCACTGATTTTTGACAAACGCCTTGTGCTTCTAATAATTTTGAACCAATCATTTGAATTTTCATAACGTTAGTTGTTCCACGTTCACCAACTGGTACACCAGCAGTGATTAAGATTAAGTCGCCTTCTGATGCAAATCCTAAATCAACTGCTTTTTGTGCTGCTAATTCAAACATTTCGTCAGTTGTTGATGGTTTTTCAGCAACCGTCGGATAAACACCCCAGTTAAGCATTAAACCACGTTTTGTACGTTCATCAAAAGTAACTGCCAAGATGTCAGCATCTGGACGGTATTTTGAGATCATTTTAGCTGTGTAACCAGATTCAGTCGCCGCAACGATTGTTTTAACACCTAGATTTTTAGCAGCACGTGCGACAGATAAACCGATTGTTTCTGTTACATCTGTTTTATCAAATTCGTTTAATTGGAAAGTACCTAATTCTGATAAGGCATTTTCAGCTTGTTGGTCAATACGAGCCATTGTTGCAACAGATTCAACAGGATAGTCCCCATTTGCTGATTCCCCTGATAACATAGTTGCATCTGTTCCATCAAATACGGCATTCGCAACGTCAGAAGCTTCTGCACGTGTTGGACGTGGATTTTCTTGCATTGATTCTAACATTTGTGTAGCTGTGATTACTGGAATACCAGCAGCATTACATTTTTTGATGATACGTTTTTGAACCATTGGCACTAGTTCAGCTGGGATTTCAACACCCATATCACCACGAGCAATCATTACACCGTCAGAAACTTTAATGATTTCATCGATATTGTCGATACCTTCTTGCGATTCGATTTTAGGGAAGATTTGAACGTGAGTCATATCTTTTTCTTCTAAAATTTCACGAATTTCTAAAACATCCTGCGCTTTACGTACAAAACTTGCAGCGATAAAGTCGATATCATTGTCTAACCCAAAACGGATATCATCTGCATCTTTTGGTGTAATACCTGGTAAGCTAATCGAAACGCCTGGTGCATTTACACCTTTACGAGATCCAAGCATACCTGCATTTTTAACTTCTACAACTAATTCACGCGTTGCTTCATCTTTTTCGATGATTTGCATATCAATCAAACCATCATCAAATAAGATATGTCCACCTACGTGAACGTCATCAAATAATCCTGGATAAGTCACAGCAATTTTTTCTTTTGAGCCTACATGTTCAGGATCCATTGAGATACGAGTTTTATCTCCTACTTCAAATTTGATGTATCCTGCACGACCAAAATCAGCTTCTGTTGTGCCTTGAACAGTTGTACGGATCTCAGCACCTTTTGTATCTAAAAGGATACCTACGTCTTTACCTGTTTTTTTAACTGCTTCATGAACCATTGTCATACGTGATAATTGTTCCTCATGGTCACCATGTGAAAAGTTGAAACGGAAGACATTTGCCCCAGATTCAATCAATTTAGAAATAGTTTCTACTGAATTACTTGCTGGTCCTAATGTACTAACGATTTTGGTTTTTTTCATTTTACAAAACTCTCCCATTCAATTTTGTTTATTTAAAGCTGGTTAAAGTTTAAATATCAAAGATAATTAACTATACCTACTTTTTTAAAATAGTTTAAATTATAAATAACATTCTTTCAGGTTTAGAATGAAAGTGAGTTATTTAAATCATAAAGTGACAGATCTGGTTTATGCTTGTTGTTTTCTAACGTATTAATGATGTCTGAAGCCACGATTTCATTGTCATGGATTCCTACACATAGTCCACCTTTACCAGCTTGAAGCAATTCAACAGCATAAGCACCAAATTTACTTGCTAATACACGGTCACGTGCGCTTGGAGAGCCACCACGTACCACATGTCCTAAAATAGATACACGCGTATGGTAGTCTCCATATTCAGAAAGTTTTTCAGCAAATTCATTTCCGCCCATTACACCTTCTGCTAAGATTATTAAGCAATGTTTTTTCCCACGATCGCGGCCTTCTTGGATTTTTTTAGCCACTGAGGCCATATCAAAATCATGTTCAGGGATAACAATTTCATCTGCACCACCGGCAACACCTGACCACAATGCGATATCTCCCGCATTACGCCCCATTACTTCAATAACGAATGTACGTACATGTGATGTAGCAGTGTCACGGATACGGTCGATTGATTCTAATACTGTGTTGATTGCTGTATCAAAACCGATGGTAAAATCTGTTCCTGGAATGTCATTATCAATCGTTCCTGGAACCCCAACAGCTGGGAATCCACGTCTTGTCAATGCCATTGCACCATGGTAAGAACCATCTCCACCAATAACAACTAAACCTTCAATACCGAATTTTTTGAGTTGTTCGATCCCTTTTAATTGTCCTTCTTCAGTCGCAAATTCCGGGTAACGTGCAGAATATAAGAACGTACCGCCACGTTGGATTTTATCACCCACATCTGCAACATCTAAACGACGGATATCTCCTGCAACTAAACCAGCAAATCCATAGTTTATCCCATATACTTCTAGTCCTTCATAAATCCCTTTACGAACAACGGCACGAACAGCTGCATTCATTCCAGGTGCATCTCCACCACTGGTCAAAATTCCAATGCGTTTCATAATAATCATTCACCTCATTAAATTACTTTATCCTAAGCAAGGCTTAGGTTTATAACCTTCTTTGCATTAACCACGACTAACATTCTAACATTATTTTTCTCAATTGTCTTGATTTACTGATAAAAAAATGAAAAAAAATGAAAAAAAATAGTATTTTTTACCGTAAGTTATTTGAAAACAACATTTTCTGCCTGTAATAAGGAAGCTAATTGCTCCTTTAAATTCTTACTTCCATTCACCCAGTAGGCTTCTGCTAACACTATTTTACGGTGATCTTTTTCGTGATACATCACTACTGGGATATACCCAGAATGCTTCTGAAGAATTTCTTGAAGTTGTTTCATTATGTTAGGGGTATCTAATTCCTCTTGGATGCGCAAATAACAGGTCTGCTCAGAATATCGTTCCTCCATTACATTAGGGTCAGCAAAGTGTTCTCCAATTAGTTGTAATTCTTGGTTATATTTACTGAGTTCTGTCCTTCCATTAACAAAAATGACTTTATTGAGTTCAAATAACTGACGGAATTGCCGATAGGGTTTTGGAAAAACGGTGATAGCAATCTCTCCACTAATATCTGTTCCTTCAACGAAAGCCATCAATTCCCCTTTTTTCGTTCTGATTTCGCGGATATTTTTGATCATGACCAAAATGTTGATCTTTTGTTTAGGAACGATTTCTGTAATTAGACGGATATTTTGGGCTAGTTTCAACCGATCATAGCCCTCAGTTGGATGTCCAGAAAGATAAATACCGAGGTACTCCTCTTCTAATTGTAACTTTTCTACAAGAGAATAATCAATAATCTCTTCTTCCTTCAATGCCATAATATCTAATAGATCTAAACTACCGCCACTATAAATAATATTTTGGATTTTCCCCTCTAAATCAAGCATTAATTGTTTACGATTTGGGGTCAATTCATCAAATACACCAGCAGCGACAAGTGATTGGATCAACTCCAGCTTTAACCATCGTTTTTCTAAACGAATAAGGAATTGATCAACTGATTGATAAGCACCATTTTCTTTTCTATCTTTTAAAATGGCAGCGATAAAATCTTTTCTAACACCTTTGATTGCTGTTAAACCAAAGCGAATTTCTTCCTTATTGACTAATTCAAACCCATAAGAACTTTGGTTGATTGAAGGTGCCGTCAATTTTAGTTTTTTCTTTCGTGCTTGGGCAATATATTCTTTTAATTTTGTCGTATTGTGTCGAACAGCATTCATCAAACTAACAAAAAATGCGCCTGGATAATGCGCTTTGAGATAAGCCATTTGAAACCCTACAAAGGAATACGCAAATGCATGAGAACGGTTGAAACCATAATTAGCAAAGCGTTCGATATAATCGTAGACTTCAATTGCTTTTTCTCTCGTGTATCCTTGGTCAAGCGCCCCACTTACAAAGTGTTCTCGTTCTTTGTCAATGACTTCTTTTTTCTTTTTACTAATAGCTCTTCTTAAGATATCTGACTGTCCTAACGAAAAACCGGCCATGGTTGCAGCAATTTGCATGATTTGTTCTTGGTAAACGATCACGCCATAAGTATTTTTTAAAATAGGCGCTAAAGAGTCATCTGGATAATCTATTTTTTCTTTTCCTTTTTTACGGGAAATGAACGTATCAATATTTTGCATTGGTCCTGGTCGATACAACGCATTAACTGCCGCAATATCTTCAATCGTTTCTGGGTCTAATCGTCGCAACACATTCCGAATACCCGCAGATTCAAATTGAAAGACACCAGCAGTATCTCCTTGTTGAAACAGAAGAAGTGTTTTAGGATCATTCAATGGTATATCCTTTAAACGAATCTCTTTTCTTTCCACCTTTTTTATAGCTTTTAAGGCATAATCAATGATCGCAAGATTTCTCAACCCCAAAAAATCCATCTTCAGTAGCCCAATAGCTTCCAAATCATTCATCGTATACTGCGTTAAAAAAGCTTCATCGGAACCTTTTTGTAAAGGAACAAGTTCCAAAAGATTTTTATCACTGATCACGACTCCTGCCGCATGGGTGGAAACATGACGTGGCAACCCTTCTAAAATCGAAGCCGTTTTAAACAACAACTGATTTTTTTCATTTGCGTTCACCAATTCAACTAAAGATTTAGATGTTTGATAGGCTTCTTTTAATGTAATCTTCAATTGATTGGGGATCGCTTTTGACCAACGATTTGCTTCGCTTTGAGATAATCCAAACACACGCGCAACATCTCGTAAGGCCATTTTAGCAGCCATCGTTCCAAATGTCGCAATTTGTGCCATATGATATTGACCGTACTTTTCTCTCACATAACCTAAGACTTCTTCTCTACGATTGTCTGGGATATCTAAGTCAATATCTGGCATGGTATAGCGTTCAGGATTCAAGAAACGTTCAAATAATAGATCATATTGCAATGGGTCCACATCTGTAATTTCAAGAATATAAGCGACCAACGAACCGGCAGCTGAACCACGCCCTGCACCAGTAATGATTTTTTGCCGATGAGCAAAAGCCATCACGTCCCATACGATCAAAAAATAATCATCAAATCCCATTTGATGGATAATTGCTAATTCATAAGCTAAACGTTCTTCATATTCTGATGTGATAGATGCTACTCGTTCCTTCAATTTTGTATGACACAGTTCGTCAAGATATTGACTAGCACTTTTTTGTTCGGGAACTGGATAATGCGGTAATAATTTTTGGTGAAATTGAAATTCAAAAGAAATAGATTGCGCCAAACGTTGTGCACCTTCCAAAGCATTAGTCAATTGTGCTTCTTTGAATCGGTGGATCATTTCTTTTTCTGAAAGCAAGAAACCAGTAGTCGTTCCTACTTTTTGTTGATTGATTTCTTCTATAGAAAGTTGACTTCCTTCTCTAATATGTTTCATCGTATCCAGTGCAAACAATTCATCTTGTCGTAAACTTTTGATAGGATGTAAGGCACACAAGGAAACATTGTTTTCTGACAAGAATTGTTGCCAACCGCTTAATTGATCTATCATCGTCGCTGTCATCCCCATATAGAAGTCCTGTGGTGCGACTTTTTCTTTTAATAACTGCCAATGAGTCATAAAAGAATCACTGAGATTAAATTCAGCCGCTACAGAACGGTGAGGAGGAACAACAAATATCAAATGGTCTGTTTCGGTAAATTCAGCTAAAGTAAGTTTTTCTTGAATCATTTTTTTACTTGACAATTTCATCAATTGTCGATAACCGATCGTATCTTTTGCGTAGACCAACAAATCAAACTGCTGGGCTTCATAAGTATATGTCAGAAGAAAACCAATAAGTGGTTTGATGCCTTCTCTCACACATGTTTGATAAAATTCAGGTACACCATATAATACGTCTTGATCGGTAATCCCGAGAACGGTATAACCTAACTTTTTCGCTTCTTGCACGTACTCTTGGACCTTGATCGTAATTTGTAGCAACGAATAAGAAGTTTTCGTATAAAGTTGAGGGAAAAACATATCCATTCCACCTTTTATGTAGTTACACAATTGTTTGATAGAATTGATTTGTTTTTTTGTGTAAACTACTGCTCATTTATAAAAATATTTTTTTATTTACATTTTATTTTAACATAGTAGGTAGTTAAAGCATAAAACTTGTTTTTTACAACCAGGTTTCTTTACATTCACAAAAAATCTGGTAAACTAATCTTAGAAAAGAGGTGTTCTTTATGCGATATATCGTAACATTATTTTGGTCATTTGTTTTAGGTCAAGTCGTAGGGTACATTGGTGGTGCACTAACAATTGGTGCGTATGATTTCACTTTAAAAACGATTATTTCATTGATTGCAGGCTTTATTGTCATTTTACTTGGTGCATTGGCATCTCCTAAAAAAGAAGCCTCATCACATTCATAAAAATCCAACAAGGATGAGAGGGAATCTCATCCTTGTTTTGCGTTGATTATTGGTAAAGCTATTTCATGTATCATCAATCACTCGCTTTATAAGAAATCCTCAACGGAAAACCATCATTTCTTCAATCTTAGAATTTGATAGAACAAATTAAAGTCTTTGATGAAGAACTTTTCTAAAGTTAAATAATGACAAGCTGATATTTGATAATACAAATAAACTTGTTGCAATAAACACAGCGCGATAATTAAACCCATGAGCAACAGTTGATCCTACCATCGGGCCAAATACTTGTCCAAAATTACTACACATTTGGTTATAGCTATAGACACGACTCACTCCTTCGGGCGGCGTGATTTTACTAATAAGTGTATTGATTGAAGGCATTAATGCGCCGGTTGAAAATCCAAGAATAAATCGCAAAATCCCTAATTGAAGAGGCGACGTAACAAAAGCCATTGGTAAGTAACAACAAAAAGATAAAGCAAGTCCTGCAAGTAAAATTTTTTGGTTACCGATTTTATCCCCAAGCTTCCCTAATTTAGGTGATGAGAATACCGCTGATACACCGGAAATAGAAACAATCAAGCCACTAATAAATAAGATATTCCCAGAATTTCCACTTAACTCTCTAATATACAATGTTAATATGGGACTGATCGTTGTAATACCAATTTGAAGAATCAAAGTAGTCACAAACAAGCCAATCAAAATGGACAAATGATCCATTTTTGAAAAAATTTCTTTTGTACTAATCATATCATTTTTTTCTACTGGATGAAAATCTTCTTTGACTAAAAAAATCGTTAAAAGCGTAGTTAAAAGTAATAACGTGCCGGTGATTAAGAAAACATTTTCCATTCCAAACCACTGAGCAAGTGCCCCACCCATTGAAGGACCAATCAAACTACCCGCAATTGTGCCCGTAGAGAGTGTGCCTAGTGCCCAACCACTTTTTTCTTTGGGTGCTTGTGAAGCAATCATTGCGGTCGCATTAGGTATGTAGCCAGAAAGAATACCATTCAAAAAACGCATGACAAGCAGCCAATAAGCATTCGGAACAAATGCTAGCGAACCCATTGTTATTGTCATACCTGCTGCAGCACGTATCATCATTAGTTTGCGTCCTTTACGATCGGCTAGATTCCCCCAGATCGGTGCAACGATGGCAGAAGCAAAAGCTGTAACAGAAATTGCTAAACCCGAAAACAGCTCCACTTGGTTACTTGGTGTTCCTAATTGTTCGACATAAACAGGTATAAATGGCATGACTAAACTAAAACTAGCTCCCGTAAAAAAAACAGCCAATCCACGCAACAAATAAATTTTTTTCCATTGTGCCTTCATTTATCATCCTCACCCTTTTTTGACCTTTTATCTTACTTTAGTTTCAAAGTAATAATCAATTTATGTAGCTTCACTAAAAATAAGAAGTTTCTTTCTATTATTCATCTACTATTCTTATCAGTGAAAATCTTTTGTTACAAAAAAACACTCTCAATGATTACTTAAAAATCGTCAAGAGTGAAAAGATTCCTATAAAAATACAAACTATTGCAATTTATCGTTTTTATTTTTTATATAGTCGCTAAAATAATAAAGTTAAGGATAAATAAAATGACGACGACCCATAAGGGAATAGAGACTTCTTTGAATTTGCCCTTAATGATTTTCACGATTGTATAAAAAATGAATCCGGCAGCGATCCCATAAGAAATACTGTAACATAAACCCATAAAGATTGAAGCGAAGAATGCTGGTAATGCTTCTTCTAAATCAAGCCAATTGATATCAGCAAATGAAGCATCATCATCACACCAACTAAAATCAAAGCAGGAGCAGTCGCTTGGGTCGGAACAATTGAAATCACTGGTGAAAAGAAACTACTTAAAGCAAAAAGAACAGCAACAACTACGGATGTCAAACCCGTTCGACCACCAGCACCGATACCAGCAGCTGATTCAACGTAAGTAGTTGTATTTGATGTTCCAAAAATGGCACCAATAGAAGTGGCAATTGCATCCGCAAAAAGAGTCTTGTCCATTTTTGTTTTGAATCCTTTTCCGTCTTCTAATGCTTCTTCATCTTCTTTGGAAAAAATACCTGTACGTCGTCCAGTCCCAATGAACGTTACGATTGTATCAAACGTATCAGATAAACTAAATGCAATGATTGTCATAATTACTTGTGGAATCTTTGAAGAATCACTAAATAATGACTGCATTACGTCAGAGCCAAAAGCAGCACCAAATGTCGTACCTAATTCTTTAAATGAACTACCTAATGAATTCGCCTTCCAATCAATTGCACTTAAATCAACTACGCCCATGAAAATACCTAAGACTGTTGTTACAACAATCCCGATCAACATCGCACCGCGAATATTTTTTACAACTAGAATTGCTGTAAGAATCAAACCTATCACTGCTAGTAGGATCGGTGCATTATTGAAGTTTGCTAAGGCTGGAACGATCCCCCCATTGATTGTTACATTCGTCGCCTTACTTCCTTCTACGACTGAACTTGTAATCGCTGCTTGATCAGCAGAAAAAGATAAAAAACCAGCATTTTTGATTCCCACATAAGCAACAAAAATCCCAATACCGCCACCGATAGAATGTTGTAAACTTTCAGGAATTGAATGAATGATCAGTTTTCGTATTTTGGTGACTGTAATAAAAATGTTGATCATCCCACAAATAAATACCATCGCCAATGCCTGTTGCCAAGAGTAACCTAGACCAAAAACCACTGTAAAAGTAAAAAATGCATTTAATCCCATACCTGGTGCTTGAGCATATGGTACATTCGCAAACAGCCCCATCACTAAGGTCCCAATAATTGAAGCAATAATCGTAGCTAAGAATACCGCTTGAAACGGCATACCTGATGCAGATAAAATCGTCGGATTCACAAATAAGATATAACTCATTGCAAAGAAAGTTGTGACTCCTGCCATCATTTCTGTTGGTACATTTGTATTATTTTTCTTTAATTGGAAAAACTTTTCCATAAAAAATTTCCACTCCCTGAATTTTTTTCTGACGCAAAGCTAAATAATTAAAAGAAATAAGTAAAATAATTCCGTTTCCGTCGAACAATTAAAAATTATAATTATATTTCATTCGTTTTTCAAGAAAAATAAGAAAAATAAGAAATAAAAAACAATTAATGTTCGTGTTTTACATAAAATATGCAATAAAAACCCAAAAACACGCTGTCTTTTCAGAAAAATTTCATTTTTTCATTTATCTTGTACCTTGTTTATTAAAAATATTGTGCTAGACTGAAACAGATATCAGGTTTGAAAGGGATGACATTTTTGAACAAAAAGCTAATTGCAATCGATTTAGATGGGACAACTTTAAATCAAGATTCCATTATTACAGCGAAAACAGAAAAAACATTAAAAAAAGCGATTAATGCTGGGCATCACGTGAGTATTGCAACCGGACGCCCCTTTAGAATGAGCCACCATTATTATCAACAATTGGGATTAACAACACCCATGGTCAATTTCAATGGTGCTTTAGTCCATATTCCTAATCAATATTGGGCCCATGAAAAAGAAACTTTGATTGATAAACAAATTGTTTTTGATATTTTAGCTCAAAAGCGTCAACTAAATTTAGATTTTATCGCTGCTGAAAATCGTGAAACTTATTTTATTGACAGTTTTGACTTTTTTGATGCGAAAATATTTGCTGCAACGAAACCTAGTCCGAAAAATTTATTATCCCCTCATAATCTTACAATGAATCCTACATCTTTACTTGTTCGTACAAAGAAACAACACGCTGAACAAGTTTCAACAGAGCTCACTCGTCAATTTGGTAATTTTGTTTATGTCCGCACTTGGGGTGGTCCAATGGCTATCTTAGAAATTGTTTCTAAAGGCATCGAAAAAGCCAAAGGTGTCCATCGCATTGCAAATTATCTCAATGTTGACCAAAAAGATGTCATTGCTTTTGGTGATGAACATAATGACTTAGAACTATTAGAATATGCGGGTTGGGGCGTAGCGATGAAAAACGGCACTGAACAATTAAAAGGTGTCGCCGATGATATCACTGAACAAACAAATCAAGAAGATGGATTAGCTTCTTATTTAGAAAAATTATTAGCACTGTAGTAATAATTAAAATTTATTGCTTTACTTTTTGAAGAAATTTCTTGAAGCAGACCATGCTGCTCACGACCTCTTACTTTGCCATAAACATATCATAATAGGTGTCCATTATTTCTTTTGCAATAGTTAGATTGATATGGTCTTTTTCATCTAGTAGGTTTGGTAATACCACACTGATTGCAATTTCTGGATTTTCGGTTGGTCCATATGCCACAATGTTACTATTGACTGTTGTAATATCTGGATGACCTTCTGCAACTGTTTCAGCGGTACCTGTTTTAGCTGACAAATCCATTTTTGCACTTGCTAATGGTTTAGCAGTTGTATAAGCATCCGTACCATGAACAACTTGATGGAATCCTTCACGAAGAATTGACATATCTTCTGCAGAAATATCTACATTGTTTTCAACGTTTGTCTCAATTTCTTTTTTCACTTCACCGAGATTACCATTGGCATCATTGCCATAAATAGCTTTTACTAAATGTGGCTGGATTCTCTTTCCTCCATTAGCCACGGTCGAAGCATATTGTGCTAACTGAATAGGTGTATAGGTATCAAACTGTCCAAAAGCTAAATCAGTAAAGTTACCAGGAGTATACCACTGGGCACCATTGTCTGAATTAAATTTTTTCATAAAGTCAACAGAATGAGAAATACCTGAGAATTCATTTGGCAAATCAATGCCTGTTTTCGTTCCGAGCCCGAATTGATTGAATGCCTTACGTAGCTCTTTATAAGCTTTCGATTCTTCTTCAAGTGAAGGCAGACCCATATTTGGTGTATACTCCAGTCCCAACATTTTCAAAGCAACTTTAATCATATAGGTATTAGAAGATAATTCTAATGCTTTTACTGCATTAATTGCGACTTGTCCACTTCGGTTGAAGACAGAACTTTTTTCTGAAGATCCTTGTAATCTGATCGGTTCATCTACTAATACTTGGTTTCCTGAAATCACATTCGTTTGCCAGCCCGCTGTCAATGTCCCAGCTTTCACTACAGATCCTGGGGTAAATGCACTCGTAATCGTGCCCAAAGCATTTTCTGTTAATTCTTTTGAGCCTTCTTTATGACTAAAACCAGCCATGGCCAATATTTCACCGGTTTGTGGATTCATTGCTACAGCATATGCACCTGGTGAGTATGCTGCTTCACCACTATCCACTAGCTTTTGATAATTTGTTTTTAAAATACTTTCTACTTTTGTTTGAAAATCTGAATTAAGAGATAACATTAGATTCGAACCTTTTTCACCAGCAAAAATTTCTTTTTGACTGGTAATATTTCCATCATTGTCTAATGTCACTTCATATTGTGTTTTCGTTCCTTGTAAAACATCTTCATACTGTTTTTCAAGATAACTTTGTCCTACACGGTCATTTCGTGAATATCCCTTTGCTAAATATGCATCTGCTTCTTCCGCTGGTAGACCTTGTTTCTCTGTTGTCACGCTACCTAAAATACTTTTTATTGAATCAGCCGCATTGTATTGGCGTGTCCAATCAGTTCCCGTTGACACACCTGGTAATTCTGACGCATGTTCAGCAACTACCGCCAACTCTCGATCCTTTACACCAGCATTTTTAATGAATACGGTATTCAATTTGTATGCACTATTCATTTTTTTGAAAATCGTTGCAACTTTTAGTTGCTCTTCATTAAAATTAATTTCCTCATCTGTTACTTTCTCTACTGTTGCTTTGTATTGCTCGCTTGTGTCAAGCTGTTTTTCTTTTGCTGATAGTCGCTCTGTCGCTTCTTTCAAATGTTTAGGATCAGCTAGCCAAAAATCTTTTTTATATCGTGCAGTCAAATTTTCATCAATCGGCATATCGATCAATCGATTCAACTTCGTTGCTATTTTAAGCAAATCCTCCGCAGTCATATTTGTTCCCCTCGTAAAAGTAATTGCTTGATTTGCTTGATTCATCACTAAAGCTTTTCCCGTTGAATCATAGATCATCCCACGTGGAGAACTAGTCTGGATCATTAATGTTGACGAAGATTTTACTTTTGCTTCCATCGCTTCACCATTAACGATTTGCAAATAACCTAAGCGCGCAATTAATGCGACGAATAATGTAAATATAATGAAAAAAAGAAAATTTAAACGAAAAGGCACATGTGATCGCCGAAATGCTTTATTTTTTGGTTCTTGTGTCCCTTTTTTCACTTTATCAATCCATGAATTGTTCCATATTTTTTTCATAAAATCTTTCATCATTCCTATCCTTTTTCCTACTTACATTTATGCTTTATTGTACCTAAATATTTCTAATTAAAAAAGAGAAAACAAAATCAGTAATAAATTCTTTAACTATTTTCAAGATAAAAACAACTGTTTGTTTCACACAAAGTAATTGTGTCATAAAAACAAATAATTTAAAACGTGAAAAAATAATGGGTTTCCCCACTCTTGACCATTTTTGTAAAATATCTTCTACTACTTAAAGAAGAGGCACCGACCCCATATAAAAAAACCGTTTCAGCTTTTTCTAAACTTTCCACAACCTCTTGGATTTTTTCTTCTTTTAATATCTCTACTGTTTCTTTGATCGCTACTTGCGCATTGTTTCCTAAGATATGTTTGATTGAGTAAAAAGATTCATTTGCGTGAATATCACTAAACCCTCCAACTATACCTGTTTGAAGTTCCGTTGAAATATTTATTTTAAAATCAGTCAAACTTTGAAATCCGATTTTTTTTGAAAAACGGACAACGGTAGGTGCGCTCAATCCAGCTGCTTCTGCTAATTCATTTGCAGTCATAGATGGGATTTTTTCCACATTTTTTATAATATAATTTGCGAGCTTTTTTTTCAGCAGAAGAATATTCTTCCATCATACTTTTGATATGACTAATAACGCTCATTGACTCACTTCCTTTTTAGCTTATAGTCTATGTAAGTATACCATATCCCATCAAACATAAGAAGGTGGCAAAAAAGCTGACTTGCTTCAAAGATAGCGTTAACTTTTCAAAATGTAAGGAACTATTAAAAAAATCATTTCTTATTCGCTCGGAGCTAATCACTTCTTTCATAACCTCTAATCTACTAGAATTGCTCTTATGCAAAAAAAAAAAAACCGAAGAGTCCAGAAAATAAGAAAAGTTATTTTTGGATTCTTCGGTTTCTTGCATCTACCGTTACTCGTCATATGTTTAACTTTGTTCATGCTTTAAAACATGAAAAAGCAAAGTGATTTGATGTTACAAAGTACTTACTTTATTTTTTAAAACTTAACAATATTTTCACAGCCTCTTTTAACTAAGCCTACTATACTAAAGCTAGTCTTTTTTAATGATCTAGTCTTGGCGACTGTAATTTTGAACTTCTGCTACAATTGCATCAACAAAGATGTTTAAGTCTTCTATTGCTGTTTCTTTACTACAATATCGCCGGATATTTACTGTTGCATCGGCTACTTCTTTATCTCCTACAACTAATTGATACGGAATTTTTTGTGTTTGAGAAGCACGGATCTTGTAACCCATTTTTTCATTTCGATCATCTACTTCGACACGTAAACCTTTCATTTGTAAACGTTCTTTGATTTCATAAGCATACTCACTATGTGCATCCACAGAAACAGGAATGATTGTTGCTTGAATAGTTGCCAACCAAGTTGGGAAAGCTCCTTTATAAACTTCTGTTAGGTAGGCAACAAAACGTTCCATTGTTGAAACGATACCACGGTGGATAACCACTGGACGGTGAGTATTTTCTCCATCTTCTCCTACATAAGTTAGATCAAATCGTTCTGGTAGTAAGAAGTCTAATTGGATAGTCGATAAGGTTTCTTCTGTTCCAAGCGCTGTCTTCACTTGGACATCTAATTTTGGACCGTAGAAAGCTGCTTCTCCTTCTGCTTCAAAATAGTCAAGTTCCATTTCATCCATCGCAGCTTTAAGCATAGCTTGTGCTTTTTCCCACATTGCATCATCGTCAAAATATTTATCGGTATTATTTGGATCACGATAACTTAAACGGAAACGGTAATCTGTTACATTAAAGTCAGCATATACAGCTACCATCAACTCAAGTGTACGCTTAAATTCATCTTTTATTTGATCTGGTCGTACAAATGTGTGTCCATCGTTCAATGTCATTTCACGAACACGTTGCAAGCCTGATAATGCACCTGATTTTTCGTAACGATGCATCATCCCAAGTTCAGCAATACGAATTGGTAATTCACGATAAGAATGGATCGCATTTTTATAGACCATCATGTGATGAGGACAATTCATTGGACGAAGAACAAGCATTTCACCATCTCCCATGTCCATAGGAGGGAACATATCTTCTTGATAGTGGTCCCAGTGTCCAGAGGTCTTGTACAATTCAACATCTCCCATGATTGGGGTGTAGACGTGTTGATATCCTAAACTGATTTCTTTATCAACAATGTAACGTTCAATTGTACGACGAATGGTCGCACCTTTAGGCAACCAGAAAGGTAAGCCTGAACCGACTTGTGGAGACACCATAAATAAATCCAGTTCTTTTCCTAATTTACGATGGTCCCTTTCTTTTGCTTCTTCACGTAAACGGATAAATTCTTTTAATTCTTTTTTATCAAAGAATGCTGTCCCATAGACACGTTGCATCATTTGATTATTAGAATTTCCACGCCAATAAGCGCCCGCTACAGACAGTAATTTGAAAACTTGGATACGTCCAGTTGAAGGAACATGTGGACCACGACATAAATCGACAAATTCTCCTTGTTGGTAAGCAGTAATAACTTCATCTTCTGGTAATTCTTTGATCAACTCAACTTTGTAAGGATCATTTGCAAAAACTTCTAGGGCTTCTTGTTTAGAAAGCACAAGGCGTTCAATTGGCAAGTTTTCTTTAACAATCTTCATCATTTCCGCTTCAATTGCAGGAAGATCTTCTACACTGATTTGGTTTTCTCCATTATCTGTATCATAATAAAACCCTGAATCAATGGCAGGTCCCACGCCAAAATGAATATTTGGGTACAAACGACGCATTGCTTGTGCCATTAAATGAGCTGCAGAATGACGTACCAAGGCTAGCGCATCTTCATGATCAGGTGTAACGATCTCAATCGTTGCATCTTTTTCGATCCCATGATTCAAATCGATTAGTTGACCGTTCACTTTACCTGCTAACGCTTTTTTAGCTAAACTTTTTGAGATACCTTCAGCAATTTCAGCTGTTGTGATACCTGGATCAAATTCTTTGACTGCACCATCTGGAAAAGTAATTTTTATCATTATAAATTTCCTCCTTTTAATTTTTGATTGAATGAGCTGACGATAAAAAAGTCCTAGTATCTCAATATAGAGATACTAGGACGAAAGATTCGTGGTTCCACCTAATTTTGAACGTTCACACGTTCCTTGAGCGTTGTAACGGTACGACCGCCTCTGTTTCAACAAAGGTTTCGAAAGTGGTCGTCCTTCTTATTGAAGACTCTCAAATTCAGTTGTCTTTCTCATCAATCAACTATATGTTTATTTAACCACTAATAAAAAGAAAAATCAAGTATGGAAAAACTTATTTTTTCCATTCTCCATTCACACCGTACGTTCCTTTTTTCATTTCATTGATAATGACGTGGATATGTTTTTTTGGTGCTTGGGTATTCTTATGAACAGCTTCAGTAATATCTTTCATCATATTTTCTAATTGTTCTGGACTACGCCCTTCTACTAGCTCTACATGTACAAATGGCATATTTTCCCCTCCTTTGTTTTTACCTCTTTTAAATATATAAAAAATTATTATAACATATTTATATCAACGGTTATCATGATTTTCACATTGAAAACTCTAAATTTTTTAGTTATCAATTTTATTATTAAAGTCAATACATATCGGTACAAAAACAGCACAATCTATACTTTTATTCCCAACTAAAAACTTATATATCACCAAGTATGATAACTATATCATTTATTCTACATGTACAAACGGCATCATGTCATCTCCTTTTACTTGTTTTACCACTTTTAAAAACTAGTGAATCGTTCTTTACAGCTATTCCATGTCCTGATGATACCTCGAAAAAAGAAAAGAGAAAAAAGTTTTCTTTTACACAAGCGTTTGTTCATTTTTCGCCCGTAGTGCGCTCAAAATCGAAACCGTGTCAACAACTTCCTGAAGAACGGCACCAAAAAGAGCAGGAATAACCCCTGTACTTGCGACCAACATTAAAAGTATACAAATAAAAATACCAATCAGTACCGATTGTTTTGCTACTTTCATCGTATCTCTTGAAATGGTGATTGCAGTTGCTACTTTTGTTAGATCATCCTTTAACACGACTGCATCAGCACTCTCACTAGCAGCTGTTGATCCATGAGCTCCCATCGCCATTCCAACGTCTGCCACAGCAAGGGCTGGAGCATCGTTTACCCCATCTCCTACCATTGTAACTGGGCGATAACTTGGGGAGATATTTTCAAGAATTTTTAGCTTATCCTGTGGCAAACAACGTGCATGAACAGAAGTTAGCCCTACATCATTTGCGATTGATTCAGCAATTGTCGGACCATCTCCAGTGATCATCATCAAATCAGATACGCCCATTTTTTTCAATTGTTGGATAGTTTTTTTAGCTTCGGGTCGAATGGTATCCGAAAATAAAATCGTACCAGAAAAATGGTCATCAACAGCAACATAGATCGCTGTTTTTGACGATTGACTTTCCTTTGCACCAACAAAAGCAGCTCTACCAACTTTAATGAGATGTCCATCTACGTTAGCTTTTATTCCTTGACCCGTAATCTCTTTCAAATCATGGACGGGCAATAATTTTTCTCTATCAACTTCCTTAAGTAATGAACGAGCCAAAATATGACTGGATTCTTGTTCAGCGCTAGCTGCGTAAATCAATAATTTTTCCGCAGTCATATTCATTTCAGGTTGGATATTTATCACTTCAAGTATCCCTTTGGTGATCGTGCCTGTTTTATCAAAAGCAACTGTTTTTGTTCGCGCTAATTTTTCAAGCGCTGTTCCTGTTTTTATTACGATACCATTTTTACTAGAGCGACTCATCCCAGCGACTAACGCAATAGGGGCAGCTAAAATTAACGGACATGGGGAGGCAACAACAAGTACCTCCGCAAATCTTAATGGATTTTTTGTGATCCACCAAGAAATCCCACCAATAAGGTAAGCAATTAAAGTAAAGGGTATGGCATAACGATCAGCTAGACGAACAAAATGCGCTGGTTTTTCTTTTGATTCTTCAACAAGCTTTATAATCAGCTGGTACTGACTATCCGCCGCTCTTTTTCTAACAATCATTTGAATGGAGACATCGCCATTGACCTAACCAGACATCAATTCATCTCCTGGTTTTTTCAAAATAGGTTTTGCTTCTCCTGTTAAAGAGGCCTCATCAAATTGAGACTCGCCTTTGATAATTTTTCCATCTACCGGTACTAGCTCTCCTGGTTTTACCACAACAAGATCATTGATTTCAACTTGGTCAATTGGGATATCACTCAGTTGATTATTTACCAACTTATGAGCAATGCGAGGTGTATTATCCAATAAAGTTTGTAATTCTCTACTTGCTCTTTTGTTTGCGTAATCTTCTAAACTATCTCCACCGGTTAGCATGATCAAAATCATTAGACTCGCCCAATATTCTTTCACTACTAACTGTAGCAATAATGGCGGTAATCGCTAATATATCTACACCGTGTTTTCCAGAACGTAGTGTTTTTATCATTTCAATGAACATAAAAAAAGCTAAAACACCCCCTGTAATCGCGATAATGCTAAACGCCAGTATAGGTTTATCAAAGACGAATTCACTGACTAATGAAGCGATTCCTATAATGATAGTTGTTAAAAATTTTTTAAAATGTGTCATTCTTATCCACTCCTCTACAACTCAAGCATACTGACTTACAATGAGAATGAAAACTATTTACCCTTAAATGAAAATCGCTCTCACTATCAGCTGTTTAAAAAAGAAATTTTAGCTAATCAAGAAGGAATTTTTTCTTCAATAAGTTATCTGATATTTAAAGAAATATTCAGCTTCACTTTTGTAAAGTAAAAGTTATTTTAGAACTACTTTGACTAACATTTCCGTCTGCTAGTCACAGCTTAGAAGAGACTCTTTTGGAATTTAAGGACTGCTTAAGGTAATAGACAAAGATACCTTTTTCTTACTTTTTGTGCTATACTTTTAGTTCGTTATTTAAGGCGGAAGGAGCAATATAAGGAATGAACGAAAGACAACTAGAACAACATCACGTGGATGAAACCATTCATTTGATTCAACTTGAACAAAGGCTATTAAATACGAAACAACAAACACTCACACAAGAAATGCAAAATTCAACGAAAGATACCGCTAATCATAGAATTAGAGGTGGTTCAAATGAATCTTTTTATGAATCAGCTGTTGAATACCGCCAACACGAGCAAGAATTGCTCTTAAAATATCATACCCTTGAATCTCAGCAAAAACGCCTGCAAACATTAAATATAATGGAAGACAATCCTTATTTTGCACGCATTGATTTTAAAGAAGAGATGGAGAAAGAAACCCTTTATTTAGGTATCTCCTCTTTAAGAAATATAGATGAAGAAACCATTGTCATTGACTGGCGCGCGCCCATTGCTAATCTTTATTACGAAGGCGAAATTGGACCAGCCTTCTATGAAACCGACACGGAAAAAATCGATGTTGATCTGTTGTTAAAACGGCAGTTTAAAATCTTAGAGGGTAAGATTGTTTCAATGGTTGATACTTCTGAAGTGATCAATGATGACTTTTTGTTAGAAATTTTAGATGATGCCTCAAGTGCTCATATGAAAAATATTGTATCCACGATCCAAAAAGCACAAAATGCAATTATTCGTGATACTTTTAGTAAAGTAATGTTAATTGAAGGCATTGCCGGCAGTGGTAAAACATCTGCCTTATTACAGCGGATTGCATTTTTGCTTTACCACAATCGAAAATGGTTGGATGCTGAAAATGTTTTGCTTTTCTCACCCAACCATCTTTTTTCTGACTATATTTCGACTGTTTTACCTTCTTTAGGAGAAAGTGGTGTACCCACTCAAACATTTAAAAATTATCTAGAACAATTACTGCCTGAATTTTCTTTATTAGAGGAAGAGCAACAAGAAGTCGGCTTTTTATCTGGTGATAAGGGTCCGATCCAAACATTTAAAAGTGGATTACAATTGATTACTCACATCAATTCTTATATCAATAACATTACAAACTTCGGCCCTTTATTTCGAGACATGAAAATCAATGGTCGTACGATCTTATCAAAAGATGCGATCCGTCAATGGTATCAAGAAACAAATGGATTGTTGCCATTATACCAACGCCTCTCTCTATTACAAACAAAATTATTAAAAAAATTGGGTGGTTTGCAAAAAGATGAAATGCGCCAAAAATGGGTCAAAGAACTAGTTGAAGAACAACTTCAATAATTATACGCAACAGATCCTAACCTTGAATATACAGAGAAAAAAGAACAGGCTTTGCGTAAAAAACTAGCAAAGCAAATTGTTAAAAAAAGATTCCGTCGTATCCATCGTGGAATCATCCATTATCAATTTGTCAATCTCTCAAAGCAATACCTTCACTTTTTACAAAGTGTTCCACACAAACTTTTAATTGAAAATGGAGTTAACATTTCAGTTTGGGAAAAACATTTACCTAAAATAAAAGAAAATCTACGTCAACGAAAGCTTCGCCAAGAAGATGCTGTCTTATTCTTCTTCTTGTTGCGTCGGGTCTATCCCATTTCAGTGAGACAAAAAGCACGTTATATTTTTATCGATGAAATGCAAGATTTCGCTCCAGCGCAAGTGGCTCTTTTACAAGCGATTTATCCCAAAGCAAATTTAACTTTTTGCGGGGATTTAAATCAAAATGTATTTGGTAATGAAACAATTACGGATTTTTTAGACCAGTTATTCAAAGATCAAGAAGTCACTCGCTTCCAATTAACGACAAGTTATCGTTCAACTAAAGAAATCACAGATTTTGCTAATCATTTTCTATCAAAGGAAAATCAAGTGGAAACTACTGCTCGTAAAGGTAATCTTCCTTTACTCATTCAGGGAAAAACATTCGAAAGTCGATTATCTTGGCTAAGTAAAATTCTTGACACCACACAAGAAAAAACACGTTATTGGCGTACAGCGATTATCGGAAAAACTCAAACAGCATGTGAAGAGCTCTATGAACGCTTGCCCGCATTCTTAGCTAAAGGATTAGAATTCGATTGTGTCTTCTTGTGGGACATTGACGATTCAAATTTTGTAACTGATCAAGATAAATTAGTCCTTTATACCATGTGTACCCGAGCAATGCATGAACTGATTTTAGTGACATCTGAGATGGAAAGTCCTTTACTAAAAACCATGGATCCTTCCTTTTATAAGAAAATCAATTTATAAAAATCATTTAAAAGGCTATGACATATATACCCACAGAGACTCTAGTCTTCATGGGTATTTTGTCATAACCTCTTATTTAAACCGTGTTCCAAAACCAACTCTTCGGTAGTAAGTCCAAGTCAGTAAAAATGACAAGGCCATTTTCTCTGGCGTTTCCTTACTACTCAGAGCTAAGCAGCTTTGTCATGACCTCTTCTCTTAAACGGTATTCTCAGCATTGCTTCTGCGGAATTAAGTCCAAACACTCAAAAATATGAAATGCTATTTTCATGTGTTTCTTCTTAATTCTTGAAGCAGACCATGCTGTTCATGACCTCTTCTCTTAAACGGTATTCTCAGCATTGCTTCTGTGGAATTAAGTCCAAACACTCAAAAATATGAAATGCTATTTTCATGTGTTTCTTCTTAATTTTTGAAGCAGACCATGCTGTTCATGATCTCTTATCTTAAACGAATGTCTCAGTATCTGGGTATTTTAGTTTTACTAATGAAATAATCATCCGTAATTCTTCTATATTTTCAGGATATTCAGGATCAAATACTTTACTATGCCTTCCTATTCCTCCATTGTCAATCAATCGATAAATACGATTCCATTCCATAAATTGTTCAAGTGTGTGAAAATTACTGATGGGGTACCCCCCACTATCGAGGATTTATGATAACCGAAAAGCCAAATATGCACTATCCACTATTTTTACTTTTTTAAAATCATAGGCTTCATTCTTATCGATTAAAATTTTATTTGGGCAATATTTCAAACTCCATTCTAACAAACAAAAGAAAGCCTTCATCCGATAATCTTCTTCAAATAATCGAAAAGCTGAATCTGAACGTCTAAAAAGCAGAGGAATCAAATAATTTCTTTTGTAAATCAGCATAGGTGCGCGATCAACCATACATTCCATATAGCGATTGAGGTAACCAGTACCAACATAATTACCTAAGCGATAGCCTTCTACACCATAATGTGCGTACTTCTGTGCTAATTTTGAACAATCAGTGATATTTACAGCTAATTCTTATATCTTTTGGTAACCGCTTAAGATACGTTCAAAAGGCTCTAAAATAATTTTTGCTTCCATAATTTTCCCCGCCTACATCCACATTACTATGTATCATTTTTTCAATAATACGTCTCCTTTAATAATAACACAGGACTAAAAATAATAAAAAATAAATCACACGAAAAAAACCAGAAATTCAATCATTCATATAAAATAACTCTCTTAAAAATTAAATAATAAAAAAAAACCAAAACAAGGCTGTTAAGACAACCACTGTTTTGCGTCTTTTTTCATTTAGTCTTCCAATGCTACATTATGGAAAACATGTTGGACATCTTCTAGATCTTCCAAAACATCAATCATTTTTTCAAATGTTTCTTGGTCTTCTGGTGAAAGTGTCACTTCATTTTGAGTAATCATTTGAATTTCAGCAATTGAAAATTCGGTAATTCCTTTTTCTTTTAATGCTTCTTGGATACTGTGGAAATCAGCCACTTCACCGTAAACGATAATTTGATCATCTTCTTCCATTACATCACGTACATCAATCTCTTTGTCCATTAAGTATTCAAGAATCTCATCAGCATCTTCTCCTACAAACCCAAAAATTGCAGTGTTGTCAAACATGTAAGAAACAGCACCAGAAACCCCCATGTTACCACCATTTTTCCCAAAAGCTGCACGCACATCCGCTGCTGTACGATTGACGTTATTCGTCAATGTATCCACAATAACCATTGAGCCATTGGGTCCAAATCCTTCGTAACGTAGCTCAGAGTATGTTTCATCTCCTGCACCTTTTGCTTTTTCAATGGCGCGGTCAATAATATGTTTAGGTACATTGTAAGTTTTAGCGCGGTCAATGACGAAACGTAGTTTTTGGTTAGCATGTGGGTCTGGATCACCAGATTTTGCTGCTGCATAGATCTCAATCCCGAATTTTGCATAAACTCGGCTATTGTTGGCATCTTTTGCTGTCTTTTTAGCTACGATATTTGCCCATTTACGTCCCATATTCTCACTTCGCTTTCTAATTTGATCATTCATTTCTGTTTGTGTTTAAGTACAAAAACATCCTGTTTCATTATACTTGTGAATACTGATTCTGTGAAGTATTTTTTTATGGTTACTCTTACTTTATCCGTAGATATAGGGTCTTATACCAAAATTTTGTTCAGTCAACTTGCTGCCCAATTGGTAGATTTGATCACTACGTACCATCAGATAAGCTAATTCAGCCTCTTTTTTTCCGATTTTTGCAATCCAAGGCAACTCTTTTTTTTCTTTCAAAAATGCTTGTCCTGCTGTTAGTAAAGCCCAATATATTTAAGTAACGTTGCGTTTGTTGCTGTTTTAATTCTTCTTGACGGATATTCAATAATACGTAACACGCTAGACGTTGAATTCTAGTCCAAGTATATCTTTTCGTTTTAACTAAAGATACAAATTCATTAAAAGATACAAATTCATTAAATGAAGTAGCTTTTTTTGCAGCTGTTTGCATTCGAACTTCAATACCTTCTGACATTTGGGAGATTTTTTTTAAGTCTGCTAAATTAGAAGACAATAGGCGATAACGAAGAAGAGGCCAATAATTATCCCAGGTTTGCTTCGGTGCATTTTTTAGATTCTCTGCCATGACGGTTGGCACAAATTTATCGATCGGCCGTTTTTCAGCTAACGCTTTACGAATAGCTGTGGCACTTGCAATTGATTGATCCGTCAATTCTTTATCATGGTATCCAGCATTTTTTCTAGGGATCGTAACCAATTTCATTGGGTGGTTGTAGCTGGCGTTTTCTTTCGCATAACTTAGACCTAATATATGGTTGGGTAAAGAAAAATTCAGTGTTATCTCTGGATAAATCTTATGAAAAACATTTATCATTTTTTGTGGGTAGCTCATTGCTGGATCGGATAGCTGTAGAAACTCTTGCTGGATCTTCTTTTGATTTTGTTGAACAAATTTTCCAAACTTTTCGTAATCAAAAGCTATGTTCTCTTCCGTTCCAAAACACAAAGAGGTACAGTCAAGCATTTGCAATAACTGCACTGCTCCTTTGGCGAAATAATCAGCAGATTGTACAGACCATTCTATGGGTAATTCAACTACTAGGTCTACGCCATTATGAAGGGCGGACTCAGCTCTTGTCCACTTATCTAAAATTGCTGGCTCGCCACGTTGCAAAAAATTCCCACTCATTACTGCGACCACAAGATCTGCACCTGTTAGTTTTCTAGCCATCTGTGCATGATAGCGATGACCGTTGTGAAAAGGATTATATTCAACAATTATGCCACAAATTTCCATCGTTTTTCCTCCAGTTTATCAAGTGAATTGGATATAAAACTTCAAGTATTAGACAAAAAGTTTATATTATAAAAACGATTGTAAGATTTTCGTCTTTATTATTTGAATAAAATCGTGCGTTTCCCTTTTTGATGAGTATTACCCAATAACTTTGATTTTGTAGAAATCAAACCCGAAAAGAGTGTGGGACAAAAGTAAAGAACACTTTTATTTTACACTCTAAATACGTATAAACGGCGAGAACAGAAGCAATTTCTTGGAGTTAAACGCTTCTGTTCCAGCCTCTTTTCAAGCTTAATTCTTAAAATGATTGATATTTTTCAAGTTTTTTGATAGCCAATATCCAAAAAATCGCTTCTCAATAAAAAGGACTAATTTTCTAGATGGTTAAAAAAATTCTTAATAGTTTTATATTTAATCCTCTTTATTCCTTGTATGCCACAAAAAAGAGCCGTTTCGCATCTTCTTTTGGCAGCTCATCGGTAAAGTCAGCAAAAACTTCTACTTTAGAAAAACCACTATTTTCTAACATCCTTAAATAGCGGTCTAAAGAGTAGGTCTGTTCTTGATGCAGTTCATCTTCTCGAATAAATTTACCAGGTTCTTGTGGATCTTCCACAAAAAAAGTAAGGAAATGTTCGATACTATGCTTTTGTTTCCCTGGATAGCTATCCCATAAAAAAGCAAAATTTTCATTTTGATAATGATAACTATATTCTGGGAAAATCGTATCCACTTGATAGATTGAATGGACGTCAAATAAAAAGCGCCCGTTTTCTTCTAATGTTTGATAAACTTCGTCAAAAACTTGCTGGACTTCTTGTTCATTCTTCATGTAGCACAAAGAATCAGAAAAACAAGTAATGGCTTGATATTGACCAACTTCAGATAGATCTAGCATATTTCCTTCAACAAATTGGATAGAAGTTTCTTCTTCAAACGCACGTTGACTAGCTATCATCAGCATTTCTTCTGAAAGATCTAATCCTGTTACGTTGTAGCCATCTTTTGCAAATGCCACAGCTAACGCCCCAGTACCACAGGCTAACTCTAAGATGCTTTTAGTTTCATTAGGCAAGTGACGTTTTGAAAAATCTAACCATTGTTGATAGAGTGTTTCATCCATTACTTCATCGTAAATAAAAGCAAATGTTTCATATGACATATTAATCTAACCATTCATTCAGGTCAACAAGCGGTGCATCAGACCATAATTTTTCCAAGTTATAGAAGGCTCTTTCAGGCGCATAAAAGACGTGAATGATGACATCCCCTAGATCAATCAAAATCCATTTTCCGCCTTCTTTTCCTTCAATGCGTTTCACTTCGTAATGGCTTTCTTCTTCTTTATCAATAATCTCTTCTGTGATCGCATTAAGTTGTCGTTCACTATTAGCAGAGCAAATCATAAAATAGTCTGCCAATAAAGATACATTTCTTACGTCTAATGCGATAATATCTTCTGCACGTTTTGAATCAGCAGCTTTCACTGCTATTTGTAATTGTTCTTTGCTATTTATGGTAAATTCCTCCTAATGAGTAGCAATTACTTTTTAGCCACCCAATAATTATATGTTTCAATCGTTTTTGGATAAATCTGTTGTTCTTGTTCAATCAAATGTGCCAATGTATGTTTTGTCTCAAATGCTACTGCTTCATCTAAATCAAGCAAGGCGATTTCACGCGCGTCTTGTACGCCCGGAAATGAACGTCCCGACTCAATGTAATCAGCAACATAGATAATCTTATCTAGTAAGCTCATTTGAGCAGCTCCCGTTGTATGAACACGGATCGCCTGCAGAATTTCTTCATTAGTGATACCTAGCTCTCTTTCGACAAATGTCGCTCCTACAAGCCCATGCCAGATTGCATTGCCATAACGAAGTAGCTCTGGATCATATCCTTCTCGTTGGATGACAAAAATAAACTCATCATCCGGACGTTCTTTCGCATAATCATGTGTTAAAGCGGCAATACTTGCTTTTTCAGTTGAACAACCATACTTTGCTGCAAGGGCGATAGCCGTTTCTTCCACTCCTAGAACATGTTTGAAGCGGTGCTCACTCATCCTCATTTGAACTTTTTGCATTAAACGTTCTCTTGAATAGGCAGTGTATCTTTCACTATAATTCATTTTGATATAGCCCTTCTTTCTGGATATAATCAATGACGTTATCAGGAACCAAATAACGAACAGAGCAACCTTGACGAATTTTTTGACGGATCTTTGTTGAACTGATATCAATTGTGGGAACATCTACCCAAATAACAGGATAAGGTGTTTCAGTTTGGTAGCCTGTGCGGCGAATGCCAACAAAATTGACCATTGTCACTAACTCATCAATTTTATACCATTTGGGCAGATAGTTTACCATATCGCCACCGATAATAAAATAATAATCTGTCGTCGGATTATTTTGAATCAAAGCTTTCATCGTATCATAAGTATAGCTTTTCCCTTTTCGAGCTAATTCAATCGTTTCTATTTTAAAAAAAGGATTATCTGCTATCGCAAGTTCAAGCATGTTTAAACGATGAGAGGCATCAATTGCCGTTTTCTCATCCACGTGAGGCGGTTGGTAAGAAGGCATCAAATAGACTTCATCTAATCCTAGATTTTTACCCGCTTGTTCTGCCATGACTAAATGTGCAAGATGGACAGGGTTAAAGGTTCCCCCTAGAATTCCCACTTGCTTACGTCTTTCAAGAATTTGAGGCATTTCTTGTGGGAATACTTTGGATTTGATAAAAGCTTCCGCTTGCGATTTCATTATAATCACTCCTTAAATTGCGTTTACTTCTTTAGAAATACGTTGGTACTTTTCCTTTGAAGAAGGCTTGTATAATACAAGCACTCGTCCAATTATCTGGACAACTTCACATTTTACAGTTTCTTCTAAAATTTTGGCAACCTCTTGAGGGAGTTCAACTGTGTTTTGTAACAATGATACTTTGATCAATTCACGTTTTTCCAATGCTTCTTCAATCTGTACCATCATTGCAGCATTGATACCACCTTTACCAATTTGAAAAATTGGTTGCAAATGGTGTGCTTGACTTCGTAAAGCTCTCTTTTGTTTTCCTCTTAAGCTCATCTTGTTCCTTCTTCCTTAAATCAATGCTTTTCTTTTCATTACATTCACACCTTTTGGCGCCCACCCAGCAACAACTGCTGGCTGTGTCACAGTGATCCAGCCTAAACCAGCAAATACAATGTCCATTTTTTCTTTTACAGAAAATTCAAAACGAACAAGCTCTGGAAAAGTAGCCACTTCATCAAGACGCGGGGGTTGTAATAAACCACCTATATGTTTTTCGTAAAAATCATCTGCTTTTTCCAACTTTGTCCGATGAAGAGTAACATCATTTGAAACATAAGCAATAAAAGAACCCCGTTGACCACTGATAAAGTCAAACCTTGTTAAACCACCTAAAAAAAGTGTCTGTCCTTCGTTTAATTGGTAGACTTTTGGCTTAATTTCTTTGGTTGGTGCAATGATTCTTAAATCTTTTTTCCCTAAATAATGAGCCATTTGGTGGCGATGGATAATCCCAGGAGTATCAATCAAAAAATGACCATCATCTAAAGGAATTTCAATTTTATCTAATGTCGTACCTGGAAATTGTGAAGTTGTGATCACATCTTGAACCCCTGCTGTATTTTTGATGATCTGATTGATCAAAGTTGATTTTCCAACATTTGTTACGCCAACAATGTAAACATCACGGCCTTTACGATACTCTTCGATTTTTTCAAGTAACTTTGTCATTTCACGTGCTTTTTTTGCACTTGTCAATAAGACTTCAGCTGGTCGCAAACCTGCTTCATGGGCACGTTCTTTCATCCATTGAATCAGCTTAGGTTTTTTCAAAGATTTGGGCAGTATATCTACTTTGTTTCCCACTAGTAACACTGGATTATTTCCCACAAAACGATGTAATCCAGGAATCAGCGAACCATTAAAATCAAAAATATCAATGACATTTACGATCAATGCATCTTTTTTCCCTAATTCATTTAATAAGCGTAGAAAATCGTCATCTGTCAAAGAAACATCTTGGATTTCGTTATAATGCCTCAAACGAAAACAGCGTTGGCAATAAACTTCGCCGGATGCTACTCCTTTTTCTAGTGCTGCTTTTGGTGTATATCCTAATTCATTCGGATGCTGCGTTTGAATGACTACACCACAACCGATACATTGCAATTCTTCGCTCATTTAATTCCACCTCGCCAGCCCATATCAGGATTCTTTGCTAATAAATAGGCCATGATTTTACGTTCCCAAAAACGATTAAATCGTGTTTTCCAGCTATCTGTTTCTATGATCGGTTTCACTAAAATACTCCTGATCCTTGCTCTATTTGCTCCACGGATATCCGTCATGAGCTGGTCGCCGATCATCACTAATTCATCATTTGAAAGATTTAATTTTTTCTTTGCT
The DNA here is from genome assembly GCA_015680865.1 of Enterococcus lacertideformus. GTDB lineage: Bacteria > Bacillota > Bacilli > Lactobacillales > Enterococcaceae > Enterococcus_B > Enterococcus_B lacertideformus. The sequence goes on along the minus strand of JADAKE010000013.1, from coordinate 78,483 downwards.
CGATTGATCCCGACTGCTAGTGGTTTCAAAGCACGAGCAACATACATTAATTCAAATTTATCAATTGCTCTTGCCACTCGTTCTGAGCTATTATTTGAAACAACAACTACAGGAATACCTGCATTTCTCATTTCTAAAATCCAGTCCAACAATTCTTCTGTTCCATCGGGATTGTTCCAAGCAATCAGGGTATTATCTAAATCTGTTAAAACTGCTTTAATCCCTAATTTTTTCAACTGTGCAGGGGTAATTTTGTAGATGGCATCAACCATCCATGTCGGTTTATAATTTGAAAACATTTTGTCTCCTCATCTGAAAAAAATGAAGGAGCACGAAATGTACTCCTCAGCCCTATATTATACTTTATTTTATCAAAAAAAACCACCTCTACAATTAACCAGTCATTCAGCGATCCAAATATAGCATACCTACAACCTAAGTTAACTGAAATAAACTTGTAATTTTTTATGAATAACGTTTTTTAATTAATGTAAATTATATGTTTCCAATACAACGCTGACTTCTCCTACATCAATGAACATGCTCGTACAGCAAAGGTATACCCACTAACAGCATAAAAACCCCCTGTTTTGATATCATTAATGCCTCTCATATCAAAGATTTCTTCCAACACCTTTCTATGTGCAGGACTTACAGTTAGCAACCACGGATTAGTTACTACTTGAAAAGCCCATACCAAAAGTTTTTAACGTACTTCTGATTGCTTTCATACTCTCGCTCCTTTACTTCCATTAAGGTGGTTCAACACCGCTAGCCGAATCAATTCCCAATTCAACTAGTTCCACTCCTAGATGGATTAATTCACTACCACTTGATCGCAACTGAGCTAACCATTTCTCTCGCTGCACCAAGAAAACCTTTACTAAATAAAAGAATATCTTTAAAACTTTGGGGGATGGAGAGATTTTCGGTGCCTTCTACGACGTTCCCCCATCAATCACCAATGCTATCTGACAGATTCTTCAAAAAGCTTTCTAACGGATGGAGTTTCACCCATTCTTTTTATTTTTTCTTTGTCGCTTTTTCCGCTTCTTGCTTTATGGCTACTTCTGCTTCGGTAATTTGCCTATTAATCTCCTGAATTGCTTATGCAAATTCAAAAAAAGTAAGGCAATAATCTTTTTTTGACCATTGTCTCACTCTCGACTTTTTCTATAGCGCATATTTGTTAACTATCTATTAGATAAATAGCCATCATTACTTCTATTTTCTACATACTCTATATTAAAAGCTGATCTAGTCATTTAACTAGATGTTCTATTTTAAAAGCCAATTGATTCATTTTCATTACTTTTTTCTTTATTTTTCTTATCTGTCTCTTTTTTCCATTCTTCATAAACTTCCATAAATCGTGCTTCTTCTTCATCTGAATACCCTTCAAATACCACTTTATCTATATTTTCATGATTAAAGAAAATTGTCGTTTATGGATTTAGTCCTGTGGGGTATAATACTGACATATAGTCTGCAAAAGTATCTTTTCCTGTAGCTTTGTCTGTATAAATAGCTCCACGACCTACAACCATGAGTTTTTGAAGGCCTTCTTCAAGTAAAACAACACTTCCTAAGGGTAATAATTTTTTAGTCTCAGTCATCTATTCTCTCCTCTTTCTCTGTCCCTTTGATATGCTTATTAAAATATTTCTCTCCATACCACTCTAATTGGGTCTTTCCTTCCCAATCTCTGTATTCTTCTGGGTATTTATATTTGTAGTATCCATACAATAAATAAGGTAGAAATAAATATGCTTCTGCGAAGATAAAAGCAATATCAACTATAAGCCACATTGCAATAACTCCTACTAGACCTATAATATCTGTACGTACATCCGCTACATTGGGAAAAATGAATTTCCATAGAATTACTAAAATTACTACGCTCCACCCATATTTGAATAAAAAGTTAATTACCTTTTGAATAAAGATAACTATACTTTTATTTTTTATCTCTACATCAAACAATAATTCATTTAACGATTTTAACTTACTTCTCATTATTTCATAGCCTATAACGAATACTAAAATAAATAGTAGAGCTGTTCCAAAAATAGTTAGTGGTACAAAAGAAAAAGTTAGAAAAAACAAGTTAAATTCTAAAACTAGCCATAAAATATAGTTATTTAAATTCAATTGTCCTCTATATCGAGATAAATATAATTCTCCTCGATCTCTAAAAATTAAAACTGATAGTATCCAAATAAATAATAAAAAGAAAAATAACCAAACCGGTAAAAAATTAATTATTGGTTTCGACAAAGGGTTATACCCTAATTCTTCTTTTGAACCTTTTGTAGCAAGCAAAGATATAAAATAATTAATACTTATTAAAAAAATATTAACATTACACCTATTATCTGTACTTTTATTTTTTGCTTCCCTACAGGATCAGGCAAATAATTAACATCTTTATTCATATATTGTACAAAATGGTCATCTAAAAGATTCAAACTTTTTTCAAAATCTGCTGTCATTATTTTGGGCAGTTTCATATTCATCACACGAATTTAATCTCTGTTAATTTCACAGAAGACAATGCCTTTCCTATTGATTTACCAGTATTTTGAACATCTTTATAAACCTGTTTTACAGTATCACTCCCTTGATTAACACCTTTTTGAATAATTTCTGCACTCTTATCATAAAAATTATAAAAAACGTCCTTGTTCTTATCGTAGGCACTGGGTACAAAAAATTGTCCCAACGTATTTATCCCACCGACAACCCCACCAATTACTGCACCAGCTAGAGCACCAGAAATAGTCCCCACAATAGGTAGAGGTATTGCTGTACCTATTGTTCCACCAGCCGCAGCTCCCAATGTCATCCCTTCAAGAGGGCCGACACTTTTCAATGTATCTATCCCTCCTCCGATAACTCCTTTTCCAATACTTCCTGTCTTTCCATAATTAGCTACTCCACTTGATACGAAAGTAACTCCTAGTTGTGCATACGTTGCAACTGTCGCTGCTTTTCCTAATCCTTTTGCTACACCCCACTGTTTTGCACCTTGAACAAATTGGGAATTTTTTAGACTTTCACTGACCCAAGTTTTGATCGGATTTGTAAATTTACTAAAGCTTTCAAAAGCTTCTCCTAATTTGTCTACTTTAGGAATCCACTTTCCTTGTATGACAGCTTGTCCAAAAATTTCATACTTAGCTAACCCATTAATTAGTTTAGTTTGCCATCCAGAAGGAGGTTTATTTGCTAACATCCAAAATTCATCATTTGCAAGCAATTTTTTTACCACAGAAGCTGGATAAAGTTTTAACAACATTTCAAAACGTTTAATGTTGTCTGTCTTACCACCTTTTATTGGTTTTAATAATGCTTCTGTTTGTTTATACAATTCCAAAAATGCATGCGTAGATGATTGTTCGAGAATCTTATTTGAATTAGGATACATTTTTGAAAACCAACTCTTATCCGTTCCTTTTGGTAATGAATAAGAACCATCATTATTAACAATTGTTCCATTCAACACGAGCACACCTTGCATCGCTAGTTTCAACTCATTTAAGCTATTGCTAAAAAGGCCATTCGTCTGACTGGAAAAATCATGTAGCTTCTTCATTTTTTTATGTACGTTGTCGATATCTTCCTGCATGCTGTTTGTCATACGATTCAAATAATTTTGCGTATTCTTTAATATATCTTTCATTCCTGGTACTGGGTTCACTACCGCTAGATTTCCAAATGTATTTGCGGAAGTAGTTAAGGCAGCTTTCGAGGCTTTCATATGTTGGATCTGCCTCTTCAGCTTGTCTTCATCTAGGAATCCTTCACTTGAGATCGCCGCATTCGCTCTGGTGTATTTCACTAAATCATTTTGTATGCTTCGATCGCTGTAGTAACACGACTGATCGTTGGCAGAATTAGCTCTGAAAATAAGCCTTTTCCTGCATTATATGCTGCCCCTGACAAAGTACGTCCATCCACGGCAGATATCACGCGTTGGCTTACTGATTTTAAGTCATTCACTATATTTTTCGCTGTGGACAAGTTGCTTGATAGTGTACTTATCAAACTTGAAGACTCTTCACTTGAATAGATTAATCCCACGTTAATTTATTCCTTTCTTTTTGGATTTCTGCACGTTCTTCATTTAATTCTTCAACTGATTTTGTATACATTTCTGCTAACTCTTGCTTTTGTTCTTTAAAAAATTGACAAAAATGCTTCTTTTTCCCTTGCAGTTCTTCCTGTTCCCAACGAGCAGAAGAATTGCCATCTTTTATTAATTCTTCATTTAATACTTGTAGTTGCCTAAAATTTCGAGTTAGTTCAATTTCTAATGATTCAACAATTTCTTGAATCTGTCTCTTTTCATTGTTTAAATCATCAATTTGACGTTCTTTCTCCACAACTTTTTGTGTATACTCAGATTTTAATTTCTCATTTTTATCTTGTAACATACATACTCCTCCCTACTTAAATCTCATTTGACTATCACGAAAAGCAATAACTGCCGCAATTTTAGGGAATTTACTGGCTTGTTCATTCACACAACTGACTAATTTCGATAAATCGGATAAAATCTGATTACCAACTTCAGCTCCCTGTTTCATACTAGAAATATTACTTCTTTCCAAAGAACAGGTCTTTCCACTTTTAACGGAAACTTTGCTAATTCCTGCAACTGCATTTTGAGTAGCACCTTGATTTGATGTAATCTTCCCCATACTCTTTCTCCTTACTCTCTAAATTTATAAAATGAGTCTTCTTGTAACTGTTCCGTTTCATCCAAAATTGGTTCAGGCTCTTGAATCATTTTTGACTCAGGTACTTCTGGAACGATTATAGGACCATTGGCCATTTTTAGTAACAAATCATCTAAAAATTCTTGATCTTTTTTATCTGAATAGCCTTCAAAAATAACCTCAGCGATCTGGTCAGCACTGATCGTGAATACTTCTTGACTAGGTACATCACCAAATGGGTGGGGGGCAACTTTATATCTTGAAAAAATTTTATCCATTTCATTTTTCGCAATGGCTCGAGCTACTACTACATAAAGTATTTGGTCAGTTTCAGGTTCTTCTAATCGTAAAATACTCCCTAAAGGCAAAAAGGGCGTGCTCATTTCTTCTCTCATGCTCTTACCTCCATTGGTATAACAATATCTTCGAATAGATCATCCTTCAAACTATGAAGTAAATTGCGAGGAACGACGACATTTTTTTGAGTATATGGTAAATTTTCTATAAATAACTGATTTTGTAAGCTACCCCCAAATAGAATTTGATACACACTTTCTTTCACCATATTCGTCAATCCACCATAAGTGTTTCCAAACTTGGTTAAACTGTCCATAAATAAAAGTTGTAAGTGATCATTGCCACCATTTAAAAGAAAAGCAACTTCTTCTGGATTTAAGAAAAGTTTGTCTACTAATTCTGCAATACCATTGATTATCACGATTCTTTGACTTGAATCGTTTAACAGCATCGCTTGTAAAGATTCTTTTAATTCATAGTTTTGTTGGGTAACTTTCATTCGATCAATATATGTCGACACGCAGTTTGCTTTTTCTTCTAATGTTCCTGCTACATCAATTAAAATGAGGTCATTTTCTTCTTTCCATTCATTGATTTGTTGCATAACCCAAGGCATCATCAATCTAAATTGTTTATTCTCTGAGGTAAATATTCCTAAACTCTTTCCTTGGAATAGCGGGAATTTTTCTACTAATGAAGATAATTTATTTAAACCAAGATACAAATTATTTACTTCTCTTTCTTTTACGAATGAAGCAAAATTTTGAATAGTTAATTCTTCTGGAACCATTGGTATCTTCTCTGGACGTTCTCCTACCCAGACTTGATCCATACGAGTCCCTTCTCTTTCAAGATTTTCTAGTACATCAGAACTATTCTCTCCTTCAATCGGAAGATAAAATTGTACTGATGTTGGCGTATCAAGTATCACTTGCCCGCGTCCATTAATTGCCTGTGCAGCAAGCGCCTCTCTACCCAATAATGTATTTAGTCGCAATGTTACTCATCATATTCACACGAATACTACCAGAACGACTTGTCGTCATAATTAAATAGACTCCTAAACTTGCACCATCTCTTAATAGTTGAAGTAAGACTTCATCAATCTTATCTTTTCGATTATCCTCTACACTCAATCCGTCATATCCATCTAAGATATTAATAACAAGCGGTAGCTTCGATTGAGTTTTTACTTCATACTGTACAATACTCGCAACACCATTCTTTTTAAACGAGCCTTTTCGTTCAGCAAGCAAGCCAGAAATTCTGTCTAGCATTTTTTGTAATTTTTCATCTTCTTCTAACGTGACGATATCTGCTATGTGAGGTAAATCTTTTAATGGCAACAAGCCATTATTTCCAAAATCCAATAGATTAAATTGAACTTGTTCTGGTGTATTTTGACGTGCTAAATTCATAGTTAATGTTTGCAAAAGTGTCGATTTACCATATCCAGGGCTTTAAAAAATAGCAGTATGACTTGCTTTTTCTAAATTGTAATGATAAATCTTCTGTGCTTGTTCAGATGGAATATCCAACAATCCTAGTGGAATAGTTACATTTCTTTGTTTTACTTCTTCGATAGTCGGTGTTGTTATTTGTTCACTAAGATTAGGTAACCAAGGTTTATCAGGAATTGTGAATTCTGACTGTTCAAAAATTTTTCCTATTGCTTCAATCACCGCTTCTAATTGTGTTGGCAAATCACTTGTATCTTTTCCTTGTATGATATTCTCATCTGGATCATAAAGTAATTCTGTTTGTCCTAAATCATTAATTTTAAAAATACGTTCATCTACAACTTCTTCCATTGTCTTATCAGGGTCATAAAGAACACCTGCATAACCGCTTTGGAAAAGTTCATATACCTCATTTTCTCCAACCTTAAGGTAACCTCGACCAGGATTAGTAATTTGTGCTGCATCCGGTGTTTTTAAAAGCTCATTAGAATCTTGGACACTGGCCATTTTCAGTGCAATTTTACTCGTACTGTTCGCTTCAATTTGATCATTAACCACACCTGATGGTTTTTGTGTAGCTAAAATTAAGTGCACCCCTAACGAACGACCAATTCTGGCAACAGACGTTAATTCATCTAAAAATTCTGGTACATTAGCCTTTAACTCTGCAAATTCATCTGAAACTAAGATTAGATGTGGTAATGGTTTTTCAGGATAAATGATGTCTTCTTTTGGGCTATGTCTTTGTGTATATAAACTCATGTAACTATTGATATTGTTCACACCATATTTAGCAAACTCTCTTTGTCTCTTATTTAATTATGCTTTGATACTCGCTAAAGCTCTGGCAGTCCCAGCACCATCTAAGTTAGTGATTGCTCCCATAAAGTGAGGTAATTTATCTAAGGTGTTGGCAATTCCCCCACCTTTCCAATCAATAATCAGCATGCCAATATCTTCTGGAGAAAAATTAATTGCTAAACCAATTAAATAAGTTGTTAAAAATTCAGATTTTCCTGAGCCAGTTGTTCCTCCAACTAATGCGTGCGGTCCATGTGCTCGTTCATGTAGATCCCAATACACATAATCTGATTTTCCTCTCCAACCAATCAGAGAACGAATAGATTTGTTTGGTTCTGCTGCTAGCCAACGGATGTTAATCTGTAATTCTTCAATTCTTTTCACTTCATATTGCTCTAATAAATCTAAACTTTCTGGAACAGCATTCTTCTCCACTTCCACATGCTGTAAATTTGCCAATCGTTGCAAGGCCTCTTCGATCGGATAAGCCGTGGGAAATTGTGTCGGCACAAATGCTTGATGTACATATTTATTATTTTGATTGATCAAGATCCCCGCTTTACTACTTTGATATTCAATCAAGGTTGTCGTCGTCTCAGGCAACATCGTTAAAGCATCTTTTCCCCAAATCACTGTCACACCATATGGACTTATATTTTCTGCTAAGAATTCATTTAAGCCATGTCCAGCTAACCAGCTTTCTTCTAAAATAGAAAAGACATAATGTGGTTGGAAACGAATCTTTTCATTACTGTTTTCTTTTAGCTCTTGTCTTCTTTTCGTTAAAATTTGATAAAACGAATTCAACACCATATCCCGTGTTTGGGCATTATGGATAATTCCTCGCAGATTCAAACTACGAATCTTCAAATGAGGTAACCAGCGCCAAGCATGCCAATGCGTATCATAATCATTTTCAGGAACTAGTGTCACAAATTTCACATCTCGATATGAGTGCAACATTGAAATTTGGAATAAAAGCGTTTGGATCGCTGTTCGTAATACTGGATAGTTTCCAGCCAGACCAACTGTTTGCTCCATCAAAGGAATAACGATCGGTGCCTCTTCTAATTGTTGGTATGGCCAAACGAGCTATTTTTCAGCCAGAGAACTCAATTCGCTTGCTTGATTTGGCTGATATCTGATAGTAAAACTTGACTTGATTTCTCCTGTCCCAACATGAACTTTTAAGAAATCTTCATGGGTTGTCATCCGTTCATAGATCCGTGCCTGATAATTTTTAGCCATTAAGGCAATATCATTTATTGAAGGATACATATATGTAAGTGCGTGCTTTTGTTCTTGTTGTAAAAGGGAAATCTCTCCTTTTTTCTGAATCAGATATTGTTTGTAAGTACTCTCGCTATGTTCATTTTTCGTTTTGATTTCTTTCTTATTAGTAAAATAGCTTGACACAGAAAAACCTGCTGTTAATAAACTTACACCACCCATACTTAGCATCATAATGGGATTTCCACCACTTAAAAAGCTTGTTGCACCACTTAAAACCACCATTCCTAAAGGTGGTACGAGGGTTCTTAATAGTTCATTTTTCCCTTCCTTTTCTTTCGGTGTCGGTGTCATTGCTTCTATCTCCATCTTTGGTTCTTTTAGATGGATTCGCGGGATCCGTCTGAATAATGGGAACTCTGAAGGATATTCAGGCTTGTATTTTTGTTCAATGATTTCAAAGGGATTTAATTTAAAATTAGCGCCTAGATCCGTTAGTTTTAACTGCTTTTCTCGCACTTCAATAATCAGTTTATCAATGATTAGCTGATCGCCAGTTTTGAATTCAAAGGTTCCTTTTGTAATTGGTTTCCCATTAAAATAAAGCTTTTCCTTATTTGCGTAAATCGCCATCCTATACAGATCTTTCCTAGCATCCACGGATACAGAGATAAACGCTGCAGTTGGTAAACTGATTGCTGAAACGTCCATAGCAGAAATCGTAAACTCTTTTTGAGGTTTATTTGTCGTGATCGTCTGATAATCGGTTGGCCTTGCAATCATAAATTGAAGACCATCATGTTGAAACAACTGATTATCAAGTAACACTTTCTGTCCATCATAAGATACCAAATGTCCTGCGATTAATTGTTCTTGTTTTGTTATGGTTAACTGACGATGGGAAAAAGTATCCCCAAAATAGAAAATGTCAAAAAGAACATCACTAGCAGGTTGTATTTGATCATCAATTGGAACAATTGGTAGAGCTTCTTTTTTATTCGTGTTCAGAATCATCGGTTGGTCCCCCCAATAATTTCATATATTTAGCAATCGCTTCTTCGTATTTCATCAATCGTTTTTGTTTCTTTTCACCATTCATTTTTGTGTTTAGTTTTGTCGCATCATACAATTTTGTATAGGCATGTAAAATAAACTGATTGTCTCCTATGTTTTGAGCAATATCTAGTGCTTTTTCAAATTCACCTTTACCTATATTTATCCAGTATAAGAGCGTGTTCTCGTTTGATTTTTGAGAAAGATTATTTAAAATCAGCTCTTTTTGCTCATTAGATAAATTGTCTAACTGTATCGAGCTTACTGCATACACATGTTGTGCACTTTTAGGTAAGCTTTCTGGGATATCTTCTTTTAGAGTTTTTAATACATCCGAATAATTATTAGCAATATAATTTGCTTCTGCTGCAATGATTCTTTCTTGTATGGGGACTTTTTTCAAGGCGTAATTTCCAACAAAGAAACCTAAAAGAAGGGTTGTAGCCAACAATACGAAGCTCCCCCATTTAAACAATGTATAGCTTTTTTTGTTGACAAATCTATTTTGTTTCTCTTGTTTCATTTTTTGTAGAACGACTTGCTCACTGATCACGTGATCAACTTCTTCTGGTGAACGTGCTGCTTGAATGCTTTTAGACAGAGGATCTTGTAATATTCCCGATCCTTCAATCAACTGTTCATACGCTAATTTTGGATGAAGAATAAATAAAATCAAGGCACGATATTGTTTTAAAAATTTTTCTTCATTAGTCACATATGGTACAACTAGATCCATAAACCCTCTATGCGCAATGGATAATTCTTCCCCCAAAAGAAGGATGTTTCTTGGATGGATGAATGGCTGAATAAAACGAATCTTTTGTGCTAAGATCAACCGATTGATGGCTGTCATTTTCCGTACCGCCTCTTCGATCTGTACGGCATAAACATCTTTATCATAAGATAAAACGAACCGTTCTTCGGTTGCCTCCAGCACTTCTCCTGCTAATAACGTTTCGTTTTTTTGGAGAACCAATTGAAACTGATCTACTTCCGCTAAGCGGTATTGATTCGCTTGTAATGTGACTAATACCTTATCTTTTTGAACTTGGATATCTACTTTTTCTGATATGTCTTTTGCTTCACTCACGTCATAGGCTCCTTTATTTTTTCATTGTTTCTTTCACAATCAATTGATCGCCATTGCCTAGTGCATAGTTGGCCAGAATTACTTCTCCTTGTAACTTAATTGCTTTATTCAGTATCTCTAACTCAAATGTTTCAGGTAAAGAGATATTCAATAACTCTAATGATTCTCTTAATAACTCTTTCAAACGATTTCCAGAAACTTTGATAGGAATCTGTAAATCAATTATTTGTTTTTCCACATGTAAACCTATACCAATAGACGTGTCTTTTCTCATAAGGTTCTACCTTCCTATCCTTTTTTTCTCCATGTAGGGAATGTTCGACCTAATCCAAATCCAAGCCCTACAATCAAGAAACTACCAACCACATATAGTAAAATAAATCCGCTATGATTGGCTTTTTTCAATCCCGAACTACTTGCATTTAAACTGTCTTTCAATGTATAACCATGTGCGAAAAGGCGGGGGGTTATTTCTTGAGTAATAGTATATTGCGTTGGTATCTCTTTCACAAAAACTTCTTTTTGTGCATTTATAATTTGCTTTGTTTTTTCTTCATCTAGCTGTTTATTCTGCTCAGACATCTCTTCCATAAATAATTGACTAATCGTAAAGGTAGCAGAGTTATTCTGACTATCCTCATTCTTTTCGTAAATCACCTGATTATTTATTTTTAAGTTTCCAGTATCTGCATGAACAGAAATACTTTGTAAAAAAATCAACAGCGAAATAAGTAGTCCTTTCAAAATCGTTTTAAACTCACTTTTAAGCCTGTATTGCACCGTTTTTCTCCCTTATAATTAATCGAAAAGATCACACGTTTGTTTTTTCATCTTCTGGTTTCGCTAAAAAATTCAATAGAAGCCCACTCACTGCTAAAATTCCGAGAATCAGATAGCTTCCCCAGCCAATGCTAGCTCCGTTTGACAATGCAGTAAATCCATTTTGGATATTTTGTAACGGTGATATTCGATAAAGTATATTCGTGAATGTGCCTGTCTTAGTGGTTACCCCTAGCAATGGCGTCAGCATAAAAAATAGTCCTAGTATTGCACCGCTAAGATAAATCATCAGTAATCTGAACTGTCTCATACAGCCAAGTGTCAATAGTAAGCCTGCAAGTAAAACTAAAAAAGCATAAGTAAACCAAGAAAATTTCGTATCTATTCTAACAATAAAGCTCAAAGTAAGAGAAAATGCGCTAGACAAGACAATGCTGCTTAACAGGATCACGCGCATATTTGACATATTGTACCAAGCTCTTGATGGATTCAGCAGTAAGTCTGTTTTGACCATCTTTCTACGCTTCATATATTTTTGCATCGCAATCGCAACTAAAAGAATGATAAAGGTAGCAATGATGGTTGCGTAATATGGGATCAAAGAGTTTTGTCTTGTTTTTCCAAACTCACCTTTTTCTTGAATTGGATTCGAAAGAAAGTTAAAAACTGTTTTATTATCTGAACCACCATTTTTTGTATTAGAAAGTACTTTGTTAAAGGCTTCTGCATACTTAGAATGATCATCTGTTTTTTTCTGAACATCGGCAACAGTTTTATCCAAATTTATTAAAATATCATTTGCGTTGCCTTTTACTTTATCCGTAGATTCTTTTAATCCCTCAATGGTTGGAGCGACATCCTTTACCTTTGCAGCGGCTTCTTCTATTATTTTAGCTGTTTCTTTTGAACTGCTAGCCAATACTTGAATGCTTTTTACCAAGTTCTCTGTAGTTGCATTAATCGTAGCAGTCTCATTCTTGTCAGGGTGAACATTTGTGTCCGTGATGATGGACTCCAATGCTACATGTTCTGTTTCTTTCCATGAATGGTATGTTTTTTCAATTTCTTGATTTGCATTATTGAACCAGTTTCCTAATACGAGAGCGTCTTGTAGCATCATATCTGGGATAGTCATAAGATTTAGCGTTCCATACAAGGTTATCGCTTCCTCTTCATTTTTATCAGCACTAGTTCCGATTGTAGATTCTAATTTATTGATTTGTTCCACAATATCGTTATATAGGCTATCTCCATTTGCTTTATAATTCTGATATAACGAATCTGAAATTTGAGTAATTTTTTTTACATCAGTAACGTTATTATAGAGCCAATAAACAGAATCTTGCGTAGCTAGCTCGCTAAAAGATTTCCCAGGATTACTCATCACATATTCAGAAAAATGAATAATATCTAGCATCAATGGATCAGCATAAATGGTTGTTATTTTCTCAGCAGTTGAAGTTAAAGAGGTGAAAAGACGGAATAGTTCTTGCAAATATTCTTTTAAAGGCTGATCTTTATCAATGTAAGTCGCCAATTGTCCAGAAGTACTTGTCCCGTTTAGTCGCCAAGAATAATTACACTGGAAATATTCATTACTACTCACATCATTGGGGTAGTCCCATTGAATCTCAGAATCAAATGTATATAACATTTCATTAGTTAGCGGTGCTTGAGGTGGGATATTACTTATTTCTTTCAGCCCAATAGTAATACTCAGTTGTGTACCATTTACCGTCACAATCGCTGTATAATCTGATAAAGACAAACGGGCATTCATTTGTTGTTCTAATCCTGCTCGTATTGCTTCTAAATTGATAAGTTCAATTGTCCCACTACTTCCAGCATTAAATATATACGAAAAATCTAAAATTTGATTTGTTCCGGGTTTTAAACTGACACCAACTGTACTGGTAACCGTAAATACCGATGAAAGATTTTCTTTTGATGTTGTCTCTAACAAATTAAACTGATTGCCATTCCCAGTTAACGTAGGCTCATATTCCGTGACAATCTGATAGGACGCATCTAGCTTGGCACTTTCGGTAGGTGTTAATAAATCTGTAGTTGTAAGGGTTTGTAAAAGAGTGGGAAAATCGGCAGCTGATGGAAAAGCCGCATTTTGTAGTTGTGACAGTTCATCATTTATAGCTTGTATATAGTTTCCATCTTCCTTTATCTCTGATTCTTTTTCTATAGGAGATAATAGATTTGAAATAGCCATTTTCACTTGATCTTCAGTTGCAGTTTCTGGTGTAGCAGTTTGATCATTATAATACTTTTTGGCAATATCTTCTTTTAATATTGTTAATTCCACTACTTGCTTTTCTAGTTCGTTGATCCTATTTATCAGCTCTTCAATTCTCTTACTTTGCATCTTTTTAAAAACAGATGCATTTGTAAAAAAATTGGTATAAACACCAGAATCATCAGAGTCATTAGTTCCCTTTGTAAAAAATAATCCTAATTGGTTATGTACACTATTATCAAAATCATCATATTGACTTTTATAGCCTTTTAAATCATTCCCCCATTGGTTTTCTAATTGTTCCTTTTGCTTCTCAAACTGTTCATTAAATTGTTTGATGGAGGTTTCAAGTTTACCATTCGCTTCGTTAGCATAATCGTTCACAGTTTTTTGCACATCTTTTGTAGATTGACTGTTATCTTCCAAATTTGCGTTGTTATTTTCCATCAATTGTTTGACCGATTGTATAAATGCTTCCTATTCCGATGTAAACAGCTTATTTTCTTCGTCTAAAATACTTGTAATATCAATAATCTTTGAAAAATTAGGAGGAACTTCTTTAAATGGGAGATAAATTGTCTTCTCCAGATTATTTTTATGATTTGTTTCCAGTCCAACCATCTGATTAACATGTTGTTGTGCTTCTGTCAGGTTTCCTATAATACTTGAAAAATACATTTGTACAATTCTTTGATTGAAGTCTTTCAGAATCTCATTCACTTTCCCTTGAATTGCTTGATTCGTTAGCTCATTCTGACCTTCTCTTACTTGATACTCGACCAATGCCTTTTCAGGGTTTATACTTTGTAAGGAAAGTAGTCGTGCTGAAAAATCTTGTGGAATAATGATCTGAGCATCAAATTGTCCTTCTTTTACTCCCCGACTAGCGATGTCTCTTGTAGTTGTTTCCCAACGATTTGCTGTATCTTGATTGATCAACGTAACAAAATCAGTCCCTAGCATGTAGGTTCTTCCTTCAAAAACTGTTCCTTTATCCTCATTCACCAATACATATTGCATTTTTTTCGTTTTTTCATTAGATATTTGTTGAACATTTTCACTTTTGAAACCAATATACGAAAGAATAGATAAAAGCAAAAGACTTCCTATCAGAATTGCAAGGATTGGAAAATACTCTTTTAGTTTATGTTTCAATTTGCTCTTCTCTCCTAAACAAAAAACGCCTGCGCAATGAATTGCCCTGGCGCTCTTATTTTATAGTTTTAGCTTAAGCCGAAAGAACTTGCATCTTGTTGATCACGTTGCGCAACTGTATCTGCATACTTGTTCAACTGACTATTGATACTAAGCAATAATTCTTCCATTTTTTTGACATTTCCTTCTAATTATTTGTACTGTTCCAAATACGATTGAAACGCTTGTCCCTTCCATTCTTGAGCGATTTGTTGATTCATTGAATTCACCTTACGAATCGCATCTTGAATTTGTTGCTGTGACTGTGTATAAACCTTTGCTTGTGACTTCAGTTGTTCGGGTGTGACGGAAATTGCTCCTGCCATTCTAACCTCTCCAGTCTATATTCATTTTATGTACACAGATATTGTATACGTTTTCAATTAAATTTGTCAATATTTTTTTAATAAAAACTTAATTAAAGAAAAAGCTTCAAATATACTAGCAGATTAAGTCATATAGGAGCAAAAAAATATATCTCCTTTTACTTGTTCATTATTTTTATAAATCAATTTAAATGTACATAGAGAACCTACAAATAAAACACTCTGAGATTTTTATAAAAATACACAGATTGAATTTATTCTTATAAAGTATACTGACCCTTCTCTTATTTCAACATAAAAAATAATTGGTCCGCCTCTCCCATTCGCTCACAAGAACCTACTGTCTTCATATAAGTTAAAAGAGTGAGACGAATAATTTTCTGACCTGCTAATCTGCTAAAATTAATTCTTAGTTGACTCCTTTTAACAAAAAACTACGAATGTCTTCCATATCCCAGTCAGAAGAATATTCGTAGTCGTTCCTATAAAATTTAGCTATTTTTACAATATTTTTGATAAAAAATCAACTGTCCTTGGGTGCTTTGTTTGCTCAAAAATTGCAGTAGGTGTGCCTTCTTCAACGATGACTCCGCCATCTATAAAAAGAATTCGATTACTTACTTCTTTTGCAAACCCAATTTCATGTGTCACAATGATCATGGTCATCCCCTCTTTGGCTAATTGTAGTATGATTTCTAATACTTCACCGACCATTTCTGGATCAAGTGCTGAAGTAGGCTCATCAAATAACATCACATCAGGTTGCATTGCAAGAGCTCGAGCAATAGCGACTCTTTGTTGTTGTCCACCAGATAAAGATTGGGGGTATGCAGCTGCTTTATCAGCTAATCCTACTTTTTCCAACAAATCTCTGGCAATCTTTTCTGCCTCTTTTTTTGATACTTTTTTTACTTTAATCGGTGACAAGATAATATTTTCTAGTACTGTCATATTTGGAAATAAGTTAAACTGTTGAAAAACCATGCCCAGTTTTTCTCTTGTTTTAAAGATATCATTTTGTTTCTCTGTAATGATCGCCCCATCAAATACGATTCTTCCTGAAGTTGGAACTTCTAATAAGTTGATACACCTTAACAACGTACTTTTACCAGAACCAGATGGTCCTAAAAGTACTAAAACTTCTCCAGGATAGATTTTCGTAGAGATGTCTTTTAATACTTCGTTTTCACCATACTTCTTGTTTAAATGTTCAATTTCGATCAATGCCCTACTCATCTTATTCGCTCCCTACCATTAATATCCTTTACCTAGTTTTCGTTCCCATTTATTCAACAAACGTGAAGTCACAAACGTCATCCCCAAATAAACAGTTGCAGCTACAAAATAGGGTTCTAACGGAATATACGCATTCGATATAACGATTTGAGCAGCTCCCATCAGTTCATTGATGCCGATAGTAGTTAAAAGTGAAGAATCTTTGATTAGCGTAATGAACTCATTACCTAAAGGAGGTAAAATATTTCTTAACGCTTGAGGCAAAATGACATAACGCATCGTCTGTGCTGGACGCATCCCTAAGGAATAAGAGGCTTCAGTTTGTCCATGATTAACAGCTAGGATTCCGCCACGAATAATTTCAGCCACATAGGCACCAGAGTTTAAAGATAAAATAATCATACCAGGAATCAAGCGACCAAGATCAATAGTTAGGACACCTATTTCAACACTTTTTGAAGGAAAAAAACGTTGGAGTAATAAAAAGCCAATCATGATTTGTAAAAGCATCGGCGTACCACGAAGTAATTCGATATAGATATTGGCTAAGAAGTTCATTGGTTTATTTTTGGCAAGTTTCATTAGTGCCATCACCAAACCAATACATGTTCCTAAGATAATTGTCACAATTGAAATAATGATTGTAATTCCTGTACCTGATATAAAGTAAGGAAAATATTTGTCTAAAAAAGAAAAATCCACACTTGTTAACCTCTATTCTGTTGCTGTTTTTTCAGCTAGTTCATTATTTTTTTGAATAAATTCTTCAATTTTCCCTTCATCCATCAACTTTTGGATGATGCGGTTTAATTCTTTTTGTAACTTACTATTGCCTTTAGGTAAAGCAATTGCAAAAGCTTCCTCTGGTGACGGCTCTAGCGTGATATTTGCAATCATCAAATCAGGATTTTGTACCACATAAGATTGTGCAATTGTTTTTTCCACAACCACTGCATCTAATGAACCTTGATTGATTTCAACGATCATATTAGGAACTTTATCAATGGTTACAATTTTTGCACCTTTAATTTGTTGTTGGACGATTTCTTCTTGGATCGAACCTTTTTGTACTCCTACGTTTTTCCCTTTTAATGCATTGACACTATTATAAGTAGCTTTATTCTTTTTATTGATAATGACTACTTGTGGTGGGTTATAGTAATCATTTGTAAAGTCAAATTGTTGTTTTCTTTCCTTCGTTGCTGAAATGGCAGAAATCGCAAGATCTGTTTTTCCCTCTTTCAACGAAGCTAATACGGTATTGAAATTCATATCTGATACTTCAAGCTTAACACCTAGTTCTTCAGCAATGGCCATGACTAAATCAATATCAGATCCAAAAATTTTATCTTTACCGTCAATCATCGTATGAAATTCAAATGGTGCATAATCAGCAGATGTAGCAACTTTTAAGACGCCACTTTCTTTGATTATTGCCAATTTATCCCCTGCTTGATTCGATGAGTTAGAAGCAGTACTACTGTTACTCCCACATGCTCCTAAAATGATTAAAGCAAAAAGTGTTGTAAAGATACCTAAAATTTTTTTCCTCCTACTATGAAACTTTTTTGATAAGTGAACTCATTATAGCATGAAAATTTCAAAAAAAAATATTTATTTGAATATTTATTTAAAATTATGTATTTTATCAACTTTAAAATGTATATAATCTTATAAAAAGAATATTTATTTTATAACAACTATTATTAAAATGAAAAAAGTTAGGAAAAATAAATGGCCCCAAAAAGTTGTCTATAAAAATGATAACTTTTTGGGGCACCTTATTTTGTTAAAAGTTCAATTAAAATTTCCGAAACCTTTGATATCTTTGTTCAATTAATTCCTCTGTTGAATACCTGCATAATTCCGTCAGTTTTTCTATCAAAGACTTTTGTATCATACGGCTTACTTTTTCTTTGCATAAAGGTTGACCATTAAACGTTTCTGGTATGACACGGTCAATAACGTCCAATTCTAAAAGTTCAGCTGCCGCTACTTTCATGAGTTCAGCTGCTTCAGCTGCTCGATTTCCATCTTTCCAAAGGATTGAAGCAAAACCTTCTGGAGATAAAACGGCATAAATCGTTTGTTCTAACATCCACACTTCATCTGCTAGACCTAAGGCTAAAGCACCGCCACTGCCACCTTCACCAATAATAATGGCAATAATCGGTACTTTTAGATCAGACATCTCTAACAGATTGCGAGCTATCGCTTCTCCTTCACCACGTTCTTCTGCACCAATCCCACAATAAGCACCTGCAGTATTGATGAATGTGATGATTGGTCGATTGAATTTTTCTGATTGCTTCATCAATCTTAGAGCTTTCCGATAACCTTCAGGATGTAGCGAACCAAAATTTCTGCGAATGTTTTCTTGTAGATCACGTCCTTTTTGTATCCCGATCACTGGTTTTTTGTCTAAATTAGCGATACCACCAACAACTGCTTCATCATCACCAAACAGCCGATCCCCGTGAAATTCTTGAAAGTCTTCAAAAATCGCTTCAAAACAATCAAGGCTAGTCCAACGATCCTTCTCACGTGCCAGCTGAACGATCTCATGTGCTGTTTTATCCATGATATATCCAACCTTTCTGTGTATGAACTTCCAATAAATGATGAATAGTTTCCTTCAGTTCTTTCCTTGGCACAATTTTATCGACAAAGCCATGACTAAGAAGAAACTCAGCTTTTTGAAAATTTTCTGGTAACTCTTGTTTGATTGTTTGTTCGATCACCCGTCTGCCGGCAAATCCAATCAAGCTTTGCGGTTCTGCAAGAATAATATCCCCTTCCATCGCAAAACTAGCTGTAACGCCTCCAGTAGTAGGATCAGTTAAGATTGTTAAATAAAACAAACCAGCATTGCTGTGACGTTTAACTGCAGCCGAAATCTTCGCCATCTGCATCAAAGAAAAAATACCTTATTGCATTCTGGCTCCTCCAGAAGCGGTGAACAAGACAACGGGTAAGCCAGCTTTTTCAGCCCGTTCAAACAAACGGGTGATTTTCTCACCAACAACGGTTCCCATACTACCCATGATGAAATTAGAATCCATGACACCAATCGCAAATGGCAGACCGTGGATCGTTGCTTTTCCTGTCAACACCGCTTCATGCAATCCTGTTTTTTCCTGCATCGTTTTGATTTTCTCTTCGTAATCAGGGAATTTTAACGGATATGTCGTCACTAAATCTGTATCCCATTCTTCTAAACTTTTCTCATCAATGATGATTGCTAATCGTTGCCATGCACCAATACGAAAATTATAGCCACAATGTGGACAAACTTTTTCATCACCGATGTCTTTTGTATAAATGATATGTTTACAATTAGGACATTTAGCCCACATGTTATCTGGAATAGACGGCATATTCGTTGGATGATCAGCTCGATTTGGATTAATTCGAATGTATTTTTTCTTTTTGAATAAAGCCATCTACTCTTCTCCTATCTCTGTTTCAGGTGTCCAGTTCGGTAAAAATTCTTCTTGTAAAAATGCAGTGCTGTAATCACCTGCAATGACTGCCGGATGACTAATCAAATCCATTTGGAACTCTGCATTTGTAATTACGCCATCTGTGACGATCTCACTTAATGCTCGTTGCATCTTCATCAAAGCTTCAAAACGAGTATCTCCGTGAACAATCACTTTAGCGATCATTGAATCATAATAAGGTGGGATCATATATAACCAGGATAAACAGCACTATCCACTCGAAGCCCCATTCCTCCAGCAGGTAGCAATAAGTTCTTAATCATTCCTGGGGATGGCGCAAAATGAAAGGCTGGGTTTTCAGCATTAATACGACATTCAATGGCATGCCCAGAGAAAATGACTTCTTCTTGTGTGATTTCCAGAGCTTGTCCAGAAGCAACTTCAATTTGCTTTTTTACTAAATCAATGTTAGTGACCATTTCTGTCACAGGATGTTCAACCTGGATTCGCGTATTCATTTCCATAAAATAAAAATCGCCTGCTTCATCCATAAAAAACTCAATGGTCCCAGCGTTTTCATAATGAACCGCTTTAGCTGCTCGTACAGCGGCTGCGCCTAATTGTTTTCTTTTACTTTTTGAAATAACTACAGAAGGGGATTCTTCTAAGACTTTTTGATTATTTCTTTGAAGAGAACAGTCACGTTCACCTAAATGAAGGACGTTTCCATAATGATCTCCTAAAATCTGTACTTCGATATGTCTAGCTGGATAAATGATCTTTTCTAGGTACATTTCATCATTTCCAAAAGCTACTGTAGCTTCTTGTTGTGCAGAAGAAAAATGTTGTGGTAATTCTTCTTTTGATAAGACCTTACGGATCCCCTTACATCCACCACCAGCGGCAGCTTTAAGCATGACTGGATAACCAATCGTATCTGCTACTTTTAGTGCTTCTTCAACTGTTGATAATATGCCATCACTTCCTGGAATAACGGGAACTTCTGCTTCTTGCATCAAACGACGTGCATTTATTTTATTTCCCATTGCATCAATCGTTCGGCTTTTCGGTCCAATAAATACAATATTACACTCTTCACACATTGAAGCAAAACGGCTATTTTCTGATAAAAAACCAAAACCTGGGTGTATCGCTTCTGCTTTGGTCACAATCGCTGCACTCAAAACCTCTTGTACATTCAGATAAGAATCAGTCGCTTTAGCCGGTCCGATGCAAATTGCTTCATCTGCAAGTTGAGTATGCAATGCATCAGCATCCGCTTGTGAATACACAGCAACAGTCTGGATACCAAGCTCACGACAAGCGCGAATAATTCGTACAGCGATTTCGCCACGATTATCTATCAAAACTTTTGAAAACATAACTCACCTATCCAATCATAAAAGTTAGTTCAGCTTCAGCAACTTTTTTGCCATCCACTTTTGCAATTCCTTTTCCAATACCAGCAGAAGATTTGATTTTTGTAATTTCTACTTCAAGATATAAAGTATCTCCTGGAGTTACTTTTCGACGAAATTTCGCTTTATCTAAGCCACCGAAATAAGCAGTTTTTCCTTTAAATTGCTTTAAAGAAAGCAGGGCAACTAAACCTGCTTGTGCCATCGCTTCTACGATCAAAACACCTGGCATCACTGGTTCTTCCGGAAAATGGCCTTGAAAGAATGGTTCGTTAATCGTTACATTTTTTTTAGCAATAATACGTTCACCTTCCACCATTTCTTCTACTCGGTCAATCAATAACAGCGGATAACGATGTGGAATAATTTCTTTGATTTCTTGAATATTCATCTTGTCCCTCTTTCTTATTTCGCTTCATTTGGTTGAATTAAATAGTGGTTGTCCATATTCAACAACTGCTTCATTTTCAACAAGAATATCAACGATTTTACCATCCACTTCACTTGTGATCTCGTTCATCAATTTCATAGCTTCGATAATACAAATAACTTCACCTTTTTTACACTATCCCCAATGGACTTAAATTGTGGCTTATCTGGTGCTGGCTGTAAGTAGATGATTCCTACGATTGGTGATTTTACTTCCATACCCTCAAAGGTTTCTGGTGTTGATTGAATTTCTTGTATTACTTCTTTAGTTGCTGTCTCTTGCAGTTGATTCTGAGAAACGCCTTCCGATTCACGATGAATTTCTGAACTTGTTGATTTAGGAACAACAGCATTCATTCCTCGACTCGACGCATTTTTATTCATATACAATTCAAATTGTCCTTCTCTTAAATCAAACTCTGTTAAAGAAGAATGATCAAATTGACTAACTAATTCTTTGATTTCATTGATATCCAAGACTATTCCTCCCAGCGTTTCATACACAAGATCGCATTATGACCACCAAAACCTAATGAATTACTCATTGCATAAGTAAGTTGTGCAGGTTTGCTTTCATTGATGACAACATTTAGATCAATTTCTGGATCTTGTTTTTGGACATTGATGTTTGGTGGAATAAATTGATGTTCAAGAGCCATTAATGTGGCTAAAGCCTCAATCCCGCCGGCTGCGCCTAATATATGTCCAGTCATTGATTTCGTACTGCTAACATAAGTATCTTTAAATGACTCACCTAAAGCAATTTGAATGGCTTTTGCTTCTGCCTGATCATTTGCGGGTGTACTTGTACCATGGGCATTGATATAGCCAACTTCTTCCGGCTTGATACCTGCTTCTGCCATCGCTAGTTTTATTGCTTTTGAAGCGCCTGATCCATCTGGTGTAGGAGCTGTCATATGATAAGCATCGCAATTAGCTCCATAACCCACGATCTCTCCATAAATTTTAGCTCCACGTGCTTGGGCATGCTCTAGTGATTCAATTACTAAAACCCCAGCACCTTCTCCCATGACAAAGCCATTACGTTCTTCCTCAAAGGGAATAGATCCACGACTCGGATATTGTGCAGTAGATAATGCTGTTAATGCAGCAAATCCAGCAATACCCATTTCACAAATTGTTGCTTCTGTTCCACCAGCAAGAATCACATCTGAATAGCCATGTTTGATGTTACGAAATGCTTCCCCGATGGCATTTGTACCACTAGCACAAGCAGTAACAATCGCCGTACAGATACCCTTTGCTCCCACTCTTAATGCAATATTCCCAGCAGCCATATTGGCAATTGCCATTGGCACAAACATTGGCGAAACACGTTTTGGCCCTTTTTCATGCATCCGAATGACTTGGCTTTCGATCATTGGTAAACCACCAATTCCGGATCCAACGATCACGCCAAAACGGTCTTGATTAATTTTATCCTTATCCAATCCACTCATCCCCATTGCTTCTAGGGCTGCATAGATACCATAGATCGAGAACATATCCATTCGTTTACTGTCTTTTTTTATGAAATATTTATCATAAGGAAAATCTTTTACTTCACCAGCAAGTGTGATACCAGTTTCTGTGGCATCAAATTTTGTAATAGGAGCAATTCCGTTTGTTCCTTTTTGCAAACTCTTTAAAAAGCTTTCAGCATCGTTTCCAATGGGTGAAGTGACACATAGCCAGTAATTACTACTCGATTCATTAATTGATTTCCTCCTTTTATCCGTGCATCACTAGGCCACCATCAACATTGATTACTTGTCCTGTGATATAGGGGCTCTTCGCTAAAAAGATTGCAGCATTCGCTACATCTTCCACACTACCAAAGCGTTGTAGCGGAATTTGTTTTACTACTTGTTCTTTTACTTTATCAGATAATACTTCTGTCATGTCAGTCGCGATGAATCCAGGTGCGATTGCGTTACACGTCACTCCTATTGCGGCAGCCTCGCGTGCAACAGATTTTGTAAATCCAACTACACCAGCTTTACTTGCTGCATAGTTTGCTTGTCCGACATTCCCAATCAAACCAGAAACACTTGATAAATTGATGATTGCACCTTCACGTTTTTTCATCATTTTCTTTAATACATGTTGTGTCATATTGAATGTTCCTGTTAAATTGATATCTAAGCAAGCTTTAAAATCTTCTGCAGACATACGCATAAGTAGCTTGTCGTTTGTAATACCTGCATTATTGATCAATAGATCAATTCCACCTAATTGTTTTTCGGAATCTTCGACCATCAAACCCGCTTTTTCATAGTCAGATATGTCTCCCGAAACGCCGATACATTTCACACCTTGGGCTTTGATCTCATCAATTTTTTCTACAGGAATTTCTTTACGCCCATTCAATATAATATTCGCTCCTGCCTTTGCAAAAGCCATTGCAACTGCTGCGCCAATTCCCCTAGTACTACCTGTAATAAATACATTTTTTCCTGTTAGCTCCATAACATACCTCCGATACTTGTAATTGTTTCATCTAAAGTTTTTTTATTTTCAACTCTTAACACAGGGATTGATTTATCGATTTTTTTCATAAAGCCACTTAAAACTTTACCTGGTCCTACTTCAATCACTCGTTCAATCCCAAGATCTTTTAATTGTTGGATACTTTCGTAAAAATGGACTGGTTTCATCACTTGCTGTTCGAGCAGAATCGGTATGCGATCTTTTTTCATTACTTCAGTTGTTGTATTACTGATAACAGGGATTTTTGGCTCTTTAAATGAAAGTCCTTTTAACTCCAGACCCAACTTTTTAGCTGCTGGAGCTAAAATTTCTGTGTGGAAAGGTCCACTCACATTTAATGGCATAATTCGTTTAATCCCTTTTTCTTCTAGAAGTTTTACAGCCTCATCTACTGCTTGTTCTTCTCCTCCGATCACAATTTGTTGTGGAGTATTATAATTTGCAGGAGAAACGATTCCAAACTGTTGTGCTTTTAAACAGCTTTCTTCAATAATTTCTACAGGGGTATTCATGATTGCTACCATTTTCCCACTGCCGGCTGGTGTGGCTTCAGTCATATAAGTCCCTCTTTTTGCCACTAAAGCTACCGCTTCACCAAAGGTCAAAGCTTCACTTGAAACTAATGCGGAATATTCGCCTAAACTTAAACCTAATGCAGCTTGTGGCATGATACCATGTTCGCTTAATAATCGGTAGAATGCAATGCTTACCGTTAAAATCGCAGGCTGTGTATATTTTGTTTGATTTAATTGTTCATTTTTGGAAAAGCAGAGCTTAGCCATGTCATAACCCAAGATATCACTGGCTTCATCAAAAGTTTCTTTGACAATCGTTTCTTGATATAAGTCTTGGCCCATACCTTGATATTGAGCACCTTGTCCACTAAATAAAAATGCTGTTTTCATGTGTTTACTCCAATATTCTTAGGATATATACTTATGTTTATTAAAAAAGACCAAGACATTCCTATTTAAGGAAAATGTCCCAGCCCCCAACCTAATCTTAATGATTATGCAGTTTGTTTTTCAACATAAGTTACTAAGTCTTGAACCGTTTTGATGCCATCTTCTGTTTCAATTTTCACATCAAATTCGTCTTCGATTTCATTGATGATTTGGAATAAATCCAAGCTATCAGCTTCCAATTCTTCTTGGATATTTGTTGTTAATTTGATTTCTTCTGTTTCTTTTCTAATTCTTCTGCGATAATTTCTTGAATTTTTTCGAATACCATAATCTATTCCTCCGATATTGTTTACAATTTTTATGTTTTAACAGTTTACAGCTCCATGATGATACTTCCCCATGTTAAACCTCCACCGTAACCTGTAAATACTATTTTTTGTTTTTTCCCTAAAGTGATTTTGTCACTAGTTACCGCTTCATCTAATAGTATGGGAATACTTGCAGCAGAAGTATTTCCGTATTTATCCATATTGGTTAAGAATTTTTCTTGCGGTATTTTTACTTTTCGCAACGTCTCTTACAACAAAATCAAAAATATCTCTTCCTACCATCGTTAAATAATAAGAATCTTCTGACTCCTTAGAATATATAGGTGAACGGTTGGAATGATAACCAGCTGTTAATGAAGTGCTACGTGTTCCATCTGATACCAGATGTTCTGTAATTAATTTTTGTTCAGCACTTGTTTCAAGTAATACACCACCAGCACCATCACCAAATAATACAGCCGTTGAACGATCGGACCAATCAATCAACTTGGATAACGTTTCGCCACCAATAACTAGTCCTTTATTTGAGCCACAACGAATCATTTTCTCCGCCATAACTCAACGCATAAACAAAGCCAGAGCATGCTGCACTTATGTCAAATGCGAATGCTTTAGTCGCACCAAGTCTACCTTGGACTTGGACGGCTACAGAAGGAGTCGCAAAATCTGGAGACATTGTTGCTACAATAATAAAATCAAGTTCTTTAGGATCAATGTTCTTTTTTAAAATTAATTTTTCTGCCACTAAATAACAAAGATCCGACGTTTCTTGATCGGTAACGCAACGTCGTTGTCTGATACCTGTTCGATATGAAATCCATTCATCTGAAGTGTCCATCATTTTGGAAAGATCATCGTTGGTGATGATTTTTTCAGGAAGGACACTAGCTGTTGCCGTGATCGTTCCAAATTGTTCCATTAAAAATCCTCACTTGTAATCTTGCAAAAAATCATGCAAGTTTTTCAATGCAGCCAGTAAAGCTTGTTGTTCATCTGTAGCCATACTATCCAAAATATTTTTGACCATTTCACGATGAAAATGTTGATGGACACGATATAAAAGTTTGCCTTTTTTCGTTAATCCTAATTTCACCACACGTCGATCATCTTCACTTCGGATACGTTCAACATAGCCTTTTCTTACTAACTTATTGATAGCAGTGGTCAAGGTCCCAACAGTAATCGACAGTTCTTTGGCTACTTCCGAAGTCGTTTTTTTCTTGTACATACCGATTGCCTCGATCGTATGCATCTCTGTGATTGACAAATCTTTGAATTGAGATTTTTTTAATTCAGATTCTTCGATTGTCAAAATGTCATTGAACACACTAACAAGATAATCATTTACTGTTTTCAAATCTGGTTCCATGTTCCACCATCCACTAATTAGTTTGATTATCAAATCATTTGATGTTCAAACTATATCTTAACTTTTTTCAAAATGCAACCTTAAAACATTAAATTTTTTAGTTATGATATTTTTCTAAGAAAAAGCTCATTTTAAAACCTTGATAAATCAAGGTTTTAAAAAAAAATTAAAAAATACGATAACAAATATTTTGACTATCAAACTATCTCCATTTTTCCTTTATAAATAAAAAAAGTTGTCCCTATAACATAAATTTGTTATAGTGTTTTTGATAAAAAAGGAGAAGGTCCATTGAAAGAAAAATTGAAAAATCTACCCATGCTTCCTGGTGTATATTTAATGAAAAATCAGGCTGGAACAGTTATTTATGTAGGAAAAGCAAAAAAATTAAAAAACCGGGTCAGTAGCTATTTCTACCAGAGCAATCAACATTCTAAAAAAGTACGTCGCTTAATTCATCATATCGATGACTTCGATTTTGTAGTGGTGGATACTGAACTAGATGCTTTGTTGTTAGAATGTCAACTAATTCAATACTATCGTCCATTTTATAATCGGCAAATGAACTATTTCAGCAATTATAACTACTTACATTTTTCAAAAAATGGTTTTTCGCTTTCTGATGTTCCCCTTGCTCGTACGTATGGGCCTTTTCGGCTTTATAAAAAAATGCCCATCATTCTTCATATTCTGGAAGAAACGTATCAAATGCCTTGGCTTTCTGACATCAGTCTCTTAGCGTTGCAAACGCAATTACCAGAAATGATCCCTCTTTCCTTTGAACAAAAGAAAAAAGAAATTCAAGGACTCTTACAAGGACGAAACAAAAGATTGATCACTTATTTAAAAAAAAGACAAAATCATTTTATTCAGAAATTAAATTTTGAAAAAGACGCACAGCTTCAACAAGAAATCGAATTGACCACTGCTTTTGTCAGAAGAATCCAAGAACAGAAAATATTTTTGAGAACACCTAAGCTTACTTTCCATCTTCCACTTACTTTACTGCAGATGAAACAAAACATAAACACTATTTGATCTGCTACGGACAACTCGCAGAAACAATCATCACGCCTAAAGATACCATTCCAAAATTTTATTATGAAAACGAGAAAGAAACTTTGTCTTTAAAGCGTCAATTACTAAAAGAAGAAATTGATCCTATACTGATTTTGATGAGTTATTCTAAAAAAATACTTAATCAAAGCAATGCTGAAAATAATGTCACATATTAAAATAACAACAAATCCAGATTTATCAAATAATCATTCGTTTTGATAAATCTGGACTTATTTTTATTAATTATCTTATTCTTATATAGATAGATTCAATCAAGCAACTGACAGATAAAATCATGAAATAAAGTAATACACTTTAAAAGCATAGTTTTTCATCATACTCCCCGCTATTATGTAAAGAAAAAGACCATCAATCCAAATTGACAAATAAATTTCCAAATTGTCACTTTGCCATACCTTTGCAGAAAGAAATAGCCTACGAAAAAACTCAAAAACACGACAAACGGTTTTTGAGCTTCATACTTCATTTTTAGAACAGGTTACACTAAATACTTTTTATAAATCTTCTTTATTGGATCAAGTCGTAAATCTCCATTGCAACAATATCGATATTGTCAAATTCATATTGTTGATGTGAATCTGTTTCAGTTAATTCAAATGTTTCAGTCGCTTTATCATAAGTGACTGTGCATTTTTCAACACCCTCTTTTTCAAAACGACGGACTTGCAGTTCATTATCTGCTGATTCGACCATTGCCTCCAGTCGTTTAATGATTGCAACTAATTGTGAATGTGCCATCGGAGGTCCTCCTTTTCTTATTTCTGTTATATTGTAACAAAAGCACAGCCGTCTTGCATTGATTTTCTCCAAAAAAACTAGTTTTTTAAGATTTTTTTCTGGGTTCTTCCCATCAGGCCACCAAAGTTTAATCAAAGCTTGGGTACCGTCATTTTCAAATCCCTGTCCAGCTAGTTGTTCATATAGTTTTAACGCTTGTGAAGTAGCTGGTAAATTTAGTTTTACCTTATTTGCTTCATCTAAAGCAATTTTTAAATCTTTGATAAAATGTTTAACAAAAAAACCAGGAGTATAATCTTCTCTTAGGATACGAGGAGCATAATTACTCAACGACCAATTTGCCGCACTACCTCCGGACAATGTTTCAATCACTTTTTCCATATCAAGTTTTGCTTTGGAGGCATAAGCAAGCATTTCTGTCATCCCTGTCATCGTTCCAGCAATCATGATTTGATTAGCCATTTTTGCGTGTTGACCTTTTCCTGCTGGTCCATGCAAAGTGAAAGTAGAACCAAACGTGGAAAATAATGGTAATATTTTCTCATAAACACTTTTTTCCACCAACCATAATCGTTAATGTAGCTTTTTTTGCACCTAGATCACCACCAGAAACAGGTGCATCTAAAGCTTCTGCACCTTTTTCTTGTGCTGTTTTCGCAATTTTTTCAGCAAGCGTCGGCGTACTTGTCGTTAAATCTACAAAAGTACGTCCTTTCACGTCCCCAGCAAAGATACCGGTACCGCCATAATAAATTTCTTCTACATCTTTTGGGTAACCAACCATTGAAAAGATAACTTCACTTTTACTGGTCACTTCTTTTGGCGAACTTGCCCAATGAGCACCTTTTTTTATTAATTCATCTGTTTTTGCTTTTGTTCGATTATAGACAATCACTTCATGGTCTGCATCGAGGAGATGACCGACAATTGCACTTCCCATTACTCCCGTCCCGATAAACCCTATTTTCATCTTTCATTACCTCCTAAAAATAAAAAAATCTTTGTTTCTATGTAAGTATACGCCAGAAACAAAGATTTTTTTAGAATAAATACCTAAAATTTTAACGTTTAAATGAATTTAATTTGATTTTTATTTTTTCAATTGAGGCTTCTTCTTCTTTTCTTTGCAATTCTTTTGAGTGATAAATAATCATATCCTCATAAAATTCAAGCATTGCCTCGCCAAAATGTGTAGAAGAAATATCATATAATTTTGTTTCTAGTACTTCAGGATCATGGGATACGTCACTTTTTATATAATCAATAAGTGCTGGTGCAAAATCATCATCTGTTCCAAAAGTTTTTCCTAAAGATGGATGATCAAATAAACGATTTAAATAAGCATTCCCTTCGATTACACAGGGTGTACCAGAAGCCATAGCTTCTGTATAAGTCAGCCCTTGCGTTTCTGAAGTCGAAGCACTGACAAAATAATCAGCTGCTTTATAATATAAAGCGACGTCATCATTGTCTACTTCACCGATAAATTGGACAAATGCTTGTAAGTTCAATTCATCAACTAGTTCTTGTAAATCTTCGAGGTAGGGACCTTTACCGACGACTACCATCCGAGCATTAGGGTATTCTTTTATGACTTGTGGGAGCCCTTGGATTAATGCTTGTATATTTTTTTCATAAGAAATCCGGCTTAAAGAAAGAATCATAATTTCCTCTTCTTTTATGTTCAAAGACTGTCTAATTTCTTCAATGGCTTCATCTGTAATATCTGGACGCTTGAATTTCTCAATATCAATCCCAGTCGGAATCACTCGTAACGGTGCCACCACTCCATAACTTCTCAATGTATCAATCACTCGTTCACTTGGACAGACTACCCCTGTTGTGTGGTTGACAAATAACCTAGACAAGTACTTCACATGAGATTGGCGAATGACCTTTCCTTTAGCAATGTAATGTAGGTAGTCTTCATACATTGTATGATATGTGTGAATCAACGGAATTTTTAATTTTTTCGCTACCATTTTCCCTAAGATTCCTGCGCCAAACTCTGTATGAGTATGGATCAATTCTAGTTCTAATTCCTTCGCTATTAAATAAGCATAACACATGCCTCTGACAACGATTCTGCGATCTTTAAAAGAAATAAACGGCACACTTGGCATACGTATAACATCCTTTTCCATCTTGTCTGCATTAGGATCAGTTGTCGTAAAAATGTATACTTCATGCCCACTTTTTTCTAATTCATTTTTTAATGTTTTGATTGACGTAGCCACTCCGCTTACCTGCGGAAAATAGGTATCGGTAAAAAAGCCAATTTTCATGATTTTTTGCCTCCAAACTACCCTTTATTATTTTATTTTTCAGTAATGGAAGAACATTCTTCTAATACTTGCCTATAAACTTTTTGAAGCTGTTCACCAATTTTTTCAATACTCCGTTCTTTGGCTGTTTGATAACCGGATTCTACTAAACTAGGAACTTCGTCTTCAATAATATTTTTAATTAACAAGGAAAATTCTTCATTTGAGTTACCCATGTAACAATTTTTTTTATCTTCTAACCAGCCATGATAGACAGGAATGTTTCGAACTAAGACATTTTGTTTACTTGCTAAAGCTTCTAGCACAACGATTCCTTCTGTTTCTTCATAGGACGGAAAGAAAAATAGGTCTGCACCCGAAAAGGCACCTTCAATAATTTCTCCCCGAATATATCCTGGGAATATCACATTATCTGGATGACTTTCTTTGACTATTTCACGAATATTTTTAGTAATTGAATACATCGGTACATGACCAAACCAAATAAATGTATACTCTGGCATTGATTTCGCAATTTCAACGAAATCAATGATTCCTTTACGTGCAAAAAAGAGTCCCACGCAAATAATCACTTTTTGATCGGCTGAAAGATGGAAATATTCACGAAATTTCTGTTCTTTAATTGGATCTGGTCGATACTTTTCCAGATCAATTCCATTAGATATTGGTTGAATCGGCAAATCAATACCATAGCTTTCAAGTAACATTTTAGAATAGGGGGTAGGAGTAATCAGATAATCAGCCTTTTGATACAATCCTACTAAATATTTTTTTACTAATGGTGATAGTTGATTTGATCCGATAAATGAATTACGAAAATCTTCTTCTGTCGAGTGCGCATGATAGACGATCTTTTTACCGTCTCTTCTTGCTTTGTTGACCATGTTATGACTATTGATACCATATGTATTGATATGTAAAATATCATAGTCTTCTTTACTATCTAATGTGTAGGGAATCCCTACATCTTTTAGAGCACGTTTTTGATGATCGAGTGCACGTCCAATTCCAGACTTTGCAAGCATTTTCTCACTTTCAAAATATAATAATACCTTCACCTTACGCCCTCCTTCTTTTATATAGTATAACATAGCGTCGAAACTGTCACTCAAACTTAAGTCCGATTTTGAAAAACGACAACAATTAAAGCATTTGTCTCTTATCTTAGAACAACAGCTACTTATGTATTTTATGATAATCACAAAAAGCTGGTACAGCGATAATAGCTGCACCAGCTTTTGATAATTATTTTACGTATTCGTTAACAAGTTCAACGACTTCTTCCATCGTGTCACATTCTTTCAATGCACGATCAGCAAGTTCAGCCATTTTTGTTGTATCTAAACGTTTCATTAGACTACGTGTTTTTAAGATTGATGTAGCACTCATTGAGAACTCATCTAATCCCATACCTACAAGTAAAGGTACCGCTGTTTGATCGCCAGCCATTTCGCCACACATACCAGCCCACTTACCTTCAGCATGTGCTGCATCGATAACATTTTTGATCAAACGTAAAATCGATGGGTTATAAGGTTGATATAAGTATGAGACACGTTCATTCATACGGTCAGCAGCCATAGTATATTGGATCAAATCATTTGTACCTACAGAGAAGAAATCAACTTCTTTTGCAAACTTGTCGGCTAAGACAGCAGCAGCAGGAATTTCAATCATGATACCGACTTGGATCGTATCAGATACTTCCACGCCTTCATTCAATAATTTTTGTTTTTCATCTTCAAAAATTGCTTTTGCAGCACGGAATTCTTTAAGAGTCGCTACCATTGGGAACATAATACGTAAGTTTCCGTGGACAGATGCTCGCAACAATGCTCTCATTTGTGTACGGAACATATCATCACCTTGTTCTGAAAGGCTGATACGTAATGCACGATATCCTAAGAACGGATTCATTTCATGAGGTAATTGCAAGTAAGGTAATTCTTTGTCTCCACCGATGTCCATCGTACGCACTACAACTGGTTTACCTTCCATACCTTCAAGAACAGTTTTGTAAGCTTCATATTTATCATCTTCAGTTGGAAAATCAGGAGAATCCATGTACAAGAATTCTGTACGGTAAAGACCAACTGCTTCCCCGCCATTATTATGAACACCTACTAAATCTTTTGGCGTACCAATATTAGCTGCTAATTCAAAGTGTTTACCATCAGCAGTCACCGTTTCAGCATGTTTTAGTTTTTCCCACTCTGCTTTTTGAGCTGCGTATTCCATGCCAATTTTCTCAAATTCAGCTTTTTGTTCATCTGTAGGGTCAACGATTACATCGCCTTCAATCCCATTAACAGCTAACACATCGCCTTTTTTGACTTTAGCAGTGATTTCTTTTGTCCCTACGATTGCCGGGATTTCCAAAGAACGAGCCATAATTGCAGAATGCGAAGTACGCCCACCGATATCAGTTACAAACGCTTTAACATAATTGCGATCCAATTGAGCAGTATCACTTGGTGTCAAGTCATGCGCAACAACCACAACTTCTTCATTAATCATTGATGGATTTGGTAACGTTACACCTAGCAAGTGTGCCAAAATACGTTTTGCAACATCACGGATATCAGCTGCACGTTCTTGCATATACGCATTGTCTTCCATTGCTTCGAACATATTTATATACATATCAGTTACTTCTTTTAATGCTGATTCAGCATTTACACTGTTATCATTAATATTTTGTTTGATTTGACCAACCATTTCTGGGTCTGATAAAACCATCAAATGTGCGTCAAATACTTGCGCTTCTGCTTCACCTAAGCTTTGCGCTGCTTTTTCACGAATTTGTTGCAATTCTTCAGTAGATTTCGCTAAAGCATCATCTAAACGTGATGTTTCAGTTGCTGTATCTTCTACTGTTGTCTTACTGAATGTTAAATCCGGTTGAACTAGCAGGTAAGCTTTTGCAACGGCTACGCCGTCACTTGCGGCAATCCCTTTTAGCATTTCAACCATTATTCAGATAATCCTTCTTTCTTCATTGTATCAACGATAGCTGCAATTGCATCTGCTTCGTCAGCACCTTCGGCTGTGATTGTTACATCAGAACCTTGACCTACACCTAAAGACATAACGCCCATGATAGATTTTAAGTTTACTGATTTACCTTTATACTCTAAGTTTATATCAGAGTTAAATTTGCTTGCTGTTTGTACTAATAATGTAGCTGGACGTGCGTGGATTCCAGTTTCTGCTACTACGTGAAATTCTTTCTTTTCCATATTAATCGGTCTCCTTTAAGTGAGTGTTGTTTTTATGTGAGTGTTTTCTTTTTTAGCAGTTTACTAAGACACTAACTAAACTAATAAGTGGTACCCTTTCATCTGTAAAGATTACCATTTTTTCCCGATAGATACAACAGTTTTCATTTAAATTCAATCAAAAGTGTAGAAAATATTTAACACTACTTTCCTATAAAATGACAATAGGTATGTCAATCTCCATATTTATTTAATTTGTTTTTCCTCTTTTTTAATTGTGGGAATATAAACTCTAGTTATTTGGGAGGATTGATCGTACTATTTTTCCTATCTTAAAAAGTGAGTTATTTCTTTTTAACTACTTTTTTAGATACTTATATAATTTTATTTAATCTCCTTTTTCTCTTGATCTTTGTAAACTAAATACTTGCATGGACTATAAAATTTAGTATAATAATAAGCAAAGGTCAATAATGGTCAATACATTTTCACCTTTCTTTTTTCTTTCTATTTCTAATGAGAGTTATCTTTTTACCTTCATTACAACGAGTTGTAAACTATAAATATAATCATGTGAATCATGGGAAGGACGTGAATCATTTATGCTTTGTCAAAACTGTGGTAAAAATGAAGCAACGATCCACTTATATGCAACAGTCAACGGGCAACGAGCACAACTGGACTATTGCCAAAGTTGCTATCAGAAGATTAAAAATCAACAAAATGGAGGTTTAACTAGTATGGCGCAAAATGACCCTTTTGGCTTTGGCAGTTTGGACGACCTATTTCGTTCCATGTCTCGTCAGATGCAACAACAAGGAAATTATGAACAAACTCCTCTAACTCAATTCGGTGGAAATAACAATTTTAACGGTTGCCAACCCCCTCAAGGAAATACCGAAGGTCTCTTAGGAGAATATGGTATCAATATCACGGAGCAAGCACGCCAAGGAGATATCGATCCTGTGATTGGACGGGATGAAGAGATCAAACGTGTGATCGAAATCTTGAATCGTATGACCAAAAATAATCCTGTGTTGATCGGTGAACCTGGTGTTGGTAAAACAGCTGTAGTTGAAGGGCTTGCCCAAAAAATCGTTGATGGGGACGTTCCTCAAAAACTAATGGACAAAGAAGTCATCCGCTTAGATGTTGTGTCTTTAGTTCAAGGAACAGGTATTCGCGGTCAATTTGAAGAACGGATGCAAAAATTGATTGAAGAAATCAAACAAGCCGAGAATGTCATCTTATTTATTGATGAAGTTCATGAAATTGTAGGTGCTGGTTCTGCTGGTGATGGTAATATGGATGCTGGCAATATTTTAAAACCAGCTTTGGCACGTGGTGAATTACAAATGGTCGGCGCAACGACATTGAACGAATATCGGATCATTGAAAAGAAACTTCAAGAAGCGCAAGA
Source organism: Enterococcus lacertideformus (assembly GCA_015680865.1). Taxonomy (GTDB): domain Bacteria; phylum Bacillota; class Bacilli; order Lactobacillales; family Enterococcaceae; genus Enterococcus_B; species Enterococcus_B lacertideformus. Next base: position 42,923 of record JADAKE010000013.1, on the reverse strand, counting down.
ACAAAAAGTACAAGCTTCTAAAGAAGAAGATTTCGAAAAAGCAGCCTATTACCGTGATCAAATTAATAAATTACAGACAATGAAAGAACGTCAACTAACAGATGAGGAAACTCCTGTCATCACTGAAAAAGACATGGAACAAATCGTCGAACAACGCACCGGCATCCCTGTTGGTGATCTAAAAGAAAAAGAAAAAGAACAGACACAATTAAAAAATCTTGCAACTGATTTAAAAACTCATGTTATCGGACAAGATTATGCTGTCGATCGAGTCGCTAAAGCTATTCGCCGTAACCGTGTAGGTTTAAACAAGAAAAACCGTCCAATTGGTTCGTTTCTATTTGTGGGGCCTACAGGTGTAGGTAAAACGGAGTTGGCCAAACAATTAGCATTTGAACTCTTTGGATCTGAAGATTCAATGATTCGTTTTGATATGTCTGAGTACATGGAAAAACATAGTGTTTCTAAGTTGATCGGTTCGCCTCCTGGTTATGTTGGTTATGAAGAAGCAGGTCAGCTGACTGAAAAAGTACGTCGTAATCCGTACAGTTTAATTTTATTAGATGAAGTTGAAAAAGTACATCCAGATGTTTTACACATGTTCTTACAAATATTGGATGATGGACGCTTAACAGATGCCCAAGGACGTACGGTAAGTTTTAAAGATACGATCATTATTATGACAAGTAATGCAGGTACAGGTAAAATTGAAGCAAATGTTGGTTTTGGAGCTGCTCGTGAAGGAGTCACTCGATCCGTATTAAACCAATTAAACAATTACTTTACGCCAGAATTTTTGAATCGCTTTGACGGGATCATTGAGTTTAGTGCATTATCAAAAGAAAACTTAATGACGATCGTTACCTTGATGCTAAATGATATGAATAATATGTTAGCAGCACAACAATTGCATATTGAAGTACCAACAAACGTAAAAGAAAAACTAGTTGATTTAGGCTATGATCCAGCAATGCGCGCGCGTCCACTTCGTCGAACTATCCAAGAACAAATTGAAGACAGCATTGCCGAATTTTATTTAGATCATCCTTCCATCCATGAACTAAAAGCGAAACTGAATAAAGAGAATCAAATCGTGATCACCTCTAAACCAGAAAATTTAGCAAAAGAAATAACAAATAAAACAACTGAATAACTATTAATTTTTAATAACTAAAAAACTCGCTTCGTGTCAAACAATGATGCAAAGCGAGTTTTTTATTTTAAATTAAAAGCAAAATACTGTTCTTTTCATTAAAAACAAATTATAATATTTTTAGGTTACAATTGAAATTATACATAAAAGAGGTGAGCGCCATGAAATTCGTTAATGTAACAAATAGTCATTCACGATTAGTTTTAAATCAATTGGAAAGTACAGACGCTAATATGGTGAAGGTTTATACCGCAGGAAATACAATGATCATTTACACTGAAGCACCTCAGCATAATGAGATTTTGTTGATCAACGAAAAACGTAAAATACAGCCAAAAGAAATCGAAGAAGTAAAAAAATACTTTTTGAATAAAATCCATGACGCCCTATACCAAGAAGATAAAATTCAAGTCATCGAATTAGCTGACTTAGTTGAAATCTCTATTCATAAACATCATCCACATACAGAAGTAGTCATGTAATTATGCCTGATAGATAGATCGCAGAGAAAGAAGCCATCTTACAAGAGTCAAAAATTAATATTTTGACTCTGCTAAGGTTGATTGGTTTCTTTTTTTTGGGTTTTCCTAATTGAACGATCGCTCGTACCTCATTAAGAATAGCTTCATTTTGCTCCCAGCCTTCAATATCCAACATCTGACACAACCGTTGCATTTCAATTTTCTTTTTAGCTTTCCGCTTTCTCCTTTGCTCTTCTGTCTCCATAAAGTAATTCCCCTTTCTTTTACATATATGTATGTAAATTAATTGTAATTGATTTAATTAACATTATTTTGTCTATTTTGTCTATTTTGTCTAAAAAAATAAAAATATGTTTAAGATAAACTACTCCTTCAAACGTATATTTTACGAATAAAAACATAGGATGAATGACTATAAAGGGCATCCTCCTTACAGTCATTAATCCTATGCTCATTTTATTAACTCAGTCTTCTACTTTAAAATAAGTTGCTATAGCATCTGCAATCCTTTTGCTTGCATAGCCATCTCCGTATGGATTTTTTGCTTGTGCCATCTCCACATACGCTTCTTCATTTGTTAATAATTCTTTTGTTTCATTGTAAACTGTTTCTTCATCTGTTCCAACTAACTTTAATGTCCCAGCTCTTACTCCTTCAGGTCGTTCGGTTGTATCTCTCAAAACAAGTACAGGAACGCCTAAGGAAGGTGCTTCTTCTTGCACACCACCAGAATCCGTTAAGATAATATGGCTTCTCGCAGCAGCATTATGAAACGCAACGACATCCATTGGTTCAATTAATTGAATATTTTCATATTTTCCTAAAATATGCTGAGCGACTTCTCTCACTTTTGGGTTTTTATGCATAGGGAAAACTATTTTTATATTTGGAAAATCACTTGCGATTCTACCTAATGCTTGAAACACATACTTCATTGGCTCACCTAGGTTTTCTCTACGATGCATGGTAACCAATATTTGTTTAGCTGTTTCTTGTACCTTTTCATTCTCAGCTGAGACTGTATATCTCATAGCATAAATTGCTGTATTACCAGTGATAAATATTGTTGTCTCATCATGCTGCTCTTTTTTAAGGTTTTCTGCACTCTCTTTGGTAGGCGCAAAATATAAATCAGCAAGAATGTCTGTGGCTTGTCGATTGATCTCTTCAGGAAATGGTGACCACTTATTCCAAGTACGAAGTCCTGCTTCAACGTGTCCTACTTTTATTTGCTGATAAAAGGCAGCTGTTGCTGCAGCAAAAGTAGTTGTCGTGTCACCATGCACTAATACGATATCTGGACATTCTTCTTTTAAAATTACTTCCAAGGCTACTAGTACTTTTGTAGTGATTGCAGTTAATGTTTGATTAACACTCATCACGTCTAAATCATGATCCGGAGTAATCTCAAAAATTTTCAATACTTGATCCAACATTTCTCTATGTTGACCTGTAACTGTAACTACTGATTCGAATCGGTCGTCCTTTTCCAACTCTTTAATTAGTGGAGCCATTTTGATCGATTCTGGACGCGTTCCAAATATAGACATCACTTTAATAGTCATCAAATTTCCTCCATTTTGCTTAAATGATTTATTTAACAGTATCTTACTTTTTTACTAATATGAAAACTATACTTATAAAAAATATTTATGAGATGTTTTACATCAAGCTCTTTAATTTTACATTTGGGTACTTGTCAGCAAACCAGCGTTGCGCAAATTGATTTTCAAATAAGAACAATGGCTGGTCAAAACGATCGCGTGCTAAGATATTTCGACTTGAGCTCATTTTTTCATCCAGATCTTCTGGATCAATCCAACGAGCAATTTTATGACCCATTGGCGACATGATCACTTCAGCATTATACTCATTTAACATCCGATATTGAAATACTTCAAATTGCAACTGTCCCACCGCTCCAATGATATACTCTTCTGTTAAATACGTTTTGTAGAGTTGAATTGCTCCTTCTTGTACAAGCTGGTAGATTCCTTTATGGAAAGATTTTTGTTTCATTACATTTTTTGCAGTCACTTTCATAAATAACTCAGGGGTAAATGAGGGCAACTCTTCGTAAGCAACTTTTAATTTTCCTTCATAAAGTATCACCGATTTGGTAATTACCTGTGTCATATACCCCGATAATATCACCTGCTACTGCCTTTTCAACGTTTTCTCTAGAATCAGCCATAAATTGTGTAACGTTGCTCAATTTTAATTTTTTACCTGTTCTTTCTAACGAAACATCCATACCACGCTCAAATGTTCCAGAACAAATGCGAACAAATGCAATCCTATCTCGATGAGCTGGATTCATGTTTGCTTGTATCTTAAAAACAAAACCTGAAAATTCTTCTTCATAAGGGCTAACTTCTTGCCCTGATTGTTTTTGATGCCCGTAAGGTGAAGGGGCTAATTCCACGAAGGTTTCTAAAAATGTTTGCACACCAAAATTTGTTAACGCTGAACCAAAGAAAACTGGTGTCTGTTCACCGCGGGCAATCTTTTCTTCATTAAAAGAATCACCTGCTTATTTAAGTAATTCCACTTCTTCAAGTACTTGTTCATATAATGAATTTTCTGTCAAAGAATGTCCTTCTGGCAATAATCCATCTTTATCTAAGGTAACAAGACGTTCATCATTATAGTTTTCTGGACGATAAAATTCAATACGATTATGGTGGATATCATAGAGTCCTTCTAAGCCTTTTCCCATACCGATCGGCCAGTTCATTGGATAAGACTCGATATCAAGCAACTCTTCAAGTTCTTCTAAGAGTTCTAGTGGTTCACGACCATCCCGATCCAACTTGTTGATAAAAGTAAAAATAGGGATTCCTCTTTTTTTAACAACTTGGAATAGTTTTTTTGTTTGGGCCTCAATCCCTTTGGCACTATCAATGACCATGACTGCACTATCGACAGCCATCAATGTACGATACGTATCTTCAGAAAAATCTTCATGTCCTGGGGTGTCCAAGATATTGACTCTTTTCCCATGATAATCAAACTGCATCACAGAACTTGTCACCGAGATTCCACGTTGCTTCTCAATTTCCATCCAGTCAGATTTTGCAAAATTACCAGTCTTTTTTCCTTTGACCGTTCCTGCCTGACGTATTGCCCCACCAAATAAAAGCAATTGTTCAGTAATAGTTGTTTTACCAGCATCTGTATGGGAAATAATCGCAAACGTACGTCGGTTATCTACTTGTTGTTTTAAGTTAGGGTTATTCATGTTTTACTCCATTTCTGTTACATCATTCATCTTCTTATTCGTCATCCTATTCATTATTGAATGGGACATACAGGTATTTTCTCAACTTACCAAGTATATCACGGAATCTATAAAAAAATAAATACTTGTTACGAGTCTTCTCACGTTCGCTTATCAGCTGATAATCATTTAAACTGCTTTATATAGTAAAAAATAAAGTTTTTAGCCTAAAAAAGCTAAAATATGCCAATAAATGAAAGAAACAGTTGGATCTAGAACAAGATTTCGTTCTAAATCTAACTGCATATTTCGATAATCAACATACAAGTAACAAATCAACAACTATCATTTATTTTACAGAGCGTAGTTTGTCATCAAGTTATCTACCTATTTTATTTTTACCACTCTTAGGTTTTTCTCATTTTTTCACCAGAAATGAACTAGTGAGCTCTCCTTCACTTAACCGTCTTTCTGAAGTACTCGATTATTCTTTTTACCTGTTTTCGGTAATAATCTTTCCCATTCTCCCTACTAATAGCAACTTTGGCTAATTCCTTATCGTCTACTTGAGCATTTTTATATTGGCCGTTCGTATGTTTCCACATTTTTAATTGTTGATATTTAACATAGCGTGCTGTTACATTTTCTACCTCAATATATCTTTTTGTTTCTTTCTCTCATTTCCATTATCCTCCAATCGGTAGTTTAGCTGTGCATGGATTATTTAAATGAGCTTTATCTTCTAGGCTCATTTGCATCAAATTCTTTATAAAATAGTCGGCGGTCCTCATCTGGTTCCACATTTTCTTCTTTTGGATCATGGAAAAGCACGCGTATTTTTAAGATTCGAGAACCTTCCATTTCTTCAGAAATTAAAGTAACGTTATCCACATCAAACGACAATTTTTCTCCTTCATCAGGAATCATTCCTAAAGCAGTAATCAAGTATCCTGCCATTGTATCTACATCACTCATGTGTAGGTTACTGTCAAATACTTCATTGAACTCATCAATCAACATTCTACCTTGGATCATGTATTCATGTTCAGCAACTTTTTCATATAATTTTTCGACTTCATCTGATTCATCATCAATCTCCCCAACGATTTCTTCAAGTAAATCTTCTAAAGTTACTAGTCCCACGACTCCACCATATTCATCAAGTAGGATAGCCATTTGATTTTGTGTTTTTTTCATTTCATACAAGAGATCATCAATAAAAATCGTTTCTGGTACAAACAAAGGTTCTTGCATGATTTTTCGTATGTCTAAATGTTCAAAGCCAAATTTATGAGCAGCTTTCAATAAGTTTTTCGTATGGAGGATCCCCACGACTTTATCTTTGTATTCGTTATATACAGGGATTCTTGAATAATTTTCTGATAAAACTTCATTGACATTATCTTCAACGGAGTCATTGATGTCGATCATAAAAGCATCTGTTCGAGGAACCATTACTTCCCGTGCTACTTTGGTGTCTAAAGAAAAAACACCCTGTAGCATTTCTAACTCTTCATTATCAAGTACACCTTCAGTTTCCAACATATAGCGCATTTCATCTCTCGTAATTTTTGACTCTTCATCGTCAAAGGTCATCGGCGTGATCCTAGCCAATAGACTTGTCGAAGCAGATAAAAGCCAGACGAAAGGTTTAGCTACAATACCAATCAAACGGATAAATCCAGAAGTAAAACTTGCTACCTCTTCCGATTTATTTAAAGCAATACGTTTAGGATACAACTCACCAAAAACAATTGATACATAAGTTAAAATAGCTAAAACAATAATATTAGCAATATTTCTTGCTGCTGCACCACCACCTAATAGTGGCGCTAATTTTTCTGATAATGTATTGGCTAATGAAGCACCAGATAAGATATTAACTAACGTAATCCCTACCTGGATCGTTGATAGAAAGTTATTTTGGTTCTGCAATATTTTTAAAAGCTTTTGAGATTTAACGTCTCCTTCTTCCGCTTTTTGCTCGACTCGATTTTTATTGATCGAAACAACGGCAATCTCGGAAGCAGCTAAAAAAGCATTGATCAAAGTCAAAATGATCAGTAATAAAATTTGCGCTAACAGCGACTGACTCTCAGGGTCAGCATTCATAATCGCATTCTCTCCTTAATATTTTTTAATTTTTTGTTTACGATAGAAAAAAAGCGTGACTATAAAGATAGCCACGCTAAAATGTTATCATAAAGAATTTTTCTTTGCAATAAAAACAATTATCAAGAAAGTTGATATAATTGCCGATACATTATTCCAATGTTGTTGCAATTTTTTTCTTGTTTTCATTTTGCTGGTCTTCTTTGACGATTTTGATAATGTAAGAAATAATAGTCTTACAAATGGCATAAAATGGCACACCTAAGAAAATACCAATTAAACCAGCGATGTTTCCATCTACTAATAGTACAATAATGATTGTTAGCGGATGAATTTTCAATGATTTTCCGATAACATTTGGATAAATGACATTCCCGTCTAATTGTTGAACGATCAAGACCACGACACAACAAAGTAACGCCTTAACAGGATCATTGAAGACTGTCACTAAAAATGCCGGTGCTAGACCTAGATATGGACCTAAGTAAGGAATCAAATTAGTTAAACCAGCGATAACACCAAATAAAAAGGCATAATTTACACCTAGAATCAGATACCCTAAAAAAGTAAACGTTCCAACAAAAAGGCATTCGATCGCTTGACCACTAATGTAGTTAGCTAAAGTTTTGTTCAATTGACCTAGTAACTCAACAATTTGATCTCTTCTTTTTTCAGGAAAAAATTTCTTAATTGTAGGAACCATTTTTTCTCCATCCTTCAACATATAGAACAAAATAAATGGAGCTGTGATGATCACGATCGTAGCAGATGCGATTGTGCCCAAAAGCGACCCTAAGCTATTTGAAATTCCACTGAGGAACTGTTGGATAATCGTGGCATAAGAAATATCTAATTGCTTCAAATATCTATTGATGTCCACTTCTTTGAAAACCGGTAATTAGGCCATATTGCTTAACCAAGTCTCTACTCGAGTAATAAACTCAGGGATGTTTGATGCAATAGATGAAATTTGCTGGATCAAGCTAGGGATAACACTGAGCAAGATCCAAATGATCGCTGCGACAAGTAAAAGTAATACAATTGCGACCGCCCAAACACGTTTTATTTTAAGCTTCATCAAAAGTTTAACGATAGGGTTCAACAAATAATACAAAAATCCAGCAATCAAGACTGGTGCGAATAATGTTGAAAAAAACGTTCCGATTGGTTGAAAGATAAAATTGATTTTTGAAGAAACAAAAATCAATGTAGCTAAAATGAGTAATTCACAAGACCAAAACATCAATTTTGATTGTTTTAACTTTTCAAACAATATATTTACTTCCTCCTTTCGTTTTTTTTTACTAGTATATAATATTTGTGTAAAAAATTCTTTTATTCTTATCAAGATTTATTTTTATCCCACTTTTCATTCATTTTTCTTTCCAGTATACTAGAAAGATGAAAGGTGGCCTCAAAATGAAAGTAGTACAAACAAAAGATACATTAAGTAAAATCTACCTTGATGCAGTGCGTATCAGAAATCAAGTTTTTGTCGTGGAACAAGGGGTTCCTTTAACAAGAGAAATTGATAAAGATGAAGCACATTGTGTCCATTTTGTTCTTTATACAAATAAAAATCAACCTTGTGGAACCTTTCGGCTTCTTCCTTTGACAAATGGAAAAATGAAATTACAGCGTATGGCAATTCTTTCAGAATATCGCCAGCAAGGACTAGGTAAACTTTTAGTCGCGGAAGCAGAAACCTTTGCTAAGAGACAAGGTTATAATACAATTTTGCTTGGCGCACAAGCAACTGCTGAGCTTTTTTATGAAAAACTAGGGTTTTAGGCTTATGGTGAACCTTTTGAAGATGCAGGAATTGCGCATATCTTAATGAAAAAAGAGCTTTAAAACATTGATCGCTAGCACTTTGAACATACAAAAAAGCAGGAAGCTCAAAAATTTTGGGCTTCCTGCTTTTTCTTTTTACTTGCGCGACAATTGCTTGTAACGGTCATACCAAATATCAATATAGCCTTCGGAAAAAGGGCCCTCACCATTATTGATCCAGTCAACCAAGATCTTCACATTTTCTTTTAAGATGAAGTCAATATCATTCGGATAGTTCATCATTTGGCTATGCATCTCATATTCATCGACATCTAGTAATCGTTTTTCACCATCAGGAAAAACTTTGATATCTAAATCATAATCAATATACTTCAATGCCTCATCGTCCAGCAAAAAAGGTGAAGCTAGATTACAATAATAGGAAACCCCCTTTTCTCTAATCATTGCTATTACATTGAACCAGTATTTTTTGTGAAAATACACGATCGCTGGTTCTCGAGTCACCCAACGTCGTCCATCAGACTCAGTGACGAGAGTATGATCATTGACACCGATCATTGAATGCTCACTTGTTTTTAATACCATGGTATCACGCCACGTTCGATGCAATTTGCCGTCATGTTTGTAACTTTGAATCGTTACAAACTCACCTTCTTTTGGGACTCCCATAGCAACCCTTCCTTACGCAGCATCTCATGCTTTGTGTTTGGGTGTTCATTACACCGACACCATAGTTATTATATCAATAAAAAAGAGCTTTGCCTAGAAAGGATTACTATTGTTTCGATTTTTCTCCAATTGTTCGTTTAATTTCATTTGTACTTTTGGAAAAGCAACCTTATCAAAGTTATCTGGTTCTAACCACTGTGTTATTTCTGTTTTAGGAAATTTATCACTTGATAAAGTAGGCATTCGTCCATAAAATAGCAATACATGCCACTTCAAATGACTAAAGATATGCGTTACTTCTCCCAAGTGTCGCTTTTGCCAAATCAATTGGTTTTTAAAGTCAAAAGGTAGCCCATTTTCTTCTTCAGCAACTTTTTCTTGATCAAATAAGCTTGGCTCATAAGATTGAGCCCATTCAGTTTTCAACACTTCATATTTTTCTTTTGTCACTTCAACCATCGGAAATGTCCACATATTTGCTAATAGTCTTTGAGTATGTCGTTCCTCAAAATAATAAGCGCCGGCTGCATTTTGTATCGCCGCACAAACATAATAGGTATCTTTAGGTTTAGCTTTCTTTGCTTTTACCGGAAAAGACGTTTGTTCATTTTTTTTATAAGCTAAGCAAAATGACTGGATCGGACATATTTCACATTTGGGTGAAGTAGGTGTACAAATCGCTGATCCTAAATCCATAAGTGCCTGATTGAACTCTCCAGGATGTTTTTCATCAATGATTCTACGCATCGCCTCATCAAAAATTTTTCGACTGGACGCTTTGGCAATATCAGCTTCAATACAAAATAAACGACTAACGACCCGCATGACATTGCCATCAATTGCTGATTCTGGCAACCCGAAAGCAATACTCGCAATAGCCCCAGTCGTATACGGACCTATTCCTTTTAGCGAGCTGATTTCTGCTGGTGTTTGTGGCATGTGGCCATCAAATTCTGTCATAATCTGTTTAGCAGCAACTTGGATGTTTCGAACGCGTGAGTAGTACCCCAATCCTTCCCAAGCCTTTAAAAGTTTTTCTTCCGGTGCTATAGCTAACGCTTCAATCGTGGGAAACCATTCCATAAAACGATAAAAATAAGCGATAACCGTATCAACACGAGTTTGTTGAAGCATAATTTCAGAAATCCAAATACGATAAGGATCACGATCGTAACGCCAAGGTAAATTGCGTTTTTCTTTTTCGTACCATCCAACAAATTGTTTTTGAAACTGTGCTAGTTCCTCTTCAGTCCAGTTTTCCCATTCTTTATTCACTTGTTTCTTCTTCCTTTTCTATAATAAATCGTTGGATCATTTCTAAATTAAATCCTTTTTGGTATAAGCTTTGTTTGATTTTTAAATTACGTTTTTTCGGTTCAAATCTCTCGTTTTTACGCCATAACTTTTCCCCTTGTGAAACTAATGCTTCATATTCAGAGTCTTCATCTGTTTCTTGTGGTAAATGGGCGATGGCTTGTTGGATCGCCTCTTGGGTGAATCCCTTTGTCATCAAGTTTTGTTGAATTTTTCTAAAAAGTTCTTTATGACTTTTCCCATGATTTTTATTGAATAATTTTTCTGCCGTTTGCGATGCTATCGCTATTTGTTCTTCTTCTGGATATTGTAACAGTGCCTGCTCGATGATTTCCGGTTTCAAACCTTTTTGTTGTAATTGCTGAGCTATTTTTTTTGGTCCTTTGTCACTTAGACGTACATTTGTCCGTACGTAGCTTTCACCATAGACGAGATCATTGATCAAATCTAATTCCTTTAAACGATCTACGATCTTATTACGGTCAGCTAGTTCAATCTCTTTTTCTTTCAAATAAGTTCTAATTTCTTTTTCCGAACGCAATTGATAACTTAGATAATTGAGCGCTTGTTGGAGACCAAAGTCAAACCCCCTACTTTTCTTGATTTCCTCAATTGTTTCTTCTGTTAATTCTTGTCCCTTTAACAAGCGGTAACGCACCAAGATATCTTCTGAAACTTTTAGTGATTCTCCATTTGAAAAATCGACCTGATAAAAAGGCCCTTTATCCTTACTGATCCTAATTATGGATAACACGAAACCCCTCCTCGAACGTACATTCTTATCTTCTATCATACCACAGAAAATCTCTATCCTTAGTTCAAATGTGTTAAAATAAAACTATATATCGAGAAAAAGGGAGAGAACTATGACGGAATTAGTGGTCAAAAATGGACAAAAAATACCTTTAAAAATCAAACGCTTAGGTATCAATGGTGAAGGGATCGGTTATTTCAAACGTTTGATCATCTTTGTCCCTTACGCACTTCCAAAAGAAGAAGTCCTTGTCAGGATTACAAAAGCAACACCTCGCTATGCCGAAGCTCAGTTGATCAAAATCAAGAAACAAAGTAAAGATCGAGTGAGTGCACCTTGTCCTGTTTATTATGAATGTGGTGGTTGTCAGCTTCAGCATTTAGCTTATCAGGCACAACTTGATTTCAAAAAAGATTTACTCGTGCAAGCACTAGAAAAATTCAAACCCACCGGCTTTCGTTCTTATGAATTACGTCCAACGATTGGCATGAAAAAACCATGGCAATATCGAAATAAAGCTCAGTTTCAATTAAGAAAAAATAAAATATCCCAACAAATCGAAGCTGGTCTGTATCAAGCAAATTCCCATGAACTTGTCACATTGATCGATTGTTTAGTTCAAGAACCACAGACTCAAAAAGTAATGAATAAGGTAGTCGAATTATTAAATAAGTACGACCTCCCTATATACGATGAACGGAGTAACAGTGGGATTTTCCGGACAATCATGGTGCGGGTAGGGATAAAAACAGGTGAATTACAAGTTGTCTTTATTACTCGAAGCCAAAAATTTCCACAAAAAAATGCAGTGATCCGTGAAATCAATCAACAATTACCAGAAGTTGTTTCGATCATGCAAAATGTTCAATCAGCTAAGACTTCTCTCGTAATGGGAGATGAAACCATCCATCTTTGGGGAAAGGATGCCATTGAAGAACATCTCAATGAAATCACTTTTGATCTCTCACCACGAGCTTTCTTCCAATTGAATCCGCAACAAACAGAAATTCTTTATAATGAAGGGATTAAAGCACTAGCAATCCAGCCAAACGAAACGATCGTAGATGCTTACTGTGGTGTGGGAACGATTGGTTTAAGCGTAGCAAAGCAAGCCAAAGAAATTCGCGGAATGGATGTGATTCCTCAAGCCATTGATGACGCACGTAAAAATGCTCAACGCTTAGGTTACACAAATACTCATTATGAAGTTGGGACTGCCGAAGAGTTATTGCCAAAATGGCTTGAAGAAGGTTTTGAACCAGATGGGATCGTTGTTGACCCTTCTCGTACAGGACTTGATCCTCAGTTGATCCAAACAATTCTTAACTATCCACCAACAAAATTGGTGTATATTTCTTGCAACGTCTCAACATTAGCACGAGATCTTGGGCAATTAAGTAAGAAATTCAAAGTGGAGTATTTGTAGTCAGTGGATATGTTCCCCCAAACGGCTCGTTGTGAAGTCGTAGTAAAACTTACTAGAAGATAAATCGGTATATGACTAAATAAGATAACATCTTTTCATCTTAGAGCTTTTTCTAAAATAATCGTTAGATCTTCATACTTAAATAAAAAGAACCTGAGAGGAATATGACCCATACGAAGATTTGTCTTGGGTTTTTTTGCTGTACTATAGATATAGAGTGAGTGCTGTTTTTAAATATAATTTTGCTAGCACTGTCCTTTGCTCCTTTTATCAATCATCTAAATGCTTATTTATTTTTTATACTTTTTAATGCACGAAACAATGTTTGGAATTGCCCCTTAAATGACATGACTTGTTCGAATATATCTTCTCCATCATTTAACATTTTCACTGTCACCCATCCCAATGATTCCGTGATAGAAATAGCTACTGTCGCATTGATAGTTGCTCCTGACACAGTCCCAACAGCGGGAACAAATTTCATGATATTCCCCACCTCACTTCTTCCTAAACTAACGACGACTAATTATTTCGAAATATTCTTACCTAAACTTGCCGACCATGGTTGCCCAAAAAGTTTATGCAAGCGAGCCATCATCGTCAATTGAACGGGCACTAACAAAAAAGCATCCGAAAAGGGAATCGGTGAACAGCCAATGATTGCAGCAGTCAATGAAGCAACATGAATGATTTTATGGCATCTCTTTCGGGTCTCTTCATCGACTCCTTTTAAAAACTCTTCAAGCACATGATCAAATTTCACTTGATTTTTTTCAAGGATTTTTTCTGCCTCCATTTTTGATTTATCATAACTGTTAAAAATCACTTTAGCTGATTTTTGTGGAAGTTTCTTTAACACTTCAGAAAAAAACGAAGCAAATTCCTGTTGCTCTATTTCTTTTTCAGGTAAAGGAATTTTTTTACTTTTTTTATCTATTTTCATTTTATTTTTTTTCTTTAAAAATCCCATTATCCTTTTCCTCCTACTCAAAATTGTAGACAAATACTATAACTAGCAAAATAGGTTGTCCATTTATCTTTATCATACAGTAATCTTTTCTTTAGTAAAAATCATTCACTCAAAAAGACTTAGCAGTTTCAGTTTAAATTCTATTGAATATTCACATCAATTACTTGGTAAAAAGCATTCGTTGTATCGCTGATATTCCAAACCGCTAAAATCACATGATACCCTTTGCGGTCTTTTGGAATCGTAATCGTTTGATTTACATTTTTTGAAGGTATAGATCCTTTATCATCAATTTTTGTTATCAAATCAAGATCACTAATTTTTAATGGTGAATTAGGATTCCAACCTGTTTTTGTGATATAGTAATCCCATGTACTAGTACGATGTTGTGCGGTTAAATTCCATGTGACATTTAAATTTCCAGTATTAATGATATTTTTATGCCATCTCGTTGCTGTTTGCTCATCTAAGGGTTCAAATCCAGTTACACCAGCACTTGCTAACTTTCCATCGATAAATGTATTTTTAGGTGCTTCAATACTTTGCGGTTCCCATTGCGCACGTCCAACATTTTGATTTAAATTACCTGCTGCCTCTGTTCCAAAATACGCGCGACTTCCAGGAGATGTGATGTATCCATGTGCAAAACCAGAACTACCGAACCCAAACAAACCTGCCATAATAACGCCAACTAACAATAAGATATTAACCTTTTTCATAATAAACCTCCTACTTAATTGATAGGTTTATTGTAAGCGTTTTTCTTATCGCGTTCAAACATTATGCTTTTATATTTTCTAATATACTCTTGCCCATAAAGCTGTCGTAACATCTGGTTCCCAACCTTCATAAGCTGTATGTGCTTGTAGGCAACGATATTTACTTCCTTTATATGTCACTATATCTCCGACTTTATAAGTATTTCCTATGGTCCAAGTATCTCCTTGTGTACTTTCATCTGATGTTTTTACGGAGATCGTTTGACTAAAATCAGACATACCAGCAGCATTTACTGCTTTTATTTTATAATTATAAGTAGTATTGGCTGCAAGCTTTTGATCTTTAAATACATTCGTGCTGCTTAGAGCAATCGGTTCATTGTTTCGATAAATTTCGTAGTAAGTTACTTTTTCTTTTGAATCATTGCTTGACCAATTTAATGTAACGGAATCCTTTGTACCACTACTTGCATTCAAATTCATCGGAATGGATGGTTTTTCTAAATCATCTATTGGTCCTTCAGAGTCATCTGTAAATTGTTGTGCAATAGTTAAAAATTCGTATTGATTTTTCACTTGTCCTTGTCCATAGTCTACCATAGCATCACGATTAATTGACCAGTAAGAGACCATGCCAAGTTTTCTTAATTTTGCATGTTGGACAACTTTATTAAACACATCGGTTGTAAAGTAAGGATGTGCTGAGCCTTCAAAACCAATATATGGAGTAGTACCTAGTTTTGCATAAGCCTGTGCATCTGTAAGCGTTGTATTGGCATAGCGTTTGTAATAATCTTGTAATTGGGTTTTCGTATTATCGACAGCATCTAAAGATCCTTGTGCATAATCTGGTACAACACTTCCGTAACACATCGTCATGATATTTACAGTCGTTAAGTCAACACCTGCTTCAAGATAAGCTTGTAATACTGACAAACCTGTTGAGATCAATCCTGTATCCATTACTGGTAAAGTAAGTGTCACACTGACACCCGTTTGATCTTGTACTTGTTTAATTGCTTTTGCATTTGCTAAATTATGGGCATAGTTCATAGCTCCAGCTTCAACGTCAAAGTCAACACGTGTCAATCCATATCCTTCAATTACTTCTTTATATGCATTCGCTAAAATAGTTGTATCCTGAGTCGTTTCCCAGAAAGCACCCGAATTCAAACCACCAAAGGATACTGCAACATCTCCTCCAAGTTCTCTTAATTCACGGATTGATTTTTTAATTCCTTCATATTGCCATTGGTCATTATCACTTTCACTTAATCCAGCAAAAGCACCCCATGCCCAATCAATTTTACCATTCTTGAGACCTCTTGATTGCATAAAACCCAAGTTGAAGAATTTTTGTCCAGTACTTTTTGCTACTGCCGCAAGATTAAGCGCACCATTGTTTGTTAGACCCGTTTCACCAACAAAAGATGTCATGTATACAAATGAAGCAACGACTTGATACGCCCATTCAATTCCTTGCCCTACTCCAAAATCAGCTTTTTTGATGCTCATTTGCTACGGAGCAAATGCATCCTCCATATTCAAGATTAGTGGGGAAATCATCAAGCTGCAAAGTGCTGCTCCTGCTAACATTTTTTTGATTCTTTTTTTATTATCCACTTTGATTTCTCCTCTCTTAATAAAACCATTTTTTATAAATATATGTGTAATCGATTACATTTATTATATTATCAAATAAAATAAAATAAAATTAACG
The DNA here is from genome assembly GCA_015680865.1 of Enterococcus lacertideformus. Classification (GTDB taxonomy): domain Bacteria; phylum Bacillota; class Bacilli; order Lactobacillales; family Enterococcaceae; genus Enterococcus_B; species Enterococcus_B lacertideformus. The sequence continues at coordinate 26,590 of JADAKE010000013.1, read as the reverse complement.
TTATTTAATATTGCTCATAACCTATTCTAACAATTTTTGGTATTGCAACATAACTTTATACAATAAAATAAACATTATTAAAAATAACAATGAACTTAAGAACAAAACTAAATCCAAGTATGTTCAAAGTGTTCATGGTACACTAAAAATTATAGAAAGGAGTTAAAGAGTATGGCTATACTGAAAGATTATCGTTTTTGGGTTGGTACGATTGGCATCGTTGCTTTAGGGTTCATATCGGGGATGATGAGTGGTGATCCAGGTAGTTATTATTACTCGCTTGAACTTCCCCCATTCGCACCTCCTAGTTGGCTATTTGGACCGATGTGGACGTTGTTGTATGTTTTAATGGGAATCTCGTTATATTTATTATTAACAATGAAAAACCGAAGGATCAAAAGGAGACTAATCATGCTATTTTTTATCCAATTTATCTGCAATTTTCTTTTGTCTGCATTGTTTTTCAATGTGAGAAATAATTTTGTGGCGGCTGTCGATATTACGTTATTATCTATCGTTTTAACGATCTTCCTTTACAATCTTTGGCTACATTTATCGTTTAGTTATGTGGATGCTGATTCCTTACTACCTTTGGGTTTTATTTGCGACCATCCTTAATTATTCCATTTACTTTCTGAATTAACTAAATACAACATAAAGAATGTAGGACGAATGTCCATAAGGGTCATGATCCTCATAGACGTTCGTCCTACATTCTTTTGATTAATAACCATTTCCATAATTGTAGTTTTGATTATAAGTTTCTTGTTGAGAAATTTGTTCAGAGGTTTGTGTATTATCTTGGTTATATCCTTGATCATAATTTGGTGTATTCACTTGATTAGAATAATCATATTGACCCGTTTCTTGTGAATAACTAGAATAAGTTGAATCATTATTATTTACATTAGTCTCAGTTGCGCCTTCACTTGATTCCGAATCATCATAAAACATGATTGAGGCATTTTCATTATTGAGATTTGGAAGTGTTTTACTTGTCTTCATATTTAATTGTTTTTTCAACTCATTTTGGATACTTAATAAATAATTCTTTCCTAAAATCTGATAATAGATACTATTAATAGTCGCATCTTTTCCTTTTAATTGATCTTGTTTGATGGTTTCAAAAGCAGATGTATAATTTGTAGCAACATCTAACATATCATCCCAATTCAAATCAGTGGTGACATTTTTTTCAACAGCTTTTAAAATCTTTCGATAATTGCTTACGCCATCTAAACTCAAAACTTTATTGACGATTTTAGTCACTACTTCTCGTTGTCGTGCTTGTCGTCCGATATCTCCTTGTGGGTCTTCATGACGCATTCTAGAATATGCTAAGCCTTTTTCCCCATCTAGTACTTGTTTACCTACAGGTACATGGATACCATTAAGAGTAAAATCGATTTTATTGTTAACTTCGATCCCCCCTACTGCATTAATTAAATCTTCCATTCCATCTAAATTGATTGTTACATAATGATCAATTGGAATGTCTAAAAGTTGTTCAATTGAATCCATCGCCATTTCGACACCACCAAAAGCATAGGCATGGTTTAATTTATCCACGGTACCATAGCCCACAATATTTGTATAAATGTCACGATCTAAACTAATGATGGTGGATTTTTTTTGTTGTGGATTGACTGTCACTACCATCATAGTATCTGATCTTCCTTGTTCTGTTCTACCTAAACCACCAGTATCTAATCCTAATAATAAAACCGAAAATGGTTCTTTGTCATCAATACTCACTTTTTCCGAACGTTTTGATGATAATCGTTTTGATTCTTTAGATATATGATTGACAGTTTTGTTCGCTTCGCCCATAAGCTTGATCCCATACTCTGAGATTCCACTGATAAAAATAACGAGAACCCCCAATAAAGCTATTACAACTTTTTGCCACCGCTTCATAAAGCACCTCTATCTTACATTTTCTTAAAATATTTTCTCATACAACTAATAATTCAGCAATTTACCTATTCAATCATAAAAAAGTTTAAAAAATAGGTATGAATGGTACTAATTTATATGTAATTTTCTTAAAATTCTTAACTATCATACCATAGCATCATTTAAGAGAAAAGCATGAATCTATGGATTTTAAAAAGCTTTTCTTTTTATTAGATAAAATAACCCATATTATCTACTTCATTTCCAATGAATAATCAAAGTTTTAGCTTTTTCATAAAAAAGAAATGATATCAGTAAATAGATGTTGTCACTTTTTACTATACAAGCCAAAGTTGAGACAAACATCCTGAGACTCATAGCCTTCATAGATGTTTGTCCCATTCCCTAAACTGCTTTCAAACTATTTTTATTCGCAATCTCACGAATATAACGGTCAATATAGTGAAAATCGCTTCCTGTTATAGACCCCTTAGCTAATATTAAGCTATCTTCGGTTAACACTTTTTCTAAGTGACCCACTCAACACTTGCAAAGTAACAAAGCAGTGGAAATTTCTATGAATGATTTTTTCTTCATTCAATATCTCTTTAAAATATTCACCATATCCTAAAATGTAATCAGGAGAGGATCGCTCCATCAGTTCTTTCAATGATTCATGGATCTCTTTTGCTGCCTCTCCTAAATCAGCAATTTAACCAAGTATTAAAATACTCGCTCCTTTATAAAAGGGTTGTATTTTGTCAAAATAATCAATCACATTTTTCATATCCGGCAAAGAAGCCTTGTATGTATCATCGGTAAAGGTAAAACTAGTACCATTACTAGTACCATTAGTAGAAGAATAATAGGTCTTATCTAATATTTTTGACAATGATTTAAATATCTCCAACGCTTCTAAAGAAGAAGCCATTTCTTCCTTGAGTTTCCAGATAGTCAAGAAAACAGCTAAAGCATCAGAAATCACAGCTGACGAAGCCACCGTTAAATTCATCGTTAAGATTTGGCCTAAAAATGAAAATCGAACTTCACAACAATCTCTTTTTTTGTTTGGGAAATGAAGACATCTTTTGTTTGATCATATAATGAATAAGTAAGAATTTCAGATGTTCTTTTTCGTGCAACAGACATTAGTTTTTTCAACTCTTTTTCTCCGATGTCGGTATCAATAATTGCAGTTCCATTTGTTTTTATACCTTCAAATATTTTGGCTTTATGCCGTGCAACGCCAATGGTATCTTTTAAAGAGCTAAGGTGTGCTTCTCTTATCGAGATCATGATTGCACTGGTTGAATCAAATGTGCCGTGGTTCCTGTATCACGCGTGTTCAATGCGTTGACTGACACTTCCAAATTTAAAATATCTGGTTCATATATAAACTTGCTTAGATACAAAGAATAGCAAAACGAATATTATCTTTCCCTCTATTTTCCAATACCTTTGCTTCTTGAAGTAGATGAGAAATCGTCATTCGAGTTGATGTTTTTCCAGCTGAATTAGTAATTGCGATCACTGATTTTTTGTAGCTACTTCTTAATTTTTCTAAGACCTGTAATAGAAATCCCCAACTATTTTTTACAATAAACTGTGGCATAGTGACGCTTGGATCTAGGTCTTTCAGTAACAATTAAACCAAATTCATTTTCTCCCACTTGATTTTATCATTTCCAGCACGCCACACAATTTTCTTTTGATTGACATAACTTCTTCTCTCAAGTGAAATACAGACGAATACGGTTGATTTAAGTGTCCAGAAAAATATTCAAAATTATCGAGTTTTTGATCAAAATGATTATCATTATTCAAATATTTCCCCTCAATGCCTGCTAGTAAACTTTGTATCTTCCACAACTTTTTGCCCCCACCTACTTTGCTATTCACTTACCACGTCTTGGTCTGGCTTGATTGACATATCTTGTCGCTGTTTGTGCAATTCTCTTTGGTGAATCATCTTGATCAACTTCCCAAGGATACAAACCATCTTCATTTTTTTGGTACGGGCTCCAATCATTTTCTAAAGCAGTTATTTGATGGTCTCTTTTCTTTTTTAATCGAAATCCTAAATAAGAAAGTCCAATTAACGCTAAGGCGACAAAACGAATATAACCATCCATTTCTCTCACTCCTCTTCTTTGAAATACTTCAAGTAATTAATTAATCCAGATAAAAAATGTTCTGCATCATCTATTCGCATTCTAAAACGATCATGTCGTGCAAAAAATCCATACTTTACTACTTTAGGATTTTTAAAAAATTGAGCAAATTCAGGAAACATAACTCCTGATGAACTTTCCAAATCTACTAATAGTGATAAACGTTCTACTTTGAATTATTGCGAAACGATCAAAAGATTATCCAGTGATACTGTTTCAAAAGAGCCAAAAGGATATCTTTTTTCGGGTACAATGATTGATTATCAGCACTTAGTATTAAAAATATTAGATTGTTCTGCGACTTTTCAATTGATCAAAGAAATATGTCTTTATCCTAAAATTGATTTAATTAAATTTTCAGTAAAATGCGATATAAGTATTCCTTCTTTAAGAAGACATATTACTCGAGTCAACCAATTACTGGAAAACTATCAGCTACAAATAAAAACCTCAAAAGGGCTAGTCTATATAAAAGTAAATGAATTACAAGTTCGTTATCTACTTTATTTGATTTTATGGCAAAGTTATCAAGGAGTGACTTGGCCCTTCTCTTCAATTAACTTTCACAAAGTTTTTTCAGGAATTGAATACGCTTTTCAGCTTACTAAGCAAAAACCACATAAAATAAAAATGGTTGAATGGTGTTATATCCTCGCAATTACTCTATTAAGATCAGAGCAAGGAAATACAAGCAAGCAAATTTACCTGATTTCACAGATGATTTGTGGAAAAATTTTAAAGAAATTACTGGAAAATTAAAAAGAATAGGTGAGAAAGCTGACATAGACCTTTCAGAAATGAAGTTTTTATTTCTTTGGTTACAAACTCGTTCTACCTTTTATTTAAAAGAAAACCATTTAGAAAAAGCAGTAAAAATCCATTTAAAAAAAGCAACTGCTATCAAGCAATTTCAAAATAGCTTTTATAGCTATATTTATGCGACTGGCTTTAAGTCTTCACAAATCAACTTAAAGAATAAATTATTGAATAGTACGATATTCGCTAATGGAATGAGTGGTCTTTTATTTCCCCGATTTTCGACAGTTAAATGTGATTTTATGATTTTTTTAGAAAAAAGCTATCCCTCTTTTCATCAAGAAATTACTCAACTATCGAATCAATTAAAAAAACAGAACCAAAAGTTAACTTGGATTCAAACACGGCATTTGATTGAGGTGTTTATGATCATTGCTTCTCCCACTTTTTTGATAAAGAAATAAAAATAAAGTTCGAAAGCGATTTCCGATTGAGTATTGAATTAAGTATGAGTAAGTTGCAAGAACAATTAAGAGTTTATCTAAATGTATTATTTACTAACGATCTTTTATTTGAACCAGATCTGATCATCCGTACAACTGACACGCCATTAAAAGTCGTATCTTATGAAAAAAAAAATTCCTTGTTTAGTAGTTCCAACTGATATGTCCAGTGAACAAATCTACGCTTTAAGCCAACGCATCAAAAGTTTGGTTGATACTTGATTCCTCTGATATCTTTAGTTAAGGAAACGAAGGACTCACTTATCACCTCATTCAAGTAATCAAATTTAATACATCCTATAATTAAAATGATCGTTAAGCTTTCAAAAACATAAATATTCCATAAAATAAAGTTGTTTTTGCCTTTTTTCACAAAAAAAGAAGATGGAGTAACTCCATCTTCTCGGATTTTTCTTCAACAAGTTATTATAATTTATTCACTTCAGCAGCTTGAGGACCACGTTCTCCTTCAACAATTGTAAATTCAACTTCTTTACCTTCTTCTAAGCTCTTGAAACCTTCTCCTTGAATTGCTGAAAAATGTACAAATACATCGTCTCCACCATCTACTGTAATAAATCCAAATCCTTTTTCATTGTTGAACCATTTTACTGTTCCATGTTCCATAAATATATAGCCTCCAAAAAAAGTTCTTGCAAGAAACCTTGCATAAATATTATACCGAATTTAGAAAACGCTCGCAAGCTTTGTTTTTCATTCTTTTTCGAAGAACTAGAAATATTTATTTTACAGCTGAAAATTGGTTGTTTACTTCATCCCAATTAATGACATTCCAAAATGCTTCGATATATTCAGGACGTACATTCTTATATTTTAAGTAATAAGCATGTTCCCATACATCTAATCCCAAAATTGGTGTTTTACCTTCCATTAATGGAGAATCTTGGTTAGCTGTTGATGTAATCGCTAATTTACCGTTTTCGATTACTAACCAAGCCCAGCCTGATCCAAATCGACCAACAGCAGCCTTTTTAAATTCTTCTTTAAATTTAGTGAAATCACCAAAAGTTTTATCAATTGCTTCTTTGATTTCACCTGTAGGTTCTCCGCCTGCATTCGGACCCATGATTTTCCAGAAAAAAGAGTGATTGGCATGTCCGCCACCATTGTTTCGCACAGCTGTTTTGATGTCTGTAGGAATCGCATCCATATCAGAAATCAATTCTTCTACTGTTTTTTCTCCTAATTCAGGATATTTTTCGATCGCTGCATTTAAATTTGTAACATAAGTATTATGGTGTTTATCATGATGCAAATGCATCGTTTCCTCGTCAATATATGGTTCTAATGCATCAAAGGCATAAGGTAAATCTGGTAATGTGTAAGTCATAAAAAATTCCTCCTCGATCTGTTTGTTCATAGTCTTTACATTAGAGTAACAAAGAGTAAGGAATTCTTCAAAAATTATGCCTACCTCTATTTTTGCTTTTTAAAGTTTTCTTCTTCAATAAGAATTGTTTCTTTGAAAATAAATAGTTTACTAAAAATATAGTTAGCAATCACCACGATGATTTGTGTAATAATTTTTGCAACATAATCATTCGTATGCATGACTTGGATCAATAAAAGCATAGATCCCATATCCATTCCATAAGAAAGAATGCGGTAAAAAACAAATTTACTGAATTCAATCATTAAATGCATTAAATTAGGAGATTTAGAATGAAATACCCATAACTTATTCGTCACAAACGCAAATAAGACAGAACAAATCCAAGAAATCGTATTTGAAATCGGCATACTTAACTTAAAGAATTGTAATGCTATCGCAAAGCTGACAATATTCACAACTGTCGCTAGGCCTCCAAAAAAAAGATAAATAAAAATTTCCCAATATCCCTTTGCTTCTAAAAATTGTTTCACTCGATAATAAAGATTCATTACTTCAGCCTACCTTACTCGTCATTCTCAACTATCATACCTTATTTATAATTATTTTTCATCTTTGTTCTTAAAAAATAAACAATTTTAAGTATCCAAACTTAGCATACAATCATTGTTCACTTGTCTTGTCTTATGGGATAGTATCCAGTTCATACTTTATTTTATCTCTTGTATTTCTCTTGATACTTCGCTAGAATTGCTAATGATGACATTATGTGTAAAAGGAGTAATTATGACAACAAAACAACTAATCATTAGCTCATTCACACAGTTTAAAGAGCTAAAAAATGCTAAAAACACCCCCTTTGCTAAAACAATTTTTTATCTTTTAGCTCTTAGTATCATTATGGCCTTGCCTATATCCTATCAAGTCTTTCAGGTTTTAAAAAATATCCAAGAAGATGGGCAAAAAATTGCCACAAAAATTCCAGATTTTTCTATCAAAGATGGTAAAATCCAAACAAAAAAATCCGATGGGTTTATTTACCAAACAAACTCGATTATTTTTACTTTTGATCCTCAGGGAAAACGTTCAGAAAAAGATATTTCTTCTGATATGGTTGGGAATTTTCTTAGTGTCGGACTTCTGGAAAATAATCTCGTAATTGCCTTTCCAAACACAGGAAGTTCCACTGCACTATTAAGTAACAATCCATTCGAATTGGATTATTCAAATGATGCTTTGAAGAATTTAACAGGAAAACAGTTACGTACGACATTAAGCAAAGCGAAACTTCCCTTTTGGATCAAAGCAGTCACTTTCTTAATTTCAATTTATCCTAGCTTTTTGAATTTGGTTGTGACTTTACTTCTTGCCAATTTTGCTGCTTATATCTATGCGCGATTACGTTTTACAAGAGCCAGTTTTCTCGATTGTTTAAAAACAATGATCTATGCAATCTCGTTACCAACCATCATCGCAACAATTTTGATAATTTTCTTACCAGCTTTTGATACTAATGCGTTTATTGCTATTGCGGGAATTTTTATTTTTACTCAAGCTGTAAAAGGATGGCCTAAAACCCAACTGGGATAACCTTTTATATCACAAGACTAAAAAACGACTGTCCAAAGTTAGATGAAACCTCTAATTTAGATAGTCGTTTTTAAGTTATGAAATATATTTCTACTATTTTCAATAACCTTTTGTTAATTCGACAGCATTGACTGTAAGTTTTTGACTTTTTATATAACTTTTCAGATTTTCCAAAAAAATCACCATCAATTTATGTTGAAATTCTGAGGTTAAGCCCGCAATATGCGAAGTAATCAAGACTTTATCCATTTCCCATAATGGACTTTCTTCAGGTAATGGTTCTTCTTCAAAAACATCTAACGCAGCAAATGCTAATTTATCTTCATTTAATGCTTGTATCAAATCATTGGTTTGTACAGAAGCTCCTCGTCCAACATTAATAAATAAAGTGTGAGAAGAAAATTTTTCAAATAGTTTCTCATCAAATAGTCCTTTTGTTTGCTCTGTCAACGGCAAGATATTGACAATAATATCCACCTCAGATACTACTTGTTTTATTTCTTTCAATGGATAGGTTTGCTTAAATCCGTCTACTGGATGCCCTGTAGTATTGATGCCGTAACAAGCCATTCCAAAGGAGTTCGCTTTTTTTGCAACCATTTTACCGATTTGGCCCGTACCGATAATTAACAAATTTTGTTTTTCTACGGCTTGATAATGAACGCTAGTCCCCAGCCATTTTTTATTCAATTGCGCTTTTTGCGCTTGAAATAAACCTCTAGAGTATCCTAAAATAATCCCCATAATATGCTCAGTGATTGACTCGCTATGGATGCCACTCCCATTTGAAAGTAGGATGCCTTTTTTAGCAAAGGTTTTTAAAGGCAAAGTATCGACACCAGCAGAAATAGAATGAACCCATTTTAAATGATCAGAAGCTAACAAAGCCTTTTCGTATTTACGATCCCACCCCAAACTAATTTCTACATTTGGTAAATCAGCTACCTCTAGTTCAGTTTTTATGCGATAATTTGGTGCCAATTGCTTCATTTGGTCTATAAATGTAGCTCTAAATTTTCTATCTAAGTAAATTATTTTTTCTGTTATCTAAGATACCCACCTTTTTATATTTTTTCATTTAAACCACCTATTTTAGAGATTTATTTTTAGTTATAGCAATCAAATTAAAAAAGGAGTATTCCAAGCTAATGGTAGCTGAAGAAATGCTCCTTTGTTTTATTGATCATTAAAATGATAGGTTGGCTCATTTAAAGATGAATCGTAATCAACCTCAAGATCATATCCTTTGAAAAACCATTCATCCGCTTCTTCGATAAAAAACAGCATATCATCTATTATTTCTTTTTTTATTGGCTGTTCTGGCTGCTCGACAGACATTCCTATAGAGAATCCCTCATGTACTTCAGTTTTCCCGTATATTTTTCCGAAAAAACGAATACCATAATTCTCAGGTATTACGACTTCTTCTGCAAACCATTTTCGTGCATTTGCTGTTACTGATAACTCCATCCTCGCATCCCCTTATTGATTCATTTTATCATCTAGAATATCAACATCTTCTGTTTCGCCAATCACTAATAAATTATCATTTTCCCGCACATACTCATCGGCAGCTGGAGACACAACCACTGTCCGATCAAATCGGCGAATGGCTACTACCGTTAAATCATATCGTTGTCTAAAATTCAATTCAGCTAATGTTTTATTGAAAAACTTTGGATTAGAAACTCGAATTTCAGCAAGAGAAAACTGGTCCGATAATTCTAAATAATCCAAGATGTTTTTCGATACTAAATTGTGAGCAATTCGAACCCCCATATCTCTTTCCGGATGAACAACTCGATCTGCACCGATTTTTTCCAATACACGTGCATGATATTCATTTTGTGCTTTCGCTAAAATATTTGGTACACCCATTTCCTTGACCATTAATGTGACTAAAATACTTGCTTGTATATCTTCGCCGATCGCAATAATCACGTGGTCAAAGTTTCTAATGCCCAAAGAACGTAACGTCATCTCATCTTGCGCATTTGCTACCACAGCGTGAGTAGCAATATTCATATATTCATTTACTCGATCTTCATTGCTATCGATAGCTAAAACTTCTTGACCAGATTCAACTAAAGTGCGACAGATACTGCCACCAAAACGACCAAGACCGACAATTGCAAAATTTTGTTTCACTTGCTTCCTCCTTTATCTATTTTATATAAGTATAGCAAAGGCTTTCTAAAAACGAAAGTAAGCTTTCTTTTATACAGGGATAAGGCTTGATTTCCACAAATACACGGACTAAGCCTTTCTTTCTATTGTTTCAAGTGAAAAAGTACAATTTTTCTTCCAATAAATAAAATTTCTCAAAAATAAATGAAAAAAAGAGTGCGATAAAAGTAAAAAAATTTTATCTTACCTTTTGAAACTAGATAAACAATATACAAGCATCAGCACCTTAACATAAGCCTAAATTTTTTAAAATATAAAAAACTATTTCAAAAATTATTTCTTATTGTCATCAGGGCTAGACCACGCTGTTCACAACCTCTTATCCACGGTGTTCCCAGCATTGCTTCTATGACAATAAGTCAAAATCTATTTTACCAATCCATGTTTAAACGCATAGATTGCTGCTTGTGTGCGATCCTCTACTTCTAATTTTGCTAATATGTTCGATACATGCGTTTTAACTGTTTTCAATGTAATAAATAGCTCATCCGCAATTTCTTGATTACTTTTACCTTCAGATATCAACATCAGAATCTCATTTTCACGCTTCGTTAATTCTTCGTGAAGGATCGGTTCATTACGTTTACTCATTTTTTCCATCATTTTTGTTGTTACTTCTGGTTCTAAAACACGTTCCCCTCTTTGAGTGGCTCTGATTGCATCTGCAATCTCATGCGCTGTAGAGGTTTTTAATAAATATCCGGCAGCACCAGCTTCAATCGCCGGGTAGACTTTTTCATCATCAATAAAACTTGTCACAATAATGATTTTGGCTTGTGGCCAATCTTTTAAAATCGACTTAGTTGATTCAATGCCATCCATTTCTTCCATGACAAGATCCATCAAAATAACATCTGGACGTAATTCCATTGCTTTTGCATAGCCTTCTCGTCCATTTTCTGCTTCTCCGATTACTTCAATATCTTCTTGGATTGACAAGTAAGAAGAAACGCCTAATCGAACCATCTCATGATCATCTACGAGTAAAACCTTTATCATCTTATATTATACCTCCTTGATTAAAGGAACTTTGATTTCAATACTTGTACCTTGTCCTTTAAAACTAATAATCTTAACCGTACCACCAATTCCTGCCACACGTTCCTTGATGTTATTCAATCCATAACTACCTGTTTTATTTTCGTTCATATTGAATCCCGTTCCATCATCAATAACTCGTAATAATAAATTATTGTTTATTCTGTGTAAGTAAACTTCCAATTCATCTGCTTTTGCATGCCGTAATGTATTCGATAACAGCTCTTGTACGATACGAAAGAGATGATCTTCAATCGAATTAGATAGCTTTACATCCTCAATCTCCCATTTCAAAGAAATTTGGATTTTATTTTGCAACTCTTTCAACAATTGCTCAATTCCTTGTTTTAGACTTTTCTCTTCTAAATTGACAGGGCGTAGATGCAACAAAAGCGCACGCATCTCTGATTGAGAAGCATTGATGATATCCGCAACCATACGTAATTGTTTTCGGAACATTTCTGAACTGTTTGTTTTTTCTGCTTGTTCTGTTAATGCAGACATCATCATCATCGCTGCAAATAATTGTTGAGAAACAGAATCATGAAGTTCGCGCGCTAAGCGATGTCTTTCTAGCTCTAAAATTTCTTCTCTAGTTTGTCCATCTACATACTGTGGCCTGCTAGTAACTATTTGGAGCTCACTAGAAACCTCGATCATTTTTTCTTGAATCTTGGTAATTTCTTTATCAATATCTTGAATATAAATATCATCCATAGCGCCAGGAATAGGCTCATTTAGACGATTAGATTCGTAATTTCCTGCCGATAGAGTTCTTAATTTTTCTTCGATTTTTCCATATTTTGCTTTTTGAACAATCGACATAATTAAAAATACCATCAGACCTACAGCAAGTGCAATGGCAAACAAATGAAAAATAAGAGGAACATACCAGAGTCGAGCACTTAAAAGCGCTCGCCACCAGTTTGTTTGATTACTCGCATAAAAATAAGTAAACAGTGAAAATAGGATAATCAAAAAAGCTGCCACTGCTGCATAGACAGCCATCATTTTTTTTGATAGTTTGCTAATCATACACGAATCACCTCGACATCTCCAAGTAAGGTATTAGTGATGATTTTTAAACGTCTTGGATTTTCATCGTAATCGTTACTATAAATCTTGACCGATTCATTTTTTAAAGAAAAGTGTTCTTCTTCAAATAAAACATTCCCAACTAACGTGGCGTGTTCTAAACTTATCGCAATACCTAAAGGGACTAATATCCTCGTTCTTCCGATCCCTTTACGTACAATCACGATATTGTCATCTTTAGGCAAAAGCGTATTGCCAAGGTCAATAATCGTATCTCCTGAGATAAGAGCAATATTGATGTCATCCCATTCATAAATATCGTTCCCAATACGCTGATTTCCAAATAATTGCTGTTTTGTCCGTTCATTGTTATGCATCTTTAATTGATCTGTTTTGACTATGATCATTTGTTTTTTTCGCCAAAATGCATTTTTCGTTAAATCAATACCAGAAATCTCAACGCCTTTAAGACCGATGAATAAAATAGCGAAAACTGCCATTAACCATAAAGCAGGACTATTAACTAAACTAAAGAAAACAATTAAACTTCCAATGATCAATTGAAAATTTCTAAAACCTGACCGAGGGGATTTTCTTAAAGCTAAGAATATATTAAAAATTCCAAACAGTACTAAAAGAAGTAATTCTACGTTGTTCACAATTTGCCAAACTGCAAATAATAACAGTAAAGCCTCGAAAACGATAAAAAAACGCCAAGAACTATTCATTCTTTTTCTCCTTTCGTAGACATTCTCATTTCATCATACCTGTTTTTTCAAGAATATACCATAGGACTTGAGATGTAAAAGTTGCCTATAAGAAAAATAGACCATGACAGTGTAGTGACCCCCAAAAGTCAGACTTTTTTAGAGTGGAGAAATCCACTCCTTTTTTCATGCTCTAAAATGATATTTTACGCAACCGTTACGGCTGTTTTACGAAATTGGACAGGACTTTGCCAGTACATAAAGGTCGACCTAGGGAACTTAGCTCAACTAATTTAAACGGTCCTCGGAGGCTTGCGATGATTCGTGCGATGGCTTCATTCGTCTTTGTTGGGCTTCCTGTTTTCGCAGCTTCCTCAATTCTTTTAAAAAGGCATTTTCAATTTGAAGAGAACGGACTCGTTTTTCCAACTCCTCGATGCGTTCACGTTCGTCAGACGTTGCTTTAGTTGTAGATTTTTTCTTATTTTTGGGTTCATTTTTCTTAGACAAGATAGGTGGACATCCTTTCGTTTTTGAGAGTCCATCGATCCCACCTTCACGGAATTGACGCATCCAACTAGCTATCAAATTAGGATTGTTCATGTTAAGTGTGTTGGCAACTTCACGAAACTTCACGATAGGACAGCTCACTTGTTTGATATAACTCTATCGCATCCAGCTTAAATTGAACAGAATATTTTTGATTTTGACGCTTTCTTACTAGGCCCTCTTCGCCAAACTCTTGATAGACATTGATCCAGCGCTTCACTTGTGACGGAGCCTTAATGGAATACTTCTTTGCCATATAATCGCTTACGCCTTTGCCATCCAAATAATCATGAACGATCTTTAATTTAATTTCAAAAGTATATTTAACCATAAAAATACCGACCCCCAAAAGTTAGATTTTTTAGTCTAACTTTTGGGGGTCGGTACATAGATGTCACAGCCCATTTTTGTAACAAATATTTATTGTGTTTATGCTTGTTCTACTTTGACAATTTTAACTAACATATCCCCGCCAGGAGTAGCTATTGTTACTTCATCATTGACTAACTTTCCAATCAAAGCTTGTGCAATTGGTGAATCATTTGAAATTTTGCCAGAAAATGGGTCTGCTTCTGCACTCCCTACGATCGTATATTCTTCTTCTTCACCATCTGGTAATTCAACGAAAGTAACTGTTTTGCCAAGAGATACTTCATCGGCATCTACATCGTCATTGTCGATGATTTGTGCAAAACGAATCATATTTTCGATAGTCGTGATACGCCCTTCAACAAACGCTTGTTCATCTTTGGCAGATTCATATTCTGAATTTTCAGATAGATCACCAAACCCCCGAGCAATTTTAATACGTTCAATTATTTCTCCACGTTTCACCGTTTTTAATTGTTCTAATTCTTCTTCTAATTTTGCCTTACCTTCTAGAGTCATAGGGTAAACTTTCTCAACCATGTATAACGTCTCCTTCTTATCTATGGAATACTGCAAAAGGTAATCTTTTGCGGAATATAGTCCAAAAAAGATTACCACGCTTTTCCTAAATTGTAAATGTTTTTCTATTAAAATAAATAGTCAATGATACAAATATTATTCTACGAATTATTGACATATTTATCAACTAATTCTAAATGTTCTTCGTAGGTTTTTGCAAAATAAACATCTCCATGTTTAATATCCGCTACAAAATAGTAGTAATCATTTTGTATGGGTTCCAACACTGCTTGAATCGAAGATTCACTTGGGTTATCAAACGGTCCCGGTCCATAACCTGTATTTGTATACAAGTTATAAGGAGAGTCCACCGCTGTATCTTGATACGTTACAAGTTCTTTGTGCTCTCCTAGCGCATACAAGATAGAAATATCTGACTGCAAGGGCATATTCGCTTTGATACGATTGAAAAATACTTGCGCAATATTTTTACGATCGTTTTCTTTTCCTCCTTCTTTTTCAACTAAAGAAGCTAGCGTCAATACTTCTTGGATCGTGAGGCTCTTTTGCTTGATTGTGGTAAAGTAAGGTTGTAGTACAATATTTGTCTTATTCACCATTTGGATCACTATGTCTTTTAGGGACATTTGTTTGTAGTAATCATAGGTTGCTGGGAACAAATAACCTTCTAATCGATATTTTACATTTTCTGCTTGACTAGCACTTTCTAACAACTCAGGAAATTTTTTCTGAAGTTCTTTGAAAAATAATTCATCTTTCATCAGATCCAAAAACGCCTGTTTCTCTTTACCTGTGACCTTAGCTACTCTTGCAGCAATTTGATCAATATTATAGCCTTCGGGAACAACAATTTTGCCATCCGCAACTTTCATTGGTTCAGAAGTACCACCTTCTTGAAGTTGCTTACCAATTTCATCCAATGTCATATTCGGTGCCATCTGATAATAACCTGCTTGAAAACCAGTCATATTTTTAAATTTAGTATAGTAATTAAACACAATCCCACTTTTAATCACTTTATTGTTTTCTAGTATTTCACCAATTTGTTTATTTGATGAACCACTGGGTATTTCGATTTGTACAAGTTGATCATCTTTTGGATCAAGTGGCTTCAATCCATTATCTACATATCGATAAACTGTAAACCCAAGAATTCCTCCTACAATCAACAAAGTAAGGGCAATCACTAATATGATCTTCCCAACGATTTTTTCTTCTTTTTTACGTAAATTTTTCCTCTGACTGATCACTTCTTTCTTTTCAGAAGAATGATTTTGTTTGTTTGTTTTCTCTTCTGGACGTTGTTTGTTTTCTGACAAAACAACTCCTCCTTACTATCAACTTCGTAACTCTGTTTATTATACATGATATTTTAAGTAACGTGAATTAATTTATTGAAATATTCTATCAAAATTGTAAGTAGCAATCCCTATATCAACAGATTAAAATAAATATTAGTAAAAAAAGAACATTTTTCTTGATATAAGTGTTATTAAATTGAAAGGAATTTATGAAATGATTATGAAAAAAGGCAAACATGCGAAAAAAAGTTCAATCCCGTTTTTTACTATGACTGTCTTACTTATCAGCATCAGTGTATTTTCAACAGGTATTATTATAGGTTGTCAATATTATCAAAAAGAACAAGAAACTATTGCTCATTTAGTTACCCACAAAAATAATTTGAACCTTACAGCCAATGAAAAGAAATTAACAGAAAACATTGATCAACTCTTAAAAAAAATGATTATATCGGCTCAATTTATGTAAAAAAAAATAATCATGTCATTTTTGAACGAGGTTATGGCTATGCTAATAAAAAAACACATCAGCTAAATGATCCTTCTCTCTATTATCAAATTGGTTCGATTCAAAAAGCGATGACTGCACTTTTGATCCTAAAACAAGTAGAACTTGAACATCTTTCTTTGAAAACTAAACTAGCAACGTTTTATCCTCAGATTCCTGGTAGTCAAATGATTTCGATTGAAGATTTACTCTATATGAAATCTGGATTAAAACGGATTGCTTCACCGACCGTGCCCTTATCAGACGAAAAAATCATTCAATTTGCAATTAATCATCTAAAATGGATTGATTATCATACGTATCGTTATGAGCCGTTAAACTTCACCTTATTAGCTGGGATTTTGACTCAATTAACACATCAGTCCTATGAACACTTATTAAAAAATGAGATAATCAAACCGCTTGATTTAAAACAGACTGCTTTTTATGAACAAATTGAAAATACCTCTCAACAAGCACATTCTTATCAAATGTCTGCTAGTAATAATTATTGGAAACCACTAACTGAAACACAAACAGCAGTCCGAAATGAGTTAGGAACTGGCAACATTAGTATGTCTGTCTATGATTTAAATGAATTCTTTACAAAAGTATTATCTGGCAAACTGCTACCTACATCCTTGCTCTTTTCATTATGGAAAGAAAGCACCCAAGCTCATCCTTATCGTGGTGGCGTTTATTGTGGTAATAACTATATTTTAGCTCAAGGAAATATCAATCGCTTCCATGCTGCTGCTGCCTTCAAAATAGATTTAAACGATGCTGTCGTAATGGAAAGTAATATCAAATCAGACAAAAAATAAAGTTAACCGCCGTTGATCTAAGAAATCGAATTTATAATTTAATAGAAAACTCAAAAATATTAGAAGAAAAATAAAGCATTATATGGAATTATTTTTCCTTTTTTCAATTCTTATTGTGTAACGACACTTTCTCTTGAGTCTAATTACACTCAAATGATGAAAGAATACTTTTTAAAGTCCAATCAGGTCTAAAAAACTTGGTATTCAATATACAAGAGAGACTGAACAAAAGAAAAGTCACTCTTCATCCTCTCATACAAAGTGTTTAAATTTTTGCGACTACGACAATAAGCCCAAACAGAGAAAAGCAGTTTTTTCATACTTTTCTCTGTTTGGGCTTATTATTTGGATGCTGATCAGCTTTTTCACTGTCCATTTTTTCATTTACTTTATCTTCGTATTACTAATAAACCTTAAAAAAAGAGACTCCTAATCATTGTTTTACATTTCAGTTTCTAAATAGTTTTTCATACCACTTACTACATCAAATTTTGGCTGGAATCCAATTGACCGGATTTTAGAAATGTCTGCTAATGAATCATGAATATCTCCTGAGCGTCCTGGTTGATAATTTAGGGATAATTCGGTTTCTAAAATTTGATTAATAGTGTGAATCAGTGTTAACAATGTCGTAGCCTGCCCCGTTCCAACATTAAATTGTTTTCCTAATGCGGCTGTTTCTTTCGCTACAAGTACCAACGCTTGTATCACATCATCTACAAAGATAAAGTCTCTTGATTGACTTCCATCACCATACAAAGTAAAAGAAGTTTTTTCTCCAGCTAGCTGTTTTTTGTATCGATCGACCAATATTGAAATCACACCACTATAGGGTGAATTTGGATTTTGATTGGGTCCATAAACATTAAAGAACCGCACAGCACTCCCAGGAACATCGTATAAATGACAATAATCTAAAACATATTGTTCTGCTGCAAACTTATCGATTGCATAAGGAGTTAAAGGTCGTATCACTGACTCCTCTTTCTTTGGTAATGTGGGTTCATCTCCATAAACTGCTGCTGAAGAACTAAAAACGAGTCGTTTTAAATCTGGTTGATACTTGCGAAGCAATTCTAAAATCATCAAGACGCTGTCAAAATTTACTCGATGTGTTTCCAGAGGTCTGGCAACAGAATCCGCCACACTAGCGACTGCTGCTAAATGAAAGACATAATCGAATTTATTAGCTTTCATGATTTCTGCCATCAAAGATTGATCTGCAACATCACCTTCAATAAAAGTAATGTTCTTATCCATATCAAGATTCTCAATTTTTCCCATTGATAAATCATCAATAGCAATAACCACATTCTTTTTCCCTAGATAATTGGCTAAAGTAGAACCGATGAAACCAGCTCCGCCGGTAATTAATATTTTATCCACAAATTTCACTCCAATTAGTTGGTTTATAAATTAGTTGGTTTATAAATTAGTACATATAGAATGATGAAAACATCACTATTATAGTTTGAATAAAAAAAACTATTTTCATTCACCTTTGTTCTTATAACATATTTCTAAACCAACCTTCAAAAGCATAGTTATTTATAATTTTTTCAGGTTGTTTTTTGTAAGGATTTTTCAAGAATATTTCTAATCCTTCTAGATTATCTTCTCCCCCTATAAAATAGTTGTCTTTATTGATCAACTTTTTCTACTCAAAATAAATACCGTACTTATTCGTTGACTCTTAAATACAAACAAGTATCGAAACAATAAAGAAATTAGAAATAAACATGAAAAACAAGTGTTTCTATTTTTGTATTTTCTCAGTATTCATTTTTTACTTTGAATGAAGAAGTGTACCTCACTGATAAAACTACCTACCCATGACTTAAGCTCTTCATTTTCAACCTTCAAGATCTTTTTTGATTTGTGTAGTTGAAATTTCTGGTGTTCTTGGCAGGTAGACAACCTCAGCAGCTGTTTCTTTTTCAATAAAGTCAAATTTACCGGCCCAGTCATCCCCCATAACAAATTTATCAACCTTGTATTCTTTAATATCGCTTACTTTTTGTTCCCATGATTCTTCTGGAATAACTAAGTCTACATAACGAATCGCTTCAAGAAGCTGTTTTCTTTTTTCAAATTCAAAATAGCATTTTTTTGTTTTTCATTCCAGTTAAATTCATCGGTAGAAAGAGCAACAATTAAATAATATCCTTGTTCTTTCGCTCTTCTTAATAAATTAATATGTCCATAATGGAGCAAATCAAAGGTTCCGTATGTGATTACTTTTTTCATTTTTTGTCTCCTCTAGTAACTTTATTTTTGACTAACAAAAGATCATTCAAAATTCTTGTTTTAAACAGAGCTAAACAGCCTACAAATACGATTAGCAAAATCAGACCATTTAAACAAATATCTATAAATGCATTGATATTGGTTACAACTAGAAAGTTTCCAACAAATAAAGTGATAATTGTAGCTATGATAAATTTTGTTTGTCCTTTAAAAATGACTTTTAAATCGACTTGTTTCCTTATCAAAAAAATACGTAAAATACACACAATGCATTCCGTTATAATTAAACTAGCAGTTCCACCATTTGCTTTAAATACTGGAACTAGACTTAGGTTTAATAAGATATTAAGAACAGCACCAACCACATATGGGATAGAATATTCTTTATACATTCCCTTTGCTAAAGTAAACTGGTTAGCAAACACACCACCGATAGCAATCGGGATAATTATAATACTAACATATTTCATATTAGGGATCATTGAAGAAAAACTATTACCAAAGAAAAAAGGAACAAATATACTAGAAATCGAGAACAAGAATGAAGCAAAAAATAAAGAAATAATCAGCGTATAATCATATGATACCTTTAAAATTTGATTTAATTTTTTTTCACCCTCTTCACTTCCATCAATCCTTGCCATTGCTGGCATTAATACCACACTTATTGATGTAACGATTGAAAGAACAATCCGTGCGATCTTTTGTGATTGATCATAATATGAAAGCTGAGTTGATCCAGCGATCCAACCAACAACTGTTTTATCAAGACTCGTATAAACTTGGACAGCAATTTGTGGTACGAGCAATGTTAATGATTGTAATAATAAAATTTTAGCATTTTTACTAGGCTTTAAAGAGAAGTGTTGGAGTTTTTGCTCTGAGACACAGATATATTTTCTCAAAGAAATCCAAAAAAACAGATTAGCCAACAATGAACCTACACTGTTGATCAACATATATAACCCTAAATCATCTTGAGTTTTTACTAAAGAAAAGATTAAAATCAACATAGCAATTTTTACTGCTGTATTTCTAGTAATCACGGTCTTAATTTCGCCAATACCTATAAAAAACCATGAGATATCTAAAATATAGGACAACAAAATTGGTATTTGTAGCCAATAATAAAATTTATCATCTACAAATAAAAAAGTACTAATACAAAACAATCCAGTAACTAGTACGCCAGAAATCAACTGTAATTTCCACAAGTTAAAAAAGTTTTCTCTGAGTTCTAAAGTTTCTGATTTAGAAATAATTCTAACGCCCAATTGGCCAAGGCCCATTAAGATTACAACACCTAAAAAAGTATTAATTGACAATAAAAATGAATTAATCCCTAATTGTTGTGCACCTAAAATTCTTGATACAAACGGGACAGTCAAAATAGGGATAATAATAATAAATATTTGATAGGTCGCATTGTAAAATATATTACTTAAAATTTTCTTCATAATTCACTCAACTTCTTTATTGACTTTTCTTATCTTCCTTTATCAGTTGAAGATAGATGCATATCGCTTTTGCGTTATTGCCGTGTGTATCACGCTCTTGAAAAATATTGATTAGCTCGTCATAATTCAATTCATTCTTTTTTTCTTCAATGATAAATCGAACAAAATCCTCTTTTGATTTTATTTTTGTTCCAATCATCTTTTGTTCAATTTCTTTAATTACACCTCGTGTATTTTTGTATTCTTCCACATCTGTTTGGACTAGCCCAATTGGTTTTTTTGTTAATAAGAAATCAAAATATACAGAAGAGTAATCGGTAATCAAGCCTTCAACCGCTGATAAGATTTTATACAAATCGAAATGTTGTTTTTCAAATTGATCGGTAGTTAAAATCCTAATTTGTTCCAAAGCACTGTCTAGTTCCTTCTCTTGATTTAAAATATCCAATGGATGTAGTTTCACTAGGAGATTTTTTTTCGATTGCTTTAATTGCTGGTCTAGTTCTTTTAATTCATCTAAATCAAAAAAAGCTAATTTATCATTTTCAAATTCTCCATCATGATAATCTCCTGATATATGTTTTCTAAACGTAGGTAGCCAGGCTATCACTGGATAATCATTTTGAAAGAATAATTGACTTATATTGTAGGAGCTTTCCAAAAAAAGTTTATCATTTCTAGGAAGTCCAGTAGCTATTAATTGTTTGTCAGTTATGCCAAATGCTTTACATAAAACTTTGTCAAAAATAGGCGAGGTAGCGATTGTTTTAGCAAAAAAAATAGTATTTTTTTCATGATAATTACCAATTTGCTTTAATGGCATACCGTGCCACAATTCAATTTTTTTGGAGAAAGTATTTTAGGGATATTATTAAATATGCCATGATCTGAAAAAGAAAATGTAGCGGTAAGATAATGATAAATTCCTATAAACGAATTTTTTTGAATAAATTTTATATTTTTTTCTTTATATTTATCAAAAAAAAGATCTTTTATCTGTTCACTATCATTGAATAACCAAATATATTCACCCTCAATTGGGTACTCAACCATAAATTCAAACATTGCTCGCGCGTTGTCTGAAAAGTCGGGAACACTACAAAAAACGAATTTCTTTCTCATTCTATCTACTCCTAATCTATCGGCATTTCTACAAAATCATTAATTTTTTTAATATAATTTAATTGATCTTTTTCAATCTCAGCTAGTGCTTCTTGTTTATTTTTATTAAATAATTCTTCATCTATAGCAAAATAATAAGCTAATAATTTTTCTTCTAATTGCGGATCTTTTGGATCAATTACTACACCCAATTTTCGTTTGTCCACTTCTTTTTGCTTGTAAGAATCATTTTCAACTAATTGCGGGATTCCATAAATCAATCCATCATAGTATTTATTTGAGATCGCATGTTTTACTTTTTGATGGTTAGCCAATTTATAGGAGTTCAATAAAATGTCTGCATCTGCTAGAAGTTTACTCTTTTCTTTGTTTACGTATTTTCCAGTAAATGTTACATTAGCTATCTGATTTGCTTTGACATATTCTGAAAGGCGCCCATAGTCCTCACCGATTCCATGATAGATCAAATTGATCTTAGAAGAATTTGTTAGATGATTGATAATATCAATTTGTTGTTCATAGTATCTTACCGCCCCAATCCACACTAAGTTTAATGGTCCATGCACCTTTTTCCTAAAATCTGATTGATTTTTTAATTCTTCTAACTGCATATTGTGTGCTAAAACATAAGGTCTTTCAGGTAAGAACTCCTTAAACCCTGGAGAGGAAATACAAGTAAAATAAGAACCGTCAATGACTTTATTTACTAGAGATTTATACAAGGAAAAATTCTCGTAAGTATAGTCTCTAATGTCATAAATATATTTCCCTTTATATAAAGTTAACAATTCTTTGTGTAATAATAATCCAGGAACTGTCGTTAAGATTATCAACTTATCATACTTATTCATTTTGATTGTTTTTTTCAACCATTTTTGATACTGATAAAAATCTGTGATTTTTAATAATTTATTCTTGTTCAATCTTGAATTATATTCAAAAAACAAATAATTTTTTGGAAATGTTTCTTTCTCATCATTTCTCTTCCAAAAAAGGACATCATAATCTTCAGCATGCTCATCTAAAATGTCCGTATATAATTTCATAAATGGGCTAAAAATAACGTCTCCTATAAAGACTATCCCAGTTTTCATCAATTTTCACCTCAAATAGATTTTTTCCATTTGTTTCACTGTATTGCTTACATCAAACTCAGCTAATTTACTCGTTTGCTTATTACCATAAGGTTTTTCTAATATGATATCTGCCCATTTTGTGACAGGATCATTCAAGCTTACAAAATGAGTATTAGGTGTTAGCTCAATATCTCTAGAAATCGTATCAGAAAAAACAATTTTTTTCCCACTGACTTGTGCTTCGATTCCTACCATTGGTAGACCCTCATATAAAGAAGGTAACAGAAAAATATCCATAATAGAAAGAAGCGCAGTAATATCCTCTCGTTCTCCTAAATAAAATACCTGATCCTTTAAGTCTAATTGCTCTATTTTATTTAAAATTTTATCCCTTAAACTACCATTACCTATTAAAATAAGTTTTGCACGAGGGTCTTTTTTATGGACGGCATTAAATATATCTAACAAAAACAGTTGATTTTTTTGTTCTTCCATTCGACCTATATTACCGATGATCACATCATCCTTGTTCATACCTAATTCATTTCGCTTAGCCGTAATCTCTTCCTCAGAAAAATTGTACTGTGAAAAATCTACGCCATTGTTTACAATTATATATTTTTGGTTACCAAATAAACTTTCGCCAGCCTCTTTACTCACCGCGATAAAATCAGTTGCATTTTTCATTAACAAATGATGTAAATATTTACGAAGAAGGCCCAATACAGCAGAATTTCCTTTTCCATCTTCCGTAGCGTGACTATGAGCGATTCTAGTCTTTATTTTGTTTCTCTTTGCAAGCCATAGATTGATGCCTCCACCAAAATAAACTTCATTGTGCGCAATATCAAAGTGTTCTCTCTTCAATAATTGGTTCACTTCATATAAGTACTTCAGTATATTTTTTTTAGGGTTTGTCACAACAAAGATTCTACCACCAAGTTTCCCTATTTCTTCATGATAATCTTGAACATCTTCATAATCATCATAGATTAAAAAATCAAACTGAATTTTTTCACTATCAATATTTCTGTACATATTCATCATGAAAGATTCAGCTCCTCCTTTACCCATTCTACCTTGAAAATGTAACACGCGCTTAGTCACGAATATCAACCATCCTTTTTATCAAAATTGTGTTAAATAGGGAATATACGAATTGTAGGCACCAGAAATAATAAAAATTAATACAAAAATACAAAAACAAAATATATAAAATAAACTTACAGATAAAATCTTGTGTTTGAATAATCGTGAAAATAAGTAAGGGACGACCAAAATTTCACTCGTAGCAAAAATTGTGCTGATTCTTCCACCAACAGTTGCTAATGGACCAAATAAAATGAGCAAGCAAGTAGATATCAAGTACCATTGTAAAATAGTATTCATAATTTTTTTGTACTTTTCTTGTTCGTTTTGGAATAGAATGACGGATACTACTAAGATCATTAATTGCATGATGAAAACTGGATTCAATAGCCATTTTCCATTTACATATGCTCCTACAAAATATCCAGCATAACGTGTAGGAATCAACCATAAGAACAACTGTGGCCGAAAGAAAATCAAGCCAATAAATGCTGAAAGAGAAACTGTAGCAAGAACTTTCTTTTCATTCAGCTCACCGATCAAAATGCTGAATAAATAAGCTGGGATCAAAAACAGTCCTACGACATGGAACAGACTTGCAAATATAGAAATCATAAGGATTTTAGAGAATTCTCTTTTTTGAATATACGGTAGCGCATATAAACAAATGATTGCAACAAATGCAGATCTTATTTGCCCCATATCTCTAACTAAAAAGAAACGAGAATAATAATACAACAAAACGAAAGAGGGGAATTGTGAAAAACGAATAGTAAAGTTTGCCAATAACAGCATACTAATTATTGAGAAAAAAAGTACAAATGTCCCAAAGTCAAATCCTAAACTCTTAAAAAGGTAATTTAGAAATAGAAAACCTGGTTCTGCTGGAATAGTTTTTGAAAAGATTGAACCTAGTGAAGTTACAGAATCATAGATACGTGAATAGGAATCAAAGTCGTAACCTGTTTTATACCTAAGCCCAGCAAATAAAATCATACAAATTACTGATACCCAGAAAAATAAAGGCTTCTTCCGGGTAAGCTCAAACAATGAACTAGCAAGCAATAGTAAAAAAAATAACAAATATATCTCCATAGTTTCACAGCCTAACTAGATTAATATAATATCTATATCATCTGAATAAATTTTTGATAGTTCCATCTGTAATTGATACCATTCTTTTGTTGTTTCTCCTTTTTCACAAATCAGTAATATCTTATGAGCTTCAAAAGGTGGCAAAAAGGCATGTCCTAAGTCATCTGTGATAACAATATTATGATTGTCATTTATCAGTTTTAAATTGTGTAACTGTGTAATTATGATAGTTGGAATAGCTATATTCATTAAAGTATTTTCAATACATGCTTGCTTATCAAGCTTTGAGAAATGACTAATATTTACTATCTGATCATTTACTAAAAAAGAAAAATCATCATTAATTACAGTGTTTTTTCGACTAAGAATTGTTGCTAGAATAGTTCCTAAAATAACAAATAGAATGAATCCTCCAATCAAATAGATTACTATTTTTTTGATTGAAAGTATTTGTGCTTCCTGAGTTGGTGCAAAAATTTCTTTCGTATTTTCACTCAGATCAATAATCGTTTTATCTTTAAAAAACGAGATCTCTCCTTGTTTCAAATAAGAAAGTAGTTTGTCTTTAACAAATGTATTTTCTTTATTCAGATAGTTATCTACCGTTACAATAAAAAAGTTACTAGCATCTCTAGTGACAGTTAGATTTTTATTTAACTCTTCTTTAATTTCTTTTGAAACTGTAGGATCGTCATTTAATTGTAATAAAAAGATTTTTCGTATATCTTCTGAATTTTGATAAGGATTCCCTTCTTTATTCTCTAAAAGAAACGTAATTTCTTCACCAGTAGCATATAAATTCGTACAACTGATTTTCCAGTTGTAGCCAACTAATAAGGCACAGATCAATAGTGAAATAAATCCCGATAAAAAATATACTTTTTTATGATTTTTGATAAATTCTTTAAATGAACCTAATTTGATTTGTGTATACATTATTATTCACACCCAGACTATCTTTCATATTTTTTATATCTATATTTATTTCTTACTTCTTATCCACATAAACAATATTTAAGAAAACAGTTGTCTCATCTTTCCATCTTTCACTTTCATCAACTTTTGATTCTTTCTTTCGGAAATGCGATCTCTGAAAGTGAATTGACATTTTCATCTTCTTTTAATCCTTGAGAAGACATTTTATCAAAAAGGATCTTTATCGTTTGTAGTAGTATTTTTAAATCCAACATTAAGGAATAT
>JADAKE010000012.1 GCA_015680865.1 Enterococcus lacertideformus | reverse complement strand
AATATTCGCCGTGCAGCACTCCATTCTCCATTTTTATTCATCTATACTCTCCTAATCACAAAATAATGCACCTATTATCTTACCATAGCAGTCTTTAAAAACCTAGTGCATAAGCAAATTGTAATGGAATTTAAATAAATAAACGCTTGATTTTCAAGGGTTTGAAGCTTTTAAGTAGTTATACTTTTTTAGTTAGATAACTAATTTATATCCCTCTGGTTTTCCTAATCTTAATAACGTTAATTTACTTTTTTACTATGTTAAAAATACTACTTTTTTAATATAAATGTAAGATCATCATCTGTTTTTCTTGGTATACTCAAAGAAAAGCAGTATACTGGAGCATCTGTTTTATTTTATTTTTTCTACATACCATTTATTAGCCGTAATGTACCCATTAGCTACTCTTAGTCTAGGAACACCATTTAAAGTATATTCAATCCCTTCCACCTCAAGAGTAGTTCCACTTTTAATCGTATTTCCTCTTTGTCTAAAGTTTATATCCTTATAATAAAAGTCATTTGTAAGAAATTTCACTTTTTGAGGACTGGTCACAAAGTATTTATTATCGACGTTTCCTGCAGCTGTTACATAATTTTTGTTCGTTGTTAAATAACCATTTTTTGTTTTAAATCTGGGAACCCCATCTAACGTGTACTCAATATCCAGAATATCAACGATCATACCTTTTGTAATAGCTTTTCCAGGATAGAGGAATTCCAGATCAGAATAATATCTATCGTCCATTAACATCGTAATTTTGTGAGGATTTTCAGTAAAATATTTATCAATAGCAGTGGTCACCTGAACAACATAATTTTTATTGGCAGTCACATAGCCTTTTGCTGTCTTTAAGCGAGGAACTCCATCATTTGTATATTCAACTTTTTCAACATCAACTACTTTGTCTTTAGCTAAAGCTTCACTTCTTTGAGTAAAATTCAAATCCTTATAATAATAATCATCTGTTTTCAATATAACTTTCAACGGATTTTTAGTATAATAATTAACAATCGTTGGAATGGTTGCCACAACATAATTTTTATTAGCAGTTACATATCCTTCACTTGTTTTAAATCTTGGAATGCCATTGGCTGCTTCTTCAATCCCACTGACTTTTAATACTGTCCCCGCAGGCACTGACTTACTTGGAATGTTGAATTCGACATCTTTATAAAAGCGATCATCTACTTTAACAATGACTTGTTCCGGATTTACCGTATAATATTGTTGAGAAAAATCTTGGTATTCTTCAACTAAGCTTTTATTAGCAGTCAAATATCCATATTTTGTTTTTAAACGAACTTTTTTAGGATTAGTTGTAAAGTAATCCTCAATATTACTTTGAGCAGCTACCACATAAGACTTATTTGCAGTTAAATAACCTTGATCTGTAAATAATCGTGGGATTCCGCTAGCAGTTGTTTGAATACTTTTTACAGTAACTAACGTATTCTTTTTGACTGCTGTTCTTGGGCTAGTAAAGTTTACGTCATTGTAAAAACGATCATCTTGTTTGACAATCACTTTACCTGGATTCGTTGTATAATAATTACTTAAATCTGGACCAGTAAGGGAAGTTCCAAAAAACGTACTATAACTCATAGAAATATCAAAAGCTCGATTTTGATAATTAGAGATTCCTGGAAAGTACATCAAAGAAGACCATTGCCACGCACCATAATCATTGTTCCACTGCATCGTCTGATTCGGCGTGTATGGATATTGCGCTACCCATACGCGTTCTTTACCAAAGGACGAAGGATTGATATAGCCATTATCAATCCAATATCGACCAACATATAATGCGTCATTTGAAAATCCTAGATTGTTTAGTTGTTGATTGAACGAACGCTAACGAATTAGCTTGCGCATTACGTCCATTATTAGTCAATGTTGGATCCTCTGCATCATTAAACATAATTGTACTTTTTGATAAACCTAGATTGTTAGCTGCTTGCGCAAAATATTTTGCCTCCGCTTGAGCCGTTTGAATTGAGGTATACAAGCTATAATGATAAGCTGAGACATTCATTCCAGCAGCTTTTGCGTTATTGATCTGACTTTGAGCAAATGGATTGGTGTATGAAGTTCCTTCTGTCAATTTGACAGAGACACCAGTCACTCCATAGCTTTTAATTTTTTGATATTCAGCGACTGAAATCGTGCCATTCCAACTTGAAACATCAATAAAATCTTTTTTAGGTAAATTAGGATCATTTGCATAGACTTGCGCAATCCCAATAGCTCGCATCATGATCCCATTATCAGTAGCAGGTTGCATAGCATAAACACCTTTTTTGTGATCTGTCCCTTGTTTTCCGACTTCAACGTCTTCTTTTGGATCTGTCTGACTTGATTCTTCTGTCATCGTCATTTTGCTTGAACTAGTGCTTTCAGAAGAAGCAGTATTTTCTTTTGATTGCAAGCTACTTGTAGTCTCATCCATCATCGCTTCGCTTGTTTCTGTCGCACTTTAAGAAGTTCCTGCATCTACTGCATCTTCTGCTGATGTACTTTCCATGGCTGAAGAGCTTTGTATTGCAGACTTGTTTGATGAAGCTATTTAATAGCAATGTACATAAAAGAGTACCAGAAAAAATTCTTTTCATGTTTTTTCTCCTTAATATTATTTAATTTTTGTATGTTTTTTATATCAAACTATGTTGCTTCATGGTATGGTCCTTGTTCTTCTTTATACAGCAACTGCATGTAGTTATGTAATCACCTAAAAAAACCAAATCATCATCCAAAGAAATAAACTTATTGAGGACCAGTGAATCCAAGGCTTCCCACCAAAGAAACAAAGTAGTTCGTGATAAAAACCAACACAGGGTTGGATATTTTGAGAACTGCGTGTCGCACATGTGTTAATTTAAGTTTATTACTATCCTTCCCTTAAGCCTCATCTTTTTTTATTTTATCATATATATTTTTTTAACAAGAACTATTTACTATAATTATTTGCAAAAAAAGAGTGTGGGTCAAAAGGAAGCCTTTAAGACCTATACTCGAGTAAATAATGTTTAGAAAAATTTGGATAAAATATCTTAACCAAACAAAATAGGAGAGTTACACTTTGATCATTTTCACTCCTTTTTTACGAGTAGAGACATAATAGAGACAAAAAAATAAAAGTAATCTTTATTCCAGATAAGTGCCCGAAGTGCAATCTGTTTAATAAATTCGTTTCAATAGAGCTATCATACCTGGCATTTTGGCCTCCATAAAACTACCAAATTTCACAGCAGTTAAAAATAAAGGAATCGGCATATTGTATAATTGTTTTGTCACTTTTTTAGCCGTTGAATCAGTAGCAGCAATTTTTTTAGCTTCGACAATAGTAGTGTCAGTTAAAATCTGTTTCACTTCTGCCTTTTTTTCTTTAGCGGTACGTGAGGCTGTACTAAAAACAGAAAAAATAACAGAAGTCGTACCTTTTAAATGAAGAGCTGCCATACCTGGTTTATTGACTTCATTTGTTACTTTATTAGCCAATTGATAGAATTCTCTGAAGGTTGCAAACTTATTTGGGTGATATTGATTCGTGATCCCTTTACCACCCTCATATTCATAGATATACACTATTTTATGATTCATAATCACTTGTTGGCAATAATCATAATAGGTCAAATTAAAGATACGATCTTCACAACTATTGTATCCCTTAAAAAGAATCTGCTTTTGCTTCACAAGTTCACTTCGGTAACACTTATTCCAAACGACATACATCATTTGGTCATTCATCAATCTGTACATGTCATGCATAAAACTTTCATGATCCATGTAATGATGTCTAGTAACCAAATTTTCTTTTTCTGAAATAAGTTTTGTATCATCCATTGTACGAAATATAAAGGAACTGACAATTAAATCTGTCTCCGGATGACTATCTAACAAGCGATTATAGTCAGTTAATATATCTGTTGCAGGAGTATCATCCGCATCAAAAAACAAAAGATATTTTCCTTTTGAGTGTTTGATTCCTTCATTTCTTGCTAGACCAGGACCTTGATTACGAGTTGTGATCAAATGAAAATTTGGTTCATTTTTGATAAGTTTTTCAAGGATTTTCTCAGTCTGGTCTGTTGAACCATCGTTGATCAATAAAACTTCATAATCATCAAAATCAAATTCTTTTAAAATCGTAACTGTTCGCGTAATCGTCTTTTCGGCATTATATACTGGTATGACGATACTAAACTTTGGATTTTCCATTTTTTCACACCTCCAATTCAGTTGAAAATTCTTTCTTTCGGAAATGCGATCTCTGAAAGTGAATTGACATTTTCATCTTCTTTTAATCCTTGAGAAGACATTTTATCAAAAAGGATCTTTATCGTTTGTAGTAGTATTTTTAAATCCAACATTAAGGAATAT
>JADAKE010000011.1 GCA_015680865.1 Enterococcus lacertideformus | reverse complement strand
GAGTAATCCGGGCATCGTTGCTTTTTGCCAACACAGGACCTGATGTGGCTTCTGCTGTAGCCGTCATGGAACGGAATTTATAGATCGAAAATTCTTGTTGATTTTTTGTGATCCGTATTTGTTTGTAAATCACCGGCCCAGGTGAGGTCACTTTTACTAAAATAGCAGTAAGCAACATAAATGGGGATGCGACAATCAACAAGATCAATGAAATCAAAATATCGAACAATCGTTTGAACAGTTCGTATTCTGCGGGAATCCTAAAACCAGAAGCCTCAATGATACTTTCATCTTCAAAATTCATAATATTTGGATTGATCATGGTCAAATTTTCAAAAGTCGTATTCAAAAATAACTTCTTTTCTTTTTTAGTGACCAATTGATAGATCTTTATTTTTTCTTTTTCTTCGATATGAGAAGCTAAATAGACGATATCGATCTGATCAATCATTTCTTCCACATTTTCATAATAATGATCAATCACTGCCGCTTCTACTTTGTGTTTATTGTTTTTTTTCGTACTGAAATTTTGGATTGCTTGCGCAACATCTTTTTCTAATCCAACAATGACTACTTTTTTGTCATGACTAACTTTTAAATACAGTTTATAAATCATGATTCGGTAAATACTCAATAAGATCGTCCCTAGAATAAAAGAAAAGAAAATCACTGCCCGTGGAAAAGCAAACCAACGACCCGCAAAGGTCACTACCATGATCCCTAAAGTCATCAGTACTTGACCAATCACTGTGACAAAAACGATGTCACTGATCATTCGATTATAAAAAACATACACACCTAATAAAATATTCAAGGCAATAAAAATCACTGAAATAAAGATTGCTGAATGTTGAAATGTTTCAAAATTTCTTGTAGGGATCTCCCCTTGAAATTTTAATAAGAAACTGCTATATATGGCTACATTATAGACAAGAACATCCATTAAAATAATGAATATTCGCCGTGCAGCACTCCATTCTCCATTTTTATTCATCTATACTCTCCTAATCACAAAATAATGCACCTATTATCTTACCATAGCAGTCTTTAAAAACCTAGTGCATAAGCAAATTGTAATGGAATTTAAA
>JADAKE010000010.1 GCA_015680865.1 Enterococcus lacertideformus | reverse complement strand
AATATTCGCCGTGCAGCACTCCATTCTCCATTTTTATTCATCTATACTCTCCTAATCACAAAATAATGCACCTATTATCTTACCATAGCAGTCTTTAAAAACCTAGTGCATAAGCAAATTGTAATGGAATTTAAAAAAAGATAGCTATTTTTTTGAACAACTTACATATTACACTCATAGATATCTTTTGCGTAGAAAAAAAAGAGTGTGGGACAAACGCCTATGAGGGGCATACCCCTTATAGGCGTTTGTCCTAGCCTCTTTTTCATTTATTAATTAATCAGGACGTAACGAAAAATCTCCGATGCCTTCTTTAGTTAGATTATCATTATAAAATGGATCATGGGTGATATAGTTTGGCCATTTGTCCTGCATTTTTTTTATCTCACCAGCAAAACGTCTTTGCTTTTCAGGAGTGTCTTCATAACCTCTAGATTTAGACTCAAAATGATAGAGTTCGACTCGATGAGCATAGATATTATATCTTCCTAATTCATAAATTTTTAAACAAAGATCGACATCATTGAATGCTACTTCTAAAGTTTCATCAAAACCATTTACGGCTTGGAAGTCGAAAGCTTTGACCATCATGCATGCTGCTGTTACTGCTAAATAATTGACATTAATTACCAAACGACCAAAATAGCCACAATGTGTTTGATCGTAATTATTCAACGCATGCCCAGCTACTCCGCCAATACCAACGAGTATCCCCGCATGTTGCGTCGTATCATCTGGATAATAAAGTTTAGCTCCGACACAACCAATATGATCAAATTGAGCATAAGAAACCATTGTAGTCATCCAATTTGGCTCAATTACTTCCGTATCGTTATTTAAGAATAATATATATTTGCCACTTGCTTTTTTGGCTGCTAAATTGTTGATCCTAGAATAATTAAAAGGGATATCAATCAGTTCAACTAAAAAGCGATCATTCAATTTCTTTTTATATTCAGCGAACAATTCTTGCATTTTGGGATCTGTACTACCATTATCAGCAACGATGATTTCATAATTGGGATACGTTGTTTTCTCTATGATAGAATCAACACATATTTTCAAATCATCATAACCATTTTTGGTAGGAATAATTACACTCACTCGTTCTTCCTGTAAAATGTCATAGTTTACTTCATAAAATCCTGAAATTCTTCCAGGACGCACATTTCCTTTGATACCTCTTCGATTTAATGCATCCGTTAAAGCTTTCACACCAGAATCATAAATATAGCTCTTGGCTTCTCCACTCGTTGCAGTAGAACCAGGAATCGTACGCCAATGATATAAAATCTTATCAATATGATAGATATGCTCTTTTGGAATCTGCTCAGTAATACGCAAAACTAGATCATAATCTTGGGAACCTTCGTAGCCCTTTCTAAACCCACCCAAATCTTTGACTAAGCTGGTTCGATAAACGCCAAGATGAGAGATATAATTATTTCCCATCAAGGTATCTGGTGACCAATCTGCTTTAAAGTGGGGATCAAAACGATTACCATTCGCATCAATCTTATCCTCATCACTATAAATGACATCAAGTTCTGGACGCGCATTCAATACCTTTGCTACTTCAAACAAAGCATAAGGTGGCAGTTCATCATCATTATCTAGCAATGCAACAAACTCCCCTTCTGTTATTTCTAAGGCCGAATTTGTAGCTAGACTGATATGCCCATTTTCTTCTCTAAAAACAATTTTGATTCTTTTATCTTTCGCTTGGTAAGCTTCTAAGCATTTTCTGATCTTAGGATTAGTTGACGCATCATCACTAATGCATAATTCCCAATTTGCATAAGTTTGAGCTAAAACTGAATCGATACACTTTTCTAACCATTTGATTTCTACATTGTAAACTGGCATCACTACTGAAATTAATGGACGATAATCAAAAGCAACTGCCTCTTTACGTTGTTTTTGCAAATCAAATTTCTCATGACGGTTTATCCATTCGGAATAATCAACACCTGCAGGTTTCATTTCTAATTTGACACGGCGAATTGCTTTTTTCACTCCATAGGTTCGAATGTAGTTGATACCTTTTCGTAACTGTATTTTTTTCTTTTCCCAATTTGTTTCAACACCGTCATCAAATGGGTAGTGCCCATTTAATTTTACAGCGATACCATTTTGGTGATGTTTAGTTTGGAAATCTAAGATTACTTTTCCTCTCATTTTCCCAGATAAGCGTATTTTAAAACCACTTTTTGTTTTCACATCTAAATCATACAAGTGGTTAACATCAAGGCGCACAACATTTGTCACTTCAGCAAATATCTTTTCTTTTTCAACCTTGATACTCGGAATTTCTTTTGTTACTTCATCAACCGCCCAGCCGACGACTTGTAAATCGCCTGTTGCTCTTTCTCGGGTTATTTGATCAATAAATACGGCAATTTCCTTTTTTTGCACTTTTTTCGTTCTCCTTTATCAAATAAGTTCATTCTTACATTTTAATAAACCAAGTTTCGCCATTTTCTGCAACAACTTCAATTAAGAAGGAACTTTCTTTTTTAGCTAGTATTTGCAGTTCAAAACCAGCTTTTGTTCCGTCTGGTAATTGTTCGGCCAGATTCACTTCTTGGCGTTCAGTCCGCAAAACGTTAAAAAATGGCGATTGATTTTCGGATAGCTTATAGGATAATGGTTGACGTTGTGCGTTAGAAATCCCCCAGCCTTTGATCGTTAAAACTTGGGTTTCTGGATCCCAAGTTTTACTATCTACACATAAAGAAATTTCTTTTGCTTGGATTTTTTTTGGTGTTTCTTTCATACGTAACCGACGATTTTTAGGTTTAATCACAAATTCTTGCTCATCTACCAGATTGAAATAACGGGTCGTCGTTGTTTGTAATTCATGAGCTAATTTTTCATTGACCGATTGCAGTTGTTCATTTTCCTTTTTCAGAGAATCAACCGTTGCTGTAAGTTGTTGGTTCATTTTAGCTAGTGGCTTGATCGCCATCAGCAGTTCCTCCATCGTTTGGGTTAATTCACCGATAAAGCGATAATGACAATGGATTGTCAACTCTTTACCTGCTACCCCAGTGAATGTAAATTGAGGTCTTTCTAGTCCATCAAATAAGTAGCAGTCATCTTGTGTCTTGATCACTGCATTCGACTGAATAAAATCGATTTTATCTCCTGAGAGTTCTCCACTAAATTCAATAAAGCTTGGTTGATTTTCAAATCGAAAAATTACTGATTCTACGTCATCTGGGATTGAGAAAGTCAGTACTTGGTTTTCTCCAGTAAAATTATTAAATGGAAACTCTTGGAAAATTTCGTCATTTACAGTTTTCTGGATCATTTCTAGCATACGCACATAATTAGAATTTTGTGGTTTTGACACTTTGCTTTGAACACTCGGATTTTTTTTCAGTGAAAAGAAATATTGATAAACCTCGCCAAACGGACGCATTTTAAAATCATAGCGAACTGCTTTGGGGAGTTCTTCGTATGTCGAGTTTAATTCAGTATCACCTACAGCTAAGTAAAGGTAATCCTCAATATTAATAAATAAACCCGCTTTTTCAAAGACTTTTTTAAAGCCATCGTGTGTGTAAAAAGAATTATGCGTTTCATCTAATAACCCATAAGAAGCCCAGGGCAATTCATTATTGAATAAATGGATCATCACAGAATTGTGCACTAAATTTGGAAAAGTAATTAATATTTCTCCTTCATCATTCAAAAATTCTCTGACTTTTTTTAGCGTTTCACTTGGGTTGACTAAATGTTCCAGTACATCAGCAAAGAGGATATAGTCAAATGTTTGCCCAGCATAATAATTTGCCCATTCAAAGCTTTCGATATCTCCATAAAAACCATCTTGCGAGAATCTACTCACAAAATCAAATAGTTCTTTATCTAATTCTACAATACTGACCTGGCAATTTTTTGCACCAATCAAATGTTTGGTCAAACGTCCGTTTCCTGGTCCAAACTCCAATACTTTACTTTCTGGTTTGATTTGAGCTGCAATTTTACCTACACTGCTTTGTTCGTCTAAATCCATTTCAAAATCATACTTCATCGGTTAGATTACCTTCTTCCCATTTATGGTCTAAGACCACGATTCCTTCCCCAATATACGAGCCATTCACAAATAGATTCATATATTTTGTTTTATAGACTAAAGGAACTGTTGCGTTTTCTTCAAAGATTGCTACATCAAAATAATATTCCCCAGCTAATAGACCTAGCTTCTCATATTCTAAATAAAAAACATTCTTACCTTTTTTCCAAGGGATCTTAATCCCATCTAATAAAGTATTTAAGCCACACACATAAAAATTATCAACAGTCCGTAATGCAATCCCTAAAACCGGATTGTTGATAGAATCATCTTTCACATCATAAGTTACTTTTACATAGAGAGTTTCGCCTTGTTCAAGCACATCGACTGCTTTTTTTTCTTTATCCAACAATTGTGCACTTAATACATCGACGATATCAGGAGAAGCAAAACGTTCCATTTGATTTTTGTTCCGATCAACTGTTTTCACAGATTTTTTCTTTAAAAAATTTTCATAGTTCGTAGTTACATCCATCGTATCGCCAAATTCTATCACTTCTCCATTTTTCAGCCAATAAGAACGATCACAAAAACGGCGGATTGAACTAATATCATGGGAAACGAAAAGAATCGTTTTTCCAGAATTTTTTATTTCAGTAAATTTTTCCATACACTTTAATTGGAATTCAAGATCTCCTACTGCTAGAGCTTCATCTACAATCAAGATATCGGGATTCACATTGATTGCTACAGCAAAAGCTAAACGAACGAACATCCCACTTGAATAAGTTTTAACTGGTTGATAAATATGATCACCTATGTCAGCAAATTCAATAATATCGCCAACCATTTCATCGATTTCTTCACGTGAGAATCCTAGGACCATACCATTTAAATAGATATTTTCGTAACCAGAATACTCTGGATTAAAGCCAGAGCCTAATTCTAGTAGTGCGGATATTTTTCCTTCAATTTCCATTGTGCCAGAGGTAGGAGTCAATACACCAGTAATGATTTTAAGCATCGTTGATTTCCCTGAACCATTTTCTCCCACAAACCCAATCATTTCACCTTTTTTTATTTCAATATCAATATTTTTTAACGCATAGAAAACATCATGATAGGATTTCTTAAATGGATTCAATGCTTCACGAAAACGGTCAGATGGCTTTGCATACATATTATAAGATTTCGTGATATTTTTTAATTTAATCGCATATTCTGTCATGTCTATACTCCTTATAACACATCTGAAAAATGTGGTTTCAATCTACGGAACACTGCAGATCCGATTACAAAGATAGCCAAAGTGAACACCCAAAAATATAAAGTATACGTGCCATGCTCCCAGAACCAAGCTTGGCTCAGGAATGACTCACGATAGCCTTGAACAATATAATAAAGTGGATTTAATTTTAATATTTTTACTATCATCGGATTAAATTGACTAGCACTCCAAAGAATAGGTAAGGTCCACATAATCAATTGCAAAACAATTGTGATAAATTGCATGATATCTGGTAAAAATGGCTGAATTGATGCCGTTAGCCAAGTCAATCCTGTTAAAAATGCACACATACAGAATAAATAGTAGATTAATTGAAGCGACATCCAAGTTGGATAAATGCCATGACCGATCACTACGATTAACCCAATCAAAATAAAGAAAAGATGTGCATAAAGATTAGATAGAATTTTTGTGGTTGGTAATATTCGGATATTAAAAACTACCTTTTTTACTAAATACGTGTATTCTCTAAAAACAAGCGTTGTAGAAGTAAACGCATCAGAGAAAAAGAACCAAGGGATCATTCCCGTGATTAAATAAACAATAAAAGGATATTTGCCATCAGTCATAGCCGCTTTCAAACCAAAACCAAAAACTAACCAATAAATCAATACGGTAAATACAGGATTGATAAATGCCCATAAAATACCCAAAAAAGAGCCCGCATAACGTGACTTGAAATCATTTATTGAGAATTGAAACAAAAGCTTCCTGTTCTGATAAATGTCCTTCATAAATAAAAACATATCTTTTAACATCTGTGTTCCTCCAAGTAAATTCTGTTATTTACAGTCAAGTGCCATTTTACCATATTTTTTCTGACACACTGTGATATTCTTATATTCTTAATTTTCTATTAAGTAAACTTTACACTAACGTTTTTATTTTACAAAAGAAACTATTTAATTGCAACGAAGCAAAAAGCTAGTCGAACCATTTTGCGTTTGTTCGGCTAGCTTTTCTATTGTTATTAGTGATGTCTGGCAACTCTAGATAAGTGCGTGACTTTGGTGTCGTTATAAGTTTGCATTTGTTTTGTTTTAGTATTTTTAAAGGTATCATAGCGATGATTTGCCATTCCTAACAGTAAATAAATAATCGGTACCCATGGAAAAGAAGTCAATGTATCTTCCATGAACGATTGAATCATTACAGTAAAAAAAGCCCATAAAAACGTTATTTGCCCGTTCGATAGATTTGCGCTTAAAGTCAATCGAGCAACATAGATAAGTATTAACAACGCAACTATCATGATTCCTAATAGTCCATAAAGATTTAAAAAAGAATTGTAACTGTTATGATTTCCTAGAGATTCATTTCCCCTTAGGAAAATAAAGGGTTTCATTCCTACCCAAATTTGTTCACTTTTTTCTGAAATCGTTTCATAAAACTTCAACCAGATTGCTTCTCGACCAGTAAAGAGATTGGAATTCTCTGAATGCGCTGCTAAATAAGAGATAGGCAACGCAAAAATAGCTACAAGTGCATATGCAAAAAATGGTGCACGAATGAATTTGAAGAAATGTTTCGGCCAAATCTCCAATAATGCAAAAACGATCATTGCTATTAAAGCTCCTTTAGATTGGCAAATCCAAATCCCAACTAGAGCGGCAACGATTACCGGTATACCAAGTAAGCTTATATACCAACGTTCAAATGAGCTAACAAATCCAAAAATCAACAAAGCAAGCGTCATAAGTGAGCTACCGATTGTATTCGTATTAATCCAAATATCCGCAACTTTATGGTCTGGGAACCAAATACTTCCACCATCTGGGATCTTTATTTCGGTAAAAATCCGATAAAGCGTGATTCCCAGAAAGCCATAGAACACAATGATAAAAATAGCTCGATCCATTTTATCAAACTGAATCCATTTAATCGCTAAACAAAAAATAATAATAAGGGGAATGAGTGCATCCGTATATAAAGAGCTCTCCCTAACTTCTCTAAAATGAGCAAATACAAAATAAATGAGGGTTGCAACTGCTAAATAAAGAAAATCAGCTCCCCTTGCTTTGTATACATTTAAACCTGCTAAAATCACAATACCAATAGTGACAAACTGCGCACTATTTTCATATAAAAAAGTAGCTTGCTCATTCCCAAGCCCTGTTGTCCACACAAAAAAAATGGCTGAAATAAAAAGCCCAAGTAAGATTACACTTATCTTATTTATTAATTTTTCAATATTCGTTTGGATGATTTTCCTCCTCCTTTCGTTCTATTTATTATTCAGTTGTTTAAATAAACACTAAAAACGTCCAAGCAACACCAATAAAGATATTTTGAACGTAAGGAAATGTAAAAATAAGAAAAACAACAGTTTTGATTCATCTAACTCTATCAATACACCTGCTGGAATAAATCAAGAAAAAAAAGTACTTAAGCAACAACAGTCCAATTATGACTGTCGTTGCTCAACCACTAATATTCGTTCAATCACCTGAATAGGTCCAATCTGTCGTTTGGTTAAGTTTATTCATATTATTTTCTGGATAAGATACTTTAAATATCATATAACCATCTTTATCCGGACCATAGAGCTGAGAAAATTGCGCTTCATACAATTGATTATAATCTGTTAAAGGACGTTTGCTAACCACATATTTAATATCTAATTTTTCTGCATCATCAAAATTAAGGGTCACAGAAAACATATCAGGATGATCCAATGTAAAAGATGTTTCTTCTTTTGCAATGAACGCTCGCGTATGGGCATATCTATTATAATATTTCTCATACCTTTTATCAGGATCAATTTTTTCCCAAGCTGCCATATCTGGATAAAAGCGTACGGTATTAAAAGATCTTACTCCCAAAGTCGGTGTAAAGTTGTAAAGTTCATCTTCCGTAAGCCACACTTGTTGAGGATCTTCTTGATCGATTTTTTTTATTTCTTTTGCTAATGTTTTTTCAAAGATAGCACCTGTTCCTTCAACGACTGGATTAACAAAAAAACCTGAAGTGGCAATCAATGCAACAAAAGAAAGATAGAACAAGCGACTACGTCTGAACAAAATGAACGCTAGCAGCAAAGTCCCAGCAATAATAATCATTACGATCTCTAATTCAGAAAAATACTTGCTCATTTTTGAATTCATTAATGCGTACCCATATATACTTGCATTAGCAATCAATAAGATAAACTTATACCAGATTGGTATCACATCTTCTTGCCAGACATATGCAATAAACCAAATCGTCAACAAACAAGCAGCAAAACTAAAGGTCAAAATCGCTCTAAAAGGGGGTACATAGGATAATAAGGTAAGTTCGGCTAATCCTTTGGGTAAACCTACTGTAATCCAAAAAATCGAAAATAAACAAAAAATCATTAAAATTCGCCCGAAAAGTTTTTGTTCACTATTTTTTCTACCG
This sequence comes from Enterococcus lacertideformus, assembly GCA_015680865.1. Classification (GTDB taxonomy): domain Bacteria; phylum Bacillota; class Bacilli; order Lactobacillales; family Enterococcaceae; genus Enterococcus_B; species Enterococcus_B lacertideformus. The sequence continues at coordinate 172,013 of JADAKE010000010.1, read as the reverse complement.
AACAAAACAAAAGGACTGGCTAAAAAGACAGTTGGGAAAAAGTGATAGAACAATGCAACTTCTGAATTATTCAAAAAGTTGATATCTTTAAAAGGAATTTTCCAATTTGTCAGAAAATAAAAGAACTCCCCAAGCTTCCATTTTCCGCCAGTACTCACACGTTTTCCTGGATACAATGTGTTCAATGAATCTAGCACCGCATCTTTAGAAGTAATCCAAAAATGAATCAATACGCCGGCAATGAACAAAAGCGCACCAAAGATCAAGAGACCATCAAACCCATCCCAAGTGATCTTCTTGCCATAATAGATCAACAATCCGACAAAATAAAAGACAAGGAGATAAGCTAACATAACTTGATGAGCCGGATAAATGACTAATATAAACCCTAGTCCAAAAATAACGATCAGACACATCATCAACGCCCTGATCCATTTTTTTTCATGGTGATAAAAATAATGATAAAAAGCGACCATCAATCCTAGCGTAAAGAAAATCAAATCACCGACATGTTGCATGAACCACCACTGAACTGCTGGTGAAAAAGTTAATGCAAAAGCGCCTACAAGGGATAGAGCCTTTTTCCTTTTTGTCAAAATCATCAAAACTTCAAAAGCTAGTAAGACCATGACTACTAATTTCGTCGCCCAGTAAAAAGAAAGCCCACGGTCTCTTCCTAGGAAAAAGAAACCCCAATTAAACGGTTTTCCTATAACTGTAATATCTTTTACTGGCGAGTTATAGGCAATAACCATATTTTGTCCATTTAAAGAATAATCTTTATTTACTAAAGGATAATCATTTTCAGCTTGTGAAAGATAAAAAGGTGTCTGAACTAACCATTCATCTGAGCGGACTTCTCTATTCTGACCAAAAACAACATCCGTTTTCTTCCCATCATCTCGCTGTGAAACATATTTATCCCAAATACCGAGAGAACTGCCATTTAAATTAAAGGTCACAATCACTACAATCACTAAAAGACCAATGAGGTAACGAAGTTTTAGAAAGACATCAAGAACAGAATAGCATGTTTGTTCATTCTTTACAGGTTTTCGTTGAGCACGCCTCGTTTGTTTTTCCATATTACTCTCCAATTTCTAATTTGTATCTTTTTATTCTTACTAAGGAAAAACTGATTTGTTTTTTATTCTTTTACTGCTGCCAACATTTTTTCTAAAGCCTCTTGCCATGTAGGGATCACAAAACCTAAATCTTCTGCCTTTTTGAGACTCATCACAGAGTATTGTGGACGAGTTGCTTTTTGTGGGTATTCTTCAGAAGTCACTGGTACCACCTCCACATGGGTATCTTTTAAGATTTCTTTTGCAAATTCGTACCATGAACAACTATTTTTATTAGATAATTGATAAATGCCATATGGCACCCGATTTTCAATCATGTAAACCATAAATTCAGCTAGTGTTCTTGTCCAGGTTGGTCGACCAAATTGATCATTTACAACTGTTAGGCGATCATGCGTCTTTGCTAAACGTTGCATCGTAAAAACAAAGTTATGGCCATAAATACCAAATACCCATGACGTACGAATAATATAGTACTCTTGCAGAATTTCTTGAACAATTTGCTCACCCAATAATTTTGTCCGACCATATTCATTCAATGGATTTGTCGGATCATCCTCGTGGTATTCTTCCTCTTTCTTTTTACCATCAAATACGTAGTCGGTACTAATATATACTAGTTTTGCATCAACTGCTTTTGCTGCTAAGGCCACATTTTTTGTCCCGTCTACATTGATTTTTTCATCCAACTCTTTTCCTTCATCTTCCGCTTTATCAACCGCTGTATAAGCCGCACAATGAAAAATGATTTCTGGCTTCAATTCAGTAATGTATGCCATTGTTTTGTCTGCGTCAGTAATATCTAACTCTGCAGCATCCGTTGATACGTAAGACAATTTTTTTTCATCTAATAAATGTCGTAACTCTGTTCCAAGCTGACCATTTCCTCCTGTTAGTAAGATCATTCTGATCACTCCTCTTTTTCGTTTTAAAAAAGGGTCTGCAACATTTGTCACAGGTCCCCTTACAACAGCCAATAAGCTAACTAGCTACTTTTTGTCCTAGCATATGTTTCTTTCGTTCTTTTCATCTTGATCACCTAAAACTTGAAGGATCCTTAAGAATTATTCATAGCTAACAAAACCTAACTAATACTACGATGGATTATTGACCATTTTTTGCATAAGCCGCTTCTACAGCTTCTTTTTCCTTCTTCCACCAGTCTTGGTGTTCTTCATACCATTTGATTGTATCAGCTAAACCATCACGAAAATTAGTAAATTCTGGTTTCCAACCCAATTCTTCACGTAATTTAGTTGAATCAATCGCGTAACGTAAGTCATGTCCCGCACGATCATTGACATGCTCATACGCGTCTTTTGGTTGACCCATCAATTCTAATATCAGTTCCATAACTGTCTTATTATCTTCTTCGCCATCTGCACCAATCAAATAAGTTTCACCAATTCTACCTTGTGTTAAGATCAACCATACAGCGGATGAATGGTCATTCGTATGAATCCAATCACGTACATTCTTTCCTTCACCATACAATTTTGGACGTATTCCACTTAAAATATTTGTTATTTGTCGTGGAATAAATTTTTCAATATGCTGATATGGACCATAGTTATTTGAACAATTAGAAATTGTCGCTTGTAATCCAAACGATCGTACCCAGGCTTTTACAAGTAAGTCAGACCCAGCTTTAGTTGAAGAATAAGGACTTGAAGGATTATATGGTGTTTCAGCTGTAAATTTTTCTCCTTTGCCTTCTCCATGGCCTGGTAAATCCTCACGTAATGGTAAATCACCGTAAACTTCATCTGTTGATACATGGTGATAGCGAACATTATACTTACGACAAGCTTCTAACAAGGTATAAGTACCAATGATGTTTGTTTGTACAAAAGGAAAAGGATCTTTTAAAGAATTATCGTTATGAGACTCAGCCGCATAGTGTACGACCGCGTCTGCATTTTTAACTAAGCGATCTACGAGTGTTGCATCCGCAATATCGCCTACAACTAATTCTACACGGTCACTCGGTAATCCAGCTAAATTTTCTTTATTTCCAGCGTAAGTCAATTTATCTAAAACAGTGACATGAACCTCTGGATGATGATTCACAACATAGTGGACAAAATTTGAGCCAATAAATCCGGCACCACCAGTAACAATGATATTTTTCATACGAAATTTCTCCTTATTAAACGTTAAATTTCACCATAAACAAATGGATTTTCTGCTTCAAACTCTTTTAAAGTTGGATGGTTGTGGTCTTTTTCAGACATGATTGCTTTTGAAAGATCAATTGGCCAATCAATCGCCAAATCTGGGTCATCAAATGCAATACCACCATCTGCTTCAGCATTATAATAATTGTCACATTTATATAAGAAATTAACATCTGGTGTCAGTGTGACAAAACCATGTGCATAGCCTTTAGGTACTAGAAGCTGACGATGATTGTGTTCTGATAAGATAAAGCCTTCCCATTTGCCATAGGTAGGGCTTCCTTTTCTAATATCAACGATCACATCTAAAACTGCACCTGAAGTGACACGAATCAGTTTTGTTTGTGCTGCTTCTCCTTTTTGGAAATGCAATCCACGGATTACGCCAGCTTCTGCAGATAATGAATGATTATCTTGAACAAAATCAAAATCTAAACCATGCTTGACGAACTTTTCCTTAGAATAGCTTTCGGTAAAAAAGCCACGGTGGTCACCAAAAACATCCATTTCAATGATCTTAACGTCTGTCAATTTTGTATCAGTTACTTTCATTCCTTAAAACTCCCTTATTCAGCAGCCAACATTAAAAGATATTGACCATATTGATTTTTTTTCAATGGTTGAGCTAGTGCTAGTAATTGTTCTTTATCAATATAACCCATTCGATAAGCAATTTCTTCTAAGCAGGCAACTTTAAGATTTTGTCTTTTTTCAATTGTTTCGATGAATGTTGATGCTTCTAACAAAGATTCATGGGTTCCAGTATCTAACCATGCAAATCCACGTCCCATCAATTCTACAGAAAGATTGCCTTTTTCTAGATAGGCTTTGTTTACATCGGTGATTTCTAATTCCCCACGTTCCGATGGCTTTATATTTTTTGCAATGGATATAACATCATTATCATAAAAATACAAGCCAGTGACAGCATAATTTGATTTTGGAGTCGTAGGTTTTTCTTCGATTGATAATGCCTGCATATTGTCATCAAACTCTACAACACCAAAACGTTCAGGATCATTGACATGGTAGCCAAAAACAGTTGCGCCGCTTTCCTTTGAAGCAGCACGTTGCAGCATGTGGGACAATCCGCCACCATAATAGATATTATCTCCTAAGACAAGACAAACACTATCTTCACCGATGAATTCCTCACCAATGATAAATGCTTGAGCTAATCCGTCGGGGCTTTCTTGTACTGCATACTCAATTTGTAAACCTAGTTCTTCTCCATTACCAAATAGCTCTTTAAATCGAGGTGTATCTTGAGGAGTTGAAATGATTAATATCTCTTTGATCCCTGCCAACATTAATGTAGACATTGGGTAATAGATCATTGGTTTATCATAAATTGGCATCAATTGTTTGGATGTTGCCTTAGTCAAAGGGTACAAGCGCGTGCCGCTTCCCCCAGCAAGAATAATTCCCTTCATGAATAAAAATTCTCCTTTTGATTTTTTCAAATTTACTTTGTTATTATCTCATCAAACGTGTTATTTGTCATGAAATTATTGACGATTTAACTATCTTTTAGGAACGTCTCTCCATTTTCTTTTCACAAGTGCTTTGATCAGATGGACTCTCCAAGTGATTTTTTGTCTTAATTTAGAATGTGTTTTAATCTCACTGGAGTTAAAATCGTGTCTGCGATAAAGAGTCAATGGTTCACGAATAAAACCAACGTACTTCCCTCCAAGCATACCAATCCACATATCGTGCATCGGTACTTCCGTAGGAATAGGTAAGATTTTTTCTTTTAACGAAGCACGAAAAGCCATTCCTGCTCCGATATAATGACTACGAATCAAATTGTTGAGCCAACCTTCTCGAGAATGACGATATTTAAAATAAGAAGGATGGATCTCATTAAGTTGACTATCTACAATCACTAAATCACTGACCACTACTAACTGTTGAGGGTGCGATTCAAAATAAGACGTTATTTTAGCTACTTTGTCAGGCAACCAAATGTCATCTTGGTCTGCTAAAAAGATGATTTCCCCTCTTGTTTGTTGGATCGCATGGCAGAAATTTGCAATCAATCCTTGCTTTGGTCCTTCAGTAAACTTTATTCTATTATCCTTATATGCATAATCTCTGATTATTTTACATGTCTCGTCAACTGAACCATCATCTGAAATAATTAATTCATCTTCCATTGAAAGTTGTTTTAAAATACTCTCTACTTGTTCTCTTAAATATCTACCTCCATTAAAGGTAGCCATACAAACTGATCGCACAAATTCACATCCTTCAAATTTCAGCAAATGATCGTAAAGTCAAACGCCATATTTTACGATTTTTAACCATTAAAAATTGTTTTACTGTACGTAACAATAATTGTTTACGGTGTTTTGGTAGCATTTTTCTATCATAGTTTTTATAAAAATGATTTTCTGCTTTTAGAATCGACTGGTATCTTGATACAGAGACTTTTTTATAATCAAGAACCGAAAGATCATGTTCCATTTTTTCAGATAAAATAAAAACTGATTTTTTAGACTCGAAAATAGACCAAAAGATCCAGTGATCTAAAAAATCAAGGGGAAAATCTAAATTAAATCCGCCCAGAGCTTTTAAAAAATCTATAGAAAGAATAGTACCAGAGTTAATCGCCATGACTCGACTTGAAGTTATCTGTGATCGATCAATCTTTTCTATTTGACGATTGATGTAATGATCAGCATAAACCGGAGAAAGCTGCTTACCTTTATCATAAACCATAGGAACAGCTGCCACCAATTCTTCCGTCCAATTTATTGATAAAATCGTATCAAAATATGACTGGGTCAACTGACTATCCTGATCAAGCATAATAAAATAGCGAATACTTCGTTGAGCACAAGCCAGTGCATAATTATATGCAGTAGTTAGACCAGGATTTTCTGAATTATGGTAATAGAGAACATTTTCATTCTCATTTAAGTCTCTAAGAAAAGGATCTTCTTGCATTATTGGACTATTGTCATATAATACAAGTTGGATTTTCCCCTCATCTACAGCATTCACAAGCATTTCAAAAGAGGGAGATTGACTAAAGGGCTGTTCGTACAAAACGACAACTACTAATATTTTGGGTGTCATCAAAAGAATGTCCACCCCCATTTATTAAAAAATTTTATCATTGAATGTAGGAATATTCGGAAAAGTTTAAAATTGCGATGTGCACCTTTTCCATATAAATGAATAATCGAATAAATTGGCGTATAAAGAAGCTTATCTCCTGCTTTTTCAAATGTTAAGCAAAGATCGTTGTCTTCAAAATACATAAAGTATCGGTTATCGAAACCTTTGACCTTTTTAAATTTTTTTACATTTACTACCATAAAACTACCTGAAATCATACGAACATAACTATTTGTGGTGTCCGGTAGGTCACGACATTCAAATGTTGCTAGACGCCGTGCAAATAGTTGTTTCACAAAGCTAAATGGCATAAAACGCAACATATAATCAAAAACATCCAATTTTTCTCGGATCAAGTGTTGTGTTGTACCATCCTCGTTAAATATTTTAGGAGCCAACATCGCACACTCAGGATGCTCTTTTAAAAGATGAACCAAATCAATGATTGTTTGCTCATCTACTAAAACATCAGGATTAAAAATAACTGCGTAAGGTGATGTACTTGTCAATAGATTATAGTTATGCCCGTAGCCAAACCCTTTATTTTCTTGATTAAAATAAACACTTATAAAAGAATAATCTGAATATGCTTGCAAACGTTTTTGATATTCAACTGTTGAGTCATTATCGAAAAGCAAAATTTTAATAGAGGGTTGATCATTTATACTTGCGATAAGTGTGTCTAATGTTTGAAAAATCTTCTGACTATTTGCTGTTACAATACTGATTAAAATCGGCTGTTCTTGATTTTTTTTCATTAATGTCTAGTCCATTTCTTCTTATATTTCTGTATAACTTGCGTCCGATATTCTTTATTTCCTAAAAAGCGTAAGGTTTTAAGTATATATTGATGTTTTTCATTGATCAAACCGATTAACTCAAATAATAAAATAGCGGCGAAAAGCATCGAAACAATCAAAACGATTGATCCAATGTGTCCGGTATAATTCATAATCATCGCTGTAAATGAGAACATCAACGCCATCGCGTAAATCGTTAAAACTGCGCCTTTATGTGTAAAACCTAAACTCAATAAGCGATGATGCAAGTGTTTTTTATCTGCTGTAGAAAAGGAAACACGATTGGCCTTTCTGCGAACGATAGCAAAAAATGTGTCCGTTAATGGTACTCCCATCACGATTAATAAAGAAATAGAAGAAACAAAAGTCACATTCTTTAATCCCTGCAAGGAAAGGACAGCCATCATAAACCCTAAAAACAAAGCGCCAGTATCTCCTAAATAAATTTTAGCAGGATAAAAGTTATAAGGAAAAAATCCAATAATGCTTGCTACCAAACAAAAAATGACGATTGGTATGTAAACCGTGGAAGCATGTAAAAAAAAGTAGCCGATGATCCCAATCGTGATCAAACCAATCAATGAGATGCCTGTAGCTAAGCCGTCAAGTCCATCAATTAAATTGACTGCACTGGTGATACCAAAAATCCAAAAAATCGTCACTGGAAAACTAAGCCACCCTAATTCAATGTACCCAAAGAATGGCAATGTGACTGAATCAATATGGATATCTGCAACAAAATAAATAATTAAAGATGCCAATAAGATCCCTACAGTTTTTTGCTTTGGTGTCAACTCAAATTTATCATCTAATACACCTGTCAAAATAATCATTGAAGCAGCTAACAAAATAGGCACAATATAAAATTTTGGAATGATTTCTCGAAAAAACAATAATGTCGAGACCATAAACGAAATAAAGATGGGTAAGCCACCAGCAGAAGGCATTGGTATCTTGTTAATCCGCCGTTCGTTCGGTTTATCCACCATTCCAGTTTGCACAGAAATAATTTTAAATATCGGAGTTAATATCAAAGATAACAATATCGTTGAAAAAAATCTGACAACCATACTAAATGAAACAAGCATATCGGCACCTACTTTAATTTAAGAGTTTGAAAATATTATAAAACACCTACTTTATTTTACAATAAGAACTCTTATTTCTAATTTTTTTTATGAGAAATTTTAGTTTTTAAGCGAGTCAACCACTTATTCGTAGGATCGTGTCTTTTCTTTATTTCATTACCTGTTATGTATTCTTGCACAACAGCATTGATAATTCCACCAAGTATGATAATTGTTGCTGCAAAGTTGAGCCACAACATTAATACGATAAAACTTCCTATAATTTGATACCCACTAACCCTAGTTGCAAAATATTTTGCGTAAATTCCGAATACTTGTGATAACAACATCCAACCAATAGTAGCAAATATCGTACCCGGAATCACTGCTTTTAATTTTAATTGCGCATTCGGAACGATTAAATAAATCAAAAACATGATAATGAATAAAACAACTAATGTAATGGGCCACTTTAAGGCTTGGAATTGAATGATCACATTTCCTGAAAATTTAAAGATTGGCTGTATAGCTTCTAGAATCAATTGTCCTAAACCTAAAACGATCGTCACGCCATTAATCGCAAACATAAAAAGTAGAATCACCACTAATGAAAAAAAGCGAACAATAAAAAAATTCTTTCTATTTTCAACACCATAGGCTTTATTCATCGCTATTTGTAAGGCGTTAATACTTTGACTCGCCGACCACAAAGCTGCTAAAGCAGAGACTGATAACAAACTACCAGAACTTTGTGTCAACAAATTTTTAATCGCCGGACCGATAAACTGATAGATTGTTTCGGGTATTACTTGGCGGACATAGGTCAATACTGTTTCTTGATCAATGTGGAGAAACGGTAAAATATTACCGAATGCAATGATTAGGGGAAATAAAGACAACAATAGGTAATAAGCCACAACAACTGAAGTGGTGCCCATCTCAGAGTCCACTATACGTTTTTGCGTAGTTACGATAAAACGCATCAAATTTTTGTTTTGCTTTATTTTCCCTAATAAATTCATAACATTCTCCTATATATTCATTTATCTGTTAATCGTCTCAGTATGTTCCTTCTTCACCTTGAGAAGTTAAAATCTTTGGACCATCTTTCGTAATGGCAAGGGTATGCTCATATTGACAAGATAAGCCACCATCTCTTGTATAAGCTGTCCAACCATTTGGATCCATTTTCATTTGCCAAGTTCCAGTATTTACCATTGGTTCAATGGTAATAACCATCACTTCTTTTAAACGTAGGCCTTTTCCTGCCTCTCCATAATGAGGAACTGCAGGTTCTTCATGAATCGTAGGGCCAACACCATGACCAATAAAATCACGAACAACAGCTAATTTTTCACCTTCAACATAGCTTTGAATCGCATGACCGATATCACCAATACGATTACCAACTTGAGCTTGCTCAATTCCTAAATACAATGCTTTTTTCGTCACTTCCATTAAATGATCGATTTCAGGTGTTGATTCCCCAACAACATAGGCCCAACAAGAGTCAGAGATCCCTCCCTTTAAGTCGATACACATATCCACTTTGACTAAATCACCGTTTTTTAGTGGTTTTTTCCGTGGGAAACCATGACAAATTTCATCATTTATACTAATACATGTTGCATATTCATATCCTTCAAATCCGATTTGTGCCGCAATACCTCCATGACTTTCGATATATTTACGTACAAATACTTCTATATCCCAACTTGTCACGCCCGGCTTGATAAAATCACGCAGATTTTTATGTACATCCGCTAACAATGCTCCTGATTCAGCCATGGTCTCAATTTCTCGTGCTGATTTTAATGTAATCATGTTCTCGTCTCCTTTTTACAAATCTCTCCCATTTTACCATAGTGATTGATATTTAGCCAAATCTGATTATCATTATTGAATATGACTTGTTTTCTTTTATAGATGATTTTGGTATAATTTGTAATGGTTAAACTATTATTTATTAATAAAGTAGGAGGCAACCCATGGCTTTAGCAAAAATTGTTTATGCAAGTATGACTGGCAACACAGAGGAAATTGCCGATATCGTCGCAGAAGCTTTTGAAAATTTGGATATAGACGTTGAAATCAATGAGTGTACCCAAGTAGATGCAGATGAATTCGAAGAAGCAGATATTTGCGTAGTTGCAACTTATACATACGATGATGGTGATCTACCAGATGAGATCGTAGACTTATATGAAGAGTTACAAGAGCTTGACTTGTCCGGAAAAATCTATGGTGTTTGTGGTTCAGGAGATACTTTTTACGATGAATTTTGTAAATCAGTTGATGACTTTGATGGCGCATTTGCAAAAACTGGTGCAATCAAAGGTACGGAAAACGTCAAAGTTGATTTAAACGCAGAAGAAGAAGATATTGAAAAACTTGAAGCATTCGCAAAAGAGCTCGTTTCAAAATTATAATGTTTCCAGGAGCTTAGAACAAACACCATAGTCCACATAATGTTTGTTTCAGCCTCCCATTATGAAATAACTGATCTTTTCCTTCATTAATTTATCTATAAAAAGACACATCATACTGGAGAGAAGTAGCATGATGTGTCTTTTTATTATTCAAAAATATATTTAATTTCAATCATTCAATGTATACATATCAGGATAAGATGATCAATTATTACAGTTGTCAGTACAAATTAATTTACTTTTACTGTTTTTTTTTTTAGATTCAATGTTGCATCAATGCTATCTTGTATCATCTTTTCGATTTGCTCATTTGTAGGATGGATGATATTTGATGACATCAATGCGGCTAAGCCAGTAGCAATAATCCAAGTTGTATTATGCAAGGAATTGATTTGCTCAGTGGAGAGCTCTGCGTACTCTGGGTCCTTTTTAACCATTTCAAAGAAATAATTATAAGAAAAATTCTGCATATCACTTCCTCCACCATATTCTTCTAAATAGAGAGAGCTATATAATTTCTTCTCTCGCTTCGCGAAATTGATGTAGTTAAAAGCTAAATAGATAATTGTATTACCTGTATGTACAACTGGGAAAACTTCATATTTTAAGTAATCATAGATTTGAACAAATAATGCTTGTTTCAATTCATCCATGTTTTTAAATTCTAAGTATATCGGTTGTGTTGAACAATTCATTTTATTTGCAATGTTTCTAGCTGTAAACTTTGCAAATCCCTCCGTGGTTGCTACTTCAAAAGCAGCTGCTAAAATCTGATCCTTCGTGATCGTCTTTTTTCTTGCCATATTTTTTTAATCTCCTTAAAATTATTTATAACGCTTCCACCATTGATTAATTTAATTGTAACATGATTATTTTGTTATGTACAACTTGTTTTTTTATTTTTCAAAATTTACTTAATTAAACGATCAATTTTGAAAAATATATTTCTTATTTTATGATAAAAAATGAATTTTTCTTGCTATTTAATTAGATTGTATCTAATCTAATTAAATGTTATCATACAAATAACTATTAGCTGGATAATGAGGAGGAAATGGACTATGTTAGCAAATTTTAATGAAAATCTGGAAAAATATGCACGTTTGATCGTTGAGACAGGTGTAAATGTAGAAAAAAATCATACGGTTGTTTTACAAATCAATGTAGATCAAGCACCATTAGCTCGCTTAATTACCAAAGAAGCTTATCGTTTAGGAGCTGCAGAAGTCATTGTACAATGGACAGACGATGTCATCCAAAAAGAGTTTCTTTCTCATGCTACAACCGATCGCCTTGAGACAGTCCCACAATATAAAATTGATCAAGCAGACGATTGGCTTGCTAAAGGTGCTAGCAGGATCAGTGTAGTTTCTGCTGATCCCGACGCTTTTGTTGGTGTTGAGAGTAAACGGATCGCTACCTATCAAACAACTGTGGGTAAAGCAATGATGAACTTAAGAAAAGCGACACAAGCAAACAAAGTTAGCTGGACAGTCGTTGCTGCAGCAGGAAAACAATGGGCAGCTAAGGTTTTTCCTGATTTATCAGAAGAGGAACAGCTTGATGCTTTATGGGATCAAATCTTCAAAACGACCCGTATTTATGAAGAAGATCCAGTGCTTTCTTGGAAAAATCATGATAAAAAATTAGCAGAAAAAGCAGCAGAATTAAACAAGGAACAGTTTACTGCGTTGCACTATACAGCTCCTGTAACAGACATCATCATTGGCTTGCCAAAAAACCATCTTTGGGAAGGTGCTGGAAGCTACAATGCTCGTGGCGAAAAATTTATGGCAAATATGCCCACAGAAGAAGTATTTACTGCCCCTGATTGCCGACACATTAATGGGTATATTTCTAGTACAAAACCTCTGAGCTATGGAGGGACAATTATTTCTGGTATGAAGTTTACTTTTAAAGATGGGAAAGTCGTTGATTTTTCTGCAGAGCAGGGACAAGAAGTATTAGAATCATTACTTGAAACCGATGAAGGTGCTCGTTCTCTAGGCGAAATCGCACTTGTCCCCGATCCATCGCCGATTTCTCAATCTGGTATCATTTTTTATAATACTTTGTTCGACGAAAATGCCTCAAATCACTTAGCTTTAGGTTCTGCCTACGCTTTCAGTATCCAGGGTGGTACCAACATGACAGATGAAGAACTTGCACAAGCTGGACTTAACCGTAGTCAAACACATGTCGATTTTATGGTCGGCTCTGCTGAAATGGATATTGACGGTATCCGTGAAGATGGCTCAACTGTACCAGTTTTCAGAAATGGTAATTGGGCTTAGTCTAACGTAAAAGTTCAGAAGAAAATTGCTAAAAAAAGAGCTTAGGTCAAACACCCGTTAGGACTGTGGTTTGTTCCAAGCTCTTTTTTTATAAATGAAATTAATTCAAACCAGAAGCAAACCTACTGCTTATTTTTGAACTCTACAATGTTTCCTTTTTATAAAATTTGGTTATACCAATCATTAATAAAAATTATTATCATAAATTTCAATATTTGCTAAAATTAAGAGAAGAAGGTTCCATTTTTAAACCTATAAAAATAATTATGGAGAGAACTCTTATGCCTTTCATTGTCTATTTTTTTATCTTATTATTAATACTTTATATCCCCTTACCTACAATGCTATTATTATTCCATCGTTTAGCACACCAACATGATACCATCACAATGATAACTAAGCTTTTTTTATTGTTTTTTGTCTACTTAGATTATAAATTCAGTTTTTATTGTATCTATAATTGTAAAATAAAAAAACGCTATTACCTATATCTCGTCTTTGTTAATCTAATTGAAGGAGGAATACATATTTATTTACTTTTCACTTACAAAACAATTGGTTTAAGTATTATTTGTTTAAACCAATTGATCTTGCTTCTTTTTATGGTCACTTTTCCCTTATCAAAAAAATTTAGAAAAAAGTTATTTGGTTAAGTCTACACCACATTTTTATATTCCTTTGGAGCAAATCCACCTTTAACGTTGATTGACTATCGCTCTATTTTTGACTTAGAGTTAAAAATAATTTTCACTCTTACGTATATATCATAAAATAAACATTATAGGCTCGGACCTTCTTTGTTTATGTTGTTCATTTCTCGATATAGTTGTTTTGCTTCATTCCTTAATTTTTCGCATTCTTTCATCCCCATATGTTTTAAATCTTTAAATTGTCTCTTGACTTCAGTTGTAATTTTTTCTTCAACTATATTCAATTCACCCATATGCTTTTTTGCTTCTTGTAGTTCTGCCAGTATAGCATTCAAATGTTTTTCTTTATCTTTGGATGTATCTTGTTTTGATTTTTCCATCTTAAATCTCTCCTTTAGAAAAATACTATATAACTATTTTAAAAGATAATAGAATTATTTTTTTCGAGAAAACTAAAAATATTTTATCTTAATTAAAGAAACACGAAAAAAAACTAATTGATTCCACCAATTTTTATCAAACGTCTCACTATATTAATCATAGTGAGGCTTTTTGCGAAAGCGAACAAATGATAGATAGCCCATTCAAAACGCTCGAAGAACGAATGAGGTAGCAAGAACAAAGAAAAACCTGTACCACAAAGGATACAGGGGCTACTTGTACGTTCCTGACTGGAATTGAACCAGCGACCTATCGCTTAGGAGGCGATTGCTCTATCCTACTGAGCTACAGGAACAACTCTCAATGACTTTATTTTAGCCTGTTTATGAATCACTTGCAAGCTTCTATAGGAAAAATCATTTACTTCTAATAAAGCAAAAACTTTTCATAAAACTCTGTCAAGTGATAAAATAATCCTATAATATCCCTGCTAAAGGAGGTTATACGTATGCACGACAAACCAAAAGAAAAAGTATATGCTGAACGATTTGATGCTTCTAAAAAAGAACGTGAGCAACTTTCAAAGGAAGCAATCAAGCAACACGAAAATGAAAAACCTCAACAAAAAAAACACAAAAATTTAAGTTTACAAAAAAAGAAGATTTATTGTAATACGAATTTTATCTTTTTTACGAAGAATATTTGTACGATCAACTATTTTTTCCAATATTATTAAATCAGAAGAATATGGGACAACGCCTATGAGGGGCATGCCCCTCATAGGCGTTGTCCCCAGCCTCTTTTTTAATATCCAATACTTTCACAGTTTTCCCTAAAGTTATATTTACACAAAATGAGGTTTCCACTCTGTTTTTGTTTATATTCGCTATTTTTCAATTTTTTTAACTATTACTCAGATTCAAACACTTCTTTCACTACCTTTTTAGAAATAATCATTTAAGATTTGTGGCTGATTTGGGAAATATTTACCCACTTCTAAAAGAGATGGTGTTGAAAGCGTAATTTTATCGAAAAATGTCAGTTCTTCTATTTTTCGATAGCCCATTAACAACTGTGTCACGTGCTGGATATTTCCACTTATCAGCGGTAACTTTGTTTGAGTCACTTTTTTTATTTTTATTTCTCCATTAACAACATTAATTTCAGTGATCCCCACATTCCAAGGCGCATAAGCGTCTTCTGTGACTTCCAATGCAAAACTGGGGATAAACAGAACTGCTTCTGCTCCTCTTTTTGTTTTTATTGCTCTCCAACTGAAGGATCCATCTTATTTGCCGAAATGACGAATGGCGCCCAGATAAAGAAAGTAACGATCATACATACTAATGTAACGACTGGTGCGCGCCAATCTGCGCCTGTTGCTAAGAAAGAAAGCAAGAATGGCGGCACGACCCACGTGACTTGTTGAGATACCGGAGCGACTAATCCAAGATAAGTTGCTACCCAGACAATTGCTGTAGCTACAACTGGTGCTACTAAAAATGGAATAAACATGATCGCGTTTAAAACGATCGGTAGTCCAAACATTACAGGTTCATTAATATTAAAAATACCAGGTCCAATTGATAATTTCGCAACGGTTAAGTAATCTGCACGTTTTGAAAATAGCAAGATCGCAACCAATAGAATAATTGTGCCACCTGAACCACCAAACCAAGCAAATGCGTCAAATGAACCACGAACCCACATGTACGCTTTGCCATCTTCAATTGCATCTAATACTGCAGGGGTACCAGTTTTTCCATTGTAACCTTTTTGGAAGATATCAATATTGATTAATTGTGCTTGACCCCAAATTCCTTCCAATACTGGTGCTAACACATTTGGCCCATGAATACCAAAGAACCAGAAAACCTGAACAAATACTGTGACAATCAATACTGCACCGATGCCTTGAGATAACCCTAAGAAAGGTTCAGCAATATATTTTTGCACTAAATCAATGATCAGTTGACCATTCGCAATACGACCGACGATATAATTAATAATTGCAATAATATATAAAGCAATAGTTGCTGGTAAAATAGCTGCAAAGGCTTTAGATACTGCCGGTGGTACAGAATCAGGCATTTTGATCGTAATGTTTGCTAACATTAATTTACAGAAAATAATAACGGAAATAGCTCCCATGATCATCACCGTGAAGTAAGCGTTACTATTTAAATGATCAAGTTTTAAACATCCCCAAAGTCCTATTGACAAGTTACCGTCTACAATTGTTGCCCCTAATTATGTGCCATTGATTGCATCAACAATTTTTTGTGGCACATCTACATTTAGAGCCGCTGATAATGCCGGACCAAATGAGATGCCTTGAATCAAGGTGGCAAGGCCGACGATCCCACCTGCTAAATCATTCACACCATATGCTCTTGCAAGATTATACCCCCATGAAAAAGCAAAAATCAATCCTGCAATTGCTAATGTTCCATTCCATACAAAACCGTTTATTCCAATGATAACATTCAATACGGCAAATATTCCTTTGTCTTCTGCTAAACTATCAGCATAAGTGCTAATAAATTGCTGTGGCAAATCTCGAATAATTGCGTTGATCATTACCGCAACTGATCCGGCCATTGTTGCTGGCATCGTTCCAATAAAAGCGTCACGCAAAGCAACTAAATGTTTTTGCGCACCAATTTTTGCGGCAACTGGAAGGATGTATTTCTCCATCCAACTTGTTAATCCGTTCATTTTTTATTTCCCCCTATAAGTTTTTTATATAAAGAATGAGTTCCTTATACCAAATTAAAAAAATCCGTTCAAAAAAGAAGTTTTTTGTTTCTTCCTAGTATTTCCTTATTCAGCTTCAATACGTCGATAAAGATCGATGATTTCTTCTGCTAAATCCGTAAAAGCAATCGAAGTCATGAGGTGATCTTGACTATGCACAGTCAGTAGAGTCACTTGCATATGATTTCCCTGCGCTTCTTGGGTCAACATCTGTGTCTGTGAGTGATGAGCTTGCACCAGAGATTCTTTGGCATCAGTTATTTTTTGTTCTGCTAATACAAAATCACCTTTTTTCGCTGAAACAACCGATTCCATCGCTTCGCTCTTAGCATTTCCGCCAAACATAATCAGACCCATGATAGCTTCAAGATTTTGTTGATCTTCCACTTTTCTTCCTCCAATTTTTATGAACTTATTCCATCAATTTTTCGGCTTGTTCTAACACTTTTGCGCCATTCATCATCCCGTAATCTTGCATATTAATTACATCCAGTGGAATACCTTTTGACGCTAATTTTTGTTCAAATTGTGTTTTCATGAAACGAACTTGTGGCCCAAGTAATAAGACATCTACACTTCTTGTTTCCAGATTATTATCCGCATCAGAAGCGGATACAGCAAAAATGTCTGCATCGATCCCTTTTTCTTCAGCCGCTTTTTGCATTTTTGTCACTAACAAACTAGTACTCATACCGGCCGAACAAACTAACATAATTGTTTTTTTCGCCATTTTTTTCACTCCTTTTAATTTATTTTACACTCAATTATAACGCAAGAAACATGCCAAACAAAAAAAGAGCTAAGATAGCGGTTTCCCAACCATTAGCTCTTTCCATTAGTGCGCACACTAATGATGTTCGTGCAAAAAAATCCATTAGTGTGCTTCACTTCTTTATTTTATTCTCAATAAACATTTGCGTTAAGAAGGCTATCTCATTTTCTGGTATCTTTACTCGATATTTTCTTTCTAGTCCAATTAAATTTGTTCGTACGATATCCATTTCTAAACGGTAGATTTTTGAAAATGTAGAAAAATTATCAAATACCCGACTCTTCTCATTTTTGATCAATCCATCAAGTAGAAACGACAAGTGAATAACGATCCCCATATCTACTCCTGGTTCTACAATAATTGAAAGATCTGTTTGGATTTGTTGAATAATCTTTTGTAAAGAGTGAATGAGAATATCAACAGAAGAGATTGAATTTAATGAATCTTTTAATGAAGCAACAATTTTTGCTGTCGGTACCTCGTCATCAGCAATTCGTTTTAACGTATTCAATTTTTCATCATCAAAAACATCATATGCAGAAAAGAAAGGAATATTTTGATAGTCCACATCTACAGTACCAGCGATCGCTTTTATTTCATATTCTTCTAAATAAAGCATCTATGTGTCGCTTAAACGATTCTCGTTCTAAAAATTGCATTTGGATCACTTCGACCTTTTTCTGATCAATGACGGGAACAATTCTTTGGTATAGCTTTGCTGCTACACCTTCCCCAGTAAAGCAAGTAACAATCACCGCTTTTTTACGTTCAAAGCTTTCTTGCTGTTCTTCTTTAAATTGATCTTTGACAATTGTTTCAAAAGAAATTTGAATATTTTGATAGATGTCTTCTAAACTTCGACCGACATTAGCCATTCTGATGGCTTCAATCACGAGCATTGTACTACTCATTGTAATCGCTTTGGTTCGTATTCCTGTTTCTTCAAAAATCAAGTCTCCAAATGTATTTAAAGACCCCATATCTGTGAGTAAGATCAATCCATTTGTTAAATTTTCTTGGCGACTTCGAACATAATGTAATACTTCTTCATACATGGCTTGAACTTCCATAGCTAAGGGTATGTTAAATGCCGTTCCTAACTTCGTGCCTAATAATTCTTGAGCCATTTCAAGCATACTTGATGCTGTTTGCCTTCCATGCATCAAAACGAGTACGTCTACTTTATTTTCTTTAACGGGTTCACTTTCTCCGAGATTGATCGAAAGAAACATGCTAATAAATCCAATTTCATCAAAAGGAATTTCAATCTGTTGTTCTTCTTCAATGATCGTGGATAAATCAATCGCTACTTGAAATTCTTTTTTAAAATGTTTACGTACATTATTTAGATCTGGGTGGACAATCATGTGCCCTTCTTTGATCCGTTCCAACGTACTTTGTAAATGAAGAGCAAAAGCAAAACGAGCTTTTTCATTGTAGATTCGATCCAATCTTGTTTCTGCTAAATCATAAAGTTCATTTGTTAAACGCCAAATATCCTCCGGTAAAAGATCCTTTGGGAAAGTACTTTTTGTTAATTCTTTTACGTACGTTTGGAAATAAGCATCGACATCTTTGGAAATCAATGCTTCTAAATCAATACTTTCGACTCCTGTTTCTGATAATGAGAGCATCTTTTCCTCAATATCATTGTAAACCTGCATATTCCTTTCAGGATCTTGTGACCAAACAACATCAGCAAATCCTGGTTCAAATGTAAGATATTGACTTTTACTATCCATAAACAGATCCAAACGCTCAGGAATTTCTTTGATTTTTAATAATCCCTTTTGGACTTGAAGAGATAGTTCTTCTTTACGAATAATCAGTTTTTCTTCATTATGTGTTCGATAATGTAAAAATGACTTTGCGCACACCAATTTCAAATCACGTTTTACCTGGCCGATATTTCCTTCCGCATCATAAAGCATGAATGCAAGGATCGCTTCTTTTTCAATATCTATCCGCTGATTCAAACGATTTGCTTCTTGTTTGATAAATAAAGAGATGATTTCGTAACGTTCGTCTAGTGAACGAGAAGCAAGGTTTGGCAAGGTGATTGCCATTGGGATCCTTCGATTGAAGGTCGTCAAAAAGCTCTCGGATGATTCTGTTGTCGCGCCGATAATTTGTACAGAAGCTTCATGGACATGCGCACTTTCTCCTAATGGACGGTAAACACCTTTATCTATAAAGGTAAACAACATTTCTTGACCTTCTGGAGGCAGTCGATGAATTTCGTCCAAAAATTAAATCCCTCCGTTTGCTTTCGCAATCAAACCTTGACTATCTTGAGAAGCACCCGTATAAGCCCCTTTTTTGATCCCAAAAATATGACCAAAAAGAAGTTGTGGATTTTGTGCATAATCTGCACAGTTAAAAGAAACAAATGGCGCATCTTCTGAGAGCATTTCTGAATCAATCGCAAAATGATACATACATTCCGCAAACATCGATTTTCCTGTACCAGTTTCGCCAAAGATAATCGTGTGCAATCCTCTTGGTGGATACAAAATGGCTGCTTTTGCTTGTTGGATACTTACTTTTAAAGAATCGTTTTCACCAACCAACGTATTAAAGGTTACCTGTGTTGATGCATCAACGTGGACTTTATCAGAAGCAGATTTTTGCGGAGGCATTGAATAAACAACTGGTCGGCCTGAGCTTTTGATAATGTAGCGATCTTTATATAAATCACTGAGATATCTACTTGCATTACTTCGATCAATTTTTAAATATTTCGCTACATCACTTGCTGTTAAACCTTGCTGATTTGCATGCAATAGATCCAATATTTCTTCTTGTCTTTCGTTCATACAATCCCTCCTTTAATTAAATAACGTTGATTCCGTTTTCATCATCATAACACAAAAAGGCGCTTATTTGCGCCTTGCTCCTTTATTTTTCTGCTTTTTTTTGCTTATTTTTAGTTTTTTTTCTTAGCGTGCGAGTTCGCTCATCTTTTACTTTTTTTGAAGGAACCAAAGGAGCTTCTTTGTGTAATCTATTTTCATTTGGTACTTCTTCTTTTTGAGGGTATTCCTCCACTAATTGTCCACTATGAAGAAAAATTTCTTCCATTTTTATATCCATATGCCGTGCGAGTTTTTTCAAATCTCTAAGCGTATGCTCTTGAACAAAGGTAATGACAATTCCGTCTTTCCCCATTCTTCCAGTTCTACCCGAGCGATGAAGATAAGTTTCTTCTGTTAAAGGTACTTCTGTATTAATTACATAAGGAAGTTGATCAATGTCTAATCCTCTAGCAGCCACATCAGTTGTAAATAAGACAGTTATTTTTTTATTTTTGAATTGTTCAAGCGCTGCTTTACGTAATAATTTATTTTGGTCTGATGCTAAACTACCAACTGAAACACCACGATACTGTAATTTTTCTTCCATTGTTCCTAACTCACTAAGCTGATTGAAAAAAACTAGAGCTTGAAATCCATCGACATAAGCGAGACGCCTCAAGTAGTCTTCTTTTTTACGAGGTGGGATGCGTAGAAAATAATGCTTTTGACCTTTTCTAGACTCATCATCTTTTGAAACATCTACCACTGGAATGGTTTTATTGGTCACTTTTTCAATTTGCTCCATTGAACGATCGGCTGTAGCTGAGAAAAATAGCAATTGATAGTCCACTGGTGCTTGGCGCAAGATTTGTTCTATCAATCGGATGTTCCCTTCATCAAACAATTGATCTGCTTCATCAAAGACAATCGTCTTCAATTGATGGGCTTTTAATTTTTTAGTCTTCATCAATTCTAATACTCGACCTGGTGTTCCTACTAAAATTTCCGGACGTTTTTTCAACCCTTCAATCTGTCTTTTTACGTTGGCTCCCCCAACGATTGATTGCACTTTTAAATCTAATTCTTTTACCCATTCTCGAGCAACTTCTGCTACTTGGATCGCTAATTCTTGTGAAGAGGCCAAGACTAATAAAGAGCTACCTTCACCTTTTGACACATTTAATAGCAATGGCAAAAGATAAGCGAGTGTCTTACCTGAACCTGTGGGAGAAATACCAATCAAATTTTCTTTTTCTTTAAGAGGAAGAAAAACAGCTTGCTGTATCAACGATGGATCCAAAAAACCTTTCTTATACCATTTTTCTTGCCAAGTATCTGGAAATGTTTGTATAAATTCATTCATTTAAAAATCGTCCTCATTATCTGCATCGAACCTGATGTCGCCATTTTTTCTTAAATCGTAGATCACTTGGTTCACACTACGAGCTAGTTCGATCCATTCTTCGTATAATAATCCCCATGTTGGATCAGTTGGGTGGTTCATCACCTGAG
Organism: Enterococcus lacertideformus; assembly: GCA_015680865.1. Classification (GTDB taxonomy): domain Bacteria; phylum Bacillota; class Bacilli; order Lactobacillales; family Enterococcaceae; genus Enterococcus_B; species Enterococcus_B lacertideformus. The sequence goes on along the minus strand of JADAKE010000010.1, from coordinate 150,168 downwards.
CAAAATCTTGGGCTTCTTCACTCATTGGATTTTCCGCTACTGTGATCTCTAATTGATCGATTTCTTAATGCTTCCGATCATGGAACTCTGCTTTTTCAATGGCATTTACCCCATTCATAACTAATGTTCCAGAATTAAAATAAATTTCTGATGGCAAATAGGAATATCCGATTTTCCCGGGTTGGATCGTGACATCAAATGTTTCATAACGTAGTATGCTCCAGCCTAAACCATCTACTCCCGTTGAGATCTTCCTTGGAAAATAGTGAACTTCTGCTGGCATACCAAACCATCCAATTGCGGCATAGACTAGATATACCCCTAGATCCATCATAGCTCCACCAGAAAAATGTGGAGAGAAAATATTTGGTACTTCGCCATCCAATACTTGATAGTAGCGAGAAGAATACTTCATATAACTAAAATTAGCGCCAATCACGTCATCTTTTAGTGGGAGGTAGTCTGCTATTTTTTTAAATCCTCTTTCATGAATATTTCGCGCTGCTTCAAAAAAGTATACTTTTTGTTCGTTTGCTAGATGGATAATCTCGTCCATCTCTTTTGGTGTACTAAATGCAGGTTTTTCAACGATTACGTTTTTCCCAGCCATTATTGCTTGTTTTGCCTGCGCAAAATGAAGACTATTAGGTGAAGCAATGTAAACAGTGTTTAGATGTTCGAGTCCAAAAAAGGTTTCTAGATCTGTCGCATAGGCAATATCTCCCTCGTACTTTGCCCCAAATTCTTGTGCTTTTTCTAAATGCCTTGAATAAACAGCTACCAGTTCATATTCATTTGTACTGAGTGCAGCTTGGACAAATTGATGGGTAATCCAGTTGGTCCCAATAATTCCTAGATTGATCATATCATTTACCTTCTTTCTAAAGTTTATAGTAGAGTCTTCAAAAAGATTTTCTCACAAAAAGATATCCTTTGACTCACCGTTAGTCTGTTTACTCAGGCTTCTCAATTATACATATCTTCTATACAATCTCTTCACAAAGGTGATCATCGTCTCACTATGTCTTTAAACGCAAGAAACAATTTTTGAGCAGCATTAAAAGGAAAATCGAAAAAATATTACTGCTTTTTACTTGAGGATACTATCAGTTTTTTCTCTACTTCCTATACTATTTTACCACAGTTTCGTAAAAAACTCTTAAGAGTGGACACTAATCCAAAGTCATAGAGCTTTGTTCTTTTTAAAATAAAAGAAAAAAGAACCCTTTATTAAGAGGGAACCGAGAAATAAAAAAACATTTATCCTATTCTTTAAGTCTATCTTTGATCGCCGGCGCTCTTGGAAAATCCTCCCTAATGTATCATTTGGTCGTTCCAAAATCAGCAGCAGATAGTTCATAAATTGACATTCACTACTATTTTACTTTTATTATAGACAAGAAAAAACTGGATTAATTGAATGATCGAAAAAAACAACTAATCGTGCAAGCTCCAGTATAACTTCCATTTTTCTATAGTCTTGAAAACAGAACTTAGTTTATATATTGAATCTTAGAATTGGGATTTTTCATTAAAGAAATCTTAACGAACAAAAGATTTATTCTAATTGCTGAAATACTTATCTTTAAAAAAGACTAGGACAAACACCTATGAGGGGCATATCCCTCATAGGTGTTTGTCTCACACTCTTTTTATCAGAAAATGCTAGAAGTGTCAACTAGCGCTTTACCGTTAGCAACAGTTGTTCCTGATGGAAATGTAGAATTAGACTCAACATCTCTCCATGAAGCTTGGATATACAGTGACTTATCTAATTCGTTAATTCCTGAAAATGTTCTAATGATCCTTAATCCGTCACCTTGTCCAATGATCGCTCTACCTGATCCAGAAGAATAATTAATTCCTGTATTTTCCCCTGTAATCTTATAAGAGTAATCCATAATAAGTCCTACCACTTCATAAGAAAGAGGCAATTTAACAGTGACTTCTTTAGTGCTGGAGTCATAGCTCGCTTCAATACTTCCTCCCACATTAGTCCACCATTTTAAAGGATAAGTAACATTTAATTTAGTGAGTTGACTTTGGTAATCTGTTATATTATTTGCAATATAACTCTGTGGTGTGTCAAGAGAACTTGCATATGTACAGTTTCCAGCTAGTGTAGAAGAGCAAATAGCAATGAGCGATAGAGCGGTTAACTTTTTTTGTTCACACTGATTTTCTTCCTTTCTAAAACGAAATATATAAAAACAATATAATTATTATGTAATTATTTTTTAATCATAATTACATCTATCCATAATTGTACAAAGAATTTTATGAAAGTGCAAACCTATTTTTTATTTTTCTAAAATAATTGTAAGATGATTTTTACATAGATGTGAAAAAATAAAGCCTCCATTATGTTAGAATAAAAATTATGTAACCTTTTGTAGGCTGAATTCATCATTATGAACCGTAAAAATTTTTAACATACTGTTAATATTTTTAGAAGACAAAGAAAAAAGCGTTCAATGATTATCACTGCTCTTTTCACTTATTTTCTTCAGATTAAATAGTAAAACGACACATTTTTTGTTAAACTATGTATGATGGTTTTTACCATGAAAGGATGATTGAACATGACACCAAATCGAGAAGATTATTTGAAAATCATTTTGGAACTGGGCGGAGACACAGCCAAAGTAAATAACAAACAAATCGTCTCTAGTCTCGCTGTTTCTCCAGCATCAGTTAGTGAAATGATTTCTAAACTTGTGAAAGAACAGCTTGTCGAACATTCGCCTTATCAAGGCGTCCAACTAACTGATACTGGCCTACAAAAAGCAAGTAGTTTAATTCGCAAGCATCGTTTATGGGAAGTTTTTTTAGTTGAACACTTAGACTATCGTTGGAATGAAGTACATGATGATGCTGAAGTATTGGAACACGTAACATCAGAACAGCTTGCCGATCATTTAGAAGACTATTTAAATCATCCTATGCACTGTCCACATGGCGGAATTATTCCTAAAAAATAGCAAGTGGTCCATGAAGAACGCAGACAAACATTAGAATCTTACCCTGTTGGCTCAAAGATTCGGATTGCACGTGTTTTGTACGAAAGAGAACTCCTAGACTATCTCGTAACGATTGATCTAAATATCAATGAGGAATATGAGATTATTGATATTGCGGCTTATGAAGGCCCCATTACAATCCAAAATAAGCAAAAGAAAATCCCTGTGAGCTATAAAGCCGCCAGCACGATTTTTGTCGACAAATTATAAAGGAGCTTACCTAATATGTCTAATGAAAAAAATGTTTTAATTACGATATTTGGTGGTACAGGTGATTTAGCACAACGTAAATTGTATCCTTCCTTATTCCGCCTTTATAAAAAAGGAAATCTAGGAAAACATTTTGCCGTTATTGGTACTGCTCGAAGACCTTGGAGCGATGAACATTATCGTGAAGTTGTCGCTACTACTATCCAGTCACTCAATCCTACTGAAGAAGAAGCAAAAGAGTTTGTTAGTCATTTTTATTATCAATCTCACGATGTCAATGATTCAACCCATTATAATACCTTAAAAGAATTAGCCGATCATTTAGATCTAACTTATCAATTAAATGGGAATCGCATCTATTATTTGGCAATGGCACCTCAATTTTTCGGAACAATTGTTTCGCATTTAAAATCACAAAAAATCGTTACTGAAAATGGTTACAATCGGTTAATCATTGAAAAACCATTTGGATCAGATTATCAATCTGCCTTCGAACTAAATGAAAAAATTCGTCGAGTCTTTTCGGAACAAGATATTTTCAGAATCGATCACTATTTAGGAAAAGAAATGATCCAAAACATCTCAGCGATTCGATTTGCTAACAATATCTTTGAATCCCAATGGAATAATCGCTATATCGATAATATCCAGATTACTTTTGGCGAAGCTTTGGGCGTGGAAGATCGTGGAGGATATTATGATCACAGTGGTGCTTTGAAAGATATGGTCCAAAATCACATCCTTCAAGTCGTTGCCTTATTAGCAATGGAACCACCTGTTGCTTTTTCTGAAAAAGAAATACGTTCTGAAAAAATCAAAGCCTTGAAAGCCATTCGAATTTATGAAAAAAATGAAGCTTTAAAAAACTTCGTTCGTGGGCAATACGCGTTTGGGGAGCTAGATGGCAATCAATTTAGAGGTTACCGTGAAGAAGATAAAGTAGCACCTGTGTCAACAACAGAGACATTTGTTGCCGGGAAATTCATCATCGATAACTTTCGCTGGTCAGGGGTACCATTTTATGTACGAACAGGTAAACGATTGACTGAAAAAGGGACACGAATCAATATTGTCTTTAAACAAGTTCCAGTAAATGTTTTTAAAACTTCTGTGGAAGATGGACCTTGTAAAGATACCACATTACCACCCAATGTTTTAACAATCTATATCCAACCAACAGAAGGGTTCTCATTAACCTTGAATGGCAAAGAAGTTGGTCAAGGATTTAATACTGAATTTAGAAAATTAGAGTATCGTAATAGCGCTGAAATGGTTGAAAATAGCCCTGAAGCCTATGAAAAACTCCTTTTAGATGCTCTAAAAGGCTATGGAACGAACTTCTCTCATTGGGAGGAAGTAGCTCAATCTTGGCATATTGTAGATGTTATTCGAAAAGCTTGGGATCAAGTTGAACCTGATTTTCCAAATTATAGAGCTGGCACAATGGGACCAATCGAAGCATTTGAACTTCTTGAAAGAGATGGTTTTGAATGGAGCTGGCAACCAGATGAATGGTACCGTGAACGCGGGAAATTGAAAGACTAAGCTTGATTAATATTGAACGAATTTATATATACTTAGCTAAAAAATGAAACGTAAATTTTTTAAGTTCGTTCTGATTATTATTTTTGCTATCCTTGGCTTACACTTGTTAATAAAAATTTATCGAATAAAATAATTAGCTTTTTTCAATTTTTGATACACGTAACTTTTTAGATTTTTTCTCTTATTAGCCTGCCTTTAACCTCTTTTTCTAAACTAAATAAAAGAAGTATTGTCATTGATTCTAATCAATGACAATACTTCTTTTATTTTTTATTCAAATCCTTCTGCTATTGCTTCTGGATAATTTTCTTCAACGATATGCGCACAACGGCCACACAGGTGTGGCAATTTTTCATCTACACCCACATCTTTACGGATTTGGCGACAACGATCACATGTTTCTCCATCTGCTTTTTCTACTAAAATAGCAACATCTTCAAACTGCATTGCGGCTTCTGGTACTTTTGTTTGTTCTGACACTACTTCATAATAATCTGGAGAGATAATCAATAATTGAGGAATATAGGTATCCACAGCTGTTAATAATTCTTTTACTTGTTGATTTGGATAAATCGTTAACTTCGCTTCTAAAGATTTACCGATCAATTTCGTATTCCTTGCTTCTTCTAAAGCTTTTAATACTTTATCACGAAAATCCATGAATGCCGACCAAGTATCCATCAATTCTTCTTGATTAGGAAATTGTTGGTAGCCTGGCAGTTCGCTTAATTGAACATATTCTTCTTCCTCTTTTAAATAAGACCAAATTTCCTCTGCCGTATGCGGAATAATCGGTGTCAATAATTGTGTTAAAGCAACCGCGGTTTGATAAAATACGGTTTGCATGCACCGACGTTGATAATCATTTTCTGACTCAATATAAACAACATCTTTCGCAAAATCAAGATAAAATTCCGATAAATCAACCGATAAAAAGTTCATTACTGTCCGATAGATATGCATGAAATTATATTTTTCATACCCTTCTTCGCGGATTTCTTTGATGACTTGATTTAAACGGACTGTCATATATTTATCTACAGAGCGTAATTCTTCAAAAGAAATGGTATCTGTTTTAGGATCAAAGTCTTCAGTATTCGCAATCAAGAAGCGCATAGTATTTCTGATTTTACGGTAAACCTCTGCTACTTGACTTAAAATATCCATTGACACACGTACATCTGCCTCATAATCAACACTTGCTACCCATAAGCGTAAAATATCCGCACCAAATTGTTTAATCACTTTTTCAGGTAAGATTGTATTACCTAGTGATTTACTCATTTTACGTCCTTCCCCGTCTAAAGTAAATCCTTGAGAAAGAACAGACTTATAAGGAGCTACTCCATTGATAGCAACACTTGTTGTAATACTTGAGTTAAACCAACCGCGGTATTGGTCGGAGCCTTCAAGGTACATGTCAGCTGGGAAAGACAATTCTGGACGTTGACGTAAAACTGCTTCATGTGATGAACCGGAATCAAACCAAACATCCATAATATCTTTTTCTTTTGTAAATTGACCGTTTGGTGAACCGGGATGAGTATACCCATCTGGAAGAAGTTCTTTTGCTTCTTTTTCAAACCAGATGATTGAGCCGTGATCAGCAAATAAATTGGCTACATGCTCAATCGTTTCAGGTGTAATGATTGCCTCCCCATTTTCAGCATAAAAGATCGGTAATGGGACTCCCCATGAACGCTGACGTGAAATAACCCAGTCTCCTCTATCGCGAATCATGTTATACAGACGTGTTTTTCCCCATGGAATGATCCAGTTTACATTTTCAACTTCCTCCAAAATATTTTGTCGGAAATCATCAATAGAAGCAAACCACTGCGGAGTTGCACGGTAAATTACCGGTTTTTTAGTCCGCCAGTCATGAGGATAACTATGCGTGAAGAAATCTAATTTTAGCAATGCACCTTTTTCTTTTAATAGATCAGTAATCATTGGATTGGCTTTATCATAAAAGATACCTTCAAATCCGGGCGCTTCAGCCGTATAAACACCTTTAGAATCTACTGGAGAGACAACCGGTAATTTATATTTATTACCAGCAATATAGTCATCTTCCCCATGACCTGGTGCCGTATGAACTAAACCAGTACCAGCATCTAAAGTAACATGATCACCTAAGATCACTAAGGATTCGCGTTCATAAAATGGATGCCATGCAGTCATGTATTCCATTTCTTGTCCAGCAATCTCTTTTAAGATTTGGACATCTGTCCAACCAATTTCAGTTTGAACTTTTTCTAGCAAATCTTTCGCAACCACAAATTTACGTCCATCTGCTTCTACCGTCACATAAGTATAATAAGGATTGACAGCAATTCCTTGATTGGCTGGAAGTGTCCATGGCGTGGTCGTCCAAATAACAAAGGCTGCATCTTCCTCCAGTATCCCTTTTCCATCCTTCACGTTGAACGCCACAAAAATAGACGGAGACTTAACGTCTTTGTATTCGATTTCTGCTTCAGCAAGGGAAGATTCACTTGATGGTGACCAATAAATTGGTTTTAATCCTTTATAAATATAACCTTTTTCAGCCATTTTACCAAAGACACGAATTTGTGCTGCTTCATAAGAAGGATCCAGCGTAACATATGGATGATCCCAATCGCCAGCTACACCTAGACGTTTAAAATCTTCTCGTTGCTTGTCAACTTGAGAAAATGCATATTCTCGACATTTTTCTAAATATTCTACCATTGAAAGTTCTTTTCGTTTGATACCTTTGTTGGCCAATATTTGTTCAATTGGTAACCCATGTGTATCCCAGCCAGGTACATACGGTGCACGAAATCCAGACATCGATTTTGATCGAATAATGATATCTTTACTGATTTTGTTTAAAGAATGTCCTAAATGAATGTTTCCATTCGCATAAGGAGGTCCATCATGAAGAATAAAACTTGGTTTCCCTTCATTTAATTCTTGTCTTTTTTGGTAGATTTTCTCTTCTTCCCATTCTCTTTGCCAATCGACTTCACGATTAGGCAAATTACCACGCATAGGAAATTTGGTTTTTCCTAGTTGTAATGTCTCCTTCATTTTCATAAATATAGTTACACTCCTTCTTTCATCATTTTAGAAAACGCAAAAAGGCATGTTCATCTTAGGGACGAACATGCCGTGGTACCACCCAAATTCAGTTACAAAATAGCGTAACTCTCTTATAACCAATAACGAGGTCAACCGTTGTTTCTTACTGTATGTTCAGAAACAATCATGATAGAGGATCTTTCATTTTGTAGTGACTTACCGAACTTTCACTCTCATCGGCTCGCTGAAAAGTTTTCCAAAATGCTTTTCTGTTCTATCTTTCTTCGTCTTCACTAGGTACAATCGAGATATCAATTGCCTGTGTATCAAATGCAGTCATAGGTGCTTCTATGATTCCTGTGTTTGAGTTTACCTCAGTTTGATTTTCATTGTCAAGTTGTTTTGCCAAAACTTCTTTGATTACTTCATGACTATCGGTCACATAACTTGAAAAAGGTTGCAAAATCTCATCCCATTCTGGACTTTTTACTTGTTCTAATTGAGATTCTAACATCAAGCTGATTCTTTGATGGAAGACGCGTGTTTTTTTCTTTAAGTCTTCTGTTTCAACAGCCAATTGTTTTGCTTTTTCAGTTGCATCTGTTAAGATTTTTCTTGCTTTTTCTTCTGCATCAGTCAGTAATTGATGTGCTCGTTTTTCAGCAGTTGCTACTAATTCATCCGCTTTGTTTTGGGCAGATGTAACGATTACTTCTGATTCTTTGCTTGCACTTGTTTTTACTTTATCTGCCGTGTCTTGTGCAACGATAATTGATTGATTCAATGCATCTTTTAATTCATTGAAATATTCTAATTTTTCTTCAGAATGTTTGACTGCTTTTTCAAGTTCACGATTTCTCTGTGTTACTTCTTCATAGTCGCGTACGACTAGGTCTAAGAAATCATCTACTTCATCTTGATTATATCCCCGCATTTTGGTGGGGAAAGTTTTGTTTTGGATATCTAATGGAGTTAAAGCCATGAGTAAACCACCTTTTTGTTTTATTTACGTAATACACCAAATAATATTCTGTATTTTTCTTTTTTGGTTTTGCCTTCGATTTCTTGGATTTGGATTCGACCAAAACCACGGATCGAAACGATATCTAATAGCTCTAATAAAAAATCTGGACGGGTATTTTCTGTCCAATTCACTTTTACTTTTCCAGACTCAATCAACTGCTTAGAACGCTGTCTGGAAATATTATAAATCTCAGAGATCACGCTGTCTAGTCTCAATGAAGTCACTGTTCCTTTTTCTTGTGCCCAATCATCTTTTGGTAGAATCATCTTTTGGTAGAATCATCTCTGTGTAGCTATAAACTGGACCACTTCTTGAGCAATAAATACTTGCCAGCGATTGCCATCAGAAATAGTATCCCCAAAGTAAGAACGTTTGATCCCAGTACCAACTAAGGTACCTAAAATCTTTCCATGGCTCAAACTAGCAAACTTACTTGGATAATGAATTTCATATAGTGAAACTTCAAAATATTCATCTCTAGGCGCATAATAATCAGGAAAAATTAAACATCTCTTTCGCTCTGCTTGCTGATAGCCACCATAAAATGCAAAGCTAAGGTCACTATTTTGACGTATAAGCGTTTCTAATATATAGGATTGTCTTGGATCAAGAAATTCTGTTAAATAAGGTGCATATTGCCCTTGCACTTGTTCGATCCAATCACCTACTGAATCGATAAAAGAACGTTCATCTGCACGAAAATGTTGATAAACATTTGCGTCCATTTTTTCCCCTCCTATCATTTACGCCAATCATTTTAATAAAAGGCCATGATCAACCATAAAACGATCTGTTGTAAGCCTTGAATAGCTAAATTCAAAATTAAAATCGCGACTAAAATCGTAAAATCGAATCCTCCAAAACGTAGAGGTAGACGCTCAAACAACTGGATATATGGTTCACAGATTTTTGCTAAAAAGCGTCCAAGACTAGATTGATATCCTCCAGGAAACCAAGACAAGAGTGCATAGACCATCAACAAAATCGTGTAAAGACTCGCTGCTCGTCCAAGCAAGTTAAGTAATACAAAAATAATATTAATCGTTGTTCCTCCTCTTATAGATCAAACATATTCACGTCTGTAAAAGACTGCGCTATTGAACTATCAATTTTCCATTCCCATAGGCGTGCATAGAAAAATTTCATCTCCCACACGCTTAATGTCACCATCTAATGCATAGACAGTTCCCGTTAAAAAGTCAACGATTCTTCTCGCTTGCTTTTCTTCAACTAAATGAAAATTAACTAAGGTAGCTTCACCAGCAATGATTCGTTTTGCAATCGCCATCGCTTCGGAATAAGCACGTGGTTCCATAACTGTGATTTTGCCAGCTAGATTGTTTTTTGGAGAAAAGGGAGGAGTTGTTACTTCTTCTTTTCGAACTTTTTTAGCTGGTGTTTGATGCAATTCGATGATTTTTTTTGTTTCATTTGTCTGTGTAGTTTCGTGAACAGCTGATCGTGTTTTTTGTGATTCGCGTGATTTTGAGACAGTTCGAGGCTGACTCATTTGGGCTTGTGTTTGTTTTTGTTGCATTGGCTGTTGAACGACAGCCGATTTTGATGGTTCAGGATACTCTTCATACTCTTCTTCATCAGCTAATCCGAAAAAATTAGCAATCGCACTTCTATATTAAAAGTGACATTATTGTTCCCCCTCGTCTTTGAATAGCGCTGTACCTACACGAATAAAGGTGGCTCCTTCTTCGATTGCAAGTTGAAAGTCTTGACTCATTCCCATGCTCAATTCTGTACATGGTGCATGAGAAAATCCTTTCATTTGAACAAGATAACGCAATTCTTTCAGCGTACCAAATACTTTACGAATTTGCTTAGCAGAAGCATCTTTAGGCGCCATTGTCATCAAACCAACAATTCTTATTTTTGATAGCATAGCTAAAGACTCGATAAAGGAGAAAAGTGCTTCAGGTGAGAGTCCATGCTTGGAAACCTCTCCAGAAACATTCACTTCAATAAAACAATCAAGCGTTTTTTCTACTCGTTTTTTTATTTCTTCTGCTAATTTCAAACTATCTAATGCGTGAAAGCAATCAATTTCATTTATAATCAATTTTACCTTTCTACGCTGTAAATTGCCAATCAAATGCCACCTTACATCAGGATACTTAAACAATTCTTGTTTTTTTTTGTAACAATTTATCCACGCGATTCTCCGCGCAGTTTTTTATGCCCTGTTCAATCAGTTTTTCTGTTGTCGCAGAATCAACTGATTTGGTTACAGCTATCAAAGTAACTTCTTTCGGATTACGATGAACAAGAGCACACGAGTCCTGAATCTCTTGCTCGATTTTTAGCAAGTTGTCAGCAATCATGTGCTCTTCCTCTCCTTTATTTTTTACGACGGAAAAATGGTGGTGTACTTAATTCATCGTCACCATTTGATTTTGTTTCTTCACGATTGAACGTATCAAATTCTTTTTTTTCAATAGTATCAAAGTTAGATTCATCAGCTCTAGGACGTACGTTTTGTTCGCGTCTGATATCCCAGTCACCAAAACTGCTTTCTTCTTCTGCAGAAATTGGTTTAGCTTGATCCATATCTAATACTGTTTTTTGAGTAAATGATTGCATTTGTGTTTGTCTAGCTGGACGACTAGACTTGCGTTCCTTTTTTGATTCGTCGATACCCGTTGCAATAACCGTTACACGGATTTCATCGCCCATTTCTTCATTGATTGATGTACCTAAAATAATATTTACATCGCCTGTTGCAGCATTTGCTACGATATCTGAAGCATCTTGTGCTTCGAATAAAGTCATATCTAATCCACCAGTGATATTAAGCAATACTTGCTCCGCCCCATCAATTGATGTTTCAAGAAGTGGAGAAGAAATTGCTTTCTTCGTTGCTTCGATTACACGTTCTTCGCCACTGGCAACGCCAATCCCCATTAATGCCGTCCCTTGATTTTCCATTACTGTTTTCACATCAGCAAAATCAAGGTTTACGTAACCTGGTGCTGTGATTAAATCAGAGATACCTTGAACACCTTGGCGTAATACATTATCTGCTTCACGGAATGCTTCTAACATTGGTGTCTTTTTATCAACAACTTCAAGCAAACGATTATTTGAAATAATTAATAACGTATCCACGTTTTCTTTTAAACGTGCAATACCTTCTGCAGCAAATCTTCCCCGTTTAGGTCCTTCAAAAGTAAATGGACGAGTTACAACGCCGACAGTCAGAGCTCCTAATTCTTTTGCTATTCCAGCGACGATCGGTGCTGCACCAGTTCCAGTACCGCCACCCATACCAGCAGTAATGAAAATCATGTCAGCGCCATCTAAAGCTTCTCTTAAAGCTTGTTCACTTTCTTCTGCCGCTTTTTGACCAACTTCTGGCTGAGAACCTGCACCAAGTCCACGGGTATACTTAGGACCTAATTGGATAACTGTTTCAGCTTTTGAATTTTTCAATGCTTGGACATCTGTGTTAGCTGTAATGAACTCAACACCTTTTACATTTTCTTCAATCATACGGTTTACAGCATTACCTCCGCCACCACCGACACCGATGACTTTGATTACTGCGCCGTCATTGATATTATTATCAATTGAGAATTCCATATTTTATTCCTCCCAGGATGAATTAATCAAAAATATTTGTAAAGAAACCTTTAATTTTATTTGTTACATTTTCGCCAGATTTCTTTTCTTCAGGTTCGTCGTAAACCGTTTCTTCTGGAACATCATAACTTTCGTTATACGAAGTCACTTCCTGTTCTACAGTTGGATGATGAGCAATTGTTGTTTCGCCTGTCACAGCAATTTTTGCTAACTGATACACTTCACTCAAGTTGGCTGAATGATCAACGATACTGATGACATTTGTAAAGACTGGATTGCGGAGTCCCATTTGATTAGGCACGTATAATTTAACGTTAACACCAAAAATTTCTTGTGCTAAGTCTACGACACCTGGAAGACTAGCAGCACCGCCTGTAAGTACGACACCACCAGGTAATTCCAATGCTTCAATTTGGTCTAAAGCATCTTTTGCTTTATTGAAAATCTGTTCCATACGAGCTGAAATAACTTCTGATAAATAGCGTTCATCAACTTTTACTGGTTCAGATTGACCGATCACATCAACTGGAAATTCTTCTTTTTCAGAAGTACGTTCTGGATAAGCATCGCCATAATTAATTTTTAGCGCTTCCGCATTATTGAAAGAAGTGTTTAATACGATCGAAATATCTTTTGTGACAAACTCGCCACCTTCTTGATACAGACTAGTAAACTTCAACTGTTTATCGTGCATGACAGCAGTTGTAGTTTGTCCACCACCCATATCGATCACGATTGTTCCAAAATCTTGTTCTCCATCTGAAAGGATTGTTTCTGTTAAAGCTAAAGGTGTAATCACTAATTCATTTACAATTAAACCTGCTTTTTCTACACATTTACGGATATTATGAACGATGGTCTTAGGGCCAGTAAATAACAAGCCGTACATTTCTAATCGAACACCGATCATTCCTCGAGGATCTTTAATCCCTTCGAATCCATCAACGGTAAAATCTTGTGGCAATATCGATACAATTTGACGTTCAGGAGGAATTGAACGAACAAGGGCAGCTGAAGCCACATTTCTGACATCTTCGTCGGTGATTTCTTTCGAATCGCCGTTCACTGCAATCATTCCTTGGCAATTTTCCACTTCAAGCATATTTGCTGGGACGCCAACACTTACCCCTTTGATTTGTATCCCTGCTTTTTCTTCTGCTTGTCGTACTGCTCGTTGTATCGCTTGAACCGTTTTATCGATATCAACGATAATGCCACGGTTAATCCCTTCTGATTTTGCATTTCCTACTCCAATAATATTCATTTGGCTGTAGATATATTCAGCCACGACAACTTTGACAGATGTCGTTCCAATATCAAGGCCTACATACATTCCTGTTTTTGCCATGAATGGGATTCCCTCCTACTTACTATTCCATATACAAGCGAACAACTAACGTCCGTTTTTAAATATACTTTAATAGATATATTCACTGCCTTCAATTCTACCATAAATTACCGGTTTTTAGAAAGTAGATTATCACTTTTTAAAACTGTTTTATTAATTTTCCGTTGAAATAGACGACGATGAACTCGAATTGTCATCCATTTGACTCGTTTCACTTGTATTGTCTGATTGGTCTGCCTCACTTGACTCAGATGATTGGTCTGAGGTATTTGATCCTTCCTGTTCAGCTGAATTCTCCGTGGCATTTGCAATAGATGAATCTGCTTCTTGGCTACTATCAGCATAAGGATAAGAGAAAATACCAACTTCCATATCAATTACACCTTTTTCTGTCATCTCTTTTGCAACATGCGAATAATATTTCATTTGACTGGACAAATTTTGAATATTGACAATCACCTGATTGCCATCATTCATATTTAATTGGATCAAATTTTTATTGCTGTCTTTTGGCGTATACTTAATTTCTGAGATAGCTTTTTGTAACTCTGAAGATAATTTATTGTATTGGTTTACCAAATAACTTATTTTGTTATTATCTGTGAACCCCTCTAATATCGGTAGATTTTTTGTTGGATTCGCTACTTTTTCATTTAGAACTTTGCCATTTTCAATAACAGGATAGTATTGTCCATCTTTCATGACCAAAGCAATTTCTTTGTACTCATTGATTGACAGCTGAAAGGTATTGATTGATTTGAAATGGAGTTGAGCTGTTTCAATTCTCGGCTGTTCTTTCTTTAACATTGCAATGTATTGGTCCTTATGCCAATACTGTTGCCAAACATTCCCACCAATCGCTAGATTAGTATTAGCAATCGCTGTTTGACTTGAAATCGTCTCATTACCAGAAACACTGATTGCTTGCAATCTGCTATAAGGGGAAACATAATAAATCAAAAAGATCAGGGGGATACTTAAGGTTGTAATAATCAAAGCAAGTCTTCGATATAAAACTTTGTTCCTGTGGTTTTTTAAATTAGGAAGACGATTTAAAAAAGAACCATTATATGGACTGCCAGTTTTTGGTTGCTCAATTTTTTCAAAAGGTTCCACTTCTATTTTTTTAGGAATTTCCGCTTTTTTTAGCTCGTCCTCAGATGATTCTGTCGGTTTATCATTTGTCAGATTCGTCTCTTCTTTTTGGACCTCATTTTCCTTACTATCAGCTACTTTGTCATATTCTGCTAAATATTTCCGGTTGGCCTTTTGCCAAGGAGTTAGATTATTTTCATCTATAGACTGATCCGGCAGTTTGTCTGACTTTTTTTTCTTACCCACTAAGACCACCCGCCTTTACTTTTGAATTAATGTTATTACTAGGTTGTACATTCGTTCAGACGCATCTGGAATTCCTTGCTCTTTAGAAGCAGCAGACATTTGTTTTTGCAAGGTATCATTTGACATGATTTCTTCGATCGCCAATTTTAATGTTTGCCCATCCAATTCATCATCTTTGATCATTTTTGCTGCGTTTGCATTCACTAAGCTCAATGCATTCTTTGTTTGATGATCATTTGTTACATAGGGACTTGGAATCAAGATAGCTGGTAAGCCTAATGCAGTTAATTCTGCAATAGAAGTGGCACCTGCTCTGCCCACTAATAAGTCACTTGCAGCCATTACTTCTGCCATTTTACTAATATAAGGTTGAATACTTACATTTGTAGAAGGCGAAACTTTTTTCTTGATCTCCTGATAATAACGTTCCCCTGAAGCGTAAAGGATTTGATAGTCTGAACGATCGAATGTAGTTAAGAACTCAGTGACTGCTTGGTTTATTTTCAGTGCCCCTTGACTTCCACCAAAAATTAATACCGTTTTTTTCTCTGGATCAAGTCCAAAATTTTCTAAAATTCTAGATTTATTCATATCCGCTACTTCTTGCGCTCGTGGATTTCCAATCAACGATGATTTTTCTTCTGGAAAAAAAGGTGCTGCATCCATGAAAGAAAGAGCAATTCGATCAACATAGCGACTCAAAAATTTATTGGTCATCCCTGGAACGCTGTTTTGTTCATGGATAATTGTGGGAATACCTAATTTGGAAGCCGCATATACCACAGCTCCTGAAACATATCCACCCGTACCAATGACAATATCTGGTTTGAAGTCTTTTAAGATTTTTTTGGCTTCATAGATGCTTTTAAAAAAAAGTTGTATCGTCTTAACATTCGTTAGTGAAACTTTTCGCTGAAACCCTTGAATTTCTAAAGTATGGAACGGGATCCCTGTCTGAGGCACAATCTTGTTTTCCAAACCTCTTTTCGCTCCCACATACATAAACTCCGTATTCGGTTCTTGTTTTTTTACATAATTGACAAAGGCTAGTGCTGGATAGATATGACCACCAGTCCCACCACCTGTAACCAAAATTTTCATTCCTTATCGCTCGTTTCTAGTTTTTTTCTATTTTAGATTTCTTACGGTTTCCATAAAGCGTTCGCCTATAATTTCAAAATTAGGGTATTGATCCCAACTAGCATTTGCAGGTGATAATAAAATCGAATCTCCCGCATCACTCAAGTCAAGTGCAATCGGTACCGCTGATTCTGCATTTTCAGCTATCTTGATGATGGGAATTCCTGCTTTGTTTCCTGCTTCTACTAATTTTTCTTTTGTTTCACCAAAAGCAATGAGTGCTTTGATCTCTTTTAAAGAAGGAACTAGTTCGTCGAATGTGTTTCCGCGATCAAGCCCTCCAGCAATCAAAACTAATTTTTCTAGCGAAAAGCCACTTAACGCCATTTTCGTCGCTAAAATGTTTGTTGCTTTTGAATCATTGTAAAATTTTCGGTCTTGTACTGTACCGACGTACTGTGTACGATGAGGGACCCCATGAAAAAGATGCAAAGTTTCTTTAATTCTTTCGTTAGAGATGTCATAGAGTTTCGCTACCGAAATCGCTGCTAGCGCATTTTCAATGTTGTGGACACCGGGTACACCTAATTCTGAGGTCTCCATGATCTTTTCTTGATCATAATAAATACTGCCTTCGAATGAATAGACACCTTTGTTTAATTTTTGCTGAGTGGCAAATGGTACCACCGTAGCTTTAGTCTTTTTACTTAAATCTCTCAGTTCTTCTTGATTCCAATTCAAGATCAAATAGTCAGATGCTGTCATATTCTGTTGCAAATGCCACTTTGCTTTCACGTATTCTTCTCTTGTTTTATGATAGTCAAGATGAGCTTCATAAATATTGGTCACAACTGCAATATGAGGATGAAACTCCGTAATCCCCATTAGTTGAAAGCTTGATAATTCCATAATGATATTGTCATTAGCTGTTGCCTCTTGTGCCACACTACTCGCTGGATAACCGATATTTCCTGCCAAGCGAGCCGTTCCTGATAGCTGACCTGCATTTAATAACAAACCGATCATCGTCGTAGTCGTTGTTTTACCATTTGTTCCAGTGATACCAATAATTGGACATTCCGCTACCTCGTAAGCTAGCTCCACTTCCGTAATTACCGGAATATCCAGTTCTTGTGCTTTTAAAACAAATGGATGGTTGTAAGGTATACCAGGATTTTTGACTACCAAAGAAAACTCTTCATCCAATAACTCAATTGGGTGATTGCCTGCAATTACTTTGATTCCCACTGAGAGTAATTCTTGTGCTTCTGGATTTTCATCAAAGGGTTTGCCATCGTTAACAGTAACAAGTGCGCCCAATTCATGTAACAATTTGGCCGCACTAAATCCACTTTTTGCTAATCCAAGGACAAGGACTTTTTTATTTTCATACGTTGAAATTTTTTTCATTTCTTGTCATCTCCTACCAAATAAACCATAGTGTTATTAAAGAAGTCACAATACTTATTAACCAAAAAACAATATCAATTTTCCACTCCGACCAGCCAAACATTTCAAAGTGATGATGGATAGGAGACATTTTGAAAATTCGTTTTCCTCGTAATTTAACAGATGCAACTTGAAGCATCACACTGGCAGTTTCTATTACATAAATTAAACCGACCAACAATAATGTCCATTCCTGATTTAGCATGATGGAAATTGCCGCTAATAATCCACCTAATGCTAATGAACCAACATCCCCCATGAAAATCTTTGC
Source organism: Enterococcus lacertideformus (assembly GCA_015680865.1). Classification (GTDB taxonomy): domain Bacteria; phylum Bacillota; class Bacilli; order Lactobacillales; family Enterococcaceae; genus Enterococcus_B; species Enterococcus_B lacertideformus. The sequence continues at coordinate 132,241 of JADAKE010000010.1, read as the reverse complement.
TGGTTTTCGGTTATAGGTAAAAAATCCCAGCAATCCTCCAAGCACACTCAAACAAATAATCAATACATCATATTGTTTTTGATGCCAAGCAATAATACCATAAGTTATAAAGGAAATACTTCCTAGTCCAGCCACTAAACCATCAATACCATCTGTGAGATTCACCGCATTTGAAAAGCCAACTAACCAAAAAATAGCAAATCCTCCATAAATAAGGCCAAAAAGAACATTACCGGGGGAACTTTCTAAATGATAGACGCTGTAAAAAATAATCCCACCAATAATTTGCCCAACTAATTTTTGTTTAGAAGTTAATCCCATATTGCGTTTTTTAAAAATCTTGATAAAGTCATCTAAAAAACCGATAGCTCCATATAAAGCTAAAACAAATAATAGGATGAAAAGAGTAGGCGTTAATTGTTGTTGCCAAGCGCCAACCCAAATCCCCGTTAATATTGCTGCAATTAAAAATACCAACCCACCCATAGTAGGCGTTCCGGCTTTGACATTATGCCATCGTGGTCCTTCTTCACGAATCGCCTGCCCTTGTTTTTTCATTTGAAAATACCCAATAAATAGTGGCATCAATGCAATAGTCATTGCACAACTACTAACGATAGGAATCAATGCTTGTGTCCACTCCATGCTCTTTTTCTCTCCCAATTCTATACTTATTCTTCTAAGGTAAAGCTTAATTTATCTTCGGTAATTTTTTCATAAGGTGCTAAACTTTGTTCTTTACAGTAACCATCCCCGTGGAAAGTGACTTCAATACCTAAAATTTTCCCTAACTTCATTATATCGGCTTTAGACCAATCAGTAACATCTGGCATTAATTTCTCACCGCCAGCGTATAAAATGATTTTTTCACCAGAAATCAAATGATCGCCATTTGCTGTAGATTGTTTTTTAACTTTTTCACCATCACCAATCACGATGGGCTGTAAACAACTTTTTTGCGCATCTGCTGCGGCAACATCGGTATTTAAATTACGGTAATCTGCTACAGTAACTTTTTCTGTTTTTTCTTCTGCTGCACGATCTGTTTCGCTTTCTTTGAAGTCCATTGCACGTTTCATCAATGGATTAGCTATTTTCGCTAACGCTGTCCGATCATACGTTTTTGGATGTTTCATCGTAAGATATAAAATATAATCTGGGTTTTCAGAAGGAACCATTTCAACGATTGAATACAAGTAAGCAGTATCTCCCGTTTGATATCCTCCTTTATCAGACGCAATCTGTGCTGTACCAGTTTTCGCTGATACATTGTATCCAGGTACACTATAAACCCCATAAGCACTACCATAATTTTCACTTTCAACAACATCACGCATGTATTCGCGCACTTTCTCTGTTGTTTCTTTTGAAAAAGGCTGACCCAATACTTCTGTTTGAGTCGTACGTTCTTCGCCAGATGAAGAATCAACAACCTTGCTTATATAACGTGGTTGGATCATCGTCCCATTATTGGCAATCGAGGTGAAAGCTTTCATCATTTGAAAATTCGTTACACCGATCGCTTGTCCATATGCACTCATTGCTCGGTCAACGATGTTTTCCGTTAATGCTCCCGTTACTTCATCGTCTAAACCTGAATGAGTATTTTGACCAAACCCTAATTTTTGTAGATAGTTATACCATGTACCGCCCATTCGCTGTTCTAACATCACCATCCCAACATTACTTGACCATGAAAGAGCTTGTCTCATCGTAAGTATGCCTTTTGCTCCATAATCGTGGTCATTAATCGTGGCATCAGCGACTTTTATTTTTCCTGATTGATAAGACTCATTTTCATTGAATTTACCTTCTTCAATAGCTGCTGCTGTCGTGAATACTTTTATTGTTGATCCAGATTCATAGCTATCTTGAACTAGTAAATTCCGCCAAACAGCATCCTTGCCAGTTAATCCCTCCATGGTCTCAGGATTAAACGTTGGCCGTTGGCCCATTGCTAAGATTTCCCCAGTTTTAGCTTTCATTAAAACAGCTGTCAGATCTTCTGGCTGATATTCTTTATTTACTTGATCCATCAAAGTTTCTAAGTAACTTTGTAAACGACTGTCTAAAGTAGTATAAATGTCTTGGCCATCCACAGATTTTACTTCTTCTGCTACTGTTCCCGGTAAAGGACGTTGAAAGTTATCTTTTTGATAGATGATCTTGCCATCCTTACCACTCAAAATATCATTGTAAGCAGCTTCTAAACCAAGTTTTCCAACTAAGCCATTTTCATCTTTATCTGGGACAGCATAACCGATAAAATGTGAAGAAAATACTCCATTAGGATACATGCGTACTGAATGATTTTCAAAATACAGTCCAACGACACCTGCTTGTTTCATATCAGATTCAATCTTTAGTTTAGTTTCTTGACTGATATTTTTTCCGTAACTGCCAAACTCTACTTGGTATAAATCATTCTTTTTCCCATCTTCTAAAATTTTTAAAGCTTCATTCTTTTCAATGGAGAGATTTTTATTTAAAATTTCAGCAATCTTATCAAAGTTTTTTTCTTCTGCATACAAATTCTTTTTGCCAGATGTATATGTTTTTGAAAGAATCGCTTTGATTGAATAAGATGTTGAATCTTCTGCTAGAGCAACGCCATTACGATCATAAATCTTTCCACGTCTTGCTTTTACCACTTCACTGCCTTTATAAAGTTGTTCTGTTTTTTCTGCTAAAGAGGTGCCCGCAACATGTCCTCCAATGACGATATATGAAAAACGCACGGCAAATAAAAAGAACAATCCAATACTCGTAGCAAATAAAATGATACCTACTTTTTTGCGATTGTTCATCGGATTTAGATTTTTCTTTTCCATAAACCGCCGGAATTTATTTTTAAGACTCATTTACTTCACTTTCCTTAAATTGTCGTCATCAATTGACAACCCTTTTTCTTCTGCGATTTTTTTGATACGTTCAGTACGTGATAATTCATTTTTTTCTTGTACCAAACTTGTTTTATCTTTTGTTTTTTCATTGATTTCGGTTTGAATCGTTGTGATCGTTTTTTCTACACCACTGATATTCGTACGTAACATAACCGTTAGGACACATAATGAAATCACGGAAAGAATAATACTTACCACAGCTATTTTTTCTAAATTAGAAATATGCTTTAAGCCTTTGGCTGGTGATTGAGGAAGAAAGCTCTCTTGATTTGGCTCTGGCAATTGTTGTTCAGGTTGATCAACCAATTCAGGTAAATCGTATGGATATTCTTGTGCTTTTTTTAATTCTGCCATTACGCTACTCCTCTTTCACTCGTATTTTTTCAGCAATCCGTAATTTTGCACTACGTGATCGATTATTTTCAGTTAATTCTTTTTCAGATGGAAGGATTGGCTTTCTATTGATTACTTTTAGCTCTGGTTGAAATTCTTCTGGAATCACAGTAAGCCCTGGGGGTAGATCTTGAACAGTACTATATTCTTTGAACATATTTTTCACAATACGATCTTCTAAAGAATGGAAGGTGATCACACTGATTCGTCCATTGATTTTTAAAAGACGAATCGCTTGTTCTAATGAAGCTTCTTCTGCTCCTAGTTCATCATTCACTGCAATTCGTACCGCTTGGAAAATTCGTTTGGCTGGATGCCCACCTTTTCTTCTAGCTGGCGCTGGAATCACGTCTTTGATAATATCAACTAATTCTCCTGTTGTTTCAATCGTATGAATTTTTCGCACTCGTTCGATTTCGCGTGCGATTTGCTTTGAGAATTTTTCTTCGCCATAACGAAAGAAAATTTTTACCAATTCATTGTAGGGATATTCATTGATCACATGATAGGCTGACAGAGGCGCCGTTTGATCCATTCGCATATCTAAAGGTGCGTTTTTATGATAACTAAAACCTCTTTTGGCTTCATCCAATTGTGGAGAAGACACTCCTAAATCATATAAAATGCCATCTACTTGAGAAACATGTTCTTTTACCTTTTCTTCTAGCTCTCGAAAATTTGCTTTGATAAAAGTAACCATGCCTTTTTCAACATATCGGGCTAACCGTATTTTTGCATGATCAATTGCTTTTTGGTCTTGATCAAATGCATAGAGATGCCCATTTGAATTTAACTGGCTCAATAAATATTCGCTATGTCCGGCGCCACCTAGTGTACAGTCTACATAAATACCATCGGGTCTGATGTTCAATCCATCTACCGTTTCTTTCAACATGACTGTATAGTGTTGAAATATTTCAGTCATTAGTCAGCCTCTTCCTATTTCTTATAGTCCAAAGTCAATCATGCTTTCAGCAATTTCATCAAAATTTTCTGCTGCTACTTCCGAGAATTCTTGCCAACGTGTTTCATCCCAAATTTCGATTCGGTTTGAAACACCGATAACGACACATTCTTTTGACAAAGCCGCATACTCTCTTAATGTACTGGGTATATTGATTCGTCCTTGTTTATCTAATTCACATTCAGTGGCTGCCGAGTAAAAAAAACGCACAAAAGTTCGAGCATCTTTTTTAGCTAAAGGCATCTCGTTCAGTTTCGTTTCTAAATTCGTCCACTCACTCATTGGATAACCAAAAAGACAGCCATCTAATCCACGAGTCATCACGAATTGTTCTCCTAATTCTGCCCGAAGTTTCGAAGGTATGATCATACGGCCTTTTGCATCAATATTATGCCGATATTCGCCCATGAACATTGAAATTACCCCCGTTTCTCCATTAACTAAAATTAGTCTACCACAATCCCCCACTTTCTACCACCTTTTATAGAAAATCCTAGAATAACTTTTTGATTAATAAAAATTTTTTAAGAATCAAGCTGTAAAAAGACTTTTAAAAGTCTTTTTACAGCTTGGATGCTTTTTAATTAAAGATAGGCAAAGATATTCAACACAATCAATATGAAATAAAATGCACTTGTTAGTAGAAAAGCTAAGCGCCACGTCATTTTCAAATAACGAGAATAGATAATTTCATCATAGTAATACGCTTGGAACACTGCAATACAGATTGCCATCAATAAAAGGGAAATCATGAAAAAAGGCAAGAAAGAGACCATCGTTGAACTGCGTGATAAAGCATGCATTCCACCCCATAAAAAAGGAACCGCAAGATCCGGTGCCTTAATTTTAAATCGACGATCCAGCGAAAACAATCTAACTAAAAAATTACAACCAAACAATACGATGGCTGGAAATACATACCAAAATAAAACAAGTGGCGTAAAAGTGCCCATCTGACAAAACTCCTTTTTATAATTGTTTCAAGTATACCTTACATATTTTACACAACTATTTCATTTATTTTAAATTTATAAAGATTTGGCCTTCGCTACCCTTATGATCGGAAATCTTTCATTCGTTTCTACCTCTTTATTGAATAAACATAGCCAAAGCCTTTCGCTGTGTTCTATTCTAATATTCGCTATAATAGAAGAAACAAAAGAATTTAGGAGGTATCAATATGATCAAGTATTTTTCGATAGAAAATCAGCATCTGATCAATACACAAAAAGAAACAGCTGACACGGTTTGGTACTGCGTAGAGCAACCTGACGAAGAAGAAATTCAAAAAATTACCCATGAATTTCAAATCCCGTCAGATTATATCACTTCTATTTTTCAATCATTGTGACACCTAAAAAAAAGCTTATCACAATTACTAACCATGAACCACTCTTTTTAAAAAAAGTATTTAATCAAACTTTTTCTGAAAATGATCTCTCAGTCAACTTAAACATTTTTATGCAGTTACTTTGGCAGATCACTTTTTCGTACAATACTTATTTAAATACTTTACAATCACAATGTGACGTATTAGAAAAGCAATTGCGAGTATCCACGGAAAATAGCCAATTGTACCAAATCGTGGATATTCAAAAAAGCTTAGTTTACTTCAAAGAAGCTACGACTGCTAACTTAGCTACTTTAAAAACTTTAGTAAAGAATAAAACGATCCAAGAAAACCATGCGTTAAAGAACCACTTGCACGATGTCGTTATTGAAACAGAGCAATCTCTTACCACTGCTCGTATCCAATTGAAACTGGTAGAACAGATGAATCAAACTTTTTCAGCAATTATTTCTAATAATCTCAATAATATTATGAAAATTTTAACTTCTTTAACCATCATCTTAACCATCCCTACAATTATCGGTAGCCTTTACGGCATGAATATCAAACTTCCTATTGCTGGTAGGGATGATGCCTTTCTATGGCTAAGTATCCTCATGATTTTCATTAGTGTCTTTACTGCTTATTATTTAAAAAAGGGGAAGTTTCTGTAGGTGACCCTCTTGTTAACAAAAGCAAAAGGAGGTAAACTAAAGACAAATAAAATTTTAGAGGTAAAAATTATGCACGACAATAAACAAACAAGTACTTTTTCGAAAATCACTAAATTCGTTGTTTGGACCATGTTAATCTTAACAATTGGTTCAGTCATCTTGACGGCCGTCATGAGCGTTATGTAAAAAATTGATAAACAACCATAGGATTGTTCAAGGTATCGATTTATTTCTTATTTGCTAATCGTAGTAATTCTTTGGCATGTTCGACTGTTAGTGGTGTGATCTCGCTCCCTGCCAACATGCGCGCAATCTCCGTTTCTCTTTGAATCGGCGTTAGCTCTGTGACAGAAGTTTGTGTCCGTCCGTCAATGATCGTTTTTTTTATATAATATTGGTAATTTGCTACTGCCGCGACTTGTGGCAGATGAGTAATACATAATACTTGTGAATGATGTGAAATCTGAGCAATCTTGTCAGCAATGGCTTGTGCAACCCTTCCGCTAACTCCTGTATCTACTTCATCAAATATAATACTCGTCACACCTTGTTCTGAAGAGAAAATTGTTTTTAGCGCAAGTAACATACGGGATAGCTCTCCACCAGAAGCAACTTTTACTAGTGGTTTTAATGGTTCTCCAGGATTTGTGGTTATGTAAAATTCCACTTGATCAAATCCATTGGCATCTAAGAGCCCTGTTTGCTTGGTAAAAAAGCGTACTTCAAATTCAGTATTTTCCATGTAGAGACTTTTGAGTTCATTTAAAATCGATTTTTCTAATTCTTTAGCTATTTTTTTGCGTGTCTCATGTAATTCCAAAGCTTGTTGTTGAAGTATCATTTCTTTATCAGTCTAGGCGATTTTCATCTAACTCTAGTAAATCAATTTGACGGCTCATATCACCAATGGCATCTTGTAATAAATAATAGGCACTTTGAACATTTTCAAAAACCGCCTCATATTCACTATCTAAATGAGCAATACTTTGTAATTCAGAAACAGCTAAACCAACACGATCTAGACTACTTGGTTCGCCACTACTTAATGCACTATAGCCACTGGCAAAACTATCTACTATCTTTTGGTAGTTACTTAATTTTTCACGTTCTTCTGTTAACCGCTCTTCTTCCCCCAGCTGTAATTCAGCAGCAGCAATTTCTTCTTGTTGAAAATGGAGCATATCAATTCTTTGAACATAAGATTTTTCATTTTGCTGGATTTTTCGTACTTTTTTTTTTCTTCTGAAAATACGTATCACCAAAACGATCTAACAAGGTAAGATGCGCTTCTGATTGTAAAAGTTCTTGATGTTCGTTTTGGCCTTGAATATCAACTAAGTAACTTCCTATTCGTCTAAGATTCGCTAATGTGACGATATGTCCATTAACTCGGCACACATTCTTTCCCGACAAAGCCATGTCGCGACGAACAATCAAATTGTCTTCATCTGACTCGATCCCTAATTCTTCCATCAGTTCAGAAAATCCTTCTTGCCTTGGCCATTCAAAAAGCCTTTCTAAGATACTTTTATTAGCTCCTTGCCGAATATAATCACTTGAGCCTCTCCCACCAGCTAACAATCCAAGAGCATCAATAATAATCGATTTTCCTGCACCCGTCTCCCCAGTGAGCGCCGTCATTCCTTTATGGAAAGACAAATGAAATTCAGGAATAATCGCAAAATTAGTAATACTGATTTCTTGTAACACCGCAATCACTCCTCAAATCAAAGATAATGTAGAAAATCCATCTTTAAACTCACTGCAGCTTCTTCCGTGCGTGTAATCATCAATACATTATCATCATCATTGATGATAGAAAACAATTCTTTTTTATAACGTTTGTCAATTAAATTAGCAGCTGCTGAAGCGTTCCCCGGTAAAGTCTTTAAAATCACAAATTTCTCCATTTGGTCTACAGCGACAAAGGCATCTTTCAACAATTTTTCTAACTTCGTACTAACATCTTCATTGGTTTCTGCAGGTAGGCTATATCGATAGCCCCCGTCTGTAGCAGGGACTTTGATGAGTTTAAGTTCCTTGATGTCCCTTGAAATAGTTGCTTGAGTAACAGAAATTCCTTTATTTTTTAACATTTCAACAAACTCTTCTTGTTTTCTGATATCATTTTCGTTTAATAGCCGGGTGATCAAACGATGTCGATCGTTTTTTCTCATACGTTCTTCGCTCCTTTGCGTATTCTTCTTTACTATGATAGCTTATTTCAAGTTCTTAATAAAGAAGAATACGCTGACTTCTATCACTCACACACGATTTATTTATGATTAAATTGCTCGTGAGCTCGCTTAACGATACTCTCTGGTTCAACGTTAGAGGATAATGTTCCTTTATCTGCCACTTTTTTCAAATGTACTAAAAACTCAATATTGCCTTCACCACCAGTAATCGGTGAATAACTTAAGTCTAAAACATCATATCCATGGGTCATTGCAAAATGTAACATGTCTTCGATCACTTGCACATGAATTTGCGAATCACGAACGATGCCATTCTTTCCAACTGCTTCTTTTCCCGCTTCAAATTGCGGTTTGATCAAAGCAATCACTTCACCACCATCAACTAAAATCTCATGTAATGGAAGTAACATCAATCGCAAAGAAATAAAAGAAACATCAATTACCGCAACTTCTGGTGTCCCCTCATGAAAATCTTCTGGCTTTGCGTAACGGAAGTTGACTCGTTCCATTACAACAACTCTTTCATCTTGTCTGATTTTCCATGCTAGCTGGTTGTACCCAACGTCTAACGCATAACTCATTTTAGCTCCATTTTGTAAAGCTGCATCAGTAAATCCACCAGTTGATGCGCCAATATCCAGTAATACTTTACCTGTTACTGTTAAATCAAACGACTTAAGTGCCTTTTCAAGTTTCAATCCCCCACGAGAAACATACGGTAGTTTTTTCCCTTTGATCTGCAACTCACTACTCACAGGGATTTTTTCTCCAGGTTTATCAAATCGTTCATTTTTTTCATTATAGATCAGTCCAGCCATGACCGAACGTTTGGCCTGCTCTCTAGTTTGAAATAGACCTTGTTTAACTGCTAAAACATCTACACGCTCTTTTTCCATTTTTTTCTCCATTTCTATACACTAAATTGCTGAACTAACTGACGAAGAAGTTGACCTTTGAATGAGCAGACAGTTTGTTCAAGTTGATCTATAATCGTATTTGCAGCGTCAAGCTCATCTTTAAGTGCTTTTTTTGTTCTCTCTATCCCTAATAATCGCGGATAAGTATTTTTTTCCGTTATTGCATCTTTTCCTACAGTCTTACCTAACGCTTCTGTTGTACTCACGACATCCAGTAAATCATCTCGAATTTGAAAAGCTAGTCCTAAATGGTTCGCTAATGTTTGCAAAGAAACTAAAACTTCTTCCGGCTGACCAGCTAAAACACCTCCTGCTAATAAAGCATAATGGATCAAACGCCCTGTCTTTCTTTCATGAATAAACATCAGTTCTTCTAAGGTTAATTGTTTCGCTTCTCCTTCAATATCTGCTGCTTGACCAGCAACCATTCCTTGAGTACCAGCATTTATCGCTAATTGTTGCAATAATAAAAGTTTAGGAGAGTTAGCTAAATGGACCATACTTATTAATTGAAATGCGCCTAACAATAAACCGTCACCTGCTAAAATAGCCACAGCTTCTCCATATACTTTATGATTCGTCGGTTTCCCTCGCCGTAAATCATCATTGTCCATCGCCGGAAGATCATCATGTATCAATGAATACGTGTGTACCATCTCAAGAGCTGCAGCTACTTGATAGACTGTCCTATCGATTTTTTCGTCAAAAGATGCAACCGTACTTAGCAAAAGCAACGGACGAACCCGCTTGCCTCCTGCATGGATCGAATAAAGCATACTTTCTTTCAACTTTTCATCAGAGGTATGTTCATCCAGAAAAGAAACGATTTCTTTTTCAACCACAGGTAAATGGATCGTTGAAAAATCATCTAATAACATTATGCTTCCTCATTCCCATCAAAAATGACCTCTTCATTTGCTTCTGTCATCATTTTTGTCAATGTTTCTTCCGCTCTAGTCAGAGTATCTTGACAATGCTTGCTTAATTCCATCCCTCGTTTAAAAGCATCCAAGGCAGATTCTAATGGAACATCGCCTTGTTCTAACTGCATAACAATTTTTTCCAATTCTTGTAAAGATTCTTCAAATGTTGGGTTTTCCATAGCGATTATTCTCCTTCTTCCACTTCTTGTACCGTTGCAATGACTTGACCATCTTGATAGTGGATCTTAATTGTATCCTCCGTTTTTATCTCCGTTACGCTTTTAACGACATAACCCTCAATCGTTGTATAATTGTACCCACGTCCCATGATTTTCAAAGGACTAAGCAAATCCAATGATTGAACTGCTGTTTGAAAACGTTGTTGTCGCGTTTGCATATATTGTTCAACTTTCTCGATCAAACGTTTTTCTAGATAATTTGTTTCTTGTTTTGCAGAACGCACGCGATAGATTGGTGCTACTTGCTCCAACTGATGACTTAAATGCAGAGCTTGCTTTTCTTTTAAATGATAAATTTGTTGCGATGATTGAACCAATCGTTGTTTTAATTGATCTAATTTAATGGTTTGCCCGTCATACAAACGTTCTGGTTGTTTAAAAACATATGACTGTTTTGCTCTTTCAAACCGTTCTTGTTTTCGCTGGATTTGGCGCATAAATGCTTGTTCCAGTCTCGTTTGTCTTTCTTTGATTTTTACTAATTCTTCTGTTAAAACGGGAACGGCCATTTCTGCTGCTGCAGTCGGTGTAGGAGCTCTCAAATCTGCCACTAGGTCTGCAATTGTCGTATCCGTTTCATGTCCGACTGAAGAAATCACAGGTGTCTCGGCTGCATGAATTGCTCTAGCCACCCTTTCTTCATTAAAAGGCCATAAATCTTCAATTGATCCGCCACCACGACCAATAATCATTGTATCAAAATTCCCTAATTCTTCTACTCGTTGAATATTTTGCACGATATCATCTGCTGCTTGGTTTCCTTGAACAACCGTTGGAAACAAAACAAGTTGAACAATTGGATAACGTCTTTTTACGGTTGTAATAATGTCACGAATCACCGCACCACTAGGACTAGTTAAAATAGCAATCCTTTTGGGAAAACGAGGAACTGGTTTTTTTGATGTTTGAAAAAGACCTTCTTTTCTCAATTTTTCTTTACGCTCTTCTAGTTCTTGATATAACGCTCCTACTCCATCTGGTTCCATATGTTCAATGTAAATTTGATAAGAGCCAGACGCTTCATAGAGTGAAATTCGACCAACAACTAAAACTTTCATTCCCTCTTTTGGTTGAAAACGCAACTTTTGGAAGGCACCTTTGAACATAATTGCTGATATCTTCGCATGGTCATCTTTTAAACTAAAATATTGATGCGCATTTGCCCTTAGACGAAAATTAGAGATTTCACCTGTTAAATAGACCCTTTGCAGATAAGGGTCTACATCAAATTTCCTCTTGAGATACTTGGTTAATGTTGTTATCGTTAAATATTCTGGCATCATTTATTCACCCTTTTCGGCTGCCATAACCGTCTGATACATCAACATCGTGATTGTCATTGGTCCAACACCTTTAGGTACAGGAGTGATATAACTTGCCAAAGGTTCCACTTCAGCAAATTTTACATCGCCGATCAATTTACCATCTCCATCACGATTCATACCAACATCAATTACTACTGCCCCTGGTTTGATAAACTCTTTTGTAACAAAATGTCCACGCCCAATTGCTACTATTAATATATCTGCTTCTTTTGCAAGTGCTGAAAGGTTCTGAGTTTTAGAGTGAGCGATCGTTACTGTCGCATCTTTCATGAGCATCAGCTGAGCCATTGGTTTTCCAACAATATTACTACGCCCAATCACTACGGCACGTTTGCCAGATAGGTTAATATTGTAAGCTTCAAACATTTTCATAATGCCGTAAGGAGTACAAGGGATTTTATCTGGATTACCTGCTAATAATCGTCCTAAGTTCATTGGATGAAAACCGTCTACATCTTTTTTAGGGTCAATGGCAAGTAAGACTTTCTCTTCGTCGATATGTTTTGGCAATGGTAATTGCACAAGGATACCATGGAAAGTTGGATCTTGATTGTATTTTTCGATTTCAGCTAATAAGTCTTTTTCAGTTATCGTGCTTTTATACCGCTCCACTTTCGAATGGATTCCAATCAATTGTGCAGAACGTTCTTTATTGCGTACATAAACTTGACTTGCTGGATTTTCACCTACTAATAAAACAACTAATCCGGGATAGATAGCTTTTTCTTTTAATTTACTCACTTTTACAGCAATTTCTGCCTGCATTTTTTCAGCCAATTCTTTTCCATTAATCAATTCTGCCATACGATCACTCCCAGATTTTTTTGTGCTTTTATTCTACCATAGATAATCGATCTTTTAGAACCTGTTTTCATTTCTTTCATAGAAAAAAGCTGGGACTAAGCCCCAGCTTCAATTTCTTTCAAAACATTTGATAATACACCATTAACAAACTTACGTGATTGGTCATCACTAAATGTTTTTGCTAATTCAATGGCTTCATTCAATGCCACAGCTGATGGTACATCTTCAAGGTACATCATTTCAAAAATTGCGATACGCAAGATGATTAGATCCATCTTAGAGATACGATTGATACGCCAGTTTCCTTTGAGATGTTTTTCAATTATTTGGTCTAACTCGCTTTTTTTTGCGCATACACCACCAACTAAAGTATCTAAATAAACCGGAACAAACTCTGATTTTTCTTCATTAATCATCTCTTTGTGATCTAACTCGATTGCATGAAAAATTGCATCTTCTTTTCTCAGATCAGCATTAAAGTCTAATGGAAATAATGCTTGCAAAGCCATTTCACGAATTTCATGTCTTGATAATTCTTTATTCATTTTCTTCCTCTTCATCTTCAAAAAGTTCTTCGATTGCTGGTTGCTCCAATTTTTCAGGTACTACTGCTACAACATGGACGTTTACTTCTGCTAAAGCGATATCTGTCATAAAAAGAACCTGTTGATTGACACGCTCTTGCATTTGCATTGCTACTTTAGGAACAGAAATACCATACTCTAAATAGCAGTAAAGATCTACTTTTAATCCATCTTCATCATTTACTAAATAGACTCCTTTACCATGAGCGGCTCGCCCTAGTAGCTCAGTAACATTGCTAGCGAAAGTTCCACGCATTCCATAGACACCTTCTACTTTTGAAGCAGCAATTCCAATAATTACTTCAATAACTTCTGGTGCGATGACGATTTCGCCAAGATCTTGAGTAGCGTTCAAAACCAAATTTTTATCTTCTGCCATTTTATCTATTCCTCCTTTTGCCTTTATACGTTTTGCACACAAGTTCTAAAATCTCTCGCTTAATTTCACTATAAACGTATAGAGGTAAACTGTTCACTGACTGATCTGAACATTTCTTCTCAATCAAATCATACTTTGTATACAAAGCTTGATTTCTTTTATAGTGTATCATTAAATCAAGTGATTTTCTATAACAAAGTCCATGTGAAAGATGCTTCTAAATCTATCCATTATAAAACAATCAAGTCTTTTGGTGAATGGGTTAAGACACGATTACCATTTGACGTAATCAATAGATCGTCTTCAATTCTCACTCCACCGATTCCAGGCAAGTAAATCCCTGGTTCATCGGTAATGATATTTCCAGGAACAAACTGCTTATCAGCTCGTATCGAAACATTTGGTCCTTCATGAATTTCTAAACCAATCCCATGTCCTGTGGAATGCCCAAAGGCTTCACCATATCCATGTTTTGAGATGTAATCTCTTGCAATAGCGTCCAACTGTTTCCCAGTAACTCCTGGTTTTGCGACTTCTAGAACTGCTCGCTGTGCATCTAAAACAATTTGATAAATTTCTTTTAATTGCTCTCCAGGATCCCCAATAGCAAATGTTCGTGTCATATCAGAAACATAACCTTCGTAGTAGCAACCAAAATCTAAAGTGATCAAATCCCCTTGCTCAATTACCTTTTTGCTTGCAACTCCATGGGGCATAGCAGAACGCAGACCACTTGCAACAATCGTGTCAAAAGAAACATTAGAAGCACCAAGTGAACGCATATAGAAATCGAGCTGATTGGCTACTTCGATTTCTGTCATTCCTGGTTGGATCATCTTTAAGATATGATCATAAGCCATATCTGCGATACTACAAGCTTTTTCAATAATCGCAATTTCTTCTTCATCTTTTACTTCTCGTAGTTCTTCGATTATGCCAGAAACAGGGACTAATTGAGCATTAATGATTTCTTCTAATACGGAATACTCTAAAAATGAAATCGTCGTTTCTTCAAAAGCAAGTGCATGTAATCCCTCATTATGAACTAAACCGGCAACTTCTTCAAAACTAGGTCCAACATTTTTAATGATCTCAAACCCCTGCGCTTGGACTGTTGCTTGTTCTGTGTAACGAAAGTCAGTAATAAAAAAGGCTTTTTCCAATGTGATGACAGCTAATCCTGTTGTCCCAGTGAAATTGGTTAAATAGCGAAGATTGTATGGACTAGTGACCAAAAATGAATCTAAATTTTCTTCTTGCATTTTTTTTCGCAATTTTTCTACTCGTAGCATCATAAACGAAACTCCCTCTTTCTTTGCTCTCTTTTTTCTATTATAGCAAATTTTCTTACCTTCACAGCAGATTAAACAAATTTTCTCAAGAAATAAGCCAAGATTCACGAAAACTTAAAAAGCAACTTTCGTGAATCTTGGCTTATTTTACGAAGAGGTTACCTCTGCCTCACCGTTGATTCAAATTTAAAAGATAAAACAAAGTTAACCTATTCTTTGACTTCTTCACCCTAATAAACCAGTGCTAGAAGCAGACCAGCTTTTTTATGACCTCTTCTTAAATGGTATTCAAAGAGCTGTCCTTCGGTATTAAATCAAAAACGCTCAAAAGATGAATTGCTGTTTCAAACGTTTTACCTTACCTCTCAGGACAAAACACTCTTTTCATAACCTCTTCACAAACGGTACCCAAGAAGCAACTCCTTAGCAATAAGCTCTGTTTTACCAAAATATGAAAAACTATTTTAGAAAGTCTTATTTGCTCGGAGCTGATCGCTACTTTCATGGCCTCTTTACAACCTCTCAAAACTAGTAGTTATTTATTCTCTATATCTATAGATTACGAGCGTTTTCCAAAAAAGAATGAGACAACCGCAACTAAAATAACTGCTCCTAGAATTGACGGGATAAGGGCCATACCCGCTGCATGCTGTCCCCAATTACCAAAAATCGCTTGTCCAATGCTTGAGCCAATCAAGCCGGCAATAATATTGGTGATACACCCCATAGAATTACCTTTACTTGTGATAGCTCCAGCGATTGCGCCGATGATTGCACCAACAATCAAAGTCCATAACCAACCCATAATATACCCTCCTTCTTTGCTATCTCATCTTATCATATGAAAATTCATAGGAGCAAATGATTTAACTGTACAAGGTTGTCCAAGAAGCGCTAAACCCTGAGCATTAACTCAAAAAAATGGAAAATAGCTTCTTACTATTTTTCATTTTTTTGAGTTAATGCCGAAGGGCTGCTTCTTGGACACACGTCAACGACTGATATATTTTTTAGATGTTGAGAAAAATAAAAAGCACGGATGAAATCTTTCTAGAAAAATTCATCCGTGCTTTTTCATTAGCGTTTAAACATACTCTTTAAGCCACGTTTTACCACATCGAAAAAACTTAAGGATTGGATCATATGACTAGGATCTACGTATTTTCTGATAGCGCGAAGTACTTTTTTGGGTTCTTTAGAAGAAAATGTATATGTACCATTTTTCTTTGTTTGAATGGCATACCGTGTATCCATTTTCCTTTAAACATAACTGATGCAACAACATAGTCGACTTCTTCCCACGGGATTTGGATAAATTTACGTGTATCCCTTGCATGATAAAACTCGAATCCTCGATCTCCAATCATAATTTTCCCATAGTCAGTCAACCCAGTAAAAGCAGTAGCATCAATTACTAAATCAACCTTTGTATTGATTGATTGAACCATTTAATCACTCCTATTATCTTATCTATTTAATATACTATCGTCTTCATGGCAAAATCTCAAGTATGATCTGCTAATTGATAAAAAGGCTCGGGACTATGCCCGAGCCATATTTTTATTATAAAAGTCCAATTACATGACCAACTACACCGACAACAAACAAACCTAAAATGATGATAATTGGAGAAACTTTTTTCTTCAATAACCACATACATAGCAATGTTAACGCTAGAGCAGCTAAACCTGGGATCAATTGATCCAAGTTGTCTTGTAAGGTTGTTACTTTCTCAGGACTGAGTGCTAGACCACTATTTACTTGTTCAAAAGCACTCTTGATTCCTTCTCCACCAGCAGATAATTTATCCCACTCGATGTAAGCACCTTTGTCCAACTTAACCGTTGATACGATCGGCAAGAATTTTATCGATACCCATCGTTGTACTAAGGCGGCTAATACGAACATCCCTAAAATAGAAGCACCTTTTGTTACATCTTGCAATAAGCCACCAGATAAATCATCTGTAATTTTAGAACCAGCTTTATAGCCAAATTCTTGTGTATACCACATGAATGACCAACGAATAATGTTCCAACCTAGGAAGAAAATGATTGGTCCAAGGATGTTTCCTCCCATTGCTAAAGATGCGCCAAGTGCACCTAACATCGGACGTACAAACCAGAAGACTGGGTCACCAACACCGGCTAGAGGCCCATCATACCAACATTAACCCCTTGAATAGCTACATCATCAACAGGAGCGCCATTGGCACGTTCTTCTTCTAATGCCAATGTAACACCTAAGATAGGTGAAGCAATATATGGATGTGTATTGAAAAATTCTAAATGACGTTTGAGAGCTGCGGTACGCTCTTCTTTCGTTTTATATAATTTTTTGATTGCTGGGATCATAGAGAATGCCCAACCACCATTTTGCATACGTTCATAGTTCCATGAACCTTGAATGAAGGTAGAACGCCATGCAACAGCCAAACGGTCTTTTTTAGATAAAGTAATTTTTTCTTCTGCCATTTTTATTTTCCTCCTTCAAGATTAATAGTCATTCAAAATGTCGCCTAGAGGATCACCTGAATTGCTTCCTCCACCATTTGAAGATGATCCTCCCATTTTAGAAAGGTTCAAGTAGATAAGAGCTAAAGCAACACCTAAAGCACCTAGGGCAATCAATGTTAATTGAGAGATTGCAGCTACAACAAAACCGATAACAAAGAATGGCCATACTTCTTTTGTTGCCATCATGTTAATTACTAATGCGTAACCTACGGCAACGACCATTCCACCACCGATAGCCATACCATCTGTTAACCAAGCAGGCATTGATTCTAAGAAAGAACGAACCGTTTCAGCTGGAATAAATAGTAATGCTCCAGCAGGGACTGCAATACGAACACCTTGCAAACATACTGCAATGATATGCCACATTTCAACTTTACGAATGTTTCCTTCTTCAGCTGCAGCATCCATCAAATGAACGATATGAACAGCGATTGTACGTACGATCATTGTTAAGAATAATCCAGCAACAGCAAGTGGTACTGCGATCGCAATAGCTGATGGGACACCTTTAATTCCTTGACCACCTAAAACGATACCTGCTTCAAGGTTACCGGTTACTAAACCTATTAATGTACATGCCACTAGAGGTTGATGAAATTGGAATTCATCCAAAATCCCTTCCATTCCTGCTAGAAAGGCAACGAATACGACTAAAATCATTGAAATAATAGACATGATAAGCCTCCTATAATATAAATTTTTTGAATTATGCTTTAGATAATTCAGACTTAGCTTTTTTAAGAATTTCGTTCATATTGTCGCGAGAGTCATTTGGTACTTTACGTACGTCAAATTTAACTCCTTTACTTTCTAGTTTTTCAAACGCCTCTACATCTTCAGGCCCCATTGATAAAACTTTACTTACGACAACTTTCCCAACTGAATGGGCCATTGAACCTACATTTAATTCTTGAATGTCAACTCCGCCTTCAACAGCTGCTAACACATCTTCTGGGTTTTCAAACAATAACAATGCTTTTGTATTCCCAAATCTTGGATCTTTTGCCACTTCAATCATTTTAGAAAGTGGTATAACATTTGCTTTCACGCCTGGAGGAGCAGCTTGCTCAATCAATTTTTTACGTAAATCATCTTTAGATACCGAATCAGATACAACAATGATTCTATTTGGTTGAACAGCTTTTGTCCATGCCGTAGCTACTTGACCATGAAGTAAACGAGATTCTACACGAGCTAAAACATATTTGATTTTTCCGTCTCCTACGACAGTCCCTTCAGGTAAAGCACCTTTTGGTTGTCCATCAGAAACTTCAGCTTTTGGCGCTACTTGTGGTTCTAATTCTTCTGGTTTCACTTTCACACCATCTTTGGCTGTTTCAATGATATGCGCAGCAATTTCTTGAGCAGATTCCATTGAAAAGCGTGATGCGTAAGCTTCTATCAGCATAGGCAAGTTTAAACCACTAACGATTGCCCATTTGTCTTTGTGTTCTTCAAACAATGTGTTTGCTTGATTAAACGGTGTTCCGCCCCATAAATCAACTAAGAACAATACTTCATCTTGATTATCAAAAGAAGCGACAGCCTCTTCTAATTTGGCTCTCAAGTCATCTGGACCTTCGCTTGGTTTCAAAATGACAGCTTTAACGTTTTCTTGTTCGCCAAAAATCATTGAACCAGATTGTAAGATTACTTCAGCAAACTGTCCATGACTTGCTAGGATAATCCCTACCATATTTATACCTCCTATTTCTTTTTGTTGTAACAAAATCAAAAATTAAAAATAATTGCTCACCATTACAACAGATGAATTTGACCATTTTCCAACAACAATAATTATGCCTTTTTGGTTTTTGCCAGCAATTCCATCAAAAGGATCTTTCTATCTGCAGGTACTTTTCGAATTTCTAATTCTACTCCTTGTTCATTTAAAAAACAAAATGAATTGATATCTCTTTGATCGACTGATACGAAATTTGTAATCATCGTCTTTCCCTCAGAAAAACTCATACCACCGATATTCAATGAGGTCAACTGTACACCACTTAAGACAATTTTTTCAACATCTTGAGGATTAGTGAACAAAAGCATCACTTTTGTTTTTTCGAGTAAACCGCTTTGATAAACTTGGATCATTTTTTTGACAGTGATTACATTCGCCGTAATTCCAGGCGGAGCAGCCTCCTTCAAAAGAAACTTTCTCAATTTATCTTGAGCCACCGAGTCACTAATAACAATGATCCGCTCCACGCCAGTCATTTTTGACCAAACCGTTGCTACTTGTCCATGGATCAAACGATCATCTATACGTGCTAACCGAATATCCATCAGCAAATCTCCTTTTGTTAAACTACTCCACAGAAAACCCTCTCATTTCCTATGTGTAACCATTACTTGGCACACTTATATATAAGCAAGAAGTGTGCCAAGTTTCTAACGATACACTATAGCTTCATAAGGTTTTTTGTGTGTCGCTTAATTAGTGTATCCATTTTTTGACAATTCATTATGGATCAGTTTTAACAGATAATACACTTCTGAAAGAGGTGTTTCGAAACGTATCATCTTCTCCAATGGCATCAATATCTGTTGAATTGTTTGAAATAACGGGTCAATAACAGCTATTTCTAATTCTACTTGTTCAACACTTAAAGGTTCATTTAGTAAGATTCGCTCAATCATGCCTACTGTATGTAAGACTAGATTGATTTCAAATCCATACCCATGATTTTCGACGGCTATTTTTTGTGTTATTTCGTTGCTAAAATCCCACAATGGATCAATTAATTTCGTGCCATTAATGAATGTAAAATTTTGAGTGATAAAATTCACACATGTCTGTTTTGCTGTTTCTTCGTTTAAAGGAATGGATTCCGTTTCATCCAATTCCGCTTCAAGCATTAGTTGATCCAATATCAATTCGATGTTTTGATCAATAAATCTTTATAAAGGAATGAATGGTGCAGAAATATTAGGATCAGTAATACCAGTGGTTGCAATAATTTGATAACTTTCTTCTATTTCGGGTAACTAATTTTTCAGCTCAACAACAGATAGTGCTAAAACGGTTAACTCTACTTCTTGTCGCCTGCTTACTGCTCTTTCAATCAATTCTTTGATTCTTTGGGCTGTTCCTTCTCCTGAGGCACAAATCGCTAAAATTGCTTTTTTTTTTGAAGAACGTAGTTTCGGAAGGTTCTTCACTTGTAATCTCCGCATAGCCACGAAAATTTTTCAATGATTCATACAACATATCCAGATCTGTCCCTAAAACCGAAACTTTTCTTACTGTTTCTAATACTAAAGATGTTGTAACCATATCTACCGTTCGTACAGGAATACCAGTATCTCGTTGAATTTGAGAATTAAAAGAAGCAAGAGATCCCATATCCACTAGTAGCATCGTTCCGCTTCCTTCATATACTTCTTGGACAGTACGTTCAATTCGGCTGAGCGCTGTTTTAGGATCCATATCCAACGGCATATCAACAGCTCGAACGTTGTCCGCATCTAATAACTGCTGAACGACTTGTACCATACTGCTTGCAGTGCTATTTCCGTGAGCGGCAACGACGACACCAATACGGCCACTTGCTTGATTTGCTCTTAATGAAACGATAAGGACAGTTAAATAATAATCTTCACTATCAGGAATCGTTACTTGAAAATAATCTTCAATGTACTTTCTTACTTCTTTTGCGATTTCATATTCTATGGGAAAATCAATCGCCATCTCACGTATATTATCGTTTGTATGACGCTCTTCTCCTATATTGATTCTTTTTAAAAAAGAACTAATATGCAGACTCATCGCATAAATAAAATTTTGTTGAAATTCATAAGGTAAAGTATTTTTAAACATTCCATAAATGTGATTTGTCACTTCAATGATTTTAGGGTCTACAAATTAAGCTAATTTGTTATCTGCATTAAAAGAAAAACCATGATCTTTATAAAATGATTTCAGATGAATATTGATATCTGTAGAGATAAAATGGTTGATCGCTTCTTGGTCTAAACCATCCGACTTCAAAAGTGCCGCTTTATCTCCAATAATATCATAAAGATTATACGGAAGTTCATATGAGTCAGACTGAATCTTCATAATCATATCGTTTGGGTAAACCGTGATTTTTGGTTCCAACAGTTTTGACAGCTCTGACATCTCTATACGATTACTTGCTAATTGAATCAACCCACTTCTAATTCCTTCTGTTAAATCACCAATTGTAATTGAGATTTCTGATGAATTGATATGATTCAAAAACCCCCGAGCACATACTAACTGGATATTTGATTTTAATTGCCCAATATTCCCGTAAGTAACACTGCCAATTAAAGCTTTGACAACATCTTCTGTCAAAGAGATCTTACGTTGGATACGATTCGCCTCATGAGCAATCATAATTTTAACTAAATCGATTTTTTCATTTGCTGGACGTTTCTCAAAGGAAGGAAGTTGGATGTTGATCGGAATTCTTCGAACAAAGGTCTCTAAAAGTGAAGAACCAGGGTCCTCAGTTGTTGCACCGACGATCCGAACATTAGCGTGATGGGTTTTCGACGTTTCTCCTAACCGACTATAAGTTCCGTGATCCATAAAATAAAAAAACATTTCTTGACCTTCTGGTGGCAAACGATGAATTTCATCCAAAAATAGCATGCCCCCATCTGCCTCGTCAATGATTCCTTTCTTTTCTTCGATTGCTCCTGTGAATGCCCCTTTTGCATGTCCAAATAAATGACTCATCAATAGTTCTGGATTGTTCGCATAATCGGCACAATTAAAAACAATTAGTTCATTTTCATTTGCGACCACTTGATTTGCTTTAGCAAAATGGAACATTGCGTGAGCAAAATAGGTCTTACCTGATCCTGTCGGCCCTGTAATTAGACAATTCAAGCCTTTTGGTGGATAAAGAATGGCTGCTTTTGCTTGCTCTACAGAATTTTTCATATTGCCATTTGCACCGATAATCTTTGAAAAGATGTCTTTTGTGTCTATACGTATGATTTCTTCTTTATTTTCTTTTCCTTGTTCTTCTTTATAACTGGGCACATGCTTTGACAACGGTTTCTCATATGTCGTTGTTTGTACGTTATAGGTGTAGCGAACAGGTCTACTGTCTGTCTTTGCCAATTTGCCTTCGCGTACCAATTGGTTCAAATCTTTGCTTCCATTCGCACGCTGGATACCTAAAGCATCGGCGACTTCTTTGGTGGTGACACCGATTTCTGCGCTTTCTCCCATGGCAGCAACAGTTTTTTCTTTGACATATGCGTAGATTCGATCAATTCGTTTCGCCAAAATGTTCGCCCATTTCTCTACACTCATCGCTTTTCCAACTGTTTAGTTACAGAATAATATTATGTATTTAATTATGTTTCGTCAACTATTTACCATAAATTCTTTAGTAATTTATGCCATTGACAATAAAAATAGCTGCAACCAGAAAGACTTATCTGATTTCAGCTATTCGATCCTTACTTTGGGATACACCAATTATTTTGATTTTAACTAGTTTTTTCTATACGTAAAGATAATTTTTCAAAAAGCTCTTGCAGTACGTTTTCTTGGAATCTTTCTGGAAACAATTGTGCTAATTGCATAAAACTTAGATTTTTAATTATTTTATAGCTACTTTTGTCTTTCCAATTTGGAAAGTAGGTTAAGATCAACTCACGACTACTTGTTTTTTTCCAAAAGTCTTTAATTGGTCTCTCTGAAATCGCGCTCTCTTCATTTGTATTTGGCTGTTTTGCTTCTTCCCAGTTAAGTTCCATCCATTCCACACAGCTACCGAACCAGCCAGCAAACCGTGGATCAATCATTTCATCTTTTGCACCATACCATTTAGAGGCCAACGAAAGTCCATGTTTTCCTTTTTGAAAAATCATTGTTTCAAAAGGAACCTCGTTTTCTTCCAAAGCACTTAAATAACGTAAAGAATTTTCAATGGGTACCACATTGTCTTCAAAGGTAGAAAACAAGAAAGTCGGTGGCGTCTTGGGTGTCACGCAAGTATCCAGTGATGGCGCATCTATTTGCATCACATCACTGAAGGATTTTAAAATGGCGGGATATCCCAATATACACAAGCTAGGTTTTTTCTCTAATAGATTAGACATAGCTGCTGCTAAGTGTCCCCCCGCAGAAAAACCTAATACCGCAATCTTATCTGTATCGATTGACCATTTTTGCGCTAAGTGATGAACTTTTGCCAGCGCTTTTTTTCTCCATCTTCCAATGCTTTACGAAAGTCGCGATGCTTCCCAACATGGTAACGCAATACACCAGCATGATAGCCATGAGCAACAAACTGTAAAGCAATCGGCTCTCCTTCACGATCACTACAAAAATTGTAACCGCCTCCAGGAATAACTAAAATAAATGGTCGGTTCTTCACGCGAGAAAATTCTGGATTTTCTTCGTGCAAATAAACGGTTAAACTCGCTTGAGAAATTTCATCAAAAGAGAATGTTTCAATAAACACTTCAAATCCCCCTTTACACAAGATATTATCTTTTATATTATTTCTATGTGAAGTATAACTAATTTTTTTAACGTACTCTATCAAAAAAACAGTATTTATACAAAAATACACAAGAAAGACAGACTCTGTTAACTGAAAGCTCTAAATTCTACAACAGTATGAAACCAAAAGCTAAAAAGTATAAATAGGAATAAAAAAACTCTATCTCTTGCTAAGCAAGTGATAGAGTTATTCATTGATTAAGCTTCTTGAGCGACTGGATAAACAGACACTTGTTTTTTGTCGCGGCCCTTACGTTCGAAACGTACTACGCCATCAACTTTAGCAAATAAAGTGTCGTCTCCACCAATACCCACATTTACACCTGGATAGATTTTTGTACCGCGTTGACGGTAAAGAATTGATCCACCTGTAACAGTTTGTCCGTCAGCACGTTTTGCACCTAGACGTTTTGATTCTGAATCACGTCCGTTAGATGTAGAACCGCCACCTTTTTTGTGGGCAAATAATTGTAGATTCATTGATAACAACATGGTCTGCACCTCCTATTTATCGTTAATTGTTTCAATTTGGATATATTCTAAATTTTCAGCTTCTATTGATTGTAATCCCAATAAGAGATTTTCTAATAGAATTTCGGCAATATTGTTTTGTTCTTGCGTCATTCCTGAAGTAACTTCGGTATATAAATAACCGCCTTCTTCTTCATTCATTTCAACAATCGGTTCAAAACCAGCTAATGAAGCAATCCCATTGACAGTGCTGATCGCTAGTGCAGAAACCCCTGCACAGACAATGTAACTGCCATAAGGGCCAGCATCAGCATGCCCTGTCAAAGTAAATGAAACGATTTGACCAGCGTCATTACGTTTAAATGTTCCTTTGATCATTCTCTATTTAGGCCTTCTTTCTCAAGCGCTAATTAAGCGTTGATTGCGTCAATAACCACTTTTGTGTATGGTTGACGATGACCTTGTTTGCGGTGTGAATGTTTTTTAGGTTTGTATTTGAAAGTAACAACTTTCTTTTGTTTACCGTGTTTTTCGACAGTACCTTCAACAGTTGCACCAGAAATAGTTGGAGCACCTACTTTTGTAGATTCGCCACCTACTAAAATAACTTCGTCAAATACAACTTTTTCGCCTTCTTCAACGTCAAGCTTCTCAACATAGATTGCTTGACCAACTTCAACTTTTACTTGTTTACCACCAGTTTTAATAATTGCGTACATGCTATAAAGCACCTCCTTATAATAGACTTAGACTCGCCATCCGGAGTGACAGTTACCTGTACTTAATAAACTCGTTCTGTGCGGTTGTAGCTGTGGAGTCCACAATTACAACAGTATTAGATTACCAGAATTAAACGTATACGTCAACTCTAGTTTACATGTAACTTTTGATATTTTTACATGATGTGGTTCAATCGCAATTTTATTCTTTCCTATATTATAATAAGTCATATAAAGGAGGAGATCCAGTGAATTATCCAGATGAATTAGTCCAAGAAGCGAAAAATCGGATGCAGAACCGTCCAGTAGAAGGATTTGTGGCTGGTCAGGGACCACTTTTCCCGAAGCTGATGCTCGTAGGAGAGGCTCCCGGAAAAACGGAAATCGAAAACCATATTCCGTTTAGCGGACAAGCTGGAAAAGAATTGATGAAAGCACTCTCCCTCGCTGGATTGACACGCGAAGATGTTTACATCACAAGTGCAGTCAGAAGTCGTCCTTATCGTATAGTCCAACGCTTGAACAAACGCAAACAAGCAATCGAAGCTGTCTATCCGAACCGAACACCCTCAAAAGCGGAGGTATTCGCTCACGCACCGATCTTGGATTATGAAATTGAGCATGTCCAGCCTAAGTTGATTGCAATTTTGGGAAATATCGGACTACAACGCTTATTAGGACAGTCATATAAAATTTCAAAAAATCATGGTCAATTTTATACTGGTCCTATTTTGAGATTAAACGAGAAAATGGATGCTTATAAATGGAGTGAAAAAAAATATCACATCTTTCCCCTCTTCCATCCAGCAGCCATTTTCTATAATCGTTCTTTAGCAGAGATGATCAATAACGACTGGCTTACTTTGGCTGAATATCTGAAAAAAGAAAATTAAGAGTGTGAGGCAAAAGTAAAAAATACTTTTGCCTCACACTCTTAACGCGAATAAATAGTGCATCATAAGTAAATCCTGTGGAAATAAGTCAAGTTTCTCAAATTTAAAAAACGGTTTTTTGTGCTTCTTATTTCGTAAGGTTAAATACTTCTGTTATGACCTAAATTAAGTATATTGTTCGTGTAATGCTGAAAGAGCATGAGCAACAGTTCGATGTTGTTCAGTTCCCTCTTTTTTCCATAGATGTTTTAACTGTTTTTCAACTTCTGGCTGTAAGGAAGTATAAATGATCGTTTGTCCTCTGCTTTCAGCTTTCTCCTGAAACTCTTCAAGAACTTCTTTTGCTGTCAGATCAATGCTTGGTACTCCGCGCATTGAAAATATCAGCCCATCTTTATAATTCAATTGCACTAATTTATGCTTTAATTTTTCAGCAGACATAAAAAAGAGGGGGCCACTGATATAAACAACTGTCCAATTTTCTAATTTTTTTGTCTCTGGCAGATCCATACGCTGCCAATCAATTGTTTCAACAGAAATTGTGATTGCTGCACTTTTGATGACAAAGAAAATACAACCGCCGATAATACCGATCACAATTGCAATGCTTAAATCAAAAACAACTGTACAGCCCATCGTAAGCAAAAATAATAGGATCCCTGACCAATATTTCTTTGTAAATAATTCCTTGATTGTTTCCCATTCATTCGCCAAGCAGTGAAAATCAATACAGCAGCTAATGCCGGCATCGGGATTTTTGACATAATTGGAGCAAAAACAAGCATAGATAGAAATAAAATAAACGCATGGATGATGCCGGCTAACCTTGTTTGGGCACCAGATTTAATCGCTACACTTGTTCGAGCAATCGCCGCAGTTGCTGGAATTCCACCAAAAAATGGTAAAATCAAGTTTCCGATTCCTTGAGCTATCAGTTCTTGGTTACTATCTAACGGTTTATTGGCCATGCGTCCAGCTGAAGCACCACAAAGTAAACTCTCCACCAAACCAAGGAGCGCGATACTAACTGCAGGCAGCACTACTTCTTTTAAAGCAGAAAGCTGCAAAGCACCAAAAAACAAACGATTGTTGCTGATTAAAGTTTGAGGAATTTTTCCAACAGATGTGATCGGCAATTTGAACATTAACATTCCAACAGTTGCAAGCACAATTGCCAATAAAGAGCTAGGTATTTTTTTTGCCCATTTTTTGGATAAACATCATACCAATAATTACTAATAAGCCCATAATCATTGAAGAAACATTCACTGGAAATCCAAGAGTATGATAACTACTTAATTTTTCAATGACGTTCATACCCTCTGAATGTACACCAAATAAATTATCCACTTGACCTAAAGCAATAATAATAGCTATTCCTGAAGTGAACCCCGTGATAACTGGTGCTGGAATAAATGAGGTCAATGTTCCTAATCTAAAGATACCAGCAAGTAGCAATAAAAGTCCCGCAAGAAACGTAGCAAGCAATACTCCGAGCATCCCTTGCGTAGCTACAATCGACATTAAAATAGCAGCCATGGCGCCAGTCGGACCGGAAATTTGATAAAAACCACCAGATAATCCGCCAATAATCACACCTGCAACTACAGCGGTAATTAACCCAGCGGCAGCATCTGCACCACTAGAGACTCCAAATGCTAAGGCTAAAGGTAAGGCAACTGCAGCTACTGTAATCCCAGCTAATAAATCTTTTTGAAATTTTAAATAGTTATAGCCGTCAAATTCTTCTTTTAATGAGAAAACATACTTTTTGAACAACCCAGAAACTCCTTTTTTATCATTTTTTACGCAACACGCGAGTACTAGGATATCAAATTTTTTCAGTAATGTCATTTTTTTGCAAAAATCTAATTTTTTTATGAAAATTCCCATAACAATTTCAATCTATATCAAAAGAGTGAGTGACCCGATAAAGACTACTCCACCCTGTTTTAATAAAATCATCTTATCACTCTTTAGACTTCCATAAGCTACTACGAATTAAAATATCAAGCAATAACAACATCATAATTTCATTTAGTACCGATGAAAAATAAACCCCATACAACAGACCCAGACCGAGCAATCCATTGATACGCCTTGATTTTTTAATAAAGTTTGGAGAGCAGTATGTCTACTCATTTTAAAAACTCTACCTGTTGCTTTTGAAGCTGTAACAAATGTTTCTAAGTACATAATATAAAAAAATTCTATAGCAGCACTAGTAACAACAATTTTTGAAAACAATGACATATTCCCTTGGCTTTTACTATTTTTACCCATTTTTAAAATGAATGAAGTTAAGTATAGTTGAATCTATCGGAAATAAAAAATCAAAACACTCAATTTTTCAAGTTTCAGCAGGTTTTATCTATTAAAAATGTAAGTTAATAAGTTAGAGAGAGACGTTTGTCCCAGCCTCTTTTTTATCATATAAATTAGTTATCACAATATTAAATAAACCTAACTTAAATTATTATGTACAAAAGAAAAGTATCTCCTTCTGCTTTTCAGCGATTATGAGTAAACTCAAGAACTCATTTGGTACCGTTGTTTAAACTACGTAAACAATTTAATTTTATAAAGATAATATACTATTTTCTTTTTGGAACTAATTCAAAAAAGAAGCCAATTTACTCAAAAACAAACAAAAAAACCGCTAGAAACAAATGTTTCTAGCGGTTTTTTACGTCACAGGAGGGATTCGAACCCCCGACCGTCCGCTTAGAAGGCGGATGCTCTATCCAGCTGAGCTACTATGACAAGCTTCTTTTGGAACAAAAATAATTATATAGAATCATTTTGCTCCTGTCAATACGAAATAGTTATTTTATTAATAAAAAAATATATGTCTGTCGAGTCAACACTTTCTACAGGGAAAAGAAATAGTTTTACTAAGCAATGTAGGACAAAGAGCAAACTTTTTATCCTACACATTTATCAGCTATTTATAAATCAATCTGTTCTTTTTCTTTAGTTATTAATATCACCCCATCCCCAAGAGGAACTATTGTAGAGGTTAGATCCGGATGGGACATGACAACATGCAAAAATTTATTTAAATTTCGATGTATGGCGCGTTTTCCTCTTGGTATTTCTTCAGCAGTAAATAAAATCGTCCCCCCTTGAAAGATATCATCCACCATCAAGACGCCACCTTTTCTTAGTAGGCGCAAACACTCTGGCAAAAATTCAATGTATTTAGACTTTGCACTGTCCATAAAAATAAAGTCATAAGGTCCCGTTAATTTGGGTAAAATATCTGCAGCCTGACCTTCCAGTAACGACACTTTTTCAGTTAATCCCAGTCTTTTATAGGTTGCTCTCGCCTTTTTGATCATTACATCAAAACGATCAATCGTCGTGACATGTCCTTCTTCATCAATCAATTGAGCCATCAAACTAGAAGAAAATCCAATTGCTGCGCCAATTTCTAATATATTTTTCGGTTTTAGCTGTCCTAATAAAAATTGTAAAAATACTACTGTCTCATGTGGAATGATTGGTACTTCAACTAAATGAGCTTCTTCTTCGATCTTTCCTAGTTCACCAGACAGTTTTTTTTGTTTTGTCCGCATAAAATCAACTAATTCTTCCTTCACTACAAGACGATGCATCATTTCATTACGCATAAATTTCCTCCTCTTCCCAAATATTATACGAATAATCTGATAAATCTACAAGTTGCAACTTGCGCTTTCTTCACTTGTGCTCTTTATTCGTAAAGAAGTGATTCGACGTTTTCCTTTTTTCTAGTTCATCGAACATGTTCCAGGATGTAATACCTGTTAAACAAAAGGCTATACTGAAAAACAACCAACGCATCCAAGCAAATGCTGATTTTGACAATAAGATGCCGATATATGGAATCTGGAAAATTAGTCTCCCTATGATGTATCTTTTTTCAACTACACCAGTTTCGGTTTTGGAAGCACTATCAGCTTTGGTATAAAAATTTTTATGGTCTTCTGCCACCGCAATCACACGTCGTGTCGTTATTCGTTCTCCTGAATTTTCATAATAGGTAATTACATCCCCTACTAACTAATTCATCTGTTTTTTTAGGACGTACATATATCAAACTTCCTTGTCTATAATATGGGCA
The DNA here is from genome assembly GCA_015680865.1 of Enterococcus lacertideformus. Classification (GTDB taxonomy): domain Bacteria; phylum Bacillota; class Bacilli; order Lactobacillales; family Enterococcaceae; genus Enterococcus_B; species Enterococcus_B lacertideformus. The sequence goes on along the minus strand of JADAKE010000010.1, from coordinate 102,113 downwards.
CATCCCTTTATCCTCAATAATATGGGTCGATAATCCAAATATTCTGGGAAGTAAGACAATACACAAAATGACTGCCAAAAGAATAATCAATGTAATCGAACTAATAAAGGTTATTTTTTTATAAATCGGCATCGTCTTGCACTTCCTTTAATTATTTACTCTCTATCATGATATAATAACGAATAAATTTTATCAAATTTGAATAGAAAGAATTTTAGAAAAAAACCATCGTTATCTAAATGTATGCGGATTAATGTTTGACTCAAAAACAAAAAACGTTTACCCTTAAAAAAATGTTAGTTTTAGAAAGGAATAAAAAATGAACTTTTTTAATAACATGTATAATAAAAAAAGAACCAACATCTTAGGTTCAAAATGGTTGTTAACAATTATATTATCTTCGTTATTTTTAATTTTTACTGGCTATTTCTTCTATTATATCTTTGCCCCTTCAGAGAGTAAGAAAGTAAAAGAAATAAAAAACTCATGGGTATTTTATTCAAAAGATGAGCCTGAGTTTCGTTTTGATAGTCATTATATCAATTATCTTCCTATGGTTGATAGAGATGAACCTTTTATAATGGAAACGGTACTAGTAGATGAAAATCGGGACTCAAATTTAATGATCTGCGGAAATCATCAATGGCTGAAGGTTTATTTAAATGATCAAGTTCTATATGATCGAACAGATAAAAACAATCAAAAGAGTCCTGGTTTATCTTTAGCAGTCATTGACTTACCGACAAAACATATGGGTAAAGAACTGAAAATTGAAGTTTCCTCGCCATATGCAAACTATGCCGGTATTCCGCCTAAGGTTTATATAGGTGAAACTACCCCAATTATCAGCTTTATTTTTTCACAATCGGTTCCTCAGGTAGTCACAATGATCATTGCCATCTTTTCGGGTATTACAATACTGATATATGCAGTTTTTACGTTTTACAAAAAAAAGTCCCTAGATATATCTCTGATCATCCTTAGTTGTTTTGCTCTTGTCCTAGGATTTCAAACGGTGTCTGAGGATATTTTGAGTGGAATCTTATTTGAACCCATCGTTCATTCAACTTTAGCTGATGTATTTAATATTTTAACCTCAATTTTTCTTGTATTGTATTATTTATCTCGAATGATTCACTATAAAAAATTTTATGGTCTTTTCTGTTTGTTCCAACTATCGATTCAGCTAGGTGTTCTTTTTTATTCTATGCTTACTGCCAGTGAGCTAACAGAGCTGATGCCAATTGCCAATGTAGTTAGCGTGATCAGCACTTTATTTACTTCTTTAGTCTGTGTGGGTGAAGCTTACCGGAACAATCGATTTTTCATTGCTTGTACCCCTTGGATCGTCTTTATTGCCATATTCCATTGTATGCTTTATATCCAACCAGCTTTAGGGATTTACTATTCAAATATCAATTGGTCAACAATTTTATTTATGCTTATTCTAGTTATTATAATTGGCTATAATATTATTGAATACATCACTCGATTTGATAAGCATCAACGCTCCGTCAATTTTTTAAAAATAAAATCAGATTTACTTGAACAACATTATGATCAGCTAACAGCTCATTTTCAAGAAATCAGTTCCTTACGTTTTGAATTTATAAAAAAAATGGAACATTTAGAAACATTGATAGATGAAAATCAGCCAATACAAGCACAAAACTATATGAAAGAAATCTTAAATAATGCGCAAAATTTTAAATTTATTTCTTCTTATTCTTCCCACCAATTAACCAATTTAATCTTAGCTCGTTATCAAGAGATGGCTTCAAAAATAAATATTAATGTGCACTTTCAAACAGACCTTTCGGAAAATTTGGCTGTGAATGATGATGACCTTACGCAGCTATTGATTCATGTATTAGAACATTCATTTAGAGAAACACAAGACATTGAAGATCCAATACATCGTAAGATTCATTTGTCTATGCAAGAAAAGAAAAAACAATTATTCATTCGCTGTGAACATAGCGCAAATTATGATACTAATCTTTTTTCACAAGGCATCACAGAAAATTTCGATGATCAAGAACAGTTTGATTTAATGGTAATTCAGAATATAACAGAGCAATACGACGGAACTGTAACTCACGAAAAAAAGCAGGATACGGATCGTCTATTCATTCACTTAACAAAAAGAAAACAAAAGAATAGAGTCTAAGGCGATTTGTAGCGCCTGCTTTCTTCATTGTCAAAAAAAGCATGATTTTCTGAATAAAATAAACTCTTGCTGTTATCAATAAAAAAGCGAGGAACATTAGGAATAAAGTCCCTCAGTGCTCCTTGCTTTTTTTACGTAAGTACAATGTAAGTACAATTCAAAAATAATGGGATTAATAGAAAAGAGAGAGCAAATCTTCAGCCTCGATTGCACCAAAATATTTTTTGATATCGATGGTTTTAACAATTTCCCTCAATACCTCTTTGTCGTATTTTTTCCCTGTTAATATTTTTTCTACATCTTTTATATCCCCTAATCCAAAGAAGTCCCCATAAATTTTGACTTCACTGATCAGTCCATTTGAGACATTCAAATGCACTTCAATCGATCCTATTGGGAAACGTTTTTGTCTAGAAAAATTAAAGTCTGGCGATTTACCATAGTTCCATTCCCAGTTGCGATAATATTGATCAGAAATCTCGTTGATTTTTAGCCAATCTTCCTCTTTTAAAAGATAGGTATTGACTTCGCCCCTTGTTTTGACGCCAAATATTTTTAATAAAATTTCGTCACGAAACGCCTCTGTTGTCATCTTTTGTTTGTCTTTAGGTAAAAATGGTTTGATATTTGTGACACGCGAACGAATTGACTTAATCCCTTTCGATTCGATCTTATCTTTTTTAACTTTTAACGCATTAACCACTTCATCAATATCTGAATCAAACATGATCGTTCCATGGGCAAACATCCGACCGTTTGTTGCATACATCGCATTCCCAGAAAATTTCATACCATCAATCACTAAATCATTTCGTCCTTTTAGCTCAGCTCCAGACACGCCTAATTCATGTAGTGCTTGAACAATTGGTTTTGTGACTTTCGCAAAATCACGAAAAGAGTTTCCGTCGTCAGGCATAATAAAACTAAAATTTAAATTCCCAAAATCATGATAAACAGCTCCGCCACCACTTAAACGACGAACCACATGTATTCCTTTTTGTTCCACATATTCACGATTGATTTCTTCAATCGTGTTTTGATTGCGCCCAATAATAATAGAGGGTTCATTAATATAAAAGAGTAAAATCGGCTCATACACAGGCATATCTTGCAGTAAATATTGCTCAATTGCTAAATTAATCCGTGGGTCATGTTTGTCATTTGGTACAAAAATCATTGTCTTCCTCCTAAATATCAAATTGTTTAGCGACTTCAGCAAGTTCTACTTCGATGGTAGCCCAGCATCCTGCGCTTCTTGTTTCAATTGGGACAAATCACCGAATTGTGGTAAATGGGTCAGTACTAATTTTTTGACCTGTGCTGCTTTTGCCAACTCTCCCGCTTCTTTTGAAGTAAAATGTGCTTTGTGTCGTTCATTTCCAGCAAAAAGATAGGTATCTGCTAAAAATAAATCTGCATTCTTCGCAAATTTAACAAAACTTTCTAAATAACCATAATCACCTGTAAAAACAAATACTTTCCCGGTAGTTTCTTCCACGATCCGCATCGCATAACAGATAACAGGATGAATAGTTTCCATAAAAGTAATCAAAAACGGACCAATTTTTAATTCTTCTGCTTCAAAATACCCCCGTCCCTCCGTTACATCTGGAATGGTCAATTCGTTAAAATGAAAGGAATCTTTTGTATGACCATAAATCGGCAAAATAGCCCCTGGTTCTTTTTCAGGGTGTAACTGCCAATAATATTGCAATACACCTAAATCCGCAATATGATCATGATGATAATGACTCAAAATAACAGCATTAAGTGCAAGTGGATCAAGATACTCTTCCAATTTCACTAATGTTGCACTACCTACATCAATCAATAAATGAAAATCGGCGGATTGTAAAAGATAACTTGTCGTCCCTTGATTTTTATATGGATATGCTCCTAAGCATCCCAAAACAGTTAATTTCATGATAAAACCCCCTTCAAAAACTTTTCCTAACATAACAACCCTATTTTTATGTCTACTTGTTTACGTTTGCGAAAAATAGGCAACGGGATTCTCTTTTTCAATCCTTGCTTGTTCATAAAAACCAGCGATCGTCACATTCACATAAGCAACCACCCACAACAGTCCAATAAACAATGCCAGTGTTCCCAGAATGTACCAGCCGATAAATGAAAGCTGCAACAAAATATACGTCCCAATTCGACCTTTTAATAAGTACCAAGCATATCGTAAACATTGGATGATGGAAAGATCAGGATAGTCAAATTTAGTCCACGCTACAAACTGAAATAGTCCGCCAATGATGCTCATTAGTAGCAAAGAAATAAAAGTCATTAATAACGTGATGAAAATAAAACTAATATCTAAAACACTTCCTGATAATAGGCTTTCCCCCGTAGAACTTGTATTAAAAAGCAATTGTATATAAGTATTCACCCCACCAATCAAAAAACCAGGTAATAATACAAGTGCATTGAGCAACCAATTAACCAAGACATTCAACAAATGAATGGCTAAAATCGCGCCAAAATATTCTTTTTTAAAAACAGCAAACAAGAACGGCGTCTTTGCTCGTCCGCCACGAACAACGACCAACGCAATATAATACAAGACATAAGAAAAAGAAAACAAGAAAAAATTTTCTAAAAAGAAACTAACTATTCGTTGCTGGTCACTATTTGCTGGAAATAACCTTTCAAAAAATAGTTGGATCAAGCCCGCAGTAAAGATGGAAAGAAAGACTAGCCAAGCATTGACTCCCCATTGTTGAGCTAGACTGACTTTTGCTTTTTTTCGATATTCTGAGATTGAGAGCTGTTTTTCCATTACTCGTAACTCCTGATTTTTTCAACAGTTTCATTATCTAAACGCTTAACTAATTCTGTAACTAATTTAACTGTATTTAAATAATCATCTTCGTGAATGATTGAAGTATGGGAATGTAAATACCGTACTGGTACCGTAATTGCAACCGATGGAACACCATCTCTTGTTAGATGCATTTGTCCAGCATCTGTTCCTCCACCAGTAATCACTGTATATTGAAAAGGAATCGCCAATTCTTCAGCAACATCAATAACAAAATTCAATAATTTTTTATGAGGGATCATGGAAGCATCAAAGATCAAGATTTGAGGACCTTTTCCTAAGATCGAGTCCGCTTCTTTTGGTGTCATACCTGGCGTATCCCCAGCAGTCCCAGTATCTAAAGCAAAGGCAATATCTGGGTTCACTAAATGCGTGCTCGTGCGTGCACCTCGTAGACCTACTTCTTCTTGCACATTACTACCAGCAAAAAGCACATTTGGGTGTCCTTCTTTTGCTAAATTTTCAAGAACACGTAAAGAAACTGCTGTTCCAATCCGATTATCCCAAGCCTTAGCTAATAAAAATTTACTGCCATTCATTCGCTTATATTCAATAAATGGTGTAACCATGTCTCCAGGACGGATGCCCCATTCTTTTACCTCTTTCTCGCTTGTCGCACCGATATCAATAAACATGTCTTTGATATCATAAGGTTTATTTCGTACTTGTGGAGTTAGAACATGTGGGGGTTTTGAACCAATTACTCCATGGATAACTTTTCCTTCTTGCGTGGTAATCTCCACTTGTTGCGCTAACATGACTTGTCCCCACCAACCACCAAGCGTTTGAAATTCTAAAAATCCTTTCTCCGTGATTTTCGTAACCATAAATCCAACTTCATCCATATGACCGGAGATAAAAACTTTAGGTCCACCACCTGATCCATGTTTGGCAATAATACTTCCTAATCCATCATAAAAAATATCATCAGCAAAGTCTTTTGCATAGTTTTTGTAAATTTTTCTAACCTCTTCCTCGTTTCCTGGTACACCTTTAGCTGAAGTTAGCTCTATCAATAATTGCTCTTCTTTTTTATCCAAATTATTTCCCTCATTTCTGCTATTGATATCTAGATTATACCATTTATAAACTTTTCTTTTTCCATTTATCGTTTTTTTCTTGTACAAAAAAGCTAGAATCTCGTGTTATTAAGCTGTCCAATTGTAAATCAATATGTTGGACAATAGGCATATTTTTTTGCTAATGTCCGTCCGCTCAGGGGAGCCTTTAAGATATTCTTTTATTACATTTTGAATGCTCTTTCATAATAATACATAAATCTCCCTAAAAATTGTTGTTTTCACGTACAATTTTTAGGGAGTCCCTCATGTTTCCTCAGTCTTCGTACTATTCCAGTTCTTTTAACTTGCTTGGCAAAAATTCTTGCCAAGCTTTACTATAAAATGAAGGATCTAATTGGTAATGACTTGTTGTCTGCTTATTTTCTAAAAATGGCTTGATTTGTTGATCTGCTGCTAGCCAGCCTTTCCAACCAAGGTGGATGGTATCTTCCATAAAGTAGGGTTGATTAGCCACTTTTGTAAAATCTGCTATACGGTTGAATCCTTGACTATTCAATTGGAATTTAATTTTCTTTGCAAATTCTTGCAACATCTTCTGAGATAGCCCCGTATACTCACTCCATTTTTGATTCACAGGAGGGATAATAAATAAAACCTCTGCATGTTCTTGAGCCAATTGATGTAAAACTAGTTGAAAATCCGAAAACTCTGGTGAAAAACAGTAATTCCAATTTTTTTGTGAATCTTTCAATTGAGGCAAGCGTAGACGAATACGTTCACTATAAAAACTATTTTTTACTTCAAAGGGATTATTCGTCGTCTCTTTTTTCCCAATTTTTTCTGCCAAATCTATGAGATTTTTTTCTTGATACTTATCTGGTAGATACTTTGTGGCATGTTCAATTTCTTCTTGCTTACTTTTCAATCCAATCGAACTAAATAGCTCGTCTTCTCTTTTTAGAATATTCCAATTCATGCGTAACTTATTAATTTTAGCTTCTGATGGCAGTTGACCAGCATCAATCATTTTTAATATATCAGTTAATTGTTCATCTTTTTTAACAATTGGAAACATTAATAAACGTTTTGCTAAATAACGATCAGCAGGCGTGATTTTTTTCAATGAAAACAACCAATCCAACGTCTGCAATTGTGAATAATAAGTATTGAAATAGTCCTCTTTTACGCCACCTTTTACAAACCATTGTGGTGAAATAACAAACACAACTTTTTTGTTTTTTAGACTCTCTCCTACTGAACGCATCATCAAATACTGACTCAATGATTGAGTACCAGGGGCACCTAATAAGAATGGTTGGTAATCTCGATGGTATTTTTCTGCTAGCACAGACGGGTGAAAAGGACTAATTCGACTTAGTTCACTTGACCCAAAGAAAGGAATATAATTCTTTTCTGTAAAAGCTTTATTTTTGATGATATCCCCTTTTAAAATATTTTCTGACATAGAAGTAGCAGCCTTTTTTATGACATTTGGGTCATCTAGATTGACACGGTAAGAGGAAGTGAAAAAAGCTGCTATTAATCCAAAGGCTAAAAGGATTGGACCGAAAATAGCAATTATTTTCTTTTTCATTTTTAGCCCTTCAATTCTTGCACTTGTGCAATAATTTTATTTGGTGTTCCCCATTGTTCTCGATCAAATTCAGAAACAGGCACCTGCACATCTAATTGACCATCTAATTCCACCAATAACTGAACAGATGCAAGTGAATCAAGTAACCCTTCTCCAAATAAATCAAGGTCTCGCTCTTTTTTTACTTCTTCTGTTCCTGTGATTTCTTCTAAAATAGCTAAAATTTGTTCTTCCATGATAAAATCTCTCCTTAAATGTTTGACTAATTGATAATAAAAAACAATTTATTTTCACTTTTCACCTAAAAATTCGTTTGGTTACTTAAAAAAAAGTTTGTCTAAAAAACCCGAAAAAATCAGTAAACTGAAACAAACAGCTTGAAAGGTCATAAAGACTGCAAAAACATGGGTAAAACGATTAGATGGTATTTGTTTTTTGTGTTTTTTCTTGAAACGCAACCAAGCATCCGTTAAACAAATCAAGGTTGCATGATATAATCCATACGCAATGTAATACCACGTTAGTCCATGCCAAACGCCCATCAAAAGAAACAATGCAAAATATCCAATATTGGAAGTTACGATCCTACTCTTGAACCATTTTTTTTTCATCAAAAAAAACATCAAACGCATATAAACATAATCTCTGAACCAAAACGACAATGTCATGTGCCAACGGTTCCAGAATTCTTTGATATTCCAAGATAAAAAGGGTTTGTTAAAGTTAATTGGTGTATGATAGCCTAACAAGTAACTCGTCCCCACCGCAAATAAACTATAACCAGCAAAATCGAAAAATAAGTACATACTGTATACATACGTATAGCCTAATAATGCCCAAGAAAGCCCACCATGTTGTAAAGAAGCAGTGGAAACAATTGGTAATAATACTTGTCCCAAATAATAGCCGATAATAAATTTATATAAAAAACCTAGAAAGATATTTTGGATTCCTTTTTCTAACATATCCGCATATTTTTCACTAGTTGGTGGAGTGAGTTGATCCTTTTCGAATCTTCTGTAACGATCAATCGGTCCAGATGAGATAGTTGGAAAAAAGAGTAAAAATCGAACATTAATGAAAAGGTTGATAATTTTTGATTAACCCATCTCTTATTTCCATGATCATTTGTACAGATTTAAAGGTAAGGTATGAAATCCCTAGAAAAGCAAAGAGTGACTCTTTGCCATCATCAAAAAACGGTGTTACTTTTGTTAAAAACAAAGGTAACATAGCGAATAAAACAGCTAGATAAAACCAAAGCGTTTGATTCTTTCGCTGCCGATAAGAAAAATAAGCCCAAACCAACAACGTTTGCCATACAACATAGCCCGTCAATGCGACCCCTTGTTGCCAATAGATCCCACCAAAACTAATATACAGAAAAAGCAAAGTGATGATTGTCTGATAAATCGGTAATCTTTTCCCACGAATCAATAACGATAAAATAATAGGCAGCAAACCAACGACTAATAGTAGAAAATAATAAGGTTCGGCATAAGGGATCATATGTGGAAAACTCATAGAGGATTCACCTCAGCACTTAATTTTTTTCGATCAATTTTTCCATTAATTGTTTGCGGTAACCGTTCAAGATAATTGATTTTTTGAGGAATCATGTAGTCCATAACTGAATTTGCTAATTTTTCTTTGATTGATTTTGATAATTTGAAAGTTGGACTTTCGACTTCTTTTTCTAACACAACAAAAGCAACTAATTGTTGAACTATCGTTTTCTGATATTTAGGTACGACTACCGCTTGTTTAATTCGTTCATCTAACAAGAGACCATGTTCAATATCCCCTAATTCAATTCGATAACCATGAAGTTTAATCTGTTGATCAATACGTCCTTCATAGAATAGGAGCCCTTCTTCAGTAAAAAAACCTGCGTCTCCTGTATGATAGTATTGTTGTTCATTTTCTTTGAAGAAAGCAGCTTGTGTTTTTTGCGTATTATTTAAATATCCTTTTGAAACACTAGGACCTCAGATTATGATCTCGCCAGTTTCATTGTTTGGTAAGATTTCTCCCTCTTTGACTACAACAACCGTCGTGTCTTCTTTGACGTAACCGATAGGCAAACGTTCGTATTTATCTAATAAATTTTGAGTGATCTGAATGCTTGAAACAGCAACAGTTGCCTCAGTTGGACCATACGTATTATAAATATATGCTTTTGGGAAGCGTCTCAATAACTCTTGAGCCGTTTTCTTTGTCAACTCTTCCCCACAAAATAAAAAGATCGATAGTTCCGGTACTTGTTCTGCGTTAAATGTGGGCTCCATCAAACAAATCTCAATAAACGAAGGAGTCGAGACCCAGACATCTAGTTTCAAATTTGTTAAAACAGAAAATAATTGCTTAAAATCTTGGATCACTGTTTTTTCGAGTGGTTCTAACCTACCACCTGACACAAGCGCTGGATAGATAGAAAAAACAGATAAATCAAATGAAAAAGGAGCTTGTGCTAAAAAACACAACCCATCATTAATGTTAAATTCTTTTATTGTCCAACGAATAAAACTCAATAAATTATTATGACTGATTTGCACACCTTTAGGTTCACCTGTCGTTCCAGATGTAAAAATAATGTAGTAATTCTCATCGCCTTTCACCATGTTTTTTGCTTCATAAGTGACTTCTTTTGCTAGGATTGAGATTAATTTTTTCTTTGTTATGACAGGAATATGCAAGGTATCTAGGCACCAGTCTCCGACACTAATGATCAAAGCTGGTTTGGCGACACGAAGAATCGATTCAATCCTTTCACTTGGTGTATGTTCTTCTATAGGTAGATACGCATACCCCGCCTTGGATGCTCCCAGAAAAGAAACAAGCATTTCAAACTCTAAATTCCCAAATACGACAATCGGTCCTTCTTTCTTTAGATTTTCTTCTAGGTAATTTGCTAATGTATCTGAGTTTTTTTTCAACTCTCCGTAAGTATGCTGGACCAAATTTGTCTGATAGACAATTCTGTTTGGCTCTGTTACTCCAAAGTCATCGATTGATTCAACGATATTATGAATAGTCATCGTCTACCTCCTAAAATTCATTATAAATAAAAGATCCACCTTGAATGTTTTTATAATGGTATAAGTAAATCAACATCAAAAGGATTACACTATATAATAACGTTCTTACAATAAAAGTACCCCAATATCTAAATTGAGGATTGTTCCACCATTTATTCATCTTAAAGTTGCCTCCTATTTGAATCTCAAAATCATTTTACCTATACTTTAAAAAAAACAACATCTCTTTTACTAACAGTAATCGCTTTTCTACTAACAATTTTGTCACAATTTAGACTAACTATAAAAAAATGATGATTACCTTAGAAGTGCCATCTTAAAATACGTAAGAATTTTTTATAAAAAAATAAAAAAGACTGAAACGAACCATAGTACGGATCATCACTACCCTTTTTATTAAGTTAACAAATACAGCTATTTTTATTCAAAGTAGTTTGGTTAACCACATCTCCATCACATTTTTGCGTAAAACAATAGTCCACACTATATTTTAAATATTAATACATAGATACTTTAAACCATTTGATAATGGTCCTATTTTTATTTCTAGAAAAATATTTTTTTATTCCTCAATGATCCGGCAATACAATAGGCTGGTGGTGTAGTAAAATAAAACATAAATCAGGATCAGTAAGCTACAAATAAGATAAGCTAAACCGTAATTTGCTGTGTCTATATATTGTGTAAATACTTTGATGGCAAAAATTGTATGCATACTTCCTAGAGTAATCGGTGGAAAAAACATAATCGCATTTTGTCCAAAAATCATTCGTCTGATTTTCTTTTGAGAAATCCCTAGTTTTGTCAACAGCTGGTAATTACCTCTTGCTTCTTCTGCTTCAGCTAATTGGCGCACCATCAACATGCTTCCTGTCGCAACAATCACGATCATCCCAATAAAAATCGAAACATAGGCCATCATTCCGATTCGCCGATCAGAAATCTGTCTCATAGGATAACGCGAAACAAAGTTCATACGCGAATCCTCCCCTTTATACTCATTAGAGCTTGCTGTTTCTTCCTTCAGTTCATTATTTCGTATCGTTCCAGTTAAAGTATTTCCTTGGATTTTATAGTCATAATAAATAACATTTTCAAAATTTTGGTTTATTTCTTTAGATAAACGATCGTTGACTTTTTCCTCATCTCCCCCTTGGACATTCCAATTAACCACTTGATAATCAAATCCTTGGGCTTTAGCAAAGACCGTATCACTGACAACTGCTGTAGGTCCAAAATAGCACATATAATCATCGCCTAAAAAACTTGGCAGCGTTGCTTGGATATCGAGGCTTTGATTAGGTAAATAGAAAGTTGATCCATAGATTGAAAAATTTCTAAGAATATTTTTCATACTGTCTAATATAACTGTACTATTATCAGAAGTTAAGTTAACCTTAGGCATTCGAGGATTAAATTGCCGAAAGGCATGGTATTCTTTTTCTGAGATTAAATTAACAAGTTGAAATTCTTTTTCTGTAGCCATTTCCTCGACTCTATTAAGAAAGTAACTTCCAATGACTTTATAATGAAGAGTCATTTCTTTTTTGATAGTTTGGTTTTCGCTTGCTAATATCGGTTGCATTTTCTTTGCTGTTTCTGTATCCATCTGATAAGCAACTGGTGTAGCCATGTCAACCCCTCTAGATATAATGTCAGTTGCACTCATCATCCCACCAATCATGGTCAATGAAATGCCAATAACCAACGTGATCAATGAGTTGATTCGCCAACTTTTAAGAAGATGGATCTGCGTATTCCCAATCAATAAGAAGTTAAGCCCTTCATATTTTACTCTAGAGCGACTGAGCATATCGATAAGTACACGAAGTGAAAAGCAAAAGAATAGATAGGTCCCAACCACACAAAAAAGAAGAATGATAATAAGCAATAGCAGGGATAGTCTAAGATCTTGCCTACTATAATCAAGCAGTTTAGTTGCAAATTCACGATAATGAGTCGCAAAAAAATACCCACTAGAAATCAATAAGAGCCCTAAAGTCCCAAATAAACGATGTCTTGTTCGTATCCGTAACAGTAAGCTTTGCGTACGATCATAGGCGCCAAAACTTCGCATCGTAGGATTACACCAAATCAACCACAAGGAATATAAAGAAACCACAGATAAAATCAGGAAGAGCAATGTGATCGTTTTAAAAATCGATGGCACGGAAACGAAGAACAAACTAGTTAGTTTCATTTTCATCATACGGATTAGAATCATGGAAAACAACTTAGAAAAAATAATACCTAATATAATACCTGAAACACAGGCAAATAACCCAATTGCCATTGTTTCTAACATATATATGACTGAAATGTGCATTTTTTTTACGCCAAACAATTGGTAAATCCCAATTTCTTTTTGTCTGCGATTTAAAAAGAAGCGGTTTGCACTGATGACAAAAAAAAGTAGCACAATTACAATCACCCAACTAACAATACTAAAAAAAGTACTGAATACATCATCGTGATTGGTGCGTTGACTCAATAATCGATCATAAGTGATAGCACTAAAAGAATAATAGATCATCGTGGAGAGCGTTAAGCTAAAAAAGTAAACAAGATAACCTCGTGACTGTCGCAAAAAACTTTTAGCAGCCAACTTATAGAGCATTGAGTTTTCCACCTCCCCCGATCGTTGCTTGCATATCAATCACCCGTTCAAAAAATTCATTTCTTGTTCCACTACGAACTACTTCAGAAAAAATGACGCCATCTTTGATAAATAGGATCCGATCACAATAACTTGCTGTATAAGGATCATGGGTGACAAGCAAAATAGTCGATTTTTCTACTTGATTCATTGTCGTTAGATAATTCAATAACTCAGTTGCTGATTTCGAGTCTAGTGACCCAGTTGGTTCATCGGCAAAAATAACTTGTGGCTGAATCACTAATGCTCGTGCTGCAGCAATCCGTTGCCGTTGTCCCACAGACAGTTCATCTGGATAACGTTTTAAGATTTCTTCAATATCCAATAACTGAGCAACGTGAAGCACTCGTCTCTCTATTTCATCTTTAGAAATTCGTTCAACTACTAACGGAAGTAAAATATTGTCTTTTGCATTCAGAGTATCAATCAAATTAAATTCTTGAAAAATAAACCCTAATTTTTTTCGACGAAAATCACTCAACTTATTATTTTTCATCTTTGTAATCTCGTTGCCTTGGATCATTACACTTCCCATTGTAAGCAAACTGATCGTCGCAAGTATATTCATCAAGGTGGTTTTTCCTGCACCACTTGGTCCCATGATGCCAACAAATTCTCCTCTTTCTACTGTAAAAGAAATATTATCAAGCACCTTTACCGATGAAAGCTTGTTTCCGTAACATTTACTTACATGCCTTACCTCGATCATTTTTTCCATAGCTTTCCTCCTTGATTTTCTCTTATCTGCATAGTAGCATATTCCTTTCCCTTTTTCTCTCTCCTTTTTAGTAATCAAGTATTTCTTTCTGGAATTTTATTATTTTGATGGCATAACCATCATTAAAAAAAATTTTTTATTCATCCATTTTATTCATGTTAACAATAAACCAAAATAAAAAATCCTATAAATTTACGTTTTCACTTTTTTTCACAAAGAAATATACACAACATGTAGTATAGTAATGCAAATATACAACCATAAGAATACTATATATAGCTAGCATATAGTTGCTCGTTGCTTATTTTTGTTTTATGATAGACAAGAAGAATTTAGCAGGAGTTGAATAAAATGAAGGTAAAATTTGAAAAAAAAGTAACAAAACCACCTCATGCAGAAGTTGCAAACATAACAATCATCAAGAGAGATGGTCGACGCGTCGAATTTGACGAGAGCAAAATTAACGAAGCCTTAAGTAAAGCTGAAAAAAAAATTCATGGCTCCTTATCTCCACTTACGTATGAAAAAATCCAAAATATTGTTGAGTTAGTCGTTCAAGAAATACAACGTCGTTTCACTGATAACGTGAAAATATATGAGATCCAAAATATTGTTGAGCACGTTCTTTTAGAAAAAAATGAATATGAATTAGCGGAAGAATATATCAATTACCGTACCAAGCGTGATTTTGCAAGAATTAAAGCAACAGATATCAACTTCTCAATCAAAAAACTAATCAATAAAGATTAAACAGTCGTCAATGAGAATGCTAATAAAGATAGTAATGTCTTTAATACCCAAAGAGATTTACTGCTGGTATCGTTGGTAAATCAATTGGCTTGAAAATGTTACCCCCACATATTGCAAATGCACATCAAAAAGGAGATATCCATTATCATGATTTAGATTATCATCCTTATACACCGATGACAAACTGCTGCTTAATTGATTTTAAAGGTATGTTGAATAATGGTTTCAAAATTGGAAATGCTGAAGTTGAGTCACCAAAATCAATTCAAACGGCTACTGCCCAAATTTCACAAATCATTGCCAATGTAGCATCTAGTCAATACGGTGGCTGTTCCGCTGATCGAACCGATGAGTTACTCGCACCTTTTGCAGAACTCAACTACCAAAAGCATTTAAAAGACGCCGAAGAATGGATCGAATCTCCTGATCGTCGGAAAGAATATGCAAAATCCAAAACAAAAAAAGATATTTTTGACGCGATGCAAAGTCTAGAATACGAAATCAATACTCTTTTCACTTCAAATGGTCAAACACCATTTACTTCTCTTGGTTTTGGCTTAGGTAAAAATTGGTTTGAAAGAGAAATTCAAAAAGCCATCTTACAAAATCGGATCAATGATTATAGGTAGTGAAAAACGCACGGCCATCTTCCCTAAACTAATTTTTACGTTAAAAGACGGAATCAATTTGAAACCAACTGATCCAAACTATGATATCAAGCATTTGGCTTTAGAATGTGCAACAAAGCGGATGTATCCAGATATTTTGAACTACGATAAAATCGTTGAATTAACAGGAAGCTTCAAAGTTCCAATGGGATGCCGTTCTTTCTTACAAGGTTGGAGAGATGAAAATAACCACGAAGTAAATGTTGGTAGGATGAACCTCGGGGTTGTCACGTTGAACTTACCACGTGTTGCGATTGAAGCCAAAGGAGACCAAGAAAAGTTCTGGCAAATCCTTTCAGAGCGTTTAGCAATCATGAAAGATGCGTTGGTTTACCGTATCGATCGTTGCAAAGAAGCGATTCCTGCAAATGCTCCAATTCTTTATATGTATGGTGCATTCGGTAAACGTCTTTCAAAAACAGATGCTGTCGATGAGTTATTCAAAAATCGCCGAGCAACTGTTTCTCTAGGTTACATTGGACTTTATTAAGTAGCCTCTGCCTTTTATGGAGGTGAATGGGAAACAAACCCAGAAGCAAAAAACTTCACACTTTCGATCATGAAAAAATTAAAAAATAATGCAGATGCTTGGAGCGACGAATACGGTTATCACTTCAGTGTTTACTCTACACCAAGTGAAAGTTTGACAGATCGCTTCTGTCGCTTAGATACGGAAAAATTTGGTGTAATTGAAAATATTACCGACAAAGAATACTACACCAATAGTTTCCACTATGACGTACGTAAAAACCCGACACCATTTGAGAAACTTGATTTTGAAAAAGATTATCCTCAATACTGTTCCGGTGGTTTTATCCATTATTGTGAATATCCAATGCTTCAACAAAATCCTAAAGCACTAGAAGCTGTATGGGATTATGCTTATGACAAGATCGGCTATCTGGGAACGAATACCCCTATCGATCATTGTTACAATTGCGGATTTGAAGGAGATTTCACACCGACAGAACGTGGGTTTGAATGTCCTGAATGCGGCAACCATGATCCTAAAACATGTGATGTTGTCAAACGAACTTGTGGTTATTTAGGAAACCCACAAGCACGTCCTATGGTTCACGGACGTCACAAAGAAATTTCTTCTCGGGTAAAACATATGAAATAAGCTACTATTTCTTAAGACAAGTTCTCGTACTTAACTGTTATTTACGTTGCGTAATAAAGGTATGAACAGGAGAAAACTTCAATTCATACCTTTTTATTTTCTTAACATTACAGAAGTGGTTCATTTTCTTATTCAAAACATTACTGATTCTTTCTCCTTTTGGAAACGTCTCTTTCTTTTTCACAGAAGAAACTACCTCCTCTTGTAACTAATAGAAAATTCACAAGGGTATTTTTCATAATCTTATATATTTAGAAAGAAGTTTTTTTATGCGAAATCCTAAACCAAAAGAATGGCTAGCAGAAGATTACAGCCAAAATTATATTGCCGACTATAAACCTTTTAATTTTGTTGATGGCGAGGGGGTTCGAAATAGCCTATATGTAAGTGGTTGCCTATTTGCTTGTAAAGGCTGTTTTAATAAAGCAGCACAAAACTTCCGCTATGGCAAACCATTTACTAAAGAATTAGAAGAACAAATCATAACTGATCTACGCCACGATTACGTGCAGGGATTAACCCTTTTAGGAGGAGAACCATTTTTAAATACAGAAGTGTGTCTTCACGTAGTCAATCGCATTCGTCGCGAATTTGGTCAAACCAAAGATATTTGGTCTTGGACCGGTTACACATTTGATGAATTATTGCAAGAATCTGATGACAAATTAGCACTCTTATCAAAAATTGATATTTTAGTTGATGGTCTTTTCGAGATAAGTAAACGAGATTTTAAACTGCAATTTCGTGGTAGCAGCAATCAACGAATTATTGACGTGAAAAAATCATTAGCAGCAAATAAAGTCGTTATATGGGAAAAATGCACCGATGCGACTGAATCTTATGAACAAATCAAAAAACAAGAATTTATTTAATTCGACCGTCTGCAAAATTTTATTTGTCCAAAAAAATAAATATAAGCCCAGTTATCCTGAAATTATTGGATCAATTTCAGGATAACTGGGCTTATTGTTGAAAAAATAGTTTTTGTTGTACTATTTATTTGATCTTAGAATGGAACCACACACTTATCATCTATTCATATTTTTATTGTTCCCATAATGGTAAAACGATATTTTCATAGGTCATAGGGTCTAGATTTGTTAAAGTAATCCCTAGTAGACGAATCCCCTTTTCGATCCCCAAAATCTCTTCCCAAATAAGACTAGCTTGATAAAAAAGTGCCTCTTTCTGATAAATATATTCAGGTAGTGTAATTCGTTTAGTAACAGTCGTATAATCTGTATAGCGTACCTTTAAAACTACTGTTTTCCCATGTTTTTGTACCCTTTTCAAAGCGGACTCCACTTTTTCCGCTAATTGTCGTAATTGTGACAAAACTGCTTCTTCGGTTTGTAATACTTGCCCATAAGTATGTTCTTTTCCTACCGATTTTCTTTCTCTTGTTACATTTACTGGCGAATCATGAATCCCTCTTACTTTACGATAAAGAGAATAACCCATCTTACCAAAATTTTGTATCAACATCATCTCTGTGCATTCATAAAGATCTTTACCAGTAAAAATATCAAGTTCATGCATCTTTGGTACAGTTTTCTTTCCTACTCCGTGAAACTGCTCAATTGGTAGAGCCATTAAAAATGAAAGAGCATCTTGTGGCGCTACTACCGTTAATCCTCTAGGTTTTTGAAAGTCAGAGGCTAGTTTTGCTAAAAATTTATTATAGCTCACGCCTGCGGAACAAGTGAGATTAACTGTCTTCCAAATATCTGTTTGAATCAAACGCGCAATTTTGATCGCTGACTTGCTATTTATTTTATTATGTGTCACATCCAAATAAGCTTCATCAATACTGACTGGCTCCACCACATCTGTGTATCGATAAAAAATTTCACGGATCTTTTTTGATATTTCACTGTATTTTTGATGATCACCTGGTTTAAAAATCGCTTGAGGGCACAATTCATATGCCTTTTGGGCGCTCATGGCTGAGTGAATCCCATATTTTCTTGCTTCATAATTTGCGGTGGTCACCACCCCTCGTCCACCAGTGTCACTAGGGTGTCTTGCAATGACCAACGTATATCCTCGAAATTCAGGATGATCCCGTTCCTCTACTGAAGCAAAAAAAGCATCCATATCAATATGAATGATCTTCCTTGATGTATCGTTATGTAACGGAAATTGTAGCTCCATTTTATTCACCCCTACGAAGATTATATAAGAACATCTGTTCGGTTACAAACAGGAAATACAATGCGCAACAAAAAATAAAAATGATTGAACCTATTCAAATATATGACTAAATCACTAAGGATAAAGCATAAAAAGTTGTTTCGAGCGTTTCTTCCTTACTACTCAGGACAAAATGCTCTTTTCATGACCTCATCTTTTAAACGGGATTCGAGCATCAGCTCCTTGAAATAAGCCTAAATTTTTTCTTATTGTCATCGGAGCTAAGCGACTTGGTCACGCCCTCTAACCCACGGAGGGATTCACAGCATTACTTCTGCAAAATTAAGTCCAAACACTCAAAAATATGAGAAGCTATTTTCTTATGTTTGTTCTTAATTCTTGAAGCAGACCATGCTGTTCATGACCTCTAATCCACGGTGTTCACAACCTTTATAAAAATTGACCCATTCATTATTTACTATTATGTTTCTTCTGCTGTATGAAGAGATGAATCTGAATGAAGGAAATAAATCAACGTCTGTAATTCATTAGTTAAGTCAACATTTTGAATCAAGACATCTGCTGGCGCATTCAAACGAGCAGAAGTAAAATTTAAAATGCCTTTTATCCCCGCTTCAGTTAACCAATTTACTACGTCTTGCGCTCTTTCAGCTGGAATCGTCAAAATGGCCACTTTGATTTGTTCAGACATATCTTCCATGGGATAAACGGGAATACCGTCTACGATTCGACCAACAATTTCTTCATTGACATCAAATGCGCAACTTATACGAATACTATTGCTTTGGTGGAATTTATATTTTAATAGTGCACTTCCTAAATTTCCCACCCCAATCAATGCTACATTGGTTAATTGGTCGTCATTCAATGTTTTTGCAAAAAAGTGCATTAAATCTTCTACATCGTAGCCATAACCACGTTTTCCTAGTTCTCCAAAATATGAAAAGTCCCGACGAATTGTTGCGCTATCGACTTGAACAGCCTCACTTAATTCAGTTGACGATACTTTTTTCTTGCCTGCATTATTTAAAATCCGTAAATAACGGTAATACAAAGGCAGACGTTTCGCAGTTGCCTTTGGAATAATATGATCTTTCACTTAATGACCTCCACTATTTCTTTAAGTTTACTTTGATTCATTCATCATAGCAGTATACGTAGGAAAAAATCAATT
Source organism: Enterococcus lacertideformus (assembly GCA_015680865.1). Classification (GTDB taxonomy): domain Bacteria; phylum Bacillota; class Bacilli; order Lactobacillales; family Enterococcaceae; genus Enterococcus_B; species Enterococcus_B lacertideformus. The sequence goes on along the minus strand of JADAKE010000010.1, from coordinate 82,216 downwards.
TGATTGCTTAGATATTGTGAAATTTTATTCTTTATTCATTTTTTTATCATTTCTTTGAATCTCGCAGTATTAAGGAATTTGTGGTAGACTACTAGATGAAAAAGAGATTTATTTTTAGAGAATTCACAAAGTAGAAAAGAGGATTCGATGATACTATTACAAGCCAATCAGATTGCTCGCCATTTTGGTGCAGAAATTTTATTTGAAAATATTCATTTGGAAATCAGTACAGGAGCCCGCGTTGCTTTAGTTGGTCGCAATGGTGCTGGAAAATCGACCTTATTAAAGATTATTGCTGGAATCGAACGCCCTGATGAAGGAAATGTTGTTAAAAATAAAACTGTTACCCTAGGGTACTTAGCGCAAGATACCGGGTTAGATTCCGCTGAAACTGTATGGAACGAAATGCTTAAATCTTTTGATACCATTCGAAAAATGGAAAAACGCATGCGTGAACTGGAAATTTTGATTAGCGAAGAGATACCTGATTCATCTTCTTATGACTCCATTTTAAAAGAGTATGATAAGTTGCAACACGAATTTTCAGATAAAAATGGGTATAGCTATGAGAATGAAATTCGTTCTGTTTTACATGGATTTAAATTTGATCCTTCTTTTTACGATCAAAAAATCAATTCGTTATCTGGAGGGCAGCGTACGCGTCTAGCGTTAACCAGAATGTTGCTACAACATCCAGATATCTTGATTTTAGATGAGCCAACCAACCATTTAGATATTGAGACTCTTTCTTGGTTAGAAGGTTATCTGCAAAGCTATACAGGTGCTTTATTGATCGTCTCTCATGACCGTTACTTCTTAGATAAAGTAGCAACAGAAGTTTATGAGCTAAGCCGTAAAAAAATGCGCCATTATAAAGGTAATTATTCTAAGTACTTGGAGATGAAAGCTGAACAATTAGCATCAGAATGGAAAGCCTATGAAAAACAACAAATGGAGATCCACAAATTAGAAGATTTTGTTGCTCGAAATTTAGTGCGTGCTTCCACGACTAAAAGAGCACAAAGCCGCCGAAAAACATTAGAGAAGATGGATCGTTTAGATCGTCCTCAAGGTGACGAAAAACAAGCGCATTTTCTTTTCAGTGTTGCCAAACCATCTGGAAATGTTGTTTTGCAAATCGAAGATGCAGCAATTGGTTACGATAATAAAGTTTTATATGAACCGATTAATCTTGATATTCGCCGACAAGAAGCAATTGCGCTTGTAGGACCAAACGGTATTGGAAAATCAACCCTGTTAAAATCAATCATCCATCAATTACCTTTTATTCATGGAAAAGAACATTTAGGAACAAATGTGACTATCGGCTACTATGATCAAGGTCAAGCTGATTTACACACAAATAAAACAATCTTAGCCGAACTATGGGATGAACATCCTACTACGCCAGAAAAAGATATTCGAAGTATTTTAGGTGCTTTTTTATTTTCCGGAGAAGATGTGGAAAAAACAATTCCTCTCCTAAGTGGTGGTGAAAAAGCAAGAGTAGCCTTAGCAAAACTAGCAATGAACCAAGAAAACTTTTTGATTCTGGATGAACCAACTAACCATTTAGATATTGACAATAAAGAAGTTTTAGAAAATGCGCTCATTGATTATAATGGAACATTGTTATTTGTTTCTCATGACCGATATTTTATTAATCGAATCGCCACTAAAGTCATTGAACTATCTGAAAATGGGAGTAAAACCTATTTAGGAGACTACGATTATTATTTAGAAAAAAAACAAGAAGAAGAAGATTTAGCGGAATTATTAACTGAAAAACAGTAGGAAGCAACCAACATCGCTACAACTAAATCAACTTATGTTCAAAGTAAAGAACAACAAAAGCTTATCCGCAGTTTACAGCGAAAAATTACACAAGTAGAAGAGGAAATGACACAATTAGATGAAAAATTCAATGAATTAGAACAACAAATGGTTGCCCCAGAAAATTTAGACGACCATGTTAGATTAAATGAATTAAACCAAGCGCTAGAACAGGCACGTCAAACACAAGAAACAAAGCTAGTGGACTGGGAAGAGTTGAGTCTTGAGTTAGAAGAATATGAAGTTGAACAAAAAGAGAGTAGGACAATCGTCCATTCTAAAAATGAGAGTCTGATTTTGATGTATCTTGTCAAAATCAGACTCATTTTTTCTGTCTTAGGCCTAGTTGGTCTTCTAATTCATGAAAGAGAGTATGTGGCATTGATTCGACTAAGGCATTAACCGCAAAAGCGACATCCGTTTCTGGAATATATTGCTCCATATCTAATGGTAAAATGGTTTAGTTGATGGTATAATTTTTAAACATAAAGCACACTCCTTTTTTGATTTGGTTTGGTCACTTTAATCTTACAAGGTTGTGTGCTTTTTGCGTACCCTAAAAGTCAAAAAAAGTGGGACAATAATCAGACTTTTTTCTGACTATTGTCTCCCTCTCTTTTTGTTTCTTATTCTGCTTCCTATGAGGAAAAATCATCGTTTTCTTCTATCATTACGATTTAGATTAAGAATCAAGATAAAGCATTCACTTGAATTACTCACTTTTTTTCAATCCTTCTATTTATTAATGATAGATAATATAGGCTTGTTGTGCACTAGCTTGTTTTGATTTTGATTTTTTTTGTTTTCGCTTGTTGTACTTTAGTTGTGAATTCAGTTTTTGTTTTCGCTTGCTGTACTTTAGTTGTGAATTCAACTTTTGTTCCTTTCTGCTTCTCGGATAATTCTTGTACCACTTTACTATAATTGTCTGTATGTTTGCCTGTATGTTTGTCTGTCTTTAATACATTTTTTTTGGTATTATTCGATTTGTCAGAGGTCATTTTCTGGTTGTAATAATTATTTAAAATAGAATCACATTTTCTCAAACTTCATAATGGGTACGTTGGAGTACTTCTTCTTCAGCATATTGATTTAATTTACTATTTAGAACTTCGCCCTTAAAGCATCGATCAAGCAGTTCTTTTCGTTCCTCCATCACTACCCTAACCATTTTTATGCCTGCCTCTTTAAGGTTTTTTGGAATTTTTTCTGAATTTGATGGTTCCTCCAGAGTTTCTCTTATTTTTTGTTCTTCTATAATTAACCAATAAACTAAATATTCAACTAAAAAAAATTGTTTGCGCAAAAATCCATCATTTTTGCTTTAAAAAATTTTTTCAGCTTCAAGTTGAAGGTCTTCCTAATTCTTCAGCATACTTCTTTCGCGCTTCTAAACGATCGATAGACGCCTGAAAGGTAGAATATTCTCCCCATTCACTAAAGTAAGTTTTCTCATAGTGACTTAGCTTTTTCTTTGTTTTCGTCTCTTCTTCCGATAGAAATCCCTCCTGTTTTCATTAGTCATAATACGTAGTTTTCTTGTAGTTTCAATCTTGATAAAGTATGAAATTTTCTTTTTTTACTGATTCATACAAATACGTTTATTTACATCACTTCACAGTATCTAATTCTTTACTGAGAGTATAAATAAATCATACTTATTATTAGCATGTTTTGATAGCTCATTATCTCCTTTTATAAATGTAAAAAATAAATTTGTCATAAGATTATTTTTTACATAGTGAACTTGTGCTCAATTATTTTATTCAATTTGCTATTTTGTACCACAAAAAAATCACGATGATTAATCGCGATTTAGAAATTTATTTTTACTTTGGTAGTAGGAATAAGCAAGTATGACAAAATTATTGATTAGAATATTTATTAATCATAGAAAAAATTTGTAGAATCAACTATGCTGTTTTTTAGAAAAAAAGCTTTAGAAAATCTAACGAGAGACTTGCGAAAAGTGAAATAAAAATTCTATCTAAACTAATCTACCAGCTAGTAAAAAGATTGGATGGGGCTGTGGTGATATTGTCATTCCGCCTAATCCTAGTTTCTTTGCTAGCAGCCGCAAATAGTTTCACTCGTTCACTCAAAGCCTTAAATTTTTTGACTTATTTTATTTGTGGAGATCCTTCTTTTTCTAAGCATTTACAATTTTTTTATTTGTAAAAGCTATCTCTGTCATCCTTATACCAACAATTTTTTGAGAAATAGCTACTTATGTTTGCTCAACAACCACGAGGATTAATAATACATCAAGACCTTTACCGAATTTTCAATTAAAAAAAGATGGAAATATACTTATCCAAATGTGGATGTTTGCTAATTCTATTGTTCTCTTTTTTTTATTTTATATAAATGATGGATTTTTCTACTTATTTAAATTTGTTAAGAGGTGGCAATCATCATGTTACAGCAAACTTTCAGTTTAGAAAAACCCACCATTTCATGATGATCCCTCTATTTTAGCTAATGATAGTTTTTATCATAGATGTAGCTTTACGCATAGTTGATTGGCTCCATCTATATCGTCATTTCATGTATGAATGACTTTTGACAAAAGTTTTTCTATCTTTGTGGTTGTTGCTGTGTGATGCAGTGGATATTCCCACCACCGTATACAATTTCAACAGTATTGACACCCACAATTTCTTTGTCTGGGAAAATCATTTCTAATTGTTCTAATGCTAATTTATCATTTTTGTCACCATATTGTGGTACAATCACACCATTATTGGTAATCAGGAAATTCATATAAGAAGCGATACAGATATCACCATCATTTCTAGGCATTGTTCCTTCTACATAGTCAATTTTGAAGTTGCCGTTGATTGTCACATTTTCGATCGGACAGCAGATTTTATGAACCTTTAATTTCCGACCTTTCGCATCGGTCATTTCACTTAACCGTTTGTAAGCATCTTGAGCTGCTTTATAAAATGGGCTATTTTTATTTTCTGTATAAATACAAGCTACTTCTCCAGGACGAACAAAGCAAGCAACATCATCGACATGACCATTTGTTTCATCTGGATCAATTCCAGCACCTAACCAAAGAACTTTTTCACAGTTCAAATAGTCACACAATTTTTGTTCGATTTCTTCTTTACTCATGTGAGGGTTGCGCCCTTCGCTTAACAGACACATTTCAGTCGTTAACACCGTACCCTCACCATCCACATGGAAAGAACCACCTTATAAAACAAAATCATCCGTACGATACGAATCAACATGTTCAATCTCACATATTTTTTGTGCAACTAAATCGTCTTGATCCCATGGAAAATACAAACCATCAACCAGTCCGCCCCAAGCATTGAAACTCCAGTCATTCCCTCGTAATTCTCCTTTGTCGTTGATAACAAAACTTGGACCGCAGTCACGAATCCAAGCATCATTGTTCGACATTGCATAAACTGTAATCTCTTCTGGTAATTGTCGCCGACAGTTTTGAAACTGTTGTTGTGAGACCACGACATTCATTGGTGTGAATTTGCTGATCGCCTTTGCTACTTCTCCGAAGGATTCTTGTGCTGGTTTTCCGCCATTTCGCCAGTTATCTGGGCGCTCTGGCCAAATCATCCAAACTTTTTCTTGCGGTTCGTATTCGCCAGGCATTCTAAATCCGTCTTGTTTTGGTGTAGTCTTTTTGATTCTCTTCGCCATGATAAATTACTCCTTTTTTCTTTATTTTTTTCATCCATATAATTGCTTCACCAAAGAGCGTGAAGACAACAGCTCCGATCGTAATCGGTAATTGTTGATTTAACGTTTCAGAATCAAACTGGAAAGGTAATGCTGTAAAGATCAATGAAATCACAATCATAATCATGGGTAGCGCAACTAACAGCTTCAAGAAGCCATCTCCTCCGCCAACTCTGAATGGCCTTGGTGTATCTGGATCAATTTGACGTAATTTGTAAAATGCTGGAAATACTGGAACATAAGACCATAAGGAACATAACGAGATTCAACGAGAAGAATGCCCAGAATAAATCCTGATTTGGTAAAAGTGGGGCAATGACAATGACGATTGAAGCAACTATTCCATTCATCATCGCAGCACCAATCGGCATCTTATCTTTTCCACCTCGTTTTGCAAAAATTTTCGGCATATCTCCATTTTCTGCGGCATAACAAGCCGTATTATTAACGCCCAGTGACCAAGAAATCATGTTACCAAATAATGTCAATAAGAATAAGAATGCCATTGCAATGATAAACCATCCACCAGTGGAACCAGTCAATAATTTGAAGCTATCCATTAATCCACTGCCGTTACTGATTTGGTTCGTTGGAATAGCGACACTAATACCAAAGGCTGAGAAGATGTAGATCGCCGCAATCACGATGCCACCAACGATAATCGATTGTGGAATCTGTTTTTTTGGATTTTCCATATCATCTGCAAAGGTACAAATCACTTCAAAACCTAATAAGTTAAAAATAATAACTGAGATAAAGGATAAACTGTTCAAATCAAAACTTGGTAGTAGCGAAGATAAGGTGAATTCATTTGCCGCACCTTTTATTGTAAATGTATACAATCCTAATGTGCCAATCAAGATTGCCAACAACATTTTAATCACTGCTGCGCCATTCAAAATCCACACACTGTCAGCAATTGGATAGAAACTAATCCAAACAATCATCCAAATAAAAACTAGCTCAATCAAAATAGTCGGTATTGTTGTAAATTCCACCGTCACCAATATACGTTGTACCTAACTCTGAAGAAATTAGACCATATGGTAAAAGAAATGCAACTAACAGGAAGATCCACCAAAAAAACTGGGAATTTCCGATTGCTGCAACTGGTGCTGCTGCCTCTGCCACAAACACAACACAAACACAACACAAATAACAGATAATATAGCACTCGTCAAACGAAACTTTTTCTTTTTTTCTTCCATTATTTTCTTCCTTTCCGGTAGAAACAGGGATTGAGGATCAGCTCAATCCCTTGAATGGAAATAATCTTGATAAATTTTATGTAAAGTCATCGATCATTTCCGTCCTCAACTCTTGGCCTATAGTGCTTTACCTAAAAAAACTTCCAAGTTTGCTTTAGCTACTGCTTTTTTCTTTTTGTCAATTGGGTACTTCTCTTCATAATCTTGCATCAAATACACGAGTAACCCACGAATCGAAGATAAACGGTTTTCTGCTTCATCAAAACAAATTGATTGGGGTCCATCCATCACTTCATCGGTGACTTCTTCTCCTCGTGTTGCAGGTAAGCAGTGCATGAATTTTGCATTTTTGCCAGCACGCTTCATCAATTCATTATTTACTTGATATTTCGGATAGAAGATATTCATACGTTCTTCTTCGGATAATTCTGCCTCATACAAACCATACCAAACATCCGTATACACAAAGTCTGATCCCTCAATGACCTCAGCTTGATCAGAAATAGTATATGAGCCCCCAGTTTCTTTACAAATTTTATCTAATCTTGCACGATGATCTTCATTCAATTGAAATCCTTCTGGACCGAATTGTACGAATTCCATACCCATTTTCGTTGTAACTAAGCCTAATGAAAAACAAACTTGTGTAGCATCACCAATAAAGGAAACTTTACAATCCTCGATTTTTTTACCTTCTGGTAAATGTTCGATCATTGTACAAAGATCTCCTAATTCTTGGGTTGTATGGTTGAAATCAGACATACCGTTAATGACAGGAATCGTTGCATTGTTAGCTAGATCATACACGCTGTGATGACGTTCAACTCTTGCCATCACAAGATCAACTAAACGAGAGAGGACACGACTTGTATCTTCAATTGTTTCATGACCACCTAATTGGATTTGACCAGGTGCCAAATATTCCGCGTGACCGCCTAACTGTGTCATTGCTGTTTCAAATGAAACCCGAGTTCTGGTAGAAGACTGCTGAAAAATCATGCCTAGTACTTTATTTTTTAACAACGGCGGATAAAAACCATTCTTAATAGAAGCTTTGATTGCCAATGATAAATCAACGATATATTGAATCTCCTCCTTTGTATAATTTTCTGTTGTAATGAAGTCTCTTTTTATCATATTGATTAACGCCTCCTAAATAATATGTTTGCTTTTACAATTTCACTTTAGGCAATAAAACCTAAGTTTACGATAAGCCAAAAGATGTAAACGTTATCAAAACAAAATAATCAATAGAGAATGATGGTTTATTTTTAGATATAAACTTTTTATTTCTCAAGGGTTTAGAAGAGTTTAGTGAAAAGTTTAGCGTATTTAAAAGTGAAGTGAAAATAAATAATGATATACTTAGGTTAAAAAGTAAGATTTTATTTCCTAGAATGAAAGGGGATTCGATATGATTGCTATCTTCATTTACAACATTCTTTTAATTGTTCTATACTATTATTTATATGACAGAGTTCATCAACTCTTTTGCCCAAAGTTACGATCGAGCCTTTATGGACCTCCCTGCCATTAAGTCGATTATTTTCATGGGGAACGCCTTTTTTTCCGTCTCTATCGTTGCAGAACTCCAAAAAGAAAAACTAAAAATCTTTCATTACATTTTACTAATCATATTAGCAGCTTGGATGATCACTATCCCCTTACTTGAAAACTCTGCCTTCAAAATCTGGCTTTATTATTTAGGAAATCAACTCTTCCTTTTTTACTTGGGATTTTACTGCTGGCAAGGCATAAAAAAAGAAATACCTAAGCTAAATAAATACTATTTGAAAAACTTAGCGTTTATCAGCTTCTTATTTAGTATCCTGATCGTTATAGAGGATAGCTTCGTCATCTTCAATGTGGATCAATACAGTTCTTTGTCAACAAAAATTTACAACCGAAGTATTTCAGAAGATATTTTTTCCATTACCATCTGTTTATTATTGTTTCAATTTTTTCTAAAAGCACGGCAGATAGAAGAGACGGAAACACTAGAAAAACAAGAAACAACAATTTTGATTCAAAAATTTTGTCATCATCACCAATTTACTCAACGAGAGACAGAAATTTTTGAACTACTGCTGCTTCATCGAACCAATCAAGAAATCGCAGATCAGCTATTTCTTTCTCTAGGAACAGTTAAAACACATGTCCATAACATTTTTATCAAACTAGATATCAAGAAACGAACCCAGATTTTTATACTATTTGAAAACTACCAAACTTCTATCAATGGAAAAACATCGTTATAAAGGTATAAGCTTGATTAATAGATTTCTGGAGTTATCATAGTTATTTTATCATTCAAATCACAAAAAAAGCGCCTACAAAGACACTTTTTTGTAAAGTCAGAAAATTTGCTTATCTTTTTTTACACTTAATTTTCGCTATTTGATTAGGCAGATCGATAAATCCATGACATTTATCTAAAGTATTTGCGAAGAAGTTCATGATCAGCATCCCATCAAAAAATGATTAAACCGATAGAAAGGTGAAAATAAACGAGAACGATCAGCCGTAAGAACAAAAAATACGTCAGTCTTATCCTGCATGAAAAACGAGATGTGTTGCCTATTTGATTCTTCAGAAAAATCATTCGTTTAAATACTGAAATTTGATAATCAGCTAAAAGTAAAATTGATTAACAAGAGTCAACTGCCAAAAATCATAATTGATACTGAACTATTACCATATTCAATGCACCCTCTTGTAAATAGAGAGAGCAATAAAACGAGAAATAGAAAAAAGTATTGAAGAAACTCAATTAGTCATTTACTTTTTTACACATTTAACTAGTTTCCATAGCTCTTCCAATAACTAACAACAATAAAAAAGCAAATCATCCAAGGCATATCGACTATCAAATTTCATGAGTTCCATGTTCTTTAAACAATGAGACTTCACTTTCCCTGAGATGTCATAATGCTAGCAAAGCAACGGATCACTAACCAATACCAAACACTATTGAATTTTATGCTCCCGCTCTTTTAATTCACCATGCACTACTAGAACAAATTGATCATGTCAATCTTACTTTTTAGCAAAAGTTTTTTCTCACCATTTAACTAAAACAAAATAGTATAGTTGTTGTTCCAGATTGCTGATAAATTTAATTTTTTCAAGCGATTTGCAGTGTAGCTATTTTAAATTGTTCCTCGACATATTTTGCATAGGTGTCATGAGTTTGTACAAGTTCATCATGCTTACCTGTACCAGTCACTTTTCCTTTTTCGATAAAATAAATTCTGTCTGAATCAACGATTGTGGATAAACGGTGAGCAATAACAAGCGTTGTACGATCTTTCATCAAGTTAGTCAATGCTTGTTGTACTTTTGCCTCTGATTCAGAGTCAAGACTTGCCGTTGCTTCATCTAACATCAACACTTTAGGATCTCTAAGGAATGCTCGTGCAATCGCAAGGCGTTGACGTTGACCACCAGAGAGACTCTCATTCCACGCTCTCCCACTTGCGTATCCAAACCATTTGACATCTCTTCAACAAACTTACGAGCATAAGCTAATTCTAAAACTTTCCAGAGCTGCTCATCTGAAAACTCTTTCTCAAGTCCATATGACAAATTATAGCGAATCGTACCTGCCATGATGGCAGAATCTTGTGAAACGTACCCAATTTGACTGCGATAATTTGTTAATTGGATATCCTTGATATCGTTTTTTCCAAATTTGATCGTCCCAGAAGTGGGTTCATAAAATCGTTCCAAGAGACTAAAAGTTGTTGATTTTCCACCACCGGAAGGTCCTACAAAAGCAATGATTTCATTTGGTTTTGCTTCAAAAGAAATGTTTGTCAAAACTGGCTCATCCGACGTATCATGATAAGCAAAATCAACATTTGAAACAGTTAGTGTTTTATTTGATAAATTAACTGTATAACCAGATTGAAAGTCTTCTGGCATTTCATTCAATAACTCTTGTACGCGTCGTGTAGACCCAGCTGCTTTAGCCATTTCAGAAAATAGTGTAGCAATGATCGGCATTGCGCCAATTAAATTGAATAAGTACATCAAGAAGCTCATTAAAACACCGATCGTCATAGCACCAATAGCAATCCGATGCATACCATAAGCTAATAGACCAAAAAACATACTCATAAAGACCATTATCATGATTGGTTGCATTGCTGCGTCAAACACCGCTTCTTTTTTCCCAATATGAAATAAACGATCTACTTCATTGGCCGCACGCTCTTGCGCTTGCCTTTCAGCATTAGATGTTTTAACTAACCGAATTTCTGAAAGAGTTTCAGTTGCAATTCCATTAAAGTGACTCATTGCATCTTGACGGATATGACTCACTTTTGAACCAAAAACCATCACTGGAATCATGAAAATGATGACGATAGGAACAGCGATAACCATAGCAAGTGACATATGCCAATCCATTTTGACCATCATGTAAACCGTTCCGATTATGGTGATAATACTTGCAAGTGTGGTCAATTTGTTCCATAAACGTTTACGCATATTTTGGATGACATTTTCACCAAAGATACCTAAAATTGTGCCACCAATGGCTGAAACAACTGCTGATAGTACAAATAGTCCTACAACTTTTCCTAGTAAAGAATAATTTACTCCTTTTTGGAAATTGTTTACTAAATTTGAAGCTAATTTAGGAACATATACTTGAACGGTCGATGAACCTACCAATAAAATCATGCCAATCAAAAGTAAACGATAATTGGGTTTGGTTTGTTTGATCAAACCCAGAAATTCCTTCAAGGAAAATTTCGTCCCATCTTTTTTTATAGAATCATTGATAGCTCTTCCGCCTCCACATTGTACCATTATTTTCTCCGATCTTTCTTCCAACCTTCAAAACCTCCAAAGTGTCCATCAAACCGCCCATCAAAATCTCTTCGGCCGAAATGACCTCGACCAAAACCTCCGAAACCACTTCGTTCCATCATTTGTTCACGTGCTCGACCAAACTGAGCGCTCATCGCATTGAATCGTTCCCATCTTTTATCATCACCAAATACTTCTGCCAGTTTTTCTTGGAATTCAGGACTACTGATGTTTTCATTCATTCGTTCAAGGTACGTATTCAATTGTTCCAATTCATCTTCTACAAAACCTTCAAATAAAACATCTTTTAGCGTTGTATTAATCGAACGGCGTTCCTTAAGACTTTCATATCCCTTATCTGTCATTTTTACTATTGTCACCCGAGAATCTGTCATTGATTTTTCTCGAATCACTATTCCCGCTTCTTCTAATCTTTTAATGATTTGTGTCACACTAGATGGCTTGATATCTAGTAATTCAGCTAAACGACCTGCCGTTACATTCTCTTCATCAGCTAATATTTTTAGCGTTTCAAATGCGTTGTCTGTCTTTTCTTCTACCTGATAGGCAAAAATCAAAAATGGTTGACGTGAGATCTCTAATAGATTTTCTAAGATTTTATTGTTCATCATAGATTTTCCTCTGATTTTTATTTAGTTTATGTTTTCATTAACAAACTAAATAATACACTATTTAGTTTTTTTATCAAACAACAAACTAAAAAAACAGTTAAAAAATTACTTATTGCTTGTCAACAAGAAGACCTAGAGTTTTTTTGATCTAAGAAGCTCCTACATAACAGATCTTTTACTTTTTATTGATATTTATCTCTAGTTTAAATTCTAAAATAATTTAAATCCTATAGAAAATCTTTCGCTTATTCTTTCTGCATTTTAGCAATACGTATAAGTCAATTTTATGAATATGCTCACAATTAAAAGGCTCCTTATTTTTTCCCGAATAAATCTAACCTCATCCAGTCCACAACTATACTAACTAAAATAACGCTTTAGAGTGTGAGACAAACTATGGATTAAACATGGTACAATTATCGCTCATTACTCAATTAACCGACTCATCTGTTTTCCCTATCATTCACCTACTGTTTATTTTTAAATCATTCTTTAGACAAGGTCAATTTCCATTTTTTTACTAAGTAATATTTCTTGGTGACAATGAAACTGAATAACAATGAACAAAAAAATAACTTTTCTATTTTATCAATATTTTTCAGAGTGATGAACACTGCTCTTCTTTTTACTACCATGTATTTGCTACTACACTGTTTTTGACGAGAGGATCAGCCATATAAGTAGAATGTAAATACATATTTCCTTTATTTTTATGTGCTTGTAGCGATATACGGTGTCATCATCAACAATATGCAATTATTTTCTGTAAAGCAACGATACATTTTTATATCAAATGTATCAATGCTCCTTCTTCCATCCATTTACATATTACAGCATATAAGTTATTTAATTATAATTAAATTTATATATAAATAACATTTTTTGACATTACACCAAACTACAAAGTTGATAAATATGTTCATAAATAATTCTATATAACGATTATTTTCAATACAAACAAAACATCACTGTTATTTTTAATAATCTATCGTTATCTTAAATCATTTTGTTTCTCTATTTGTACCCTCTAGTGATATTTTTTTCGACACAAGAGGGTATTAGTTAGGAGAAAATTTTTTCTCTATTATTCTAATATTGAGCACTTTTCGATTTTTTTATGATTAAATCACTAATTTTAGTCAAAAGAATTTGCCATTCTTGACTGTTATAAATGTCGTCAATCAGCACACATTGACCTTTGATATCTCCTAAAACAAATCGATCCACTACAAAGATATCAGCCATAACAACATCATTGGTAAATAAAAGAACATTCTTAGAATACAGCCTTAATAGATGATTTTTGACAAATACTTGCGTACTGTAATCACTCAAAAAAGAACAATTAATAAAAATTTGAGGTTTGTCAAACATCACTGCATATAAGGTTAAAAGATTAGCAAGATAAGGTTGCTGTCTTTCTTGAAAATAATCTGCATCTAGCTCTTTAACTGAATGTTTCTGAACGTATTCTCCTAAAAATGTGGCTATTTCTTTTGCAAATTTCATTTCATTTTTTTCTATAAATATATTCGCCGTTTTCCACATTGATAGATTGCTAAGATTAAGATGTATCGCTGCATTATACAGGAGAACAGAATAATAAAGGATATGATAATAATACTTTTTGGAAATTCTCGGACAGTACTTTTTCTGAAAAGTACCAATCATACCTCGGAAAAAGACGATCAGTTCTTTCGATGAATTTTCATATGCTTTACCTAAATCAACAATATTTTTTTCAAAAATAAATTCTGGAATGAAAATTCGGATAAAAAAATTAAAATTATCATATTCTGAAGCTAAAATTTTTGGGTGAATGCTACTAAAATGAAAAGTATTACGTATAAAATTTTCTTTTGGAATAAATGAATAACTAGCAAGCATCTGCTGATACACTTCTTTTTCTTCGGGTACAATAAACTTTTTTAACGATACTCGATAAAGTAATACACCATAAAAACAAACTAATTTATTAAAGGTATCATCACTTACTGGCAAAAATTCGTTAACCATTTTTTTACTTTACTAACAACAATTTCTTTATTGATTGATAATATCCAACGATTTCTTGGGATGTATTCTAAAATAAAGTTATAAATAAAAGCTCGAATGTCTGTTTCCTTGCCATCAAACATTAAATAACCTTGCTCATTGAACACTAAACTTATTTGAGTATCTTCTAAAATCAAATTTGTTTTTTTTATAAGGCGATACACATGAGTAGTGCCAAAATGCATAGTGTCACATAATTGATATAATGTTTGCGCCTTAATTATAACTATTTCACATAATAAGAATGTTCCATATCTTTGCCCATACTGATAGATTAATAGATGATAGACATCCAGTAAATTTTTATTGTCCAATAAAATACTGTATTTTTTATTTGCTTCTTTTTTAATTATTATCTCATCGTCTATTTGTTTCAAATCCTCATTAAGTACTTTGATATTTCGTTGGACAGTTTGAACACTACATGAAGCATACCTGGCTAAGTGTTGAATATCTACAGACTCGTATTTGATTAATTCCGAAAGGATTTTTAATCGACAAATTTCTGATTGAGATAAAAATTTTTCTATCATCGCTCTATCTCCTTTAAGTATGAGAGTTTTTGAAATGGTAATATCACTTGCAAAAAAATACTGACAGTTACAACTACATTGGTATCCGTCTTCTAAGCTCATTAATTTAGTAAACAGCATAGTACAAGCTTATTTCAATAAAGAAAACTATTTTTTATCACCCTTAGTTATTATTTGCTTTGTCATAATTAAATTACTTGTTTTTTTATTTGTTCTTAAAGTAATTTTCTTTTGTTTAGAATTAATAAACATAATTATAGTCTAATTTCCATAAAGATACTTATGTTTTATTATAATATATATATAATCCTTTTATGTAATAACAAGCTTCACTCCTTTTAAATCAGTTCAATAAATTTTTTTTACCTCTATTCTCTTATCAATAAATTTCGCCTCTGTATTACTTTTTATTGGATACACAATAATACTAATTCAAATACTTTCATTTCTCTTTATGATAGGATAATCTCTGACTAATAAAAAGTAAAAATTATGTCATTAGAGGAACAATGTTATACAATATGCTTATGGTCACAGTTTATTTCAAGTGTAATTATGCTAGCTATATTACTAAAAATCCTAATAAATCAGAATAGAATTTTTTTATTTCCTATTAAGTTAAAAATAACTAGATATTAACTATAATTTTTCTCTCTAATAGAAAATCACTATGAGAAAAAACAATACACAAAGCTTCTAAGAAGTGCTTCTAATAGATTATAGATTTGGCTCTTGACATGTTTCTTCATACCCGTTAACAAAGCAGATCTTATAAAAGTTTACAAAAGTCATTATATGAACGTTATTTATCTAATTAATAAAGGAGTTGATTGAATTTGTTAGTTATTTTAATGCTACCTTTACTTCCTTTTGTGTCTTAATATCTTTTGAATCTTTTTTCCAGTTTTATCGTATCTAAATAAAAGTGGAAATTAATAATATAATAAGTCTCAAATTCATAAAATTATCTAAATTAAAGATATCATTATTTTTTTCCACCCGTTTTCTGTAAAATAATGTTTTAGTGTATTCACAAAATATGGATTTTCTGTTTGCAAGAACTAAAGAGAAATATCTTCTACGTATAATGTATATGATCAGTGGTTTTATTCATGAATATCACAGATGCTTAGACACCTCATACATTTGTTTTAACATATTTCAATTCATTTTTAGCGAGTTCTAAAAATTCCCTATTGGCAATTGTGTTCACTGATTCGTTCATTTTTGGAGTCATTGTTTCCTCAATTTTTCTAATTTTTAGATAAAAAATAGACTTAGTTACCCTTTGATTTTTTAAGTGAATCACTAGGTCTATGTGCTATAGTAACTAAGGTAGTAAAGTTTAATGACGGTGGCTATCTAATCTCAAATTTTAGAGAAAGGAGACGCCTTTTATCTGTTGAAACAGTGTTAGGGCTAATGATTAGTTTCGGCTCGTTTACTACAATTTTGATCTTTGGCATCTAACCTTAGCCAACAAAAATGACAAAAAGAAATAGCCGTCACTTTAGCAGGGTACGACTACTTCTAAATCTAGTATAAATCTTTGCCACCGTCTTTAGCGTTGCTGTCAAGAGGGTGGGACAGAAGCTTATTTCCGAAGGAGTTGCTTCTGCTCCCACCGTTTATCCGTATTTAGAGTGTGAAACAAAAGGAATCTTTACTTTTGTCCCATACTTTTTCATGTTTGTTATAATATAGTTCTCTTCATTTTTTCAATTGGTTTAAGCGACTCGATCTTACCTCCCATTTTTAGACTGGTTGAACTACCAAACCTAAATAAGACCTATTAACCTACGTTATGTATTTTCTGCTTTCGGTCATTATTTTGTTTTACTTCTAGCATTTTAGGTGCTTATCTTTTTGTCTTCCCTAGTCTATTTAGTTACTCTGGTGTTTCGAACATCACTGTTTGTTTTTTATTCATTACAGAAATTTAAAGATAAGCACTTAAGCTTTCTTACCGCTATTTTTCAACCACTTCATTACAACCATTATTTTTAGGATAAGTATAACCAACTAATAACATGAACTTTGGTAATTTTGATGATGAATTTTAACTCTAAAAATGAAATATTATTCTAGTTGCTTGTCCTTCATCAAGGTCATCAAAGTCTTTTTATATCTCATAGAAATCAAGCATTCATCTCCATTTGACATATAAGCAATTCTTTTTTTTGAGTCAACCTTTATTACGTAATCTATGTTTACAACATAAGATTGATGGCATCTGATAAATTTACTACTCAGTAATGGTAAATCTTTTATTTTCCCATAAAAATCAAGTTGACGATCCATAAGTACTACTGATATCTTATTAGGGGTCGGAGAAGATTCAAAGTACAGTGTAGACCCAACTTCTAAAGTATAAAAATTTTCACCCTCCTGAATGGTATATCTTGAATCAGAACTCTCAGCAATTGCTTTATACCGTTCCATAACGACATCTAAAACCTCTCTTATTCTCGATTCAAAATGTACAGTATCATCTTTAGTAATATAATCAATAGCCTCAACTTTATACATAAAAGTTAAATAGGCTAATTCTGCATGCGTCGTAACAAACGCTATTGTCGCATCTCTTACTCTTTTTCTTATTTCCAAACCTAGTTTTATCCCTGTAATTTCTCTTTTAAGATCAACATCTAAAAAGAAAATCGATTTATCATCACGGTTAATAGCAATTGACTCTAAAATATCATCTGGATTTGTAGTAGCTAACTCAATTATCATATCCCAATTATTAATCATAATGTAATTCTGAATAGTTTCCTTCATACTTGAACAACTGCGTTTCATTATCTTCGCAAATATAGACTTTTATCATACACTTATCCTCTTCTTACTTCAATTTTTTGAGTAAAAAACCCCTCATTAATAATAAATAGTATCTAAGTAAATATTAGGTAGCTTATTAACCATCTCTCGAAGATTACTTAATCCCATCCCTCTATTTTTTCCTTTTGTCGAAAAGCCATTTTTTTCAAGAAGTTTTATTGACTTAGGAACTTCATCAATAGAGTTCGTTACAATAATATATACTGATTGATTCAACTCATAAATTGCTATCATTAATACCCTTTCTTCAGAATCCAGTGCTGCTTCAATTGCATTATCAAGAATAATTCCTAACATTCTCGCTAAAGTAACAGGATTTATATTAATGTCAGTAATGATATCCTTTGCTTCAAAAGAGGTATTCAATTTTTTGTTTTGCGAAAGAGTAAGCTTACTAGCAAATATGCTTTTGACTATCATATTTATTGATATTTTTTAAATCAGTAAATTGGGTGAAATCATCAATGGTATCGGTCTTACTCAAGTTTTTAAAATAGTACTTTTTTAAACCTTCAATATCATCATTATTCAAAAAAGCTTCAATTGTAATAAGAATATTTTTATAATCATGTTTAAATTTTCTTATTTCTTGATAGTTCTCTTCCAAATATGACATATAATTTTCTAAATTTTCTGCAAATTTCTTTTGATTATCAATCTCAACTTTTTTCTTAACTAATCGATAAAGAGCCAGTAAAATGAAAATTGAAATCAGAGAATATACTAAGAAAAAAAATGCATTAATTTCTTCAATTAGATATTTTTCTCCCAGTGCTCTTTGAAAGAGGGTATCAAAAAAGAGCGCTAGAAAGAGAAAAAAGTTGAAGTTCTGCCTGAATTTGAATTCCCTTAATCATAGAAACCCTGGTAGTTTTATAGAGATTTTCATAAAAATTTCTTTCTTTAGCAATCCTAGTACTCATTGTCACAACGTTATTACCAATCATTCCGTACAATGTACATATTAATAAGAGTTGAACATCATTGTTACCTTTTTCTAAATTGCTTAAGATAAGAAAAAAGATTATCGGAATAATTATTGTGAAAACTATAAATCTTTTATTTCTGAAAACCTTTATTAGCTCTAACAATAAGATTTGTGGCATTATAATTCCTCCTGATATAAACTGTCATATCTAGACTTTATTCCATCCAAATTAATTTCATTACAATCTATTGCAATTTGATTGTTGCCAATAAATACCACTCTTGTGCAAACATGAGCCATATCCTCCAAATTATGAGAAGTTAAAACAATAGTCGTAACACTTTTTTTTAACTTTCCCAAATCTTGTCGGAATAAAGCGCAACTTCTTGTGTCAACTCCGGCAGTAGGTTCATCCATTATGAGTAAATCTGGAGAAACTAAATTTATAATCACCATCATCAATTTCCTTTGTTGTCCTCCAGAAAGTTTTGTTGCATACTTTTTTTTGAACTCTAGCAATGAGTAACGATTTAATAACCCATCTAGCTGATTTTTATCTATCTTTATTGCGTATACACTTGCGTAAAAATCTACTAAATCCTTTACAGTCCATTTTTCAGGAAAAGTATCTTTTTGCACATCATAAAATACTCTAGTATTAGAATTATATTTCTCTAATATCCTTCCTTTGTCAGGAATTATCTTCCTAGTTATTATATCTAGGAGTACTGTTTTCCCATAGCCATTGGGAGCAACAATTCCTATTACTTCTCCTATACTAATCTCAAGATTAATATCTTGAAAGATAATTTTGTTATCAAACTTTTTTGTTATATAAACTAAATTAATCAATATGCTTTGAACCTCCTTAAAAGACTATTCGCTCGCTAACACTTAAGTTCCCACTATCTAAGTAAATTTCCCGATCCCAATTATATGCTAAACAAGTATGAAAATCGGTATAGTAATCTATTTGAGCATTGAAGAAATTCTCTTTTGTAAAATGAGTAAAAGAACTGGATAAAATGGGGACTGAATCTAAATTACCCTTATCAAGTTTTTCTTTAACATCTTCAAGATCAAAATCTTTAAAAAAATTGGGACTAATGTACTTCACTTCCCCATGAATGATCTTCATAAGAACCATAATGCCCATTTGATTTTGATCAACCTTCAATAGATAATTTTCAATATCATTCACCGTTTCAAATATTTGGCCAACACTAACTAATCTTTGAAATTTTTCTAGAGAAATATTTAATCTGAAGTATATGTCTGATGCATTAAATTTGTTGTGAATAATAATACCTTCAGATCCTAATTTATAAGCTACCAAAGGATTAAGCACAATATCACCTCGTATGATACATTGTATTTTTATAACCTTTACATTAGCCCAATACAAGTGCATAATGGACATAATTTTCATTGTCTAAAGATAGTAGTTCTTTCACTCGATCCTCAAATATACCGCAGATTGGTAATGATTTCTTTTCCATTGCTGTTGCTACTAGCATCGCATTTTGAGCCATATGTCCACTTTCTAATAAAGCTAGTTTATATGCAAGAGAACCATACTTAGTAAAAGAATATTGATAATTAGCAACAAAAAAACAGTGAATGGATTATTTTCAACTTCGCAATTATCACTAGCCAGATTAAATTCAGACATCGGGAAAAGCTTAGAATAAGTTTCTGGACTTGTTTCTAATTCATAAGTTAGTAAATGAAAATCTGGATGGTATTTATAGAACCCAGTTTTTAAGTCTCCGATTTTATTTATATACAGAAAAATCTCTACTGGATACATGGATCCTCCAGATGGATACTTTCTAAAATTGATTTTTATCGAAGGATTTTTATCTAGTCGTCTAACTGTTCCTCTAATACCGAAAGAGCCTTCCAAGAAAGTAAACAATTCCCTTTCTGTCCATCTAGTTGTTAATTTATTTAATCTTTCAGAAAACCTATTTTTTAAACTAAAAGTAAGACTATCGTGTTTTATCAAATTATCTTCAAAGTAATCAGTAGAAAGAAAATAGTTACTTTTAGGCTTCTTTCTGTCAGGAAAAGTGTAATTATCATTTGGTTTGTAATTAAGTAGCCATCCTTTAAAATTGGACTCTCCCTTTTTTAAGTTTTCAATAAACTTATATTTATTAAAATTATCCAATCCTATAATCTTGAATCGATCAGATTCTTTCATCTATATTGACTCCTTCCAAAACTTTATAGATAAATTGTTCTAAATTTGGTGGTATTCCTAATCGATTAAATGTCATGTGCAAGTGGGAAAAAAAATTCTTAAAAATAAGCTTCTACTCAAGTTTCTTGATTCTAAATCTATAATAGCTGCTCAAAAATAGTTAAATAATCATTGATTCCTGTTCTTTTTAAAATCATTTCAAATTTTTCTTTATTCTTCCTCATTTCTTGTATTAATTGATGGGGGTTAAGTCCACTACTACCATAGGCAGATTTATTCCAAAAATCATAGCTCAATTTTAGAAAGTCCAACCAATCAAATTGATTTTCAGTCTTCTTATCCAAGTCTGTCATTATTTTATGAGCGATATATATTGATAGCAACAGTCTAAGATTTTGTTTCTTCTGAGTTAAATAAATTACCCTCTCAGAAATCAAGCTTGAATAGTAAAACATTTCTTCAGAAAGATTAATATTCTCATAGCCACCATACCTCTCAATCTCCGGTACTATGTTATTTCCTGTATTGACTTTTCTTCAAACCAAGGTAAGGTCTCAGGTGTGAGAGAAAACCCTTCTAAATCCAAGTCAATACTATGGTAATATTTCACTTTTTCTAAATTTTTCCCCGGATAATCAAGCAAAAGTTGGTTAATTCGTTCTTTAAATTCTGTTTCAACTTCTTTATCAAAGCTTGAGAACCGGATTCTCAAATGAGGTCCTCCTTCCCAATAACGAATAAAGAACAATTTTATTTTTTTATAATCATTATTTTTTTGAAAAAATTCACTAATTTGAATGATTATCATTTCTTGCCATTTCATATCTCTAATAAAGATATGAAATGATTTCCAAGTATTCATTTATGACCTCCTACTATGGAAATGGATGTGGGTTCAGATTTATACCTTTAAATTTTTCTTGTTTAAATTTCAGATACTTCTTTATTCGAGTAATACTTACCCTACGATATTGTTCTCCAAAAGTCATTGGAAGCATCCCTGGAACAACCATTCGTATCGCATGTAAATCTTCTCTTAATAAAAATTCTGGAGACAAATCTACACTAATTACTCTTGCAAATGAGTGAATTACTTTAGAAACAACATAATTTAACTCCTCACTAACTGTTGAGAAATTTGGTGGTGATAATTTTTCTGGGATCTTTTCCGAGTATGAGTGTTCTAATACAAAGTCAAAGGCAGAAAAATTCTGTGAACTAGAGTAAAACAAAATATGATCTTCAATATCAGATACATTTTTTTTTGACTGAATAACTTTATTTTTTTTTAGCCATAACTTTAGAATTTGATGAAAGCATCGTCTCGTAAATCGGAAATGTGGTACAAACTTTAAACAGAGAATTTTCAATTGCTTTCTTAATGTTAACATTTGAAGCAGCGGCATTATAGATTTTCATTGGTGCTTCATCTGAATAATCTACAATCATAGCCCAAACAGTTGGTATCCCTACTTCACTTGTAATATCAAAAATCTTTAACTCTTGGTTCTTGCTTTTCAGTATCATTTTCAATTCTTGAAATTCCTCTAAATCGTAGTCATCTAATTCTAATTCCTTTGTAGAAGACTCGCTATACCAAGCACATAAAAAAGCATCTCTTTCAATAAGCTCATACAGACCATAAAGCTTAGCTTCTTCTGCACTCCCACCAATTGCCATTCCGTTTGATGTCTCAAAAACAAAGTTGTTTTTTTTTTGCTCATTTTCTCTTCTCTCACCAAAAACTATAGAACTTTTTGGCACAAAAACTTCACTTTCACCTTTTTTAGTAATTTCTTTTCCCTTCACCCACTCTATCTCTTTGTCAGATTTATATACTCCTAAGGCATATTTTTCGTTATTTGTTTCTTTATAAGAATGTAAAATCAACTTTCTTGGATCTATAACGTTTTCTGTTTTTTCTAAAGCTTGAAATGAACTTTTTATAGTAGGCAGCTTTTTTCTGTCGTAAATGTTACAATATCGCTCAAATGCTTCAATTGTGCTAATTATTCTTGCATTATTTTCATAATAATCTCTTCCAAAGCCACTTTCAATATAGCTTTCTCTAACATTAAATTCTGTGCCAAATGCAGGTATATACTTTGATCTCAATTCAATAAATCTATGGGCAAATATTGGTTTTTGACTATTATGAAATCGATTGTATAAGTGTTCAAAATGATCTAAAGCAAATTTACGAGAACCCTTGTGTTCATTTTCTACGGGCGTTTTATTATTTTTGGATACTAATAAACTAAGTTCTTTAATTTCGCCAATCCCAAAATCAAAAAGAAAGAAACTATGCGATAAAATCTCATTTGCATGCTGATCTCTAACTAAACTTTTTCTTAAGTTTTCCTGTAAGGTAGTAATCTTTTTAGACGTAGTTTGAAAGATTTCCTTGGAACTCATTAAAGCCAACAGTTCACTAAACTGCTCTTGTAATATTTTGAAATATTCTACTACAGCTTCTCTATTTTTTTTTAGAAAAACAAGGCTATATCTGAAAATATTTTGAAGAATTATAGAATTTCCGCTAATTTCTCCCATATCTGTTCTCAAATAATTAGAAACAACTTTAACTACGTTTTTTTTCATGATAGGACCTCCACAATTTGAAGTCCTTCACTTTTAAAATCTTTTATTTCGATCCTTTTACCAAGAAGTGTTTGATTTTCAAATTTTATATTTTTTTCCTCAAACACTTTTCTGCAGAAAGATACGACTCTGAAAAATCAGTATATCGTTCATTATTCATTACCATAAGTCCAAATAGAAAAGAATTACATTTTTCATAAAGTCTCGTTAAATCCAATCCGTAAAAATATTTGGTCGCACATTTGAACTCCTCATTTATCAATTGAACTCTGTATCCTCTAAAATCTGACATTGAATCTATAATATAGTATTGACGGTCAATATTAATTCCTCTATGAGAATATAAATCTAAATAAAGTGAAGACATATTTACCTTTGAAGGAATTTTGTGCATTTCATACTTATTGGTTATGTTTTGGAAAAGAAGCTGAATTTTAAAGTTGTTAAGGTCTTCATTACTGGAACCAATAAAAATTTCTGTATTTAGCTGCTCAGAAAGATATTTAGCAAATGAATTAACTAATGCTTCGTAATAAATTGTTAATCCATCAATCCCAACATAAAATTCATTTTTATAGTCTTGTACAATCCTCAATGGAACCTCTTTCATTCTTTTTTTATTTAGTAATGAAAAACCATACAGTTCTTGATATCCAAGAATAGCATTTATTCGTAAAAGCTTTTCATTATCATCTGCTTTTTTAAAAGCTGTAATTTCAGAAAAATCAAATGGTTGCCTCTTCAATATAGTAGGTGGAAAACCTAATTCAGCATCTTCCCTTAGTAAGTGACACTGTAAGAATTTTCTTAGCGGAGATTGGGTTATTTGCATTTTTTCTTTTTCAAAAAAGTCTATAAATTCTTTAAGACTAGATCCAATAAATCGCTCTGTATCCGACAAATGAGAAACAACATCTAATTCTCTATACTTCTCAATCAATAATTCGATTGACTTTTCATCACTTAGAGAAGTTTTCTTCATCCAAAAGTCACTAATAAGATATCTGTCATTTTTATATTTTACTATTGCTAAACTTCCCATTATTAAATTCCTCCAGAACAGTTCTCCAATTAATACCATAATAATCTTCCACTAACTTAGATACGATATTAGTTATCTTTTCTTTTCTTAAATTACTCACTCCTAATTCCGGAAGAATTGAGTAAATTACACCAAGTACCAATCTATAAATTAAAAAATCAGATTGATGATAATGTGTTATGAGTATTTGATTTGAACAAAATAACTGATGAAATTCACTCCAGTGCTTATGACGCTCAAAAAAATCATCTGCGTGATACATCAAAGAAAAGTTCAGTTTCTTACGAGAGACAGTGAATGAAATTATCTCATGAATCTATATTAAAAATTTTTCAAAAAAATAGTCAAAATTTTCATACTCACTACTTTCAATTAAATTCTTAATTTCTTCTTTAGATACGGTTTCTTCGGTAGTGAATCCTTCAATGTACTCTAGTACCTTTTTTCTATTTCTATCAGTAAAATCTAAGAGCTGGTCTTTAAAATATTCAACATTAGATTTAAAGGCCAAATAACTATATTTGAGACCATACTTATTCCGAATTCCAAATATAAGAAATAATTTTTCGATTAAAACATTTTGTTCTTGCTCATTTAATTTTTCCCAATCGCTAATAATATTCATTAGTAATCGCGTTTCTGCTTCCTCTATTTTTTCAACAACCAGACTAAGATATATTTGCTTTGCTGGGTAAATAGGTTGATCACTTTCTGTTATTACAATTTCTCCCTGACGCTTTAATGGTAAATTGGACTCTTGGCTTTCTTCAAATTTAGAAATAATCTTTATTTGCTTTTCAATCTTCGCAAAGTTAAGTCCATCATCAGATTCACACAGCTTAATTTTCTTAAGGAATATGTTAAGCTTTGACCCTTCATCAATTTTAACAGCTAAATGATAACCATTCATATAACTTTTTTTACACGAGAGAGTTGTTTCTTTTTCCTCGTTAGCCTTTTTTAGTACTTTTGTCAAAAGTTCATTAATTTCATTATGATTATAGCTCGTTTTCAGAGAAAAATCATATGGTAAACTAATCTGATCAACAAAGTAATTTTGATGGATATTCGCATTGAATCCATATGAGTACGGAAACGAAATAACATTTTTGATAGCTATAAAATCTATAAATAATTTTCATCTGTTCACCTAAATCGTACTTTCCAAAACATATTCTGAACACACATCACTCTCATAATCTTTTAAAGATGGCATAGGTTCTTCAATAGTAATATATTTACCGTTCTCGGTAATATGTTTGAATAGTTTCAATAACAGCGGACTGTTTATATTAACATATTGAGGTTTAAGTAAATTAGATTGACTCAAACTCATATCTATCGGAAAAACTCGCATATAAAATTCTTGTGGAAATTTATGATCTTTTAAAAGTTTAAATAATTTTACTTGTAACTGAATTAAATCACTACAATTTTCTAGCAGAAAATCTGTTTCAATAAGCATTTTTTTTCGAGTAATAACCATATTATTTTCACCTGATTGAATTTTTACACGAGGACAAATAAGTAGTTTCTTCTCTAATCCATTCTCCAATATTTGTTGATTCAGGAAAATATCTGATAAGTCCAAAAATATAGAGCCATTAACAGACAAAATATCATAAATATTTTGAATAGGAGGACATGCCATTTTTACTAAGCTGCCTGTAAAATTTGGATAGACTCTATCATTATCTTTGTTATAGAACTCAATTAAACTTTTTTCTCCAAAATTTACATCAATATCTTCCCAGGCATAGTTTTATTTACATACGCTTGATATATTTTTTGTCTACCATAAGCCTTAGAGAACCTGGAAATAAACGTTGTAAATCCGTTATATATGTGATTAATAACGATAGAATTATCTTCTATTTTTTGGAAAAAGAATGTATGTGACAAGATATCATTTGGTAGCATTTCTTTTAGGAAAACTATTCTCTGGGATAATGATTCCAACGATAAAATAATTTCATCTTTAGATGAATTTTTCATCTCACTAAATAACTCTAAAATAAACTTATTCATTTTGTTAATAAACATACTTCTTTCAGGTATAGAAAAATTATATTTTCCTGTATATATTGAGGGTTGATTCGTTTCCTCAAGTAATTTTCCTAACATTCGAAACAATGATGCTCTACTTTCCTCACCATCAACAAGTTGAACTTCGCCATCCCAATTTTTGATACTTTCAGAAACTACAACTCTACTTCTAACAGCTGAGTCAAGCGCTAAAGAAATAAACTGTAAACATTCTATTAATGGCCTAAATGATCGAAAATCCTCCTGAAATTTAGAAGATTTTGAGTAATCGAAATAAACCAAATTTCTAGATGGAACTTTTTTCAAACCATATTTGTTAATTATTTGTTCTAACAAATTTTCTAAAGTCAATATATCGGCAATCTCAATGCGCTTTTCCTTTTCAATCTTTCTAATGCTAGTAATGACTTTGCTAAACTGATTTTGAAGCCAAGGTTCAATATTTTTTTCTTTAATATAATCAAGAAATTTGTCAAAAAAATCCATTGAAGCATCATTCAAAATATTCTTTCTAACAATAAATCCTCCCGATATTAGCTTTGTAAGAATTTTTTTTGCAGTGTGAGGATTTAAAAAATGTAAATTTGCTAACTCAAGCAGATCCAAATAACTTTTGGAATCTCCAACATCATCAAGAAATTTTTCAAAAATCTCGATTCTTTTTATCGAAGCCAATCCTTGTCGGTTATTAATTAGTAATGAATCTTCTTGCTCATCTCTTGATGATATAGGGATGGTTACAATTATCTCTTCATTAGTTTTTATCATCGTCCTATTAATTGTGAATACGCAGTTTACCGCTTGCTCATTTCTTTCAACAACCTTATCTAATAACTCCATAAGAAATGAATGATTAATGGTAATTTTTCGTAGCATTGAACCATCATTACCCTCTAATCCAGAAATCTCAGTCACAACCAAATCAGCTAGAGGACTTGTTTTAACCGTCGCCCTCAAAAGATACGTCAAAAGCAATCTATCCATTTTACGAAACTTTTTATTATGCTCATCACTATTAAGTGAAAGATACTTATCAACTTTTTCAATAACACTACCTCCTATAGTAAATTTAATAGAACTTACTAAATCTGGGTTTTCTCTATATATTTGCTGTAGTGTACGTCTCTCAGCTACCAGTTTATCTTCAAATTTTTTACTCAAATTATTTTCAGACTCATTATAAATTTTTACGAATCTATTAAATTGTTTAATCAAATTTATAAGATAAACGTCTTTTCCCTCGTATTTAATTATCTTAATTTTTTTTATAGTACGAAGTATGTTTTTTTCGTTTTTTTCAAAAGTATTTTTTGTTCTAAGATAATCAAAAATTTTTTGAGCTAACTCTTCAATAAACATTTCTGCATTTATTTTTCTTTAAATATTATCTAGTTGGTCATTTCCTACTAGAAAATTTACTAATTTGGTCGAGTAATTTGTCTTTCTTTTGATAGTTATTGGTGCTAACATAATGAATTTTCCTCCCAATTAAGCATAAGGATGTGGCAAATACTGTGGAACGATTGGAATCTCTTTGCCAGAAAATGTTTTCAATCTCTGTTCATTGACCATCTTTTTCCATCTATCGCCAAAAACCAGTGGTTGAAATTCTGGTACTATCATTTTTACTAGATATGATTATGTAACCGGCTTCATAGTCATCATTCAATAATTGCTCGTTTATTTGATTAAGCTCCACCTCATAGTCCAATTCACTAGGAGCGGCTTGAATTTGCGACAAATCTAGATATTCTGCATTATTCAAATAATCAAAGGTTGAACGATTTTCTTCTAGCGAATAGTAGCAAGCATTATCGTAAATTTCTTTAAATCCTTTTTTTTTAACTAATTTACCAATTTTCTTGACTTGAACTACATCATGATAAGTAAAAAGACCATAAATACTTTCATCAAGTGCCTTTTCAATCGCAATGTTAATGTCTTTAGAAATTGCTGTTGTGGTGTATGAAGCAAAATTATCAGGTTCAATTGATCTACACAAGATCCATATCACTGGGTAATTAAATTCATTTTGCAAGAAGAAAATTTCTACAATGAAGCCTTGATTCTGAAGGATATTCATCTTATAGTTCAGAGGAGATTTTTCTTCCAGCTTGACTTTATGAGGAACCTTATGAAGATACCAATAATTAAGAAAAGTATCTCTTTCCATTAACTCTAACAATGAAAAATACTTTGCTTCTGATAATGAAGCTCCCACTGCCACACCATTTGAATTATTTGGATAGCCAAAGGAGTTTTTGGTACCTAAAAAGATTTCATTACCATTCGTTGTCTTTAGCCAGTTGTTGCTAATCGTCCAAGTATCATAGGATTCTTTTAAAGTCTTCTTTAATACCCCAGTAGTACATACCCTCTCAATTAGTTCAATCAGAGCAACTTTCAGACCTTTCTTCAAATTTTTAGATAAATTATTTGCTTTTATGAGGCTATTTCCATTTTTTGCTTCTACATCTATCAAATAAAAGTCTTCATATTTTATTATCTTTGGGAATGAATACGAAAGACTTGGAAATACTTCTATTAATTCTGTCAAACGAATAAAATCTAAGTTATTTGAATGGTAACTATAAATCTGATAACCTTTTTCTCTATTTACCTTTTTCATATGACCAGCATATCACCCCTTCTTGACTGAATAATCAAAATTCCTATAATTTAGATTTTTAATCCTTTTTGTGAGAAATCAAAATGAAACATGCAAAAATGATGTCTCTAGTGTGACTCAAATAACACTAGAATTAGCATATGTCCATCTTTCATAAACAAATCCGATTCATTAATTAAAATACATATACTAAATTACTCAACTTTTTCGTGCAGACGTTTCTCCTTTTTCTTGATCTTTTTTAGATACATAATTCTTTTTGTTTTTCTGATTTTTATATAAAAAAATACTAACTTTACTCAAAAAAATATTTCAACGAATCAGTTAAAAATGGACTGTTCATCGTCTTTAACACCTCGTATCCTTCCAACAAAATTCTGAGTATTATTCACTATTTAACATGTTCTTTTCCATACTCTTCTCTGGTAGAAAACTGTGGTAGAAAAAATAAAATAACACAAAAAAAACGGCTTTTCAGCCGTTTTTGGTAGAAAATTGGAAAACTAAAGTAGAAATACGTAGCTTTTTCTCTATTTAGAACGTTGATAAATCCACATTCTTACTTAGTTTTGCCATCATTTCCGATACATCTTAAATTCTAAGAACAAATCATTGTAGATTCCTAAATATTTTGGTCCTAGATCTTCATAAACTTCTAAATGTGAGATCGTTTCATCAGAAGGATAGAATTGCTCGTCTTCTGAAATTTCTTTTGGTAAGAGAGCTTTAGCTTGTTTATTAGGCGTTGAATAACCAATATATTCTGCGTTTTGTGCTGCATTTTTTGGGTCCAGCATGAAATTTATAAAGTCATAAGCACCTTTTTTATTTTTCGCCGTTTTGGGCATAACAATATTATCAAACCATAAATTAGAGCCTTCTGATGGGATTACATAATGAAGATGTTCATTTTCAGCCATCATATCGGCTGCTTCTCCAGAGAAAGTAACAGCTACTGATGCTTCTTCGTTAATCATATACATCTTGATTTCATCAGCTACTATTGCCTTGACGTTAGGAGTCAGCTGATTAAGGTTCTTTGCCGCTTCATTTAGTTGATTCATATTTTTACTATTCAAAGAATAGCCAAGACTATTTAATGAAAATCCCAGAACTTCTCTCGCCCCATCAATCAACATCAAACTATCTTTTAATTTAGGGTTCCAGAGATCTTGCCAATGCTTTATTTCATCTTCATTAAATACTTTGTCATTATAAACGATCCCTAAAGTTCCCCAGAAATACGGGATTGAGTAAGTATTATTTGGATCGAAATCTAAATTTAAAAAACGTTCATCAATATTTGATAACCCTTTGATTTTGGAGTGATCTAGGAGATAGAAAAGGTAAAATAATATTTTTTATGACTTGGAAATTATTTGCACCAAGATCTCTTGCTGCATCCACCATTGAGTCATTCATTTCCTGCAACTTAGGTAAAATCATTAAAACAACAATAGGTATACTAAATGCAATGTGAGAAAGCAAGACACTTTGAAACCCTAAACCAAATCCGAAAAAAGTAAAGAAAATCAAGAAACTAGCCCCAATAATGACATCAGGCGAAACAAGTAAAATATTGTTCATACTCAATAACGCAGTCCTTGCTTGACGTTTTCTGGTATAATAAATTCCCATTGCACCAAATGTACCGATGATCGTCGCAATTAACGCAGATAAAAAAGCCAGCATAAAAGTATTCAACACGATAATGATCAAACGTGTATCCTCAAATACAGCTTGATAATTTTCCCACGTAAAACCGGTAAAATCATTCATGGTTCCACCCTTATTAAAAGAGTAAAAAATCAAATAAAAATCGGTAAATACAACAACACAAAAACAACCAATAGATAGAGATAAGACCACTTGAATTTATTCATTATGTGTGTCCCTCCCTTCTTCTTCTCACCAGTCAGCAACATGACAACAAACATTGCTATGATCAAAATGACGCCAATCGTTGAGCCCATACCCCAATTTTGAGTCACAAGAAAATGTTGTTCGATAGCTGTCCCTAGAGTAATCACTCGATTTCCGCCAATCAAACGTGTCAACATGAAAAGTGAAAGCGAAGGAATAAAGACCGCTTGTATCCCGCTTTTTACTCCATTCAACGACAATGGAAAAACTACTCGTCGGAATGTTTCAAAATTATTCGCCCCTAAATCACGACTAGCACTTATTAAGGACGGATTCATCTCCTCTAATGCATTGAAAATCGGCATGATAATAAATGGAATCTCAATATAGGTTGCCACAAATAAAAAGCTAAAATCAGTAAATAAGATCTGCTTTGGTCCGATTCCAAAAAAATCAAAGAAATGATTGACGCTACCATGAATGCTAAAAATCCCAATAAACGCATAAGCTTTCAACAATAGATTGACCCATGTAGGTAAAATGATCAACATTAGCCATAATTGTTTGTGTTTGAGTTTCGTTAGAAAATATGCGGTCGGATAACTGATAATTAAAGTAAAAAATGTAATCAACAGGGCATACCAAACCGAATTCAATGTCATTGAAAGATAGGTTCTTGACGTCATAAAAGCGGAATAATTATTTAAAGTGAATTTCCCATTCATATCAAAAAAAGATTGATAAATAATCATTAAAACTGGTGCAATAACAAATAGACCAAGCCATAGAACATAAGGAACAGAATAGATTCTACGCATCATTTTCATTTGCTACCCCTCCTTACTCTTCATAACTATCAAGTCGTGCATCAAATTCTTCTTCTGTTTCATTAAAACGCATGACATGGATATCTTCTGGTTCAAAGGCTAGCCCAACCTTGCTACCTTATTTTGCTTTTTTGGTCGAATGAACCGTCCATTCATTTTGCTGTTCATCATAACAAACAATTTCATAATGAACGCCTCGAAATAGCTGTGTATCGACAGTCACGACTAATTTTCCCCTATCTGGCGTCGTAATCGTTAAATCTTCAGGACGCAAGACAACTTCGACAGGTTCGTTCGTACGCATCCCGCCATCCACACATTCGAATCTTTTACCAACAAATTCCACTATGTTGTCTTCTATCATTATGCCATTGACAATATTACTTTAGCCAACAAAATCTGCGACAAAATGATTGATTGGCTCATCGTAAATATCAACAGGCGTTCCACTTTGCACGATCTTTCCCTTGTTCATGACAAAGATTTCATCGCTCATCGCTAATGCTTCTTCTTGATCGTGGGTGACAAAAATAAATGTAATACCTAAACGTTGTTGTAGCTCTCTTAATTCATATTGCATATCTGTTCGCAATTTTAAATCTAGGGCCGATAATGGTTCATCTAACAATAAAACTTTTGGTTCATTAACAATGGCGCGTGCAATCGCCACGCGTTGTCTTTGACAACCTGACATCTCACTGATTTCTCGATTTTCATACCCTGGAAGTTGTACCATACGCAAGGCGTCTTTGACTTTTTTCTCTATATCTGCTTTATTCATTTTTTTGATTTTCAATCCAAAAGCCACATTGTCAAAGACATTCATATGAGGAAACAAGGCATAATCTTGGAAAACGGTATTGACCTGTCGTTTATTGGCTGGAATATCATTTAGCCGTTTTCCTTCAAAGTACATTTCTCCTTCAGTGGCTTCTGTGAATCCAGCAATGATTCTTAAAATCGTCGTTTTCCCACATCCAGAAGGTCCCAATAACGTATAGAATTTTCCTTGTTCAATTTCAAAACTTACTTTTTTTAAAATCGTTTCATCATCATAGCGTTTGATCACCTGATCAAATGAAATAATTGGCTTGCCCACTTTTTAACCTCCTAGATTACAAATACGAATCTGTTGCTACAATCAAAGCTTTCGTACATTTTGACTGATGATTTTTCAATTGATGGTGCTTTGTTGCTTGGTAATAGATTGATTGTCCAGCTTTTGCTACATATCGCTCTTCTCCTAAGCTTAACTCTAAAATACCTTCTAACACAAAAATAAACGTTTCCGATAACGAAGGTTCAAACAACTTATACTCCCCTGCTTCATTAAATGTCAGTAAAACAGGCTCCATTTCTTTTTCATTTGAATCAGCGACCAACCATTCCAATTCATAGCCATTCTCTTCATCTAAATAAACCGTATGGTCCTCTTTTGAATAAACCACCTGTAAGTTTACTGTATCTTGATGAAAAAACTCTTCGGGTGAAAACCCTAACACTTCTAAAATAGAAAAAAATGTTTCCATAGAAGGAGAACTTAAATCGCGTTCCAGTTGGGAAATATAGCCCTTAGACAAGTCTGTCCGTTCACCTAATTCCTCTTGTGTTAAATTTTTTTGAATACGTAAATTTCTTAATTTCTCACCTATTTCCATCTCATTCCTCCTCTTAGAAGTTTTCTAATAGTAAACATAAAGTTTAATATCACTCGTACTAGTATACAAATTTTAGGAAAAAAGACAACCCTTTTTTTCCTAATTCCCGATAAAAAAACAATCGTTATTTTAAGTTGCTAAAATTCTATGTTTTAATATCTAAATAACAAAGAACCACATTCAAATGATAAACTTTGTGGTATGATATAAGAAAAACCAAGACTATCAACAGATGAAGTCTTGATCAAAATCGCTTACTCAGATGTCAATTATAAAGATGCCTTGGCTAGCAGTGAATTTGGTGGTGTAGTACGTTCTTATCCAATGATACCGGGGATCGATTTATCAGGTACTGTTCTGGAAAGTCTAGATGAACGTTTTAAAGTCGGTGATGCCGTGGTATTAACTGGCTTTGGTTTAGGCGTCAGCCATCCTGGTGGATACAGCCAGTACCAAAAAGTTCCCGGAGATTGGTTGATTCCTCTTCCAAAAAATCTGACACTTCGTCAAGCAATGATTTTAGGAACAGCAGGTTTTACTGCCCTATTATGTGTCAATACGTTAATTCGTCAAGGGATGAACCTCAAAGATAAAGTCGTTGTGACTGGTGCATCAGGAGGTGTAGGCAGTACTGCAATTGCTATTCTTCATAAATTGGGATTTACTTCGATCATTGCTCTTTCTCGTAAAAAATTATCCATCAAATGGCTGAAAAAATTAGGAGCTAGCGAGGTTCTTGCGCCTAGTGAATTTTTCCCCGAAAAAACAAAACCTCTAGGAAAACAGCAAATCGATTATGTCATAGATACAGTTGGTGGTGAACTGTTGAGCCAATTACTTCCTTTGATCGTATACGATGGTGCAGTCGCACTTTGTGGAAATGCTGGTGGAATCAAGTTAGCAACAACTGTCTTGCCATTTATTTTACGAAATGTTCAACTGATTGGTGTTGATTCTGTCAATGTGCCATATGAAAAGCGTATTTTGATCTGGCAACAATTAGCTGATCTTTCCATTACAGATGAACTTTTAGTCAAAGAAATCACTTTTGAACAATTACCAGAAACCGTCCAACAATTATTAGCTGGTAAACACCAAGGAAGAACTTTAGTAAATGTAGGTGAAAATAAATGAACATTTTGATTACTGCTGGTGGAACAAGTGAAAAAATCGATCAGGTACGATCAATCACCAATCACTCCACTGGCCGATTAGGAAAAAATATCGCCGAGGTTTTACTACAACATCCATCAGTGACGATTGATTACGTCACAACACCTGTTGCAATAAAACCCAACTCAAGTGAAAAGATCCATTTTCACTTTATTGAATCAACTCAAGATTTATTTGAAACGTTAAAAGAACTGTGCACTAGTAAAACATATGATGGGATCATCCATAGTATGGCGGTAAGTGATTTTACTCCCTCTTTCAGTCTTACTGAAGAGCAGCTAGTAAAAAGCATTGCCCAAACACCTTTAACCCCTAGATTTCTTTCACAGTGGTTACAGGAAAATGAAGTAGATCCTATAAAAGATGAAAAAATTTCTTCTGATACGCAACATCTATTCATTACGTTAAAGAAAACACCTAAAATCATTAGTTATTTAAGAAAATGGCAACCAAAAGCCAAAATTATTGGTTTTAAACTATTAGTAGATGTTTCTAAAATCCATCTTTTAGAAGTCGCACAAAAGAGCCTGAAAAA
This sequence comes from Enterococcus lacertideformus, assembly GCA_015680865.1. Lineage (GTDB taxonomy): Bacteria > Bacillota > Bacilli > Lactobacillales > Enterococcaceae > Enterococcus_B > Enterococcus_B lacertideformus. The sequence goes on along the minus strand of JADAKE010000010.1, from coordinate 47,077 downwards.
AAATCAAGTCGATTATATCTTTGCAAACGACCTTTCTCAGATCGAAGGACAAAATCATCATGGTTTTCTTCTAGCTGCTGACGGGATCATCAAAGAAGCACAGACTAAGAAAGAAATTGCCAACTTGCTGACATCGGTTATAATAGAACCATCTTTTGAATAATAAATATGTGGACATGTTTTACTTCTACTTTATTCGTAATAACGATTTCACTGTTTTCATAAAGAATGGAAGGATTAAAAAAATGAAAAAAATACTATTAGGAGTTACAGGTAGTATCTCTGCTTATAAAAGTGCCGATATCACCAATCAGCTCGTAAAACTTGGTTATCAAGTAGATGTCATTATGACGGAAAGTAGCACGCATTTTATCACACCTCTTACTTTGCAATCACTGTCAAAGCGAGCCGTCCATACAGACGTCATGCAAGAAAAAAATCCTGCTGTGATTAATCATATCGAACTAGCAAAGCAAGCAGACTTGTTTTTGATTGCTCCTGCTACTGCGAACATCATAGGAAAACTAGCAAATGGTTTAGCAGACGATTTACTTTCGACTGTGGCGATGGCACTAACAGCAGATACACCTAGATTAATTGCCCCGGCGATGAATACCAACATGTATCAACATCCTATAAATCAAAAGAATTTGAAAGTGTTAGAAGCAATCGGTTATCAGGAAATTGAACCAAGAGAATCTTTATTAGCATGCGGTGATTTTGGTAAAGGGGCTTTAGCAGATGTCCAAACCATTATTGATCAGATCGTGCTATTAATGAACAAACGAAGTATTTAGTATAGAAGGAGTAACCATGAAAAATACAAAGACATTTGCTTTGACTGCTATGTTTTTAGCAATCCTTATCTTATTAGTAATTACACCTCTTGGATTTATTCCAATTGGTCCAATTAATGCCACAACAATGCACATCCCAGTAATTATAGCTTCTATTATTTTGGGGCCTCGTTTAGGTGCCTTTTTAGGGGGAACATTCGGCTTAATCAGTATGATTCGAAGTACCGTTATTCAAACACCTTTATCTTTTGTCTTCTCCCCATTCATCCCCGTTATTGGGACCGAACACGGAAGTTTAAAAGCCTTGTTGATTGTTTTTATTCCTCGTATACTGATTGGAGTCGTGCCTTATTTTGTTTACAAAGGGATCGTAAAGTTAAGTAAAAACAAATACCATACGGTTTCATTATTCATAGCAGGTTTAGCTGGCTCTTTAGTAAACACGATACTTGTTATGAATATGATCTATTTCTTATTTCAGAAAGACTATGCCAACGTTATTGGAAAAAATATCCATGCCGTCTATACCGCCATTCTAGCTACTATTTTCACGAGTGGGGTTCCAGAAGGGATTGTCGCTGGGATTGCTACTGCAACAGTTTGCAGTGTCTTATTGCGTTTGATACACGCAAAACCACAGCCAAAATAATAAGTTAACAGAACAAATATAATTAATCAAACAGTAAAAACACTCGAAACAGACGAGCCTGCTTCGAGTGTTTTTATCTCTTATTCTTCACTTTTAGTGTTATAATTATGATTGACCATTATAAGAAAGGATGATTAAAATGAAAATTTTCGTCATAGGTGCCAATGGCCAGATTGGCCGTCATCTAATCAAAGACTTAGCAACAACCAATCATCAAGTAATAGCAGGTGTGCGAGATGTAGCCACACAATCTTTAATTAAAGAAGAGAACATTAGCTATCATTCTTTTGATCTTACTTGGACTGCTGAAGAAATGGCCCAAGCTTTCAAAGGAAGCAATGTGATCATCTTCACGGCGGGGTCACAAGGTAAAAATTTATTGCAAGTTGATTTAGATGGTGCCATCAAAACAATGATTGCTGCTGAAAAAGCTGGTATTTCTCGCTATTTGATGATCAGTGCGGTCTTCGCAGATGATCGAAAGAAATGGCCAGCTACAATGATTGATTATTACATCACCAAACATTATGCAGATGAATGGTTAAAACAGCAAACTTCTTTAGATTATGTGATCCTACAACCTGTTTCATTGACAAATAATGATGAAATTACTGGGATACAATTAGCTAAACCTACTGAGCAGACAGCTCAAACAGTTTCTCGTAAAACAGTGGCTTCTGTGTTAACAGCCTTAGTTGATCAACCAAAAATCACTAAAACAACACTTGTATTATCTAAGGGGACACAAGACTTTGAAGCAGCATTCCAACAAGTGATCAAGGAGGACTAGCCATGCGTGCCATTACAATCAAACAACCAGGATCAGCCGATGTCTTGCAGGAAATCAACATCGCTAAACCAAAACCTGAAAAAGGACAATTGCTAATCAAAGTTCATACAGCCGCTATCAATCGAACAGATATCATGCGTAGGGAAGCGAAATCACAACAACCGCCTTATCCAAATTTAGGTGTAGAAGTAGCCGGTGAAGTCATTGAAAATCAAAGTGACAACCATACCTTTACGCCAGGTACTAGAATTTGTGGTTTGGTCAATCTAGGCGGTTATGCTGAGTATGCAGTGATACCAGCTGACCGTGCGATCTTACTTCCTGATACCTTCGATTACGTAGAAGCAGCCGGGATTTCAGAAGTGTTCCTAACCGCCTATCAAACACTTTATTGGTTAGGAAAATTACAAGAAGGAGAAACTGTTTTAATCCATGCGGGTGCCAGTGGTGTAGGCACCGCTGCCATTCAATTAGCGAAACAACTTTCTAAAGCGAAGATTATTGTAACAGCTGAATCAGAAGAAAAACTAGCTTTTTGTAAAACACTTGGTGCAGATAACTTAATCAATTACAAAACACAAGATTTCCCGACAGAAATAGCGAAGATAACAAATGACAAAGGCGTTGATGTAATCCTAGATTTTATCGGCGCTTCTTACTGGGAAAAAAACCTAGCCTCTATCGCTATTGATGGCCGATGGGTATTGATCGGCATGCTAGGGGGGACCATTGTACCAGAAATCGATTTAGGTACATTAATTACCAAACGAGTTCAATTGATTGGTACCCTTACTTACCCCAAGAAGTGATGCATACAAAGCACAATTGACACAGTAATTCATGAAAGTAGTTGGTCCTTATCTTGCAGATCAGCAGATCAAGCCAATCATTGATCGCACCTTTCCCTTCGATCAAGTAAAAGCAGCTCATGAATATATGGAATCAAATAAAAACATCGGAAAGATTATTTTGACTGTAGTACCCTCAAAAAGTTAGATTTTTGATAGAATGGTTTTGGGAATCGTCAAGAAGGAAGAGATAGTTGATTAAGAGATTCAAAATCCGTAGAAGATTGATAAGGGTGTAATGCATCCATTTTGCATTATAGTAAGTGGCAATATATTTAATCACCTCTCTTTGAGTCTGATCAATTTATCTGAGTTGAAGGTCATTGATCAGCTCTTTTTATTATTCTATAAATTGATGCCATTAAGGATTTTCATAAGGCTTTCCTTTTCAACCATGTATGGGTTTTTCCGTCCAAAATATCCTGAAAATAGCTTATAACCCAATCAAAATGTTACTGAATAAATTAGACATAGCCATTTTTATGATGTGTTTAGATATAACAAAACGAGGTCATAGCAGAAGTGTACAGCTCCCAGAAATAAGTCCAAACAAAGAAAACTAGCTTTTCATATTTTAAAAATTGAAATGTGCCCCAAAAGTTATATCATAACCCGATCGAAGAAATTTGGTCGGGTTTCATGCTGTCATCCGAAGGTAAGAGTCACCGCTAGTCAAATAATAGTGTATGACAACAGCTTACTGAATTGGAAAGAATAAGTTTGTTTTTTTCGTGGATACAAGGTACCAGTTCCCAATTTTTTGACTTTCCTCACCAATTCTTTTACTGTAGACTCAAATGGGATACCCTACGAGCGATAGCCAAATACCCACCTTCACCGTTCTGATATGCTTCAACTACTGTTTTTTTAAATTCATAATTGTATTTAACCATTATAAAAACCCCAAAACGTTAGATTTTTGGTCTAACTTTTGGGGCACACTTCAAAATTTAGGCTTACTTCAAGGAGCTGATACTTGAACACCGTGGATAAGAGGTTAAAAAGGCTGATCTGCATCAAGCAATAAGAACGAACAGAGAAAAATAGCTCCTCATGTTTTGAGCGATTTTGACTTAATACCGAAGGACAGCTCTTTGAATACCGTTTACTCGGAGAATTTACGTAAATTTATATCCCAGTTTCATTAATAGATGTCAATTGCTTCACATAGCTAAAACTAAGCCACAACAGAAGCCGATTTATCTACATGACTAAAGTCACAAGTAATCTCAGTTAAAGTATAGAAATGGAGTAACTACTAATTTCTTTGAAATGATTTCGTTTTTGGGAAGCTGCTTTTTTCTTTTCCATTATTTTGTTCCGCTGCTTGCTTGACTATATTGAAAAATGCGTGTTTTTCTATTGGTTTAGATGAGTTCTTTGATTTCTCAGTACGATTTTGGGCATCTTTTATTTTAGATGCTAACCATGCAGGTTTAGATGCAATATTTTGGGCATCTTCTGGGTTAGTTGCAATCACTGGTTTTTCAGTACGATTTTGTACATCTTTCGGTTTAGGTGCAATCACTGGTTTAAACACGCTCTCTGATTTTTCAGTACGATTTTGGGCATTTTTAGCTTGGAGCGTTATAAATTCCTCATTTGTTTTTTCAGATTCTACCATTACTCTATCTCCGTACTCTAAAGAGAGTAAATCTTCAACTACCTTATTCCATGTCTCAGTGTAGACTTCTATACTCTCCGATCTAACTTGAACACGCTCATCTGGAGTTAATCGAAGCTTATCAAGAGCTTGATTAAACATATCTGACGAGATAAAGGATGACCATAACTCTACTTCCGGTATTACTCTAGCTATTTTCTCTACAGAGGGTAAATCTTTGATTTCATTATTCACTATCTCGATGTAGAATTCCATACTCTTCGATCTAGCTTGAGCAAGCTCATCTGAAGTTAACTGAAGGTTCCTAAAATACTGGTCAATCATATAGGGCGAGGTTGCCCATATGTCTTTTCCTTTCATTACTCTATCTACTCTAGCTGAAGAAGATAAACCTTCAATTTCATCATTCACTATCTTACCGTAGACTTCCATACTCTCCCTTCTAACTTGGGCAAGCTCATCTGGACTCAACCGAAATTTACCAAGAGCTTGATTAAACATATCTGACGAGATAAAGGATGGCCATAACTCTATTTCCTCCATTACTCTAATCATTTTCTTTAAAGAGGGTAAATCTTTGATTTCATTATTCACTATCCCAATGTAGTTTTCGATATTCTCCCGTATAAATTTTTCATTTTCATTTGGCATAATAATCATTCCTTTTCGTTATTTTATAATTTTAAAACAATATCATCTTGGCACTGAAACTAATAGTTCCTCATCAAAAATAAAGAAAATATGCGCTTTGGTAGACTATAATAAAACATTTAAGTATTAAACGCTTTTTTCAACCTCTATGTTTTTTCTAGAAATATTTATGGATTTGTATTCTTTAATTTTTGATTATTTACAATATTAGAAATATGTTGCAATTTTTCTATTTTTTCCAGCAGGATCATACGATTGTCCAGTATTTTATTGAAAACATCTACGTGAAACTTCCCTTCATTAATTTGAGTGAGCATTACTCCTTCAGTAAGTAATCGTTTTTCCTTACGATTTTTATCGAATTGGAAAAGCTTATTAGTTACCCTAATATGTATTGGAACATAACTACTTTCCTATGCTATTTTTACATTTTTTAACTCAACAAACATATTATCAGTAAAGAGAAACTACGAAAATTTCCAATACTTTCTTTGTTTGCTCGATTGTTTTTTTGATGGGCTTATCTATTCTCAGTTGATTGATCTTCATCTCTGTCTCCTGACGTATTATTTCCTACTCTATATCAACATTTTTTAATAATAGTTATTCCACAAATTTATTTCCTCTAGTTAAAAGTTTAGATGTTTTTTTGTACTTTATTTTAAAGTTAAAGCATTTAATATTTTCTATTCTATATCAATTGTAGCTTAACAGAGAAGCATTTTTTCCAGCATTTTTTCCTAAGAAAAATAAAATTTGTTGGATGTTAAAAATTCATGAAATAAAAAAGAGATTTAATATTAAGAAATAAGCAAAAATTGACCAAAATCCTTTTCAAAGTTTTGGTCAATTCTGCCATTTTTTGGAATCCTTCTTTTTACCACTTTTTAATCCAAGTTAGCTACAAGATAGCTTTCATGCTAGATTCCTTTTATATTTCAGTATCCTATAGATAGAAGAGTATAGTAAGTAGATTGGATCAGTCTCTTTTTTATGGATAACTGATTGATGCTAATAACTGATTTTCTTCCTTTATTCGACTATAAAGACAGAAGCTATAAGGAAGAATAAATACGCCAAAAGTCATATATGCGTGAAAAAGTAGACCAACCCCTAATAGTTCAGGTAAAATATTTAAAAAATAGTTGGGATGTTTTACACGCTCGAATAACCAATGATGGACTAATTGATGATTGTTTTCAAAAATCAATTTGACTGACCAGTAATTTCCTAACAGTTTCATTACCCAAAATAGCATGATAAAAGAAAAAACAATAAGACAGATACCAATAAAACCAGTCAAATCAAATGAAGCTTTACGGATGATGCCCTCAAAAAAAGCCGAAAAATAAAACAATGTATGTAGAATTGCTAACCATTTAGACGTTGTTTTACCATATTCGACTGCACCTTTATTTATTAGCCTATTAGCATTCCTATTTGAAATTTTTAACACATACAATCTTATAGTGGCAATAATCATAAATAATAAAAATAATATTCCACTCATCTTTTTCACTCCTTTTTTAATAAATATACATTCACTATTTACTTAAGCATAACACTCCTCAGCTCAATTTAATTAAACAAAAAGAAGAAAACATAGTGAGTCGTTTTCTCCTGCTTGTTTCGATGATTAGCTTTCACTCACGAATTTTGCCGCTTGCTGTCCTGCTTGTCGTCCAAAAATAATGATTTCAGCAACGGAATTCCCACCGATGCGGTTATCTCCATGTAAACCACCCGTTACTTCTCCCGCAGTATACAAACCTGTGATTACTTTATTTTCTTTGTTTAAAACTTCTGTATTCGTATTGACCTTTACGCCACCCATTGTATAGTGGATTCCTGGTGCAATTTTAATGGCATAGTATTTCGGTGTTGAAAGGTCATGCTCCATCGCTGTGGTACGTCTATACTGCTCATCTTTTTTTGATGCAACTACTTCGTTCCAGGTGTTCAATGTTTGTGCGAGTGCTTCTTGAGGTAGAGCGATTTTTTCAGCTAATTCCGCTACATTATCGCCAGAAATGACATAACCTTTTTGTTCATAGAAATCAATTGCTTTTGCTCGTTCTCTCACTCCTTGATCAAAAATCAAATAAGCAGACTTGTCTGGCAAAGCAGGAATAGCTGCAGAAACCTTATCTCTTGTATCTAGTTCATTTACAAACCGCTCTCCTTCTTGATTAACTAAAATCGCTCCTTCTCCTCGTACTGCTTCGCCGATCAGCACTCCTTCATCTTGTTGAACGGTTGGGTGGATCTGGATTTTATCCATATCAACGACTTGTCCACCTAATTTTTCAATCATCGAAATCCCATCACCCGTTGATCCTGATTGGTTTGTGGTTACATATCCTTCTAGATCCGGACGATATTTTTCAATAAACTTTTCACTGGCACCATAGCCACCAGACGTCACGACAATTGCTTTTCCTGTGATTTCCTTTGGTTCTTCCCCTTGTACTTGAACAGTTACCTCATTGACTTTTCCGTTATTTTTTTTGATCTCAGTCACTTTTGTATTGACAAACACAGGAATTTTTCGTTTATGTACATTTTTTAATAATCCATTGACCAAATAACCACCGATTGCTGAGCCATCAGAAGGACGATGCGTTCTTTTTTCACTCATTCCTCCAGTTATCGTCAAATTATCCAATTTGATCCCGTTTTGATCCAACCAATCAATTGCTCCAGCTGAATGATCAACAAAGTAGCGCAATAACGCTTGATTGTTTGTGCCTCCACCGCCTTTTAATGTTTCTTCATAAAAAATATCATTTGAATCTTCAATTCCATTTGCTTTTTGGAATTTAGTCTCGGAAGCATTCATCCCACTCGAAGACTTTAAAGTATTCCCACCTGCTACAGGCATTTTTTCAAAAATAACTGGATTCATACCTGCATCTTTTGCTTCAATCGCAGCCGACATCCCAGCCCCACCTGCACCAACAATAATAATGTCATAAGAACTCTTCATTTCAGCCGGATTAGTGTAGGTTTGTTCAGAAGCACCTGATGACAGCTCTATCTTTTCTGAAGTATTTGTACTTTTGGCAGTTGTGGTTTCCTTTGTATCTACACTACAAGCTCCCATTGTTAACACTGATGTAAAAATGAATAAGCTTTTTACTATTTTTCTCATTTTGGCCTCCCAAAAAATTTATTCTTCTCATTTATTTTAAGTGAAAAAAATCACAACCTCAACTATTAATTTATTTTTATTTATTCTTCATTTTCTTTCCTTGTTTTCATTGATAAACAACTTATTATTTATCAATTTAATTGATTTAGTACAAAAAATTTGGGCTCATGCCTGTTCACTAGTATAATCTTTACTATAAATAAAGGAGTTATTTTATGGATTATATGAAAAAGTTTTTTATGAATGGGACAAAAACTGCTGGAAAGATTACTCACTCGATTTACATTCTCTTACGTGTTATTGTCACAGTAATGCTGATTGATCAAATTAGCCAGCAAAATATAGGAAATACTTTTCTCTTATTATTCACATTAGTTTTATTTGAAATCCCATATTTTTTAGAAAAAGTTTTAAAGATCGAAATACCAAATATGTTGGAAGTCATTATCATATCCTTCATTTTCAATTCGACTGTTTTAGGGGAATTAAGCAATTTTTACGGTTATTTTTCCATGTGGGATACACTTCTTCATGGATTAAGTGGATTTTTAGCAGGTGGTGTTGGTTTTTCGCTTGTCTACTTGCTGAACAAAAACACAAAAACAATGAACCTCACACCATTACTTCTAGCAATCGTCTCTTTTTGTTTTTCAATGACGGTTGGTGTTATGTGGGAATTTGTTGAATTCTCAGCTGACACTTTCTTTCAGCTCGACATGCAAAAAGATAATCTTGTTCAACGAGTCAACAGTGTCGAGCTTAGTAAGACGGAAATACGGTCTATACGATCAAGGATATTGAAAAAACTATTGTTGAACACAAAAATGCAGATGGAAAAACAGAAAAATATATCATTTCTGGTGGCTATTTAGATATCGGGATCATTGACACAATGAAAGATTTGTTTGTTAATTTCATTGGTGCCTTAACCTTCAGCATCTTCGGCTATCTATACAGTCGAAATGATTACCAAAAATTTACTTTCATTCGAAATTTCATCCCCAGGAGAAAAAGAGAGCGTCGCGAAAAAAAATAAATTGCTTTTCAAGTGTTTTGCCTTTCATCACATAACCAAATATTTTTGTTTCACTAAAGAATAGTCTTTATTTTCACTGCCATCAAAGTTTTGAGAAATAATTGAAAAACCTAAACTTTGATAAAGGGTAATTGCTGGATGACTCCAAGTTTGTGTATGCAAATAAATAGGTTCTTGTGTTTCTAATACTTGAAAACGTTGTAACACTGCTAAAGTTAGCGCTTTGGAAATTCCTTTTCCTTGGTGTTCAGGCATCACTGCTAACCAATGAAAAAGTGGATATTTATCATTTTGGCGCTTTTTATACCAAGCAGTGCAAGTCGCAATTTTTTCGCCAGAATCAGTCACAACAAACAACATCCGTTGTTTTAGCTGCTTTTGATGTGGAAAAAAGACACGTTGAAAGTAAGCTAATCCTTCTTCTTGCGTTTCAAATTCACCTACAGATCTTTCGATTCGTACCCACTCATTTTCATCACCTAAAGTATACAGTTTAAAGTGATAACCTTCTGGCAGAGAAAGATTTGGGAGAACGCCACCTATTGGACGAGTCATCCAAATTTCTGCATAAGGCACATGCTTATCTAACATATTTTAGATTCCTTTTTTAAAAATGTTATTCTCAAATCCACTGACTTATCGTCTTTTTTTGGTAAAACTTCTTTTTAAATCATCCATATATCTAACCTAGGATTAAGACTGGAATAAACTATCGTTTCATATCTACGGCTGTTTCTTCACCAATGATTCGTACTTCTGTTTCTAGGCACACATCAAATTTTTCTTTGATCACTTCTTGAATATGCGCAATCAATTCTATATAGTCTGTCGCTGTCGCATGATCAATATTAACAATAAACCCCGCATGTTTCTTGGAAACTTGAGCACCTCCCCAACGCAAGCCTTGTAAGCCTGCTTGTTGAATCAATTGTCCTGTATAATGGCCGACTGGGCGTTTAAATACACTGCCACAAGAGGGATATTCTAAAGGCTGTTTTGATTGTCGTAGTTCTGTTAATTCTGCCATTCGTCCACTGATCGCTTCATGATCACCAACTGTTAATTGAAAACGGGCTTCTAAAACAATGGCTCTCATGTCTTGGATTTTACTGTGGCGATAAGAAAAAGCCATTTCTTCATTGGTTAAAGTTTTTAATGTACCGTCTTCTAGTAAAACATCTACTTCAATAAAAACATCTTTAATCTCACCGCCATAAGCACCGGCATTCATATAAACCGCCCCACCGATACTTCCAGGAATCCCACAAGCAAACTCAAATCCTGTTAAAGAAGCATCCAACGCAGCATACGTCGTATCAATCAATTTGGCACCAGCTTCGGCACTCACGACCGTGCCTTCAACCCGTATTTGTTTCATCTCAGTCAACATAATAACCATACCGCGAATCCCGCCATCTTGGACAATTAAATTACTTGCATTCCCTAATACAAGCCAAGAAAGTTCATTATTTCTACAGTAGCCTATTAGTTCTTTTACTTCTTTTTTGTTTTTTGGAAAAGCCAAGACATCTGCGGAACCACCTGTCTTAGTAAATGTGTAATTCATCAATGGTTCATCAAATAAAAGATTGATTTCTGGTAATTTTTTAACTAAGTCTTCTTTATTCACTGAGGATTTTCCTTTCTATATCAAACATCCTCATTATTCTATCATGCTTAAAACAAACTTACCAGTTTACATCACAATTGCTGCCTTGTATTTTTGCGTAACATTTCTTCACATAGTGCATGGCTATTATAGATGTCCTGCTGCTTTAGTTTACTTATGTCAGGTTTTTTCTTTTGGATTTCTGTCAAAAAAACGTGGACCATTGGTTCAAATCCGCGTTTTACTAGGGTATTTTCCCAATCACCAAATTTTTCTATTTGTTTTCCTGTCGTCTTTTTAATGCACATATCTGTCAGTTCTGAGACTTCATAAGTCCCACTTTCACTAGTTATCTGATAAGTTTCAGTGTTAGCTCCACTGACTAAATCCATCGTTAAAATTGCTGTTTGATGGGCCGTTTCTAGTTGTAAAATGGCAAAATCCAAATATTCTTTTGTTTCACGAATTTGATAGTTTGTATTAAGGACTGGTTCATCTAACAAATAGACCGCTGTATCAACTAAATGTAAAAATAGATCATAGATTACGAATTCTGTATTTTCTTGAGCTGCAATACGATTTTTTTGCAACTGTATCAAGCGTTTGCCCGATACTTCTTTCAATCGTTCAACCATGGGTGCAAAACGTCGATTGAAGCCAACCATTAACAGCACTTGATTTTTCTCTGCTAATTCTTGTAGTTCTTTTATTTCCTTGGGGTTGACACTTAATGGTTTATCAATATACACATGAATGTGATTTTCAAGACATTTTTTCGCCAAAGTGTAATGAACCTTCGTTGCTGCATGGATCATACAGGCTGTAATATTTTGAGCCAGTAGATCATCAACTGTTTCATAAAGATTTTCAAATCCATACATTTCATGGATCCGTCTTTTTGTTTCTTTATTTCTCGTAGCAAAATAAAAGTCAATACTTCCTTGATTTTTTGCATAAGTAGGTAGATACGCTTTTTCCGCGATATTTCCCACGCCAATTACACCAACTTTCATTTTCTTTCCCCCAATCAATTATTTACTCTTATCTTACACTATTTTTCCATAAAATAAGGTACAATATAACCACAAGAGTGAATAACAAGAATAAAAAGAAAGGATGCGTATTTATTTGAAATTTATTTCATGGAATGTCAATGGACTTCGGGCAATTGTCAATAAAAATTTTCTAGAAGTATTTAAGGAATTAGATGCAGACTTTTTTTGCCTACAAGAAACAAAATTACAAGCAGGTCAAATTGAATTAAGCTTACCTGGTTATCATCAATACTGGAATTATGCCGAAAAAAAAGGATATTCTGGAACAGCAATTTTTGCAAAAGAACCCGCTTTGAATGTCGCTTACGGTATGGGTATCGATCTTCATGACCAAGAAGGACGTTTGATTACACTTGAATATCCAGAATTCTTTTTGGTCACCTGCTATACACCAAATTCACAAAATGAATTAAAACGCTTAGACTATCGTTTGCAATGGGAGGAAGCATTTTACCATTATTTGGAGGAACTAAAAAAACAGAAACCGGTAATTGTTTGTGGTGACCTAAATGTAGCTCATCAAGAAATTGATTTAAAAAATTGGAAAACAAATCAAAAAAATGCAGGTTTTACGGTAGAAGAAAGAAAAGCATTTTCGCATTTATTGAATAATGGCTTTATTGATACTTTCCGTTATTTCTATCCCGATCAGGTAGGCGTCTATTCATGGTGGAGTTATCGTTTCAACGCCCGAAAAAATAATGCTGGTTGGCGTATTGATTATTTCTTAACTAGTGAAGAATTGCGTTCACGCTTAATTGATGCCAAAATCCATACCTCTATCCTCGGTAGTGACCATTGTCCAGTTGAATTAGATTTGAACTAAGATCTTTAGTTGTCATGATGTAAAAATTAGGTGGTTCTCAGAAAGAAGAGGGAGCTAGCATTGAAACTTCATTGGCTAATATTCAGTCCCTCTTCACTCTTTTTAAAAGTTTAAGTGATACCACTCATTTTTACAGAAGGAAAAGTCGCATAATTCTTTGTGTAATGTTGCTTACATACTTTTAGTTTTCTTTCTTTTATTCATTTTTTATGCTAATATTTATTTTTTAGGGAGATGATGCACATGAATTTTGTTGCAATGGACTTTGAAACAGCAAACCATCAATCTCACAGCGCTTGTTCTTTGGCATTAGTCATGGTACAAAATAGTCAAATCGTTGGAGAGTATTACACGCTAATCCAACCAGAGACCCCATTTTTTTGGCGAAACGTCCAGATACACGGTATCCATAAAGAAGATGTACGTAATGCACCAAAGTTCCCTGAAATTTGGCAGGATATCCAAAAGTATTTCCAAAAAAATCGTTTAGTGGTCGCTCACAATGCTGCTTTTGATACGAAAGTATTAGCAGGTTGTTTAAATTATTATGGACTTCTCCAACCCAATTACTTATCTTTATGTACTGTAAAAACGAGCCGACGTTTATTTCCAGAATTATCGAACCATCGTTTGAACACAGTATGTGAAAAATTAAATATCACTTTGGATCATCATCATGATGCGTTAGAAGACAGTCGCGCTTGTGCAGAAATTTTACTTTATCAAGAAAAACACTTTGGAACAGCTCCTTTAAAAAAATTAGTCACACTAAAATAAATCTATGGATCGTCTCATGTTTCTAAAATCTAATCAAAAATTGCGACCTTCCAGCTTATTTTATTTACTGCTTTGTTTTTACTATTTTATTGAATGGTAGCAATTGATCCGCTAAAGAAGCAAGCTCATTTTATAAACATCCAAAAATTCGCCATCTTCTTTTCTCGCTCCTCTTTTCATTATTGCTTCAATTTTAAATCCCATTTTTTGGTAAAGGCGAACCGCTCGTTCATTACGTACTTGAACATCTAGTTCTAGTCTAAAAAGAACGCCATTTTCTTTAGCCCAAAACAAAACCTCTTCTAACATCATCGTACCTACACCCAAACCCCAATAATCCTTTAAGACACTGATTCCTACTTCTCCCACGTGAGCAGTTCGAAATTGTTCTTCGGCCTTGACAGAGATAACACCAATTATTTTTGTATTCGTACTTGCTATCAATAAAAGATTGTTTATACTTTCTCGCAAATAATCGATTTCTATGGCTAAGGTTTCCGGCTTTAGACTCAAGATATTTTCATCCATAATTAAGAAATCAGTTTCTTTATTCACTTGCTGCATCATAGTTAATAACCTATTGGCATCCTCTACTTTGGCCTCTCGAATAGTCAATACAATTGCTTTATCCATTCATTTCACTCCACCGTTTCATAACACGTTGTTTAAAATCAGTACTTTGTTCTCCACATGCTTGTAATTTCACATACCGTTTAGCTAAATCTGTATCACTTTTTTCTAAAATCAGTTCCAAATAGTCTTCGGGTAAAGCATCTTCCAATAAATTTCCCCACTCAATAACAGATAAGCCTTCTCCTTCAAAATATTCATCTAATCCAAGGTCGGCACCACTCGTAGCTACACGATAAATATCCATATGATAAAGAGGTAATCTTCCTTGATTGTACTCGCGAATAATCGTGTAAGTAGGACTTTTGATTATTTGTTCAATACCTAAGCCTAGAGCAATTCCTTTGGTTAAAGTTGTTTTACCAGCACCTAAATCACCATTCAGTACTAAATTATCTCCTGATGTTGCTACTTCTCCTATAATTTTTGCTAATTCTTCAGTCTGATTTAGTCCATTTAATTCAATCATCAAAAACGACTCCCTTAGTCTAACCTTTTGTTGTCAGTATATCGTGTAAAGAAAAAATTTTAAAGCAAAAAAAGACTCATGGCAGATACCACGAACCTTTTTCTATAAATCGTATAAATGTTGTCGTTTGCATACTTTTCAATAGATGTGTGTCATGAACCGTATCACTAACGACTTATCGATAGGACTTAATCTAATAATGTCTGAGCAGCAGTGATGATTGCTAATTTGTAGACATCTTCTTCATTTGCACCACGAGATAAATCAGAAATTGGTTTATTCAATCCTTGTAAAATAGGTCCAATTGCTTCAAAGTTACCGAAACGCTGTGCAATTTTATAGCCGATATTTCCAGATTGTAATTCTGGAAAAACAAATACGGTAGCTTGTCCTGCTACATCTGAGTTGGGTGCTTTTAATTGTGCCACTGCTGGGACATAAGAAGCATCAAATTGGAGTTCCCCATCAATTATATATTGCGGTGCTAATTGTTTCGCAATTTTAGTCGCTTCAACGACCTTATCTACCTCTGGTGCTTTAGCAGAACCTTTTGTTGAGAAACTCATTAACGCTACTTTTGGATCAATATCAAATAGTTCAGCTGTTTTTGCTGATTCAACAGCAATTTCTGCTAATTCTTGTGCATTCGGATTTACATTGATGGCACAATCTGAGAAAACATATTTTTCTTGGTCTCGCCCACGAACCATGATCATCGCACCACTTGTTCGGCTTACGCCAGGTTTTGTTTTAATGATTTGTAAGGCCGGACGTACAGTATCACCAGTTGAATGGATTGCTCCAGAGACCATCCCGTCAGCAACGCCCATATATGTCAACATTGTACCAAAATAATTGACATCTTTTAAAATATTTTCTGTTTGCTCCTTGGATGCCTTTCCATTTCGACGTTCAACGAAAGCCTCAACCATTTCATCCCATTTGTCATAACGGTTTTGATCAATGATTGTAAAGCTTGAGGTTTTGATCCCACGAGCGTGAGCAGCGGTAGTTATTTCTTCTTCACTACCGATTAAAATAGGTTCAACTAATTCTTCCGCTTTTAAACGAGCTGCTGCCCCTAAAATTCTTGCATCGGTTGCTTCAGGGAAAACGATTTTAATGCTACGACGTACAATTTTGAATCTTAAACTATCAAACAATTCCACAAGATGACCTCCAGATATTTTCTATGTACCCATCATACACTATTCATAAAAAAAGAACAGTTTATTTTATCTGTATTAGTCAAAAAACCAGTATAAATGAAGACTTTCACATGAGATACAAACTGATATATAACAGGAAAACGTTGTCTCATTACACTGTTTCAGGTAATTGCCAATTGATAGGTGTTTCTCCTAAAGCAATCAATGCGTCATTGGTCTTAGAAAAAGGTTTTGATCCAAGAAAACCACGATGGGCGGATAAGGGACTAGGATGAGAAGAAGTCAAAATGATATGACGACTTTTGTCAATCATGTTTATTTTTTCTTGGGCTGGTTTCCCCCATAAAATAAAAATAATCGGTTTTTGTCTCTCGTTCAATTTTTCAATGATTTTATCCGTCAAGATCTCCCAACCTTTTCCTCGATGAGAGTAAGCTTGGCCTTCCCGAACGGTTAAAACAGTATTCAATAATAATACCCCTTGTTTCGCCCAAGAAACTAGATTTCCGTGACTCACTGGCTTAATACCTAAATCGCTTTGTAATTCTTTATAGATATTATTTAATGACGGGGGGATTTTTACACCTGGTTGAACAGAAAACGATAATCCATGCGCTTGGTTAAAACCATGATATGGATCTTGTCCTAAAATCACCACTTTGACTTTTTCATACGGGGTCAATTCCAATGCTTCATAGATATGATACATGTCTGGATGGATTTTCTGAGTTGCATATTCTGTTTTTAAAAACCTTCTTAAGCTTTGATAATATTCTTTTTCAAACTCATCGGCTAAAATATCTTGCCAGCTGTTATGAATGATTTTTTTCAATCTTTCAACCTCCAATATCCAGAATAACGCACAAATTCTTTCTTAACAAGTAGCAATCTTTATACGCAGTATCATCTGAATATGGTAAACTAAAGAAGGAGAAAAAGAAAGGAACGATTCGATTATGATCAAATTAATTGCATCAGATATGGACGGTACTTTATTAGATGCACATATGAGTATTTCACCGGAAAATGCTGAAGCAATCCGGTTTGCAAATGATGCGGGCATTGAATTCATGGTAGCAACTGGTCGTAACTATCAAGAAGCACGCGCTGCGCTAGATGAAGTTGGTATTGACTGTGCAATGATTACGCTAAATGGCGCACAAGTTTTTGATAAAACAGGAAACTCTTTATTTACTGTTCCAATACCGACTTTTCAAACAACTACTGTTTTAGATATTCTTGATGAAAATGGTATTTATTATGAATTCGCTACGAATCGTGGACTTTATTCTGAAAACCAAGCCAAAAGAATCGAAAGCTTTGCCTCAATGATTGGCAATCACCTTCCTCATTTAACCTATAAAATGGCAATAGCAATGGCTTCAGCTAATCTTGAACTATTGCATATAAATTATATTGAAAGTATTCGTGATTTGCTTCAAGACAAAACATTAGAAGTATTGAAAATTATTTGCTTCCATAATGAAGGACCTCATGTATTAGGACCTGTTGGAAAAGAAATTAGCCTGCTTGGTGATCTAGCGGTTACTTCTTCTGGACAAAACAATATTGAAATAAATCATAAGAATGCCCAAAAAGGAATTGCCGTGGCTCATGTTGCTCACGATCGAGGAATTTCCCTAGATGATGTCATGACAATTGGTGATAATTTTAATGATGTTAGTATGTTACAAATAGCTGGTGTCAGTTTTGCAATGGGCAACGCTGAAATCGAAGTAAAAGATTATGCAAAATACCTTACTGATACAAATCTTGAGTCTGGAGTCGGTAAAGCAATTTTGCGTGCCATTTCCGAAAATCTGTAATTTCCGAGAAAAGAGGGATAAAGATGTCAGAATTTTTCATTCAAGAAAAACACCTCGGGCGTGCTACGAGGACAGTTGTCAAAAATGAATCTGGAAAATCCATTTACTTGATGGTTGGACGCTGGGGAACAAAAGGTGATGCTCTGTCTCTTTATACAATGAACGGAAATCTGGTAGCACATATCAAACAAACAAGTCTGACGTGTGGGACACGTTTCGAAATTTATAAAGACTTCAAAAAAGTTGGAACGATGCAAAAAATTTTTAATTGGCCCGGAGATTTTTATTATGTTCGTCGTCTTCATTGGACTGCTCAAGGAGATATCTATAATCACCAATATCAGATCCACCACTTCAATCAAACTATTATGAAAATGGATAAAGCCACTCTTTTTATAGGTGATTATTATGTTCTTGATGTGCCAATAGAAGAAAATGCCCCGATCTGTATTTGTATCGCTGCCGTTTTAGACTATTTGTCGTATCGGAAAAATAAAGGCAAAGATACACATCTTTCTTATCGATTAGATACAAACTAGTAAAAAAACGATCATAATTGAAGAACCTCAAAAAATGGACTGAAACTCAAAAAGAGCGTGAAATAAAAGTAACGAACACTTTTATCTCACGCTTTAAATATGAATAACCAGCGAGAACAGAAGTAACTTCTTCAAAAAAGAAACCAAAATTCACAAAAATTTGAAAAGCACTTAGTAGGCAACAATCATCATCACAAAAACTAGTTTTTGTGTTTCTTGTCAATTTTCGTAAATTACTTCTTGTTTCCCAGAGTTAAACACTTCGGACTCTTTTTATTTATTCTTCTTTTTTCTTCTAATCACTGCAGTAAGAAGTAGTAATAGTAACTACAGATACTAATCATTTATTGGAAATATTATTTATTTTTGGCAAACCATTCACATGTTGCAATATTTCCGTCTATATGTGCATTTACCGTTATTTTTCCTTTTGAGCATAGGTGAATTGAGAAGTAACTCCTAATAATCCATAATTTCCAGTTAAATCATCATAAATACTACCAAGATCTTAAAGAGTATAGTTTTCTGCTATTGCAGATATTGAAATAAATAGGTTTGAAAACAATAATCCAACAGCCACTATTTCCCTATTTTACTTTTAACATTTTAAATATTCTTTTTTTACTCACAAACATAGTGTCGAGAGAGGGTTCTTATTTTCATATAAAAAAAGAGTGAAATATCATGTTTTTCACTCCAATAATCAGATAAATAATAATTACGCTTATTTGGATATTTTTATTAAAATATAAGGAATCTATTTAAAAATAAATTAAATTTTTTTTTGCATGTGTTCATAGTTGTGACCACTGATTTTACATTTTCCTACAACATTGAATCCGTGCCGTTCGTATAGTTTCTTTGCCTTAGGATTTTGTTCATCCACACTCAAACCAATAACTTTTCGTCCATTTCTTTCCGCCATTTTTGGGAGAACGGAAAGTAGCTTAGAACCAATTCCCTGACCTCTAAAATCTTCAGAAACCGATATTGAGTCTAAATACCATTCTCCGGGGAATGTTTCTTGATCAACAAATAACTGTTCATTGCTCTCTATCCCATGTTTTTCTAAAATTTTTTCTAATGGGCAATCGATTGATGCTTCTTCTTCATCCGTATAACCAAATGCAACACCAGCAACCTTTCCATCTACTTCCTCAACAATTCCTCTTGTATAGCTATAGCGGTAATTGGGATCGGTAATGGCTTCTTCTAAAATTTCAATTGTTTTCTCTTTTCCATACTTTTGTAAAAATGGTAATTCCATATCATTTAAAATAACTAAAATAAGGGGAGCAATTTCAATAGCATCCTATTTTTTTGCAAAACGAATCATTTCATTCTCTCCTTTTTTTCATTTTACCATTGAAAAATAAAGATCAAAAGCGTTATTTTAAATAGTCTTCAATTTTTTGTGTGATAAAATAGCCATGCGTTACAATACGTCTTGCTTCTGTTCGACAATAAGGACAAACAACTGGCATTTCTTTATCTGCGTGTTCCACAACGTTATTTACTTCTTCATAAGTAAATTTTTTCCCACAGTTTGGGCATTTCATCTTTTCCATCTCAAACGACTCCTTTTCTTTTTTACACATTTAGCTTACTCTTATCTGAAAAAAAAGAAAAATGATAGCTTCTGAATTTTTAGGCTCGTATTAATAAAATGTAGTTTTTTTCCTTTTCTACAAGTTTAACTTTGTAATAAAGTTTACCGCTTTTTGCTAATAGGCTCCAACTCTTCACTCTTGCATGCTTACTTCCACATTGCTTGGCCGCTTCTTTCATCGCTGTTTGTGGCGTTTTAATTTTCTCCGTCTCTTCTACATCAAAAGTTGAATTATTTTCTATTTGCTTGACCATCCGAGTTGTTGTCTTACCAGTTGTTGGATTAATAGCAACAATTTGATCAGAACTTACGAATAGATATTCAAACGTATTATTAGTAGGTTGTTGAACGTTTTCTTGCGGATTAAATTGAATCATTTTGACATCAGTTTGGCTTGATACCTCTTTAAAGATCATTGCCGCTTTCTTTAATGGAATTTGATATTCTTGTTCACTAATATCATCGAAGCAAAAGTATAGCTGTTCCAAAAATTATTTTTTTCATCTTCATTGATGTCTCCCATTTCTTTTTTTCTAGCATAACAAGATTTTTCTTGTTAAAAAATCGAATGAAAGAAAGAAAAAGTGACAATTTTGTTACTTATTCATGTAATTCCAACGGCAGCCCATCTGGGTCAAAGAAAAAAGTCATTTTTTCTCCAGTAAATGCATCGGTTCTAACAGGTTCCGTTTCAATTCCCTTTGAATGAAGTTCATCAATAACTGACTCAATTGCTTCAACTTTAAAAGCAAGGTGTCTTAAGCCACACGCTTCAGGGTAACTAGGACGCTTAGGTGCATTTTTCATCCCAAATATTTCTAATTCTATTTGTCCTAACTTTAAATCTAACTTATAATCGCCTCTTTCTTTTCGATAGTTTTCACGGATTACTCCAAAGCCTAATTTTTCGACATAAAATTCTCGCGACTTTTGATAATCAGATACAATAATCGCAATATGATGGATCATAGATAGATTCATTGTCTTACTCCTTTGCTATTTTCTGTTTATTTTATAATTATATTTTACTCTATTCTTGCAATATATTTTCAGGAAATGGAATATCTTGCTGTTTGAGCTATAATAACTCATCTAATAATATTGAACTCTACCTTTATCATCCCTACTTTAATTGAAATAGCCATTTTAGGACTTATGTGCAGGTATTCTACAAAATTATTGACACTACATATAGTTGTTTGCCTGTCTTAGATGATTGGACGACATACGGGATTTTTAATTTCCATCCGCAATCACAGTATAATTTTTGTTACCTCTGCTTGGTTCAAAAGAAAGGACTGGTTTTGAAATCTGCCAAAAGCACAATCAGTCACTGCTAAACAATTTTCCTCAATAAATCGTGAATTGATCAAATAACGACGATGTTTGTTGACTAATTGTCGTTGTTTTTTGTCATTTTTTCATAGTTTTCCTCTCACTGATTACTTGTATTTTGTTTAGAAATCTTATTGGGATACGCTTTATTGATTTCATTGAGGAACACCTTCAAGTATTTTTTGCCAGTCATCCATTACGCTGTTTCCTTTTAAAAAAGAATCGACTGGTCACATTCTACCAGTCGACACAATTGATTTCTGTTTAACATTACAAACTAATAAAAATTAGTGAGTTGTTCCTGCATTACCAGAAATATCATGATCATTTGTTATAGCAGCTTCTACAGCATAGGTTAATGAAGCAGCAATATCATCTAATGACATAGATGGCGTACCAACTGGCCGTTCGATTACTTGATCAGGAGAAAAAGGCACATGGATAAACACACCGCGAATCATTGGAAATTTGGTTTCGATCAAATGAAGCAAACGATACATGATATCATTGCAAACAAATGTACCAGCTGTATAAGAAATATAAGCAGGTAATCCATGATCATGAACATTTTTGGTCATTGCTTTAATTGGTAAGGAAGTGAAGTAAGCTGCTGGTCCATCTGGTTCAAGTGCAGTATCAAAAGGTTGGTTGCCTTCATTATCTTCAATTCGTGCTTCTGCTAAATTGATGGCTACCCGCTCAAAAGAAACTGCTGAACGGCCACCCGCTTGACCGACACAGATAACGATTTCTGACTGATATTTCTCAATTGCTTCTTTCACTACTTGACCACTTTTAGCAAAGACTGTGGGTACTTCGATTTTGATGATTTGTGCCCCTGCGATTTCGTCAGGCATTTTTTTTACCGCTTCATAAGCTGGATTCACTTTATCTCCACCGAAAGGGTCAAAACCTGTTACTAGTACTTTCATCTTACATTCCTCCATCATTATTAAAAATTTCACAACATTTATTATAAAATTTTCTTTTATTTAAACAAAATCATATACATAATTTGGAATACTAACATAAAGATTGCAATAAATAGTTGATTTTTGATGACGACATATTTATCTTTCATTTCTAGCATTGCTACTGGTACGACATTGAAGTTTGCTGCCATTGGTGTCAATAATGTTCCACAAAAACCACATGTTAAGGCAACCATACCGACTAATGCGGGGTTTGCACCATGGCTAAATACAAATGGCGCTCCAATACCAACAGTCATTACTGTAATTACAGCAAACGCATTTCCCATGATTACTGTAAAAATCACCATACCTAATGCGTATATAATAATACCAACATTTACGTTTCCTTCTGGTACAATCTGACCTACTGCATTTGAAATAACAGTTCCTACTCCTGCGCTAGTAAAAACAGCTCCTAATGACGCCAAAAGCATCGGTAACATACTTAACGGTCCCACTGTACCTAACATATCAGCGGCATCATCAAGGAAGGTTGTTGGTCGATTATCTCGTGAAAAGAACATCATAATAAGCATCGCTGCAAACACCCCAACACCCACACCAACTAATGCACCTAGTTTGGTAAATAAGGCAAACAAGATTGCGAATACGCCAATACTTAATGCCGGGATAAAAATCTTCATACCCAATTTGTCTGACATTTTCTCCATGTATTGCTTTGAAGGCAAACGACTTTCGCCTTTGCTTACTTTTTTCGCAATTGCTGGGATCGTCATCGCAAAAATTAAGATACCATTGACGATTGCTGGTATCCAGCGACCGCCTGCAATAACAATTCCTAAAATGGTCCAAAAGAAAGCTGACCCATAACGGTGTGGATTTGTTTTATCGTTGATGTTTCTAATACCGGTGTATATAAGAACTAATCCCATGAGAATGTATAATATTTCTAATAATTTATCCCCTAATAAAATTTCAGGATCTGTAAAAAAACTCATCCTATTACTCCTTTTCTGAATAGTATTTCTTTGCCAATTTCTTTTCTTTCAAATAGAAGTAAATACTTGCAACCACTAGAGCAACAAGTGCAACTGGTACTTCTACTAAAGCAAGTTGCAATGTCACTACATAACCCAAATCTTTCAATGTTGATTGCACAAGTAATGCACCAGCTCCGCCTACAAATAAGACTTGACCAAAGAACCAACAGATATTTTCCATCGCAGAAGACATTCCCTTTAGTTCTTCTTCATGTTGTGGATTGATCGCTAATCCTTTTGATTCTATCGTACCTAAAGCCATTGGCATTATGATAGGACGAACAAAACCTGCTACCCCGCCAAAACTCACATTGAAGGCTGCAAAAATCATACGAAAAACACCATAGATATCAATGATCATCCCTGCCGATACTTTCCTAAAACGCTTGATAAGTGAAGCTGCTGATTCTTTTAATCCATTACGTTCAAGTGTTCCTGTCGCAAGCATAATGATGATAAAAATAGCCATTCCTCGATTATTCACAAAACTTGTACCTAAAGTCTCAAGCATGCCGTTAATTCCTAATCCGCCTGTTAACGCGGTAACAACTAGCGCTACCATTACAATCAAAATTGAGTCTAATTTCAGTGCAAAACCTATAATAACGATCAATACACCTAAAAGACTAAGATAGTTCTCCATTTCGTTTCCTCCCTAAAAATTACAAGATATTTTTTTATTATAAATCAAAATCCACTGGAAATATAGATAAATTCTAATCAAATCTATTTATTTTTTTAAAATTCAGTCAATTTATAATAAAAAAGAAATATTGACAGCTGATCCTATATTCCTTTTTTGTATAAAAAAAGAATTATTGTTAGCATGGTTTAAATTGGTTTTAGCAAGAATACTGGAAATTTTATGGTCAACAATGATGAAACCAGAGCTTTTTTAAGCAATTATACTATTTATACGCTTATTGAAATAATTGCTATTTTTTTTAGCCAAAGCAACCAAATATTTATCAATGGGTTTATCTTACCTTCTTTGAAAAGGAATTGATCCTATTGTCTCATTCATTCATCTTCAATTTTCTCTTTTTTCATGACAATTGGCTTGACAGAATTGGTTATTCTGAACTTTATTACTGATCAGCTTAACGGGGATGCCAAATGGACATGTATTCTGACAGCATGGTTCACTTTGATAGCTTACTTTCAATTGATTTTGCTCTTCGACACTGTAAAACTAAAAAAGACCCAAACAAACTTTTTCTACGATTGGTATTATTGATTTATACCAATTATTTCTAAGTTTATTTGGCTCTTTTTATCTATTATTCAAACATATTTTTTAAACATGTAGGATGCCAGTAGTAAATAAAACCATTGCCGTTAATCCCGCAATTGTAACAGCGATAAGTAAAATTTTATCCAAATAAAAGTGTGGAACTGGGTCATTTTGTTCTTTTCTTGCTCTTAGGTAAAAGATAATTCCTGGTAAGAATAAAACTAAAACCAACATCACTTCATTAAAAGCAACAACTAGCATTGCCCATATTTGAAAGGCACTCGCTAAAAAGCCCACAAAAAACTGAACCCATTCTTTTCTTTGATAAGATAGCTTCATCTGATAAAGGCCTAAGAACAACCAAGTGAAGAAAATCGCTGCAGTTCCAAGAGTATAAGCAAAATTATAAGCACTATCTGTAAATAATAAAGAAAGTAAAAAAACATTCGTACAGATCGTCGTTAAAACAATCGCATAGGTTGGTGCACCTTGTTTATTGACTTTTCCCCATCGTTTGGGCAATAAGCCATCATCCGCCATATTTCGCATAGTTTCAATAGGTAAGATCGTCCATGACAACCAAACCCCTACTAATGAAATGATCAAACCTCCATTAATCAAGATGGCCCCCCATTTTCCTACCATCATTTCAAATACATAGCCCATAGCTGGTTGTGTTTTGATCCCTTGTAATTCTTCCATTGACATTGTCCCATAAGGCAACATAGAAACTAATACATAAATGACGATAAGTCCAAAAATCCCAAGTATCGTCGCCTTCCCCACATCCGATTTTTTCTTTGCTCGTGAGCCAACCACGGAAGCACCTTCGATACCGACGAAGACCCATAACATGACCATGATACAACTCAATACTTGACTAGAAAATGGCACAGGCTGTCCATTGACATTCAAGATGATGTCACTAGAAAAATTATCTATCAATTGTTGGAGTGAAAAAGTACTGATTGCAACAACAATAAATAAAAATAATGGCACAAGCTTACAAATGGTCACGATGGCATTCACGTAACTTGCATTTTCCACTCCACGATTAACTAACCAAGCGTAACCCCATAAAAACAACGTACTCATCACAATCGAAGCAACATTTTGTCCACCATCGAACACTGGGAAAAAGTAACCTAGAGCACTCATTAGTAATGTTGCAAAGGCCACATTTCCTAACCAACAAGTAAGCCAATAGCCCCAACCACTGATAAATCCAGAAAATCGTCCAAAACCAGCTTCGGCATAGCTAAAAATCCCACCTTCTAACTCTGGACATTTTTTATTGATATTATTGATTGATAACGAGAGCATCATCATGGCCGACCCCACAAGTATCCAACTAAAAATAGCTGGAACACCCGCCGATCCAGAGATGTCCGTCATAATACCAAATACCCCACCTCCGATCGCTGAACCTATGACTAAGGCCGCTAGTGGAATCAAACCTATTCCTTTACTCTGTCGCTCTGTATCCATTTAAGCATCCTCCAAAATAAACCGCTTTTATCACAAGTATAACAAATCTTTTCTTAATTTTCCTCATTCACATACTTTCTAATAGAAAACTAATCGTAATGATTCTTTTCTAATGATACAAGAACTCCGCCTATTTATTTAAGGAAACCCTTTGCCCAAATCTGGACAAAAAAATGCTATACTACTGATAAGGATTGGAGGAAATGATGTATGAATATTCTATATATATCGATTTCTGGAAATACGCGTGCTTTTACTAAGAAGCTGGCAGAATACGCTGCACAACAACATGGAATCAAGGCGGAATTACCAGAAATAACACTAAAAGAAATTCACGAAAACAGTGATTTCGAAAAGGAAAATGAAACTTTTTTTACTTTTGTCCCTACTTACTTAGATGGGGGAAATGGATTAGATAATGGCGATACTGAAATCTTAACGGAAACCATGCGTGAATATCTTGAATACGAAAACAATCATAGCCTTTGTTTAGGAGTAGTAGGAAGTGGCAATAAAAATTTCAATAATCAATATTGCTTAACTGCCAAACAATATGCCCATCAATTTGGGTTTGCTTTCCTCGCCGACTATGAATTACGAGGCACTCCAGCAGATGTAGAAAGAGTGTATCTGAAACTAGTTGAAGTTTTAAGAAAATATACAAGCTGAGAAAATTTTAGTTTTTTCTAAAAAAATACTCAAAACCAGAAAAAGGTTTTGAGCATTTTTTGCATACATTTCGTTGGTCCATGTTCTCTTGACTAGAGGAACATATCAAAGAACAGAACAAATCTTTGCTATTTGTGATCAAAAAGTTTCTACTGTCATTACGACTGTATTTGCTTGTGTTTCGCCTGTTTTTTCTAAGTCAAATTTTTTCACTTTTTCCATATTCGTTATTAAGACTATCATAGATGTTTCTTTCCCTGCTGCTTTGATTGTAGCTAAATCCGCTATAGCAACAAGTGTATCTGAGGTTATATCTTGTCCTTCACTTACTTTCACATCAAAAGGAGTACCGCCAAGCTCCACGGTATCTATGCCCATATGAAGTAATATTTCTAACCCATTTGGCGTAGAGATTCCAATGGCATGTTTGGTTGGAAAAACAGAACTGACTGTTCCTGTCACTGGTGAATAAATTTGGTCATTGGTCGGTTCAACAAAATATCCTTCCCCCATCATTTTTTGTGAAAATACAGGATCATTAACTTTTTCAAGTGACTCTACTACACCATCAGCTACAGCTGTTAATGAAACTTCACTTGTTCTTTCAGTCTCGATATCTTCCAGTGTCTTCATATCACTACTTGTAGCTTCATTTGCTAGTTGTTCTTTAGGAATACCAAAAAAGAAAGTCGCTAGAAATCCACCGACATACGCAGCTAATAAGCCTAGTACATATCCTAGCCATTTCCCATCTGAGATCAAAGGGATTAATGCCGCACCTGAAGGACCAATAGCAATCGCACCAACGTTTCCGATCATTCCGATCACAGCACCTCCAATTCCGCCACCAATACATGCTGTAATAAATGGACGTCCTAACGGTAAAGTAACACCATAAATCAATGGTTCACCAATGCCTAATACACCAACTGGTAATGCTCCTTTGATCATTTCTGTCAATTCTTTATTGTTCTTACAACGTACCCACAAGGCTAAAGCAGCACCTACCTGACCTGCCCCCGCCATTGCTAAAATTAGGAAGTAAAAGCGTTTTTCCCGTTTCATTGATAATTTGCACATGGATCGGTGTTAAGACTTGATGCAAGCCAAACATGACCATCGGTAAGAAAAGTGTCCCTAATACAAATCCTGAAAATGCACCACCAACTCCTAATACCCAATTGATTCCACCGACCATGCCATCTGAGATAAACCCAGCTAATGGCATAATGAAGAAAATTTCGACTAAACCAATAACTATCAAGGATAATGTTGGGGTTACAATAATATCAACAGAATCTGGAATACTTTTGTGCAATTTTTTTTCGACGATCGATAATAACCACACTGCAAAAATAACCCCTAAAATCCCACCTTGGCCTGCTGCTAATGCTTCGCCTGTGAATAAATTTTTAAGTGGTGCTTCTGGAGTCATCCCTGTCAGCATGACTACTGCACCGATGACTCCACCAAGTGTCGGCGTTGCACCAAAAACTTGGGCTGCATTAATCCCTGTATAGATCACTAAGTAACTGAACATCCCATTTTTTAGAATATTCATGATATCAATGTATTGTTGCCAAGTTGCCGCCTCTAGCGTTCCAGCTGTCACTAAGTTTGCTAATACTGCAGTTATCCCTGCCACAATACCTGTACCTACAAACGCCGGTATCATAGGAACAAAAATATTAGAGATATCTTTTAAGATTGCCTTGATTTTAGATGGTTTTTGTTTGGATTTTTGAGCAGCTTTCATCGCTTGAGCACGCTCATTGACTAAATCTAATCTTTTCCTGTAGTACCTGAATTAGACTGCGTTGTCGTTCCAGAAGAAATTTTTTCTCCTAGTTTTACTCCTGCTTGATCCACCATCATTTGGGCAACTTTATTTACTTTTCCAGGGCCGATAATGACTTGCAGCTGTTCATCTTCAACAACTCCTAGCAATCCAGGTATCGCTTTCAATTTTGAAATATCAACAAGATTGTCATTGATAATCTTCATACGCACACGTGTCATGCAATGAACAATGCTTTCAACATTGTTCATCCCACCAACACTAGCATAAATTTGCTTTGCTAATTCTTATAAAGTCAATTCATTTTTAGCCATTAATTCTTCCCCCTTATAAGGTTCCTTTTACAAATCCATTTGCGCTGATTAACTTTTCTTTGGCAGCCTCTTTATCACTGTTGGTTAAAATCATGACAATGGCTAATTTGACATTGCTATCAGCTGCATGAAAATATTTCTCAGCAGTCTGATAATCGACTTCCGTTGCTTGCATGATGATTCGTTTTGAACGTTCAATAAGTTTTTCATTCGTTGGCTTTACATCTACCATTAAATTATTGAAAACTTTCCCGATCCCAACCATACTAATCGTAGAGATCATATTCAAAATTAATTTTTGAGCTGTACCAGATTTCAAACGTGTCGAACCAGTTAAAAATTCTGGACCAGCATCTACTTCGATAGGAAAATCTGCATGTTTGCTGATCTCGGCTTCTTTATTACAGGAAATAGTCGCTGTCGTTGCTCCCACTGAATGTGCATAATCAAGGCCACCAATCACATAAGGTGTACGTCCACTCGCTGCAATCCCAATCACCCATTTTCTGTTAGCCCTAATTTCACTAAATCTGCTTTACCTAATTCTAAAGAGTCTTCTGCGCCTTCCACAGCAACAGTCATTGCCGCTTCACCACCAGCAATCAAACCAATCACCATGTCTGGTTCTACTCCAAAAGTGGGTACACATTCTGCTGCATCAAGCACACCTAAACGACCGCTTGTACCGGCACCCATGTAGATCAAACGTCCACCTTTTTGAAAAGACTCGATGGTACGTTTAATGACAGGCTCAATCATTCCTAGCTCTTTTGAGACCGCTTCAGCAACCTTTTGATCTTCTTGATTCATTAAGTTGACTGCTTGAGCAATACTCATTTCATCTAAACCAAACGTCTGTTGATTACGTCGTTCAGTTGTTAAATTTTCTAAATTAATCTGCTTCATTTAATTTTCCTTCTTTTCTTATTATTTTAAATTTATCTCCTGCATGAATCTGCTCCAACAATGGTAAGTCTTTTTGGCTTATTTGTGCAACGCAATTCACTTTTTCATCTGCAGGTAAATCTTTTTTTGTAATCTGAATTTCACCCATATAGCGAAGATAACGCTCATTGTCTATCGTGACCGTTCCTTTTTTTCGCTCTTTGGTATCACGTGGTAAGATCTGTGGGATCTCCTTAAAACGTGCATCCGCACTACGTATCACGTCTCTAGCTTCATCCTGTCGATTAGTATGGCTACCTAAAATGTAGTCGTATAAATAGGAATCCATTACTTCAGCATGTAACAAGAGTATCTTATCGTTTTGATAAGCCGCAAATTGCTCTTGGACATCCTCTGATAGTCCACCATCGCCAATATAGACTAGATCCGTTCCACAGGTAGATAGATCAAGGGCTGCAGCTAATGGATGCGTATATCTGTGTATTTCTAAGGTGGGTAACCCTTGATGCAGTGGTCCACGCAACGCTTCATTCCCTGCAACAAACCCTTGAATCGTAAACCCTTGTTGTTTCAACCATTGATTTTTTTCTTGGTACCAGTTTCGATCAAGTCCGGTTTCTGGGCGTGGATAATAATTATGCCATGCTTCTAAATTTGAGAAATCTGCATGTGCTGTTTTTAATTCCAATACATCTTGTGTGGTAATCGTGCTAGCATTTAAACTAATCCTCATTTGATGGGACCATTTCGCAATTTGCTCATTTGAAATATGATAGTCCATGCGTAAGCCAGTTACTCCAATTTTTTTTAATGTTTCTAGGTCGTCAAATGAAAAACCTGCCTGATTTAAAGCATCACCAGAAATATCTACCATCAAATCAAGTTGGTGTTGTTGTGCACATTCACCTAGCTCGGTTAATCGTTTTTTGTATGCAAAACGATCATCTTCAGGAATGTGCATCGAGGTAAACATACCAACAAATCCATTTTTTGCCATCTTTTGAATATAATTTTTCTTTTCTTCTGTTAAATCATTGTTCATAAAGACTGAAAAACCAAACATATTATCCTCCTTTATGTATCCGTATCCATTTCTATGTTCAGAGTATAACTTTAAAGAAACAAAATTTCAATGATTTTATAAATTTATTTTAATTTTGTTTCTTTTTGAGTTATCTTCAACTATGAATAAGTGATAGATAGAGTATTTTTTTCAAAAAATATCTTAAGTAGTTATTTTGTTATTCATTTACTTCATTCCATGCAAAAAAACCCGAAACATCACACATAGTTTCGAGTTTTTCTGTGCTATTTTTTTATTGATTATAAAATAAATATTCTAAGCTTTGTGCTGGCTAAGATCATCCCTCAAATCAAATGTAACCAATTCAGTATTTTCTACAAAAAAATTAAAAAATGTAGCATTAGGCATCGGATGTAAATAAGCATTCATGATACGGATCAAGGCATTATGACAGACCAATAAATAAATATTTTCTTTATCTGAAAGGCATTCTTCAATGAGTGGTACGATACGCGCATAGACATCTAACACTGATTCTCCATTTGGAAAGCGAACGGCAGATTCTTGCCTTGCTTCTTGAAAAATCTTCTCATGGCTAGGCATACTATCATAGTATCCAAAGTCCATTTCGATCAAACGTTCATCAACTGCCATTGTTAATTGAAGTTTTTCGGCAACAGATTGTGCTGTATCTTTAGCACGTTGTAAAGGAGAATGAATAATTTTCGTTACTGGCAGTTCTAATCGAGAAACTTTTTCGGCTAATATTTCCGCCTGTCTTCGTCCTTTTTCTGTTAGCGGAGCATCTGTCCTACCACAGACTAATCCAGCTGCATTCCAAGTTGTTTCACCATGTCTGGTTACATATAACATTTATAACGCTCCTTTATTTGTACTTGTTCGATTGTAACATAAAAAAATGACAAAACAAGTTCACTTGCTTAGTAGAACACGAATAACTTACTTCAAAGAAATGATTTGATCTGCTATTTTTTCTAAAAAAATTTGATCATGATCCACGATCACCATCGCTGGCTTCATCGTTAAAATCAGTTGTTCCAATTGTGCTTGATTGAACACATCTAAATAATTCAATAGCTCATCCCAAATATATAGTTCTGCCTCTTGAGAAAGAGATTTTGCTAACTCCACTTTTTTTCGTTGACCCATGCTCATCTGCTCAATGCGATTATGAAACACTTCTCTTTCCATACCAAGTTTACGAAGGTTATTTAAAAAGGGTTGGTAATCCACTTGATTTTTTTCAGCAAATTCATTCAATGTCCCTTGATTGTCTTCATAATTTTGGCGCACATAGCTGACTGATAATTGTGCTGGCTTGATTACTTCGCCATCTACTAGTCCTGTGAATTCACCTAAAAGGTACTGAATAATTGAAGACTTGCCAATCCCATTAGGTCCAGTTAGTGCTATACATTGCTCTTGATCAACCGAAAAGTTGATTGGTGAAAAAAGAAACTTATCGTAGCCTAACTGTAATTGTCCGACAGATAACAATCGTTTATGATGCGTCTTTTTAACATTCATTGTCAAAGGGTCGATATATTCAATATCCTTCAGTAGTTTTTCTTTTTCACCAATTTGCGTCTCCATTCGATTGACGATCGCTTTCGAACGCTTCATCGTTCGCGCAGCATCAGCGCCTATTGCTCCACGATTTACTCTGCGATTTTCTGTGTCAATAAAACCGATACTTTTTTCGTTTTATCTTTTTCACGTGAGCGAGACCATTCTGCTTTTTCAGCGGCAGTTTTCTTTAAACGAGTGACTTCTTTCTTGATTTTTTCGTTTTGTGCCAGTTCAAATTCATCCTTCAAACGTTTTTGTTCCTCGTAAGTAGAAAAATTTCCATGACAAATTTCCAGCTGACTTTTTTCAATAGCGACGATATGATCCACCACTTCATCAATGAATCCACGATCATGACTGACTACGATAAACCCCTGTTTTTTATTCTTCAAATAATTAGCAACTTGCTTTCTTCCAATGACATCTAAATGATTAGTTGGCTCATCAACCAAAGGAAAATGCTGATCATCAATAAATAATAAAGCCAACAACACTTTCGTTTTCTCGCCTCCTGATAAAGTATTGAAAGGACGCCAGATGATGTCTGGATCTGTGTCCATTAATTGAAGTTCTCTTTCAATTTCCCAAAGTTCGAAAGTTGTTAGATCATTCAACACATCAAAGGTTAGTTGTTCTTTTTCTTTGACTGTTTGGGGGAAATAGACAAATTCTTGTTGATGAATAACTTGCCCTTGAAAAGGTAACTTACCTTGCAATATATTCAGCAATGTGGTTTTCCCACGCCCGTTTCTGCCGATTAACCCTAATTTCCATGTGATATTAAAATTTAAAGTAGTTTGGTCAAATAATAACTCGACTTGATTATCATAACCAAAAGATAAATGTTTTATTTCTATTTTAGACATTTACATCCTCCTATCTAAAAAGACCCGTCCTATTTCCAGAACTGGTCATCAAAGAAGAAGAACAAAAAGAGACCCTCCCATTGAAAACTTGCCAATTCTGAAAATCTGCACACTACTCCTATGTTATAGAAATAGTATTTATGCAGCTTCCAATCATTGACTTAGTTTTTCAATGGCAAGATCCCTCACTTCGTTTTATTTGCTGTTAGATTAACATATATTTTTTTAATCTGTCAACTAGGAAAAATGAGTTGTAAAACATGTTGCTACTTTTTTACAACTAGAACAAGTTGTTTTTACTAAGCTAAAAGAAGGTTTATGCGATAAAAGAAGCCATTGACACTTATTCCATTCGTTTGCATCTTTTGATTTGGTACAACTTTGTGTTGATTTTCAATTATTTGAGGATAAAATAAAAATCCTTCCAAAAAACATATCGCCCTCTCTATGTTTTCTGGAAGGATTCACTTCTTTTCACTCATTCGATTCTTTTATTACTTAAAGCGAGGTTCATCTTTTGACCTAGATGTAAGTACTTATTATTTAAAGAAATGGGAAAGATGTGTGTATTTTCCGTATCAAAACCACTTTGATAAACTGCTACATCACAATAGACAATTCTTTTATTGAGATATAAGCATTCATCCGGCAGTTCTTCCAATGAGTGATAGATCATCGGGTTCAATTCGACTGCTTCATTCATCTCAGACAAGATCATTTCTCGATAAAACACTTGCTTCACTACACTAGGTGCAACGATAAAAACTTCAGTAGGTTGTTCTTCTTGCCCATTCATTATCAAAGACATACTCTTAACAAATTTTCTGGTTAGATTGTTATTCCATCTTAAATTAGGACAATATACTTCTTTCCAACTATTTAAAATATTCACAATATCTTCATAGAGTTCTTTTTCAGTATGCGTTAATAAGTAGATTCGGTCCGGAAGAAATACTTGTCCATCTGCCCAAGTGGTACGAATAAACTGTAAAAAAGATTTTTTTAAGATAAAATCATTTTTACATTGCTTACCAATCCTGTTTATTATTTTTTTGATCAACTCACATATACAAGGATTATGATCAATAAAGCTAGTATATGCGATCTCAAAATCTTTTCGTAGCAACCCCATATTTTCATTTGTATAATTGCGTTTATTAAATAAAGAAAAAATAAAATAAACATCTTCTTCTTGTAAATTCAATGATTCTTTTTGTTCAGATAAACCTTGTTTTAAGATGTGGAATAAGGGTTTTTCTTCTGCTGTTCTTTTCTCTTCTTCATTAAAATCAAGTGGATAGCCTTTTCTACCAATCGCAATTTCAATACCTCGAGTAATAAAAAATCTATCTTCTGCTGAATATCTT
Organism: Enterococcus lacertideformus; assembly: GCA_015680865.1. GTDB lineage: Bacteria > Bacillota > Bacilli > Lactobacillales > Enterococcaceae > Enterococcus_B > Enterococcus_B lacertideformus. The sequence continues at coordinate 12,456 of JADAKE010000010.1, read as the reverse complement.
CTTTTAAAAAAATGAGCTTCAGTAAACTCAATCAATTGTTTGCAAGCATTCGCTACTTTAGGATTTTTATTTTCGTAACCTTCCCAATTGATATATCTTACTAGTGCAAGTAATAGATTGCGTACATCAAATTCAGGAATAATGATCTGTTTGTTTTTCAGATATAAGTTTGCTTTAAAAAAGTCCAAAACTGTTTTTTTGATTGTATAAACTTTACTTAAAGAAATATATTCTAAATCTGATAATTCCGTACTAGTGAATTGTCCTCGAAAATAATAGCTCAAAAATTTTAAAAAGTATGATTGACCATATAAGAATTGCGTTAATTCTGATAACTCAATACCATGTTTGAATATAATTTTATATCTATGTTTTTCCCGTTCACATTTTTCGATACAATACTCTAAACATTCAGTGATACTTTCAAGATCGTGTAACACAGTCGGCATTGTTACACCTAACATTTCAGCAGAATCTTCTATATCTATTTCTTGAAACTCAAATAATTGTTCACAAAGGTAAACCTTTCTAGAAACATTCCGCTCAATGTAATTTTCCAACATGCCTTTTCCCGCTCCTCTAATTTTTCTATATATTTATTTAAACATATTGCTTCAAATATATTTTTTTTTATTTCCTTCTAAAGAAAGCGATTGCAAAAACAAAATAAAAAATACAAAACAAGAACTATTTTTATGTCTTAAAAAAACTGCTCAAATTTAACCGAGAAAATAAAAAAGCAGATAACTATTTCTATTTTTATGGTTGATTTTTAATCAGACCATGGTTCACAACCTCTTTTCATAAACGGTGCTCACAGCATTGCTTCTGCGGAATTAAGCTCAAAAAACTCAAAAACATGAAAAGCTGTTTTCGATATTTTGCTCTTAATTCTTGAAGCAGACCATGCTGTTCACAACCTCTTTTTTTAAACGGTATTCAAAGAGCTGTCCTTCGGTATTAAGTCAAAATCCCTCAAAATATGAGAAGCTGTTTCATGTGATTCTTCCTTAATACTCAGAACAAAACGCTCTTTTCATACCCTCTTATTCACGGTGTTCAAGTATCAACTCCTTGAAATAAGCCTAAATTTTTTTAAAATAGCTTCTCATATTTCAAAAAAATTTTTCTTATTGTCATCGGAGTTAACCGATGCTTTCACAACCTCTTATTCACAGTATTCAAAGGTTTCCATCTACGGCAACAAGCTCAAACAGAGAAAAAATATGAGAAGCTATTTTTCTCTGTTTGTTCTTATTAATTGACGCAAACTAGCCTTTTCATAACCTTTTTTATTTAAATATATCTACATTGAGTTTTTCTACGACATCTTTTAATAGTTGAATACCTGCTGCGCTATTTCCGAAGGGGTCTAATGCTGGACTAAATACACCCATACCGTAACGATTTGGTATAGCTACCATTAGTCCACCGCCTACTCCACTTTTAGCTGGTACACCAACGTGAACTGAAAACTCACCGGATTCATCATAAAGCCCAGCAGTTGTCATAATTGATTTTACGACTGTAGCACTTTCTTCTGTGATGATACGTTTATCATTCCAAGGAGCAATTCCTTTATTTGCCAATACAGCACCTAATTTTGCTATGGCGCTAGCTGTCACATTAACTGAGCATTGTTTAAAATAGACATCTAAAATTTCAGTAACATCCCCACTGATCATTTTATTACCCTTCATGTAATAAGCTAAGGAGCGGTTGATATCACCAGTTTTAGATTCTGAATGATAAATTTCTTCATTCAATGTTGATGGCGATGATTGATTTCCATATTCATAATTGAGTTAAAAGCAAATCCTGTTGGTTCTGTATCAATTGTTTGAAAAACTTTATCAATCCCATTATCTTTAATAGCTAATAATAAAACCGGTACTTTTGACATACTTTCGATAGCAAAACGCACTTGGGCATCTCCGGCTTCTATTAATTGTTTCTTCTCTAAGTCATAAATTGCCATTCCTAGTTGTTCTGGATTCACTTGTGCTAACGCTGGAATATAATCGGCAACATGGCCTGTTTGATAATAATGAAAATTCTTTCCGATCAATTGTTCTAATTCTTTGACATCCATTTTAATAACCAGCTTTCAATTTTTATTTACATGCTGAAATTTATGGCGGCATGCGTAAATCACAAAAGGTATCACAGCAACAACAAGGTATGAAATGATCAAAATTGTTTCATAGATCCCATGTTGATTGGCAGCAATACTTGCAGGTGGAACGAATGAAATACAAAATGCAAAAAGTGAAGTCAATAAACCTAAACAAGCAATAATTGTTTTAACCACTTTTCCACCAGGTACTTGATAAGCTCTTTCTAATTCATCATCTTGATAAACTAATTTTAGATACCCGATGAAAAACATAAAATAAAGCATCAAGTAAATCACTACTGTTAGAGACATAGCTGCTAGAAATGAGAGATTATTACCGCCTCCGCTCAATGTGAAGACCGCTGCCCAGATTGATGCAACAATCCCATTAGCAATCATCAAGTTTGCAGGTACACCATAAGCATTTTCTTTAGCAAAATGTTCTGGTAATAATCCTTCCTCAGCTGCTACATGTAAAGCTTTTGAAGGAGAAGTCACCCATGAGGCAATTTCACCAATCACACCTAGGCAAACTAAAATAGCCAAAACTTTTGCAATCCATGCAAGACTTGGATCAATGTGTCGCAGTAAAAACTCGAGTGATTGGATGACACCTGTGTTAAGTGACAAACCGTGTTGAGGAACAGTTGTTGCTACTGTTAGACCACCAAATGTATCCAATATAATCGCTAAAATAACTAATACGAACATCGCTAAAGGATAATTTTTTTTAGGGTTTTCCATTTCATTTGCGTGACTAGCAGAAGTTTCTACTCCCATGTAGGCTAAAATAAAAGACACAAAAACAACTAATGTTGGTAACTTAGAAAAGTCAGGAATCAATGTCTTCATGGATAATGTTGTTTGTAGCGGTGCTCCTGAAGCCACATAGTGGATACCTAACCCAAATAAAACCAAAGCTGGCAGTAAGATCCCTGCAATGAACCCAATTCGGGCAATCAAAGAAGTATATTTCGTTCCTCTCAATTGAGAGATCAAAATGGCCCAAAAAATAATCAAGAGAATCGCTAATTTTAAAAATTTATTGTTTTGTATCGCTGAGATACCTGTTGCATAAGATAATGCTCCGGTCAGGAAGTAACATGGTTAAATATCCTACTGTGATTTCAAACCATTGGAAAAAGATTGCAGCAAATCCAAACCTTTTTCCTAAAGTTCGACTGACCCACGTATAGACCCCTCCTTTTTCCCAGCCTTTGACTGTGGCCATTTCAGCTGCACATAAGGCAACTGGAATAAACCATAATAAACCGCCTAATAATAGAAAAAATACTAAACTAAAACCCGATGTTGCGAATGTCGGATATTCATAAAGCGAAACCACCATTGAAATGGTCATAGCTAAAAAGCCAAAAAATGTTAATTTTTTTGCAGGAATTTTCGCTTTGCTTTCTTGCATGAAACTTCCTCTTTTCTACTAATTTTTATTTTCCGAAGAAAGTAAAGTCTAATCCTTATTCTTGTTCTTCTTTAGTTGTAGTAATGGTTGTTATATGCATGATGACTTTTAAAATCCCTGCTGTTACAGCATAAGCGTATAAAGCAACCAAGCACACACCGACAATTTGCACACCTAAAAGGAACCAGCTTTGTGAATCTGATAATAGATGTGTATTTGTTGCAAAGATACCAAAAAGTATGGTACCAGTAAAACCACCCATTCCATGTACACCCCAAACATCAAGAGCATCATCCCAATTTTTTTTCTTACGAAAAGCGACCGCATATTGGCAGACGATACCTGCAATGATACCAATAGTAATTGCACTTCTTGGGTGAATATAACCAGCACATGGAGTAATAGTTGCAAGACCTGCTACCGATCCCGTCAAGATATCGACAAAATCAAACCCATTTCCTTTGAACTTAGCTACTAACAACCAGGTGATCATAGCAAATGCTAAAGCAATAAAAGTTGAACCAAAGGCATTCACTGCTTGATAGTCAGCTCGAAGTGCACCACCAGAATTAAACCCAAACCAACCAAACCAAAGGAGGCCTGTCCCGATAGCGGCTGCCATCAAACTACTATGACCATTTCGTTCAGACGCTGGAATTTTTCTCTGACCAAGGGTCAAAATACATGCTAAGGAGCCAAATCCAGTGACAGACAGGGAAATAAATGAGAAGATTCCAAAATATCAAAAGTAAAACATATCCTTTTAGATCCAATCTTCCCGCAAAAGCACCGGTCATCAATGGCACGGTTATGATGATAAACATTAATTGGTATAAGAAGAACATCAAAAAAGGAATCGTTGCTCCGTGAAATAGATCAGTTACACTGGATACGTGCTTCATTAAAAAGAAATCAGCTGGATTACCAATAAATCCACCAATATCTCTACCAAAAGCTAGCCCAAATCCACCAAATATCCACATCAAAGTTGTAATTCCCACAGATAGGAAAGACTGTGCCATAATAGTCGTTATATTATTTTTACGTGCTAGTCCTCCATAGAAAAATGCCAAACCAGGAGTCATTAAACAAACCAATGCCGTACATAAGATCATAAACGCCGTATCTCCCATGTTGATGGATAGATTATTCATTATTCTCACCTCATTTCTACAATTACGAGTATAAAAAACTTTCAGTTGCTCTTTTTGTTTATCTTTTTGAAATTTTTTTAGCCAAACCATAAATTAAAAGAATTGTTATAAAACAAAGATATTCTTAAGGTACAGGTTGTTTACTTTGTATTATGTATTTTTTTACTAGATTTTAGTCATCTTTTTTGGAAAAATAGTTTTATTTTAGTCACAATTTTTTACTTTTTTAAGTGTTTTTCTAAAAAAATAAGAACTGTCATTTCAAATAATTGCTTAACTAACAACATTTTAATAGCCAATGATTAAACTCTTCATCAAGGATTCAACTTTTTTCTTTGTCTCAGATTTCCTTTGCATTACGTGAGTCATTTACGAAATCCATCAAAATAAAAAATAAGCAACTAGACATCTGAAAGATGCGCTAGTTACTTATTTTATAAAATACTTTTATTTGCTTTCTATCTAAGCTTAGACAAAATTGACTACACTCATAAAGTAAGCGATTTCCCCGAATTGCTGTCTCTTTTATGTGAGACATTTTATCGTCAGGTGACAGTAAGAAAAAAACATTAACTTTCAAATAGCTACTTATTCTCAATCTTTTCCTCCTTCAAGGTATTCATATGTTTCAAATATCTCTTTATCCATTCCTAAAAATCTTTTTGCCCAATTACTTGCATCAAAAAAGTCTAAAATTTTGGTATCTACTGACTGAAAAGACGAATGGAGAAAACCGGGCAACTCATCTAGCGCTCTTTCTTGGAGAAGAAAAACATTGTCTGGATGATAAAATTGATAACTCATGATCGCTTCATTTCCAGTCACAAGCTTCTTTTCAAAATAGATAGATTCAAATGACCGTAAAGTCACTCCTCGTTGCCCTGCTCTTAATAACTCTAAAATTCCTCTGGAACGAGCTGTTAATTCCAAATATTCAGTATAGGAAAGATAATTTGCTTGTTCATTTCCACGTAAAGGCAAAATAAAATAATTTGTTTTTAGACCGCGTTGTTCAAATTCTTTTTTATAGCATTCGGCTTGTTCCTTGCGTCCATTATCAGTTGCACCAAAAAAAAGATCTGAAGTAATTGCCGCTTTTGGTATCTCCATATTTTTAGAATAAAACGAACTATTATGAAGCAGACCAAGCTCTTTCGCTTCTAGGTAATCGAAATGATACACTTCATCAATTACAGGATCATTTTTTGCTTGTTCGAGTAAGCGATAATGTTCCTCTTTAAAATGATTCCAGAAAAACAATACCATCTTAGCTTTTGTATAAGGGCGAATTCGAGTAGCCATTGCCATTTTAAATCCATAATCTAAGAAAATAATCAATTCATACTCCTTTAATTTTGGATGATAAAAAGTGAAAAAAACAGGATCTAATAAATCTTTTCCTGAAATAACATCAAGTGAATTGATTGAGGGGAAAAAATATAAAGATTTATCTTTTGCAACTAGTAGAATAGGCAATTTCGTCATGTGCTTCTCCTCGCTTTCTTATGACAACTTGAATAAATTTTTTACCACAGTAAAAATAAATACTTTTTTGTTATCATATTCCCTTTCTTCAAGAAAATGCGAATAAAATGCTTGAAACACGCTCTTCATTTTTGAATAAAGGTATTCTGCTTACATAGATATTTTATGATGTTTTTATTAAGTTAGCAAATGTATTTCCAGAATTATCAAAATTATCATACTATTCCTTATGATAGAGAAAGTTATTTTTAATCTATCCTATTTATGTTTTTGTTGATCATCTATCCTTAGAATGCGTTAGCAAACACAACGGTTAGCCCATTCTTGTGGATATTTGAAAAAACGAAGATTCCTTTTGCCACAGATAACGTCAATTTTGTCCTCATTTTCGCCTTATTTTCTTCTATTAATTTTGGCATCTATACCTCTTCCCGTCTTTGGTATTTCCTTTTAAAAGATAAAAAAGATGTTGCAAATAAATTGTCTGTTTCAAATAAAGCACCATGTATCAAAACGATGCGTTTTATTTTGTGCAAGCTTGTTATATATCTAGGTGTTGTTCTTTCTTACTTTATTAGCGATAAATTAGTTGATTACTTAGTCGGCGCATTTTCTTATACTGTATTACTCATCGAAATCATGATCAGTGTAGCAGCTTTACTTTTAGCATTTAAGAAAGGCTTACTTTTTGAAAAAAACTTAAATTTAGTGGCTTTAACTACTTTGAGTTTGATCTTTATAGAGATATTATTCACGAATACAATTGTTATGACTCTATTAACTGCCCTACTTGACTTTTTTCTTTACTTATAAGAAAAAAATGATCATTTTGCGTAGATAAACCGTTTATTTTCACTTAAAAAAATTTTATTTACATCAAAGGAAACAGTTAAGTTGTTCAAACAATTTGGTTGCTTGTTTTTTTATACGCTGAGAAGATAGAAGAAGGAAAGAAAAAAGGAGTGTTTTTAAATGAAGAAGTATTGGAAATTTTTACTGATGGTTGGAGTCTCTACAATAATTATGTTTGGTATGATGTATTTAAATGTTTACTCAATCGACCACATTTTCTTTAGTCGTACCCGTGTCTTTATGGCTTTAATGATGGGTGCTGTAATGGCTATTATCATGCTATTATTTATGTGGAAAATGTATGAAAACAAAACAATGAATAAAATCATTCTTGGATTGAGTGTCATAGTATTTACCGGTTCATTGTTTATGGTACGTAGTCAAACGACAGTCAATGATGTTGCTTGGCTGAAAGCAATGATTCCACATCACTCAATCGCTATTCTAACAAGTAAAAGAGCAAATTTAAAAGATCCTGAAGTTAAAAAGCTAGCTACTGATATCATTCAGGCACAAGAAAAAGAAATTGAACAAATGAAAAAAATGATTGAAGAAAAAAATAAGCACCAAAGTAATTTTTGATGCAGAAAAATAGACTGTGATTGAACAAAAGTAAAAAAAACTTTTATATCCCTTTAAATACTAATAAAAGACAGAAACAGAAGTAACCTCTTTGAAAAATAAGATAGAATTCTCAAAAATTTGAAAAGTAAATTTTATGAGTTCTTTCTTATTTTTAAAGGTTGACACTTCTGTTCTGATCTCGTTTTTCTATTTTAAAAGATTGTTTTATTTAACAGGATGAATCTTATTTCCACCCCACTCGTTAAAAACGTTAGCTATTGATCATGCTCATTTCACCTTAACTTAATAAAAAGCTCAAATTCTTTTACACTTCATTCAATTAGCTATTCTATCTAATTGATGATTTTTCTCTTGTTTAGCTACCCCTAGACCAGTAAAAGCGCTAACCATTGAGAAGACTGGTGAAAGTAAACTAAAAAAGACAAATGGCAAGTAAGACAACGTTGGTATACCAAACGTGCTAGCCACAAAACTTCCAGCAATTCCCCAAGGTATAAGATAATTGATTACTGTACCACCATCTTCTAGCGTTCGACCTAAAACGGTTGGATCAAAACCCGCTTTTTTATAGGTTTCTTTAAACGCATTCCCAGGCAAAATAACTGATAAGAATTGCTCTCCTATAAATAGATTTACACCGATACTTGTCAACAATGTTGTGAAAATCAGTTTTGGGGTAGTTGTCATTTTCTTAGAAACAATATCCATCACGGTTGAAATCAATCCAAATTCAATAAGTAACCCACCAAGTGATAAAGTCAAAATAATCAAAGAAACTGTTGGCATCATACTTTCAATGCCACCACGGCTAAGTAAAGCATCAATTTGCTGATTGCCAGTATTTGCGACGAAACCAGATTCAATGACGGTAGCCAAACTACTAAGAGAAGTTCTAGGGTCTTGAATGAAGATCATCCCAACTGCTACTGCGATGTTCAACAAAATAGTTAAAATCGCAGGTACTTTTCTCCAAGCACATAGTAACATCAAAGCTAACGGGATCAATGACCAGCCAGAAACCATAAAGTTTGCTTTCAATGTATCTGCTACTTCTTGGATCGTTGTTAAGCTTGCTCCTTTATTTGTGTGACCTAAAATCGCAAATAAAATAAAGGAGACGACAAATGCAGGGATCGTTGACCACATCATGTGTTTGATATGCTTGAAAAGATCTGCATCTACAATTGCTGCAGCTAAGTTCGTTGATTCAGATAAAGGAGACATTTTATCCCCAAAAACAGCACCTGAAACGATCGCCCCCACTACTAAAGCCGGACTTAATCCTAACGTTGTGCCAATACCAAAAAAAGCAATCCCAATCGTCGACATCACAGTAAATGCACTTCCCACCGCACTCCCGACAATCGCACAAACGATAAAAACAGATGGGATAAACCATTTAATGCTAATCAATTTAAATCCAATAACCATAAGAGTTGGAATAATTCCAGCATGGATCCAGACTGCAATTAAAGCACCGACTAAAATAAAAATAAAGATTGGGATGATCCCAGGTTTTATACCATTAATGATCCCTTCATGCAACCATTCTGTTGGGTATTTCTTCCATACAGCGTAAAACATGATCATGCCAATTGCTGCTAGAATTGTAATATTAGGCGATAACTTTAAGCCAACAACCCCAACGGCAATACTTGAAACGACGAGCAGCAATACGAATATAGCTTCTTTAAAACTTGGTTTTCCTTTTTCCATAATCATTCTCCTTTTTTAGTTAATCAAAATCCTAAAAAAGAATAGATATCGAATAACTCCACCACAATTCATGGTCATTTTCCCCCTCTAATTAAACAAAAAGACCTGCTTTCAACTAAGGACGAATGACTCCGCGGTACCACCTTAATTAAAAACAGATCTGTTTTTCACTTTGTTTCAACTATTTAGTTTTTATTCCTTTTCATGTAATTCGACATTTCGGCTTGATCGGTTCGCAGCAACCACCGACTTTCTGAACAAAACACCTGAAATGCTACTGTGTGAAAAGTTGACTTTTATGAAGTTTAACGTTTGATTATTTTTTTGTCAATACAAAAGGCATTATTTTATTTTTTGTTCAGTTAACCAATAGCTAATTAGAAATTTGAGACTTTTAAGCGACGTCGTTCAAGTAGTTACTGATGTTCTTTTTGATTTTTATACTAATTCTGTATTTTTAAAAAGATCCAAAATTGATTAGTTCAGCCTTTTTTATCAATCCATTCAATAACGATACGCAAATCTTTTCCTTCAGCAAGCAAATTTAACTTTTCTTTTTCTTTTGTCGTATACTTTCGTTCAAAACTTGCATCTGGAATTAATATGACACCCATTCCAGCTCGTGAAGCAGAAGTTGCACCCACAAGTGAATCTTCTATTGAAAATGCTTCATTGGCAACTAAATTTGTTCTTTCTAAGGCTGTAAGATAAGGAAGCGGTGAGGGTTTATTCTCAGTGACTTCATCGCCGAAAGTCAATGTATCGAAGTAAGCAGTCAACTCAAATTGTTCCAATATATCGGTTGCTCTTTTAGTAACAGTTGTAGTAGCCAAACCAAGTTTTAACTTTCGCTTCTTTAAGCCAGCTAAAACTTCTTTTGCATAGGGTTTTAATTGAATCGCTCCACTGTATAATTGCTGATAAAAATACTCTTCTCGCTTTGCTCGGACTTCTTGCACTCTTTCTGGATTTCCAGCTGCTTCCACTAAAATATCAAAGCTTTGTTTCCAGTTTTTCCCACCCCAAGCATCAACGACTTCTTTTGGGATGTCTAAACCAAATTGCTTAAACCCCCATAACCAGCCATCACGATAGGTTTTTTCTGTATCGACCAATAGACCGTCTAAATCAAAAATTGCACCTTTCATTCTTTCACTATTCCTTTCAGAAAACAATACCATTAGTTTAGCATGTTTCATCGATAATTGCATACAAGTACAAATAGTTTTCACGAAAGTTCTATCAAGTAAATTTTGATAAAACGTTCTCTAATTCTTATATTCTTTAAGAAACTTATTTTTCGATTGATCAATAAAGCCGTGTTTCCCACTTCTAACCCTATATTTAACATATTCATCTCATTTGGAGAAGTATTCTCAACTTATTTGTCCTAGTGAATTTACCATCATTAATTTTTTTATCTCTAAGGTATTTATATAATCGGTGTATTAATATCATTGGTTTTAAAATTTAGATAAAAGTCTACATTGCGCTATTAATACTAAAGAATTCTTGAGCGTACTTCCACAAAATTCAACTGATAAATTTAGTTTTAAAAAAAGTAGGAATAAAAATAATTGTACCTATTGCCAAAATCACAAGAACCACTAATAAAGCAATTATCAACCAACTATTAAGTGTCTTTTTCTTTAATTCATTTTTTAAATGATCTGTATAATTCTTAAAATAAAATAATGGGATAAAATTGGAAACCATACAGATTAAAATAATAAATACTTCTGGTGTCGAAAAATGTCCCTCCCATTTTTGACTCATCAATAAAAGTATTAAACTAATATTAGTAATTAACGGTGATATAGATAGTTTCCTCATTGTATTTATCTTTCACGATGTCTGATCCCTCCAATAGTAAATGGTCTAAGGACAAGTCATACAAATGAGCCAGACGAATCAAACTTTCAATATCTGGATAGGTCTTCTGTGTTTCCCAATTTGAAACAGACTTTTGAGAAACAAAAATTTGTTTGGCAACTTGTTCTTGAGTCATTGATAATTCTTTTCTTTTTTCTTTAATATTTGATGAAGCACCATTTTTTCCACCCTCACCTTACTATTTTATTATTTATTACTCTATCCAATATATTTACTAACGCAGAAAAAACAAATAGAAATATATTACTAATATTGTTAAATCAAGGTTTCTAGTTGATAACACATTAATAGAATTCTGGTTTGATTTTATTGATTGTATCTAGGTACTCTTGTAAAAGTGGCTAGGGTCTCCTTTAATTTTAAGAAGTATTTCCTTGCGCTAAAATTTCAATTGATCGATTTTATGTTATCTAACATCTAAATAGAGCCTTTAATAAGTAACGAGTTCAAGTAATGAATCACCTAAAAAAAGGAGGCCGTTACCCAAAAGAACTACCGCAAGTTAAAAAATATTGGCGGAATCTTCTAAAGAAGCATAAAAATATCAACTCGCAAGCTAGTTACTTTTTGTTTGCACTTGAATAAAGCTTGAGGTTTCATCAACGGACCGTTTCATGGCTTGCGTGACTCGTATCTGTTGATTTAACTTATCTTCGTTCAACTCTCCCTCACTTGCCACTATTTTATCGGCATTCTGGTACTTTTGCAATTCTTGTTCTATCTGTTCAATGGCATTTGTTGTGCGGGTAATTGTTGGAATAATTAGTTCACTAAAATAAGCCTTTGCCTGCGGTATAAGCCGCCCCAGATAATTGATGCCCATCTACAGCTGACACTACTTTTTGGCTACCTGATTTCAACTGTTGAACTGTTTCTTTGCTGCTAGTCAAATTGCTCTTTAAAGCAGACATCAACGCAGAAGATTCGCTACTGTCATAAATTAATCCCATGAGAGGCTCCTCTTTGCAGATAACTCTTCACGCTCTTGTTCTAAATGCTGAATCGCTTTTTTATAAGAATAGGTAATTTCCTCTTTTGCTTGACCTAACTGGTGTTGCAACGCTTGTTGTTTATTTTCGTTATTTGTTTGTGTCCAACGAGTAGCATTATACCCTTGTTGTACGCCTTCATGATTTAATTCAGCTAACTGGCGAAAGCCTTTTTGGAGTTCTTCTTGTAATTGAACTAACTTTCCTTCTAACACTCGTTTTTCCTCCGATAATTTATCCTGCTGC
>JADAKE010000001.1 GCA_015680865.1 Enterococcus lacertideformus | reverse complement strand
GTAGCATTATACCCTTGTTGTACGCCTTCATGATTTAATTCAGCTAACTGGCGAAAGCCTTTTTGGAGTTCTTCTTGTAATTGAACTAACTTTCCTTCTAACACTCGTTTTTCCTCCGATAATTTATCCTGCTGCTGTTCGACTTTTAACCTCTTCTGTTGATTTTGCAGAATGTTTTCGTTACTCATTTCCCTAACCTCCTAAAATTTTGTCTGCATAGCTCTAAAAGCATTGACGGCTGCCAACTTAGGAAACCTTTCACTTTGATCTTTCACGCAAGTAACCAATTGTTCCAAATCAGATACTAATTGATTACTCACAGAAACTCCTGTTCTCAATCCTGAAACCGTGCTTTTTTCAACAGGAATCTGTGTACTTTTACTAACCGTGACAAATTTAACTGCTATAATCGCGTTATTAGCTACTGCTGTGTTGGATGTAATTTTCCCCATAATTTTTCCTCCCTGAAGTGATAGAAAAAGAGTATCTACAAAAGGCATATTCTCACTAAAAGAAAAAAGAATTCGCCTCTTGTTGGTCACACTGAGTAACAGCCTGCATATTTATTTAGTTATTAATTGACACTTTACGATATCGCTTACATTTTCTTCTTGTTGCCTTCTAACTACTGGTACTGATTTAAGTACGATTGAAATGCTCGACCTTTTCATTCTTAAGTAATTTGTTCATTCATTGCATTTACTTTACGAATCGCATTTTAAATTTGTGAATAATTTTTCAAATGAAATTTCGCTTGTGGTTCTTGTTAAAATGACATTACCTCTACTACTCCTAATATAACTATTTTTCCTCCTTTTCAAATATGATCACGTATGATCAATAGAAGTGTAGCACATAACCATCTCGTTAATAAAATAGAATCTTCTAATCAAGTGATAAAAGTAGACAAACAAACTATGAATATTATCAAAAAATGGAAAACCACATTTTACAGGAAAAACTCCGACTCGGTAAAAGAGAAAAAGATTTCCATAAAAATGTGATTTTTTGCAACTCAGTTTTAACTTGAGATAATGCTTATTTGTACAAATTTTATTGAAATAATGTAATGAAAAAGGGAAAAAACATTTTCCTAACATGAAAATAATTAAGGGGCATGATTTTAGAAAAACGAATGCTTCATTACTCTTTGAAAATGGAGCTAGTATTAAAGGTATCTCACAATGCTTAGGTCATAAGTCTACTAAAGTAACTACAAATATTTATATTATGGTTACTCAAACAAAACAAGATGAAACCGTAAAAAAGTTTTCTTCATACATGGCTTTTTAGAATCATATACTTCTAGCAAAAGCATTCAAAAAATTTTTATCATGTTTCACATAAAATAAAAAGTTGTACGTACCAAGGAGTTAAGCTTGAATTTTCGCAATCTTCCCTTGTTCGATGTAGACCATTAGAATACTTAAATCAGCAGGATTTACGCCACTAATACGGCTTGCTTGGGCAATTGTTTCTGGACGAATTTTTTGTAATTTTTGTTTCGCTTCTGTTGCTAGACCATTGATTGCCGCATAATCGATATTTTCTGGTATTTTTTTTGCTTCCATGCGTTTGAGCTTTTCTACCTTTTCAAGAGCTTTTTTAATATAGCCCTCATATTTGATTTGAATTTCCACTTGTTCGATTTCTTTGGCGGTCAATTCTTCATTTTCTGGAATAAACTTCAATAAATCATTATAGCTGATTTCTGGACGTCTCAAAAAGTCACTGGCTAATACGCCATCTTTTAATGGTGCAGCATTGATTTGCGCCAAGAATGCTTGCACTTCTTCGGTTGGTTTGATACGTACATTCATCAAACGTTTCAATTCAGCTTCGACTGCGGTTTTCTTTTTCACATAAGCATTGTATTGCTCTTCTTTGACTAACCCAACCTGATGTCCCATTTCAGTCAAACGTAAGTCAGCATTATCGTGACGTAACAATAGGCGATACTCAGCACGAGAAGTTAGTAAACGGTAAGGTTCGTTTGTCCCTTTCGTTACTAAATCATCAATCATGACCCCAATATAACCATCACTTCGTTTCATGATTAGTGGTTCTTTTCCTTGTACTTTTAAGGCTGCATTGATTCCTGCAATCAATCCTTGGCCTGCTGCCTCTTCATAGCCACTTGTTCCATTGGTTTGACCTGCTGTATAAAGATTTTCAATGACTTTTGTTTCTAGTGTAGGACGTAGTTGATGAGGTTCTACGACATCGTATTCAATCGCATAACCAGTACGCATCATTTCAACTTTTTCTAATCCTGCAATCGAATGGAGCATATCAACTTGAACATTTTCCGGCAGTGAAGTAGATAGACCTTGCACGTATACTTCTTCTGTATGCAATCCTTCTGGCTCTAGGAACAATTGATGACGTAGTTTGTCCGCAAAGCGAACAATTTTATCTTCAATTGACGGGCAATATCGAGCGCCTACCCCTTCAACAATTACTGTAAACATTGGCGCACGGTGTAAATTATCACGAATGATTTGATGAGTTGCCTCACCTGTATAAGTCAACCAACAAGATTCTTGTTCTAAATTATACGCGCTATCTGGTGTACTGAAACTGAAGTGATTTGGTTCGATGTCACCAGGTTGTTCTTCGGTTACTGAGTAATCAATAGTGCTTGATTTTACCCGAGGAGGTGTGCCTGTCTTAAAGCGATCAATGGCAAATCCTAATTCCTTCAAGTTGTTTGCTAATCCAACAGACGGCTGTGAATTATTGGGACCAGAAGAGTATTTCAATTCACCAATAATAATCTCCCCACGTAAAGCTGTTCCTGCAGTAATGACTACTGCTTTTGCACGATAGCTTGCGCCAGTTGACGTTACTACCCCTTGACAAATGCCATCTTCAACAATTAATTCTTCGACGATTCCTTGACGAAGCGTCAGATTAGTTTCTTTTTCAATGGTATGTTTCATTTCTGTCGAATAAGCATGTTTGTCCGCTTGCGCTCTTAATGCACGCACAGCTGGTCCCTTACCAGTATTTAACATTCTCATTTGAATGTATGTTTTATCTATGTTTTTACCCATTTCTCCACCGAGCGCATCAATTTCTCGAACAACAACACCTTTTGCTGGCCCCCCTACTGAAGGATTACAAGGCATAAAAGCCACCATGTCTAAATTGATTGTCAATAATAGTGTTTTGGCGCCCATTCTAGCTGCTGCTAGTGCGGCTTCTGATCCAGCATGTCCAGCACCAACAACGACCACGTCATAGGCATCTGCTTGGTAATGATTCACGAATGTTTCCTCCTTTTATTTCCCTAAACAAAATTGACTAAATAATTGGGTGATCAATTCATCTTGCACACTATCTCCTACAACTTCACCTAAGTAATCCCAGCAACGCGTCATATCAATTTGAACTAAGTCAGCTGGCATGCCAGCTTCAATACCGGAAACAACTTCTGCTAATGAAATAGCAGCTTTTTCAAGTAAGGCAATGTGTCTAGTATTGGATACATAGGTGGCATCTCTTTCTCCTGTTTGTCCGCCAAAGAATAAGTCGGAAATAGCTATTTCTAATTGTTCTAGTCCATCGTTTTTAGCTACAGAAACAGCAAAAACGGGTTCGCTTGCTGTCCATAGCTTAAGTTTTTCTTTTTCTATTTGTTGAGGTAAGTCCGTCTTATTTAAAAGAATGACGCGTTTTAATCCTTTTGTTGCTTCTAGTAATTGTTCATCTTCTATTGTTAACGGCTCACTTTGGTTCAAAACCAGTAAAACCAAATCTGCTTCAGATAATGCCTTTTTGCTTCTTTCTACGCCGATTCGCTCCACGACATCTTCGGTTTCACGAATACCTGCCGTATCAATTAATTTTAGTGGCACCCCGCGTACATTTACGTATTCTTCTATCACATCTCGCGTCGTTCCAGCAATATCTGTCACTATTGCTTTTTCTTCTTGAAGTAAGTGGTTCAATAAACTAGATTTCCCTACATTTGGTCGCCCAATAATTGCGGTACTTAATCCTTCACGAAGAACTTTTCCTTGTTTTGAAGTCATAAGTAATTGTTGGATTTGTTGCTGAATCATTGTGGCCTTTTCAAATAACAATTTTGTCGTTAATTCTTCCACATCATCATATTCAGGATAATCAATGTTTACTTCAACTTGCGCTAATGTTTCTAAAATCTCTTTTCTTAATGAGCGGATCAAAGAAGATAAATTCCCATCTAATTGATTTAAAGCTAATCCCATTGCTTTATCTGTCTTTGCACGAATCAGGTCCATAACAGCTTCAGCTTGAGAAAGGTCGATCCGGCCATTTAAAAAGGCTCGTTTCGTAAATTCGCCAGGTTCAGCTAATCTTGCTCCTTCTCGCAACAATAGTTGTAAAATTTGATTAACCACGACAATTCCGCCATGACAATTGATTTCTACAATATCTTCACGGGTAAACGTTTTGGGTGCTCGCATGACAGAAATCATGACTTCATCCACTAACTGTTCGTTTTTTGGGTCTACGATATGTCCATAATGAATCGTATGACTGGGTACTTCAAGCAAACACTTCTTGCCACACTTGTATACTTTATCAGCTATCGTTACTGCTTGGTCACCACTTAGTCGAACAATACTGATCGCACCTTCTCCTGGTGGCGTAGAAATTGCAGCAATTGTATCAAATTCTAAAGTAATTACAGCCATTTTTTCACTCCCTCTTGATTTTCCGCACAAAAAAAGTGCCTACTTCACCCTTTGTAATAAATGGTGAACTTCGCACTTTGACTGCTTGTTCTCGATTAAATTCTTGTCACAGGTTATCATATCATTTAAAAGGAATCAAGTACTATACAGCTGATTTAAAATAAATTTCAGAAGTTCCATTGGTTCTCTCTTCTAGCTTCCATCCTTTGAAAATAACTATTAATTGCTCTTTTTTAACTATTTTCTGAGAGAAGTATGCCTGAAATAACAATGAGAGCTTTATACGACTCCATGCAGAACATAAAACTTTTCTACTCTTTTTTGTTTCAGCAAATAATTTTCTTCACTATGGCGTATGACTCATTAAACAATAAAAGCAACAGATATTAACAGATTGTGTGCTCAAGATCAGAGGATGTTTTTCTTGCCTTATCATCACGTAGAGTCTTTACTGGGTTTAGTTGATTGATATCACTTTTTTGTCCAAATTGTTTCTCAAATTGTTTATTAAGAGCAGCCATAGTTTTAAAGTTTTTTCCTATCGGTATGTCAGAGAGATCTACTTTTTCTCCCCGGAACACTCGAGCAAGACTGTACTGGAATCGTGCAGTTTCATTTTTCCGAATGTCTTTTTTGACATTACTTTTTTCACCACTTTCCATGTTTTTGATCAGCTTTTTTTCTGCCAAATATTTTTCATATGCATAAAATATAAATTCTAAAACAGCACCAGAATCAACATTTTTTTCAAAATTCGAGGATTTAATTTTTTCTCGGAATAAATCTTCAAAAGTATCTCTCCAGCTATCATACATTTTTGGTGTAGCATATTCTATAGGCTCCTGTAGCTTATCCCGATAAATGAGTGGTGATTCCATTTCTGGTCCTAATAGAATCCTTAAAGCGGCATCTAGATTTTTGATTTGACAATTTCCTTGCAAATACTGAGAGGTACCTACATTGGTAGCAAAGCCTTGTATATCTGCGTGCTTATTAAGTTTTTTTAGAGGGTAATACTTTTTGTTATAGGTTGAAAAAGGATTAACACTATCCCTCATTTGAATATGCTTTCTTCCTATACGTAAAGCTTTTGTGATCACATTAATATTTTTCTTAGTAGTTTTAAGTTCATATCGATAAATCGGTCTTATTTGTTCGGCTGATTTATTTAGATACGCTTCTTGGGGCTCTCCTAAACCAAGGCCCGCCTTATCACAGATTTCTATAATAAAATTATCGTCTCTTTTTTTTAAAATAGCGCTTACTCCATGACGTCCCTCCCCATATTTCGGTACCACCAAGAAACTATCTGTACAGTTATTTTCCAAATGATTAAGACAATATTTTAACAATCGAGAATCACATGAACATTCAATACTCCTTTGTAATGATTCTTGAACCTTAACTAGTTTCTTAATTCGAATCTTAGCTTGAATCTCAGCTTGTTCCTTAGGTAGGTCCTTCACTAGTTCCTCAGCCTGACTCACAGTTGGTCTTTCATATTGCCTATGAATATGAACTAGTTCCTTAACTAGTTCACTAACTTGACTCTCGTCTAGACTTGCTTGTTGAACTTATTCTGGGTACTTTTGTACCATTTCTTTATACAAAGCGAGCCATTCAATAACATGATCAGTACCAAAACCTTCTGTCTCTCCTAAACTATTTGGTATAAAATTCAAATGTTGTAAAAAGACATGGCTCATATGTAAAGGATAATCTGTACTATTCTGATATTCCTCCCTAGATTGGGCAACTTTTTCTTTATACCTTTCTATCTTGTTCTTTATTTGTTGTTCTTTTCGTACCCTATACCAACTCATAAACCAATTCATATGAGCATACCTCCTTTTATTTTTCTATGTAACAAAGTATCAAATCAATGTAGTTTTACTTAATCTAAATTTATTTTATGCGAGGATAAAAAATGGAATAACTTATGATTGAAACTATAAAAGTTAGCCTATGTACTTGAAGCAATATTTCTAGAACGAACATCTCTCATTTTTTTGTTACTTTGATTTAATTATACAAAAATGAGTATTTAAATAATTATCTTTCTCACTTTTTTTTTCAAATAAAGAAATAAATGTTCACTCTTTCATCCATTTCTATGCTCTGTTTATTCAACATCCAACTAGAGGCTGGGACAGAAGCGTTTAACTCCAAGAAATAAGCTGAAATTCACGGAAATTGCTTTTCAAATTTTTGTGAATTTCAGCTTATTTCCGAAGGAGTTGTTTCTGCTCCCGCCGTTTATCCGAGAGTATGAAACAAAAGGAATCTTTACTTTTGTCCCACACTCCTTTTATTTTCCTCCTATAGTTCTATATAAAATAATACTGAATATCCTTTCAATTATTTGATTATAGCAGGTAGAATCATTTAACACGCTTGTTTTAAAATAGCTCTTCCAATGCTTTGAAATATATAACATAAGAAAAAGCTTTTCCCAAATAGATAAAAAAGTGAGACCATAATCAGAATTTTTTCTGACTATGATCTCACAATTTTTGGTATCAAAGTAAGACTACTCAAACATCGTATACTCCGATAAGAATGATTTCTAGTAAAATATACTTTGTTTAAAAAATTTTGTCAATGTTTAAACATCTCTATGAAATAAATCTAATATCGTCTATAGTCTTTTTTTTACAGGTTCTACTACCAGATACCGATAGGGTTCATCACCTTCAGAATGTGTTTTAACGTACTCATTCTTGCTTAAAGCTGCATGAATTTGTTTTCTTTCAAAAGCAGGCATAGGTTCTAAAAATATAGGTTGATTCGTTCGGATGGCTTTTTCTGCTGTACGCTCGGCTAAACGTTGGATGATTTCTTGTCTTTTTTCGCGATAATTGCCAACATTTACCACAACAGATAATTTATTTTTAGCAACACGATGAATAAAAACCTGCGCTAAATATTGTAGCGCATTTAATGTTTTTCCATGCTTACCAATTAAAATTCCTTGTTTTTGTGTTTCTAAGTGAAAAACAATCACGTTTCCTTCACGTTTTATTTTCACCAATGCGGGTGCTTCTAATTGTTTCGTGATATCGGTAAGATAGACTGCTAATTCCGTTAAAGCTGCTTCATCCCCTAGCTCACTTATATCTTCTACCTCTACTGATACATCTTTCATGAAGACTTCTGTCATTTCAGGATCTTCTAAAGCTTCTTCAGGTTCTTCCAAAACTTCTTCTACCGTTTCTTCAATTGCTTCTGAAACTGTTTCAGTAATTGAAGGCACTATCTTAAGCTGAGCATTTTTTCGCCCGAACCCCAGAAAACCTTTCTTTCCCTCATCAAGTATCTCGATTTCAACATTCTCTTTATCCAACCCTAGATCTTTCAATCCAAGTTGGATCGCTTCATCAATTGTCGCAGCTTCATAAACCGGCATTAGCATTCCCTCCCCTATTTTTTACGTTTTTTCTTTGGATTCATTGCTTTCTTCAATGCCCGTTCTTTTTCACGGATACGTTGTGCTTCTTCTTCGCGTTCTTTTCTAATTTTGAATGGGTTATTGATAAGTAACGTTTGCAGTACTTGGAAAGCATTTGATACTACCCAGTATAATGAAAGACCACTGGCTAGATTTACCCCCATAACCAAGATCATTACTGGCATAGCAAAATTCATGATCTTCATTGAAGAATTTGATTCTATTTGACTCATACTACTTAGATACGTACTTGCAAAAGTAAACACAGCAGCTAAGATCGGTAAAATAAATGTCGGATCTGCTGCACCTAAGTTCAGCCATAAGAATTGCCCTTGTCTTAACTCTGGTACACGTGAAATTGATTGCCATAGCGCCATCAAAATGGGCATCTGCACTAATAACGGTAAACATCCAGCATAAGGATTCACATTATTTTCAGCGTATAATCGTTGTTGTGCCTCACGCAATTTACTTTGGGTTTCAGGATCTTTTGAGCTATATTCTTGTTGCAATGCTTTTATTTTTGGCTGAAGTTCTTGGGTTTTTCGCATGCTTTTTGTCTGAAAATGCATCAAAGGCATGAGAATCACGCGAATGATCAATGTAAATAAAATAATCCCAATCCCTGCATTCCCAAAGGATAATGCTTTGATCGCTTCTGCAAAATAATAAACGACGTAGCGATCCCAAATTCCTGTACTTTGTGCACTTACTTCCCCAGTTCCACAACCGGATAAGACAATGACTAGACTAATAATGCCTGCCATTAAAAGTAAACGTTTGTATTTCTTCACTTACTCTTTTCCTTTCTATTGATTATTTCTGCAAGTTTTAAGACATGGACTAGATTGGAACGAATCTCATCGTAAGTTAGTCCTTGGACACTTGGTCTTGCAATCACGATAAAATCCAATTCCGGATCGATCATATCCTTTATAGAATAGATAGCCGCACGAATTTTACGTTTTACATCATTACGACATACGGCATTGCCTACTTTTTTACCAACTGAAAGACCTACACGAAAATGTGTTTGTTCTTTTTTTTCTAAGCGATAAACGACAAATTTACGATTCGCAAATGATGTCCCTGTATGAAACACGTTTTGAAATTCTCGTTCTTTTTTTACTCGATACGCTTTTCTCATTCGTTTTCTTTCCTTTTCTATCTCTCACTTACGTCCATAATCATAACATATTTCCCATTGTTCTTTCATCTTTTCCCTAAAGAGGGCATAAAAAAACCACTGAAACCCCAGTGGCTTAAGCTGAAAGAACTTTTCTTCCTTTACGGCGACGGCTTGCTAAAACACGACGGCCATTCTTAGTACTCATACGTTTACGGAATCCGTGAACTTTTTGACTTTTACGTTTATTTGGTTGGTATGTTCTTTTCATGTATTCCACCTCCAAAATTTCTTATCTACTGTTTAAACACAGACATACTTTGATAGTATAACGATAAGCAAGGTATTTTGTCAATATAAATCGAAAGGAAACTTCTGGTTTTATTTATTATATTTTTCCACAGTTTAAAATTTTTTTGTGTGAATCACCTGTGGAAAAAGTTATACACAAAATTTATCCACAATAAATTTACAGGTATTTTTCCACAGAATAAACACCTGTAAAAAAAATAATCCACAATCATCTTTGAGTCTGTGGATTACACTTACAAACCTTTGATAAATACTATTTTTTTATCCACAGACCTTCTGTGATTTCTGCCAAATAAATCTACTTATCCACCTGTTAATTAGTTGTGTGAATAACTATTTTTCCTCTCTGTGATTTTTCCTATTTTTCTTCTTCTTAATTTTGTGGATAATTTCAAATAAAAATTTTTTTCTGCTCTTTCTGTGGAAAACTATATAAAAAAATGATAAATTAGTACTAGTTATTCACTTTTTAATGAAGGAGGAAGCCTTATATGGTATCCCTCGATGCTTTATGGAACCAATTAAAGACAAATTATCAAAGAGAGCTCTCTCCAGCGAGCTATAATACTTGGATTGAAACAGCACATCCTCGGTCGCTGGATCAGAATCAATTAATGGTCGAAGTACCTAGTAAGATTCATAAAGAATATTGGGAAAAAAATTTAACAACCAAAATCGTAGAAGTTGGCTATATGTTGACTGGCACAGAAATCATTCCAAGATTTGTTACTGGTGATGAGATTGAAGAAGAAATCGCTGAAGAAATAAAAAGCGTGAAAACTTCTGTTGCCAATCCAATAAAAAAGGCTATGCTCAATCCTAAATATACCTTTGACACCTTTGTTATTGGTAAAGGAAACCAGATGGCTCATGCTGCAGCATTAGTAGTAGCAGAAGATCCTGGATCGATTTATAATCCTTTGTTCTTTTATGGAGGGGTCGGACTTGGTAAGACACACTTGATGCATGCAATTGGTCATCAAATGTTGCTAAGCAAACCTGATGCGAAGGTAAAATACGTTAGTAGTGAAACATTTGCCAATGATTTTATTAACTCAATCCAAAATAAAACAGCAGAAGAATTCCGCCAAGAATACCGAAATGTTGATCTCTTGCTTGTAGATGACATTCAATTTTTTGCTGAAAAAGAAGCAACTCAAGAAGAATTTTTCCATACTTTCAATGCTCTTTATAATGAGGGCAAACAAATCGTCTTGACAAGTGATCGTTTACCAAATGAGATTCCAAAGCTACAAGAACGCTTAGTTTCACGCTTTGCTTGGGGATTATCAGTAGATATCACCCCTCCTGATTTAGAAACTAGAACAGCTATTTTACGTAAAAAAGCTGCTGCTGAACGACTAGAAATTCCTGATGATACGTTAAGTTATATTGCCGGTCAAATTGATTCGAATATTCGTGAATTAGAAGGTGCGCTCGTTCGAGTACAAGCTTTTGCTGCAATGAATAGTGAAGATATATCAACTAGTTTAGCGGCTGATGCCCTAAAAACACTAAAATCTGGTAAAGGACACCCGCAACTTTCTATTTTGCAAATCCAAGAAGAAGTTGCAAAATATTATCATATCCAATTGAAAGACTTAAAAGGGAAAAAACGCGTAAAATCAATTGTAGTGCCAAGACAAATCGCAATGTATCTAGCAAGAGAACTAACAGATAGTTCTTTACCCAAAATCGGCGCTGAATTTGGTGGCAAAGATCATACAACCGTCATACATGCCCATGAAAAAATTCAACAATTGATTGAGTCAAGTATGAGCATACAAAATGAAATATCAGAAATCAAAAATTTTCTTCTAAACTAATTTAGAAAAAATTGAAAAAACGCTTTGTGGATAAAAATAATAAAAGCACAAAACTTATGCACATCTTTTCCACAGTTGTTTTTTCTTTTATTTCGGTCAATTTTTTAGTTTTCCACAGAATCAACAATACCTAATACTTTTATTATTTACTTTTAGCTAATAATAAAACAAATGCCCAAAGGAGAAACATTATGAAAGTTACTTTAAATCGAGCTAGTTTTATGCAAGAACTGCAAACCGTTCAACGAGCTATTTCAAGTAAAACAACTATCCCCATCTTGACTGGGGTAAAGATGACACTAACACAAGAAGGCCTCACCTTAACAGGAAGCAATGCGGATATCTCTATTGAAACATTCTTATCTGTTGAAAATGAAAAAGCCCAAATGCAAATTGAAACAGCTGGCTCAATCGTCCTACAAGCTCGTTTCTTTAGTGAAATCATTCGTCGACTACCTGAAGAGATGTTTACGCTAGAAGTTTTAGAAAATAAACAAGTAGCAATTACTTCAGGTAAAGCCAATTTTTTAGTAAATGGACTAGATGCAGATAATTACCCTCATTTACCTGTTATTGAAAGTCATAATCAAATGAAATTGCCCGTACATGTCTTAACAAAACTGATCAATGAAACAGTGTTTGCTGTCTCACAGCATGAAAGCCGTCCAATCCTTACAGGGGTTCATTTTATCTTAGAAAACAATTCTCTTTTAGCTGTAGCAACTGACTCTCACCGCTTAAGCCAGCGTGTGATTCCTGTTGAAGAGGCAGCAGATCAATTTGACATCGTGATTCCTGGCAAAAGTTTGACAGAACTTTCTCGTTCTTTGACAAATGAAGAAGAAATCGTTGAAATCAGCATCATGGAAAATCAAGTACTCTTCAAAACAGAAAATATGTACTTCTATTCGCGTTTGTTGGAAGGCAATTATCCTGATACCAATCGATTGATCCCTTCAAGCTTTAATACTGAAGTTGAATTTTCAGTCCCAAGTTTTCTTGCAGCGATTGAACGTGCTTCCTTGCTTTCTCATGAAGGTCGTAATAATATCGTTCGTTTGTCGATTCAGTCTGATGCGGTTACCTTGTACGGAAATTCGCCTGAGATTGGTAAAGTTGAAGAAAGTTTAAATTATGTTACAAGCATTGGCGATCCGTTAGAGATTTCTTTTAACCCAGATTATATGAAAGCTGCACTGCGTGCTTTTGGTGACATGAGTATCAAAGTGAAATTTATTTCTTCCATTCGTCCTTTTACTCTGGAACCAACAGAAGAAGGCGTACAATTTATTCAATTGATTACACCAGTACGTACCAATTGATTGATTTTCAAGCTTGTTTGTAAAAAAATATGAAATAATGAAATAATAAAATAAACAAAAAGCCGTAAAATCACTTTTAAGGCTTTTTGTTTATTTTTGATTAAAACACCTTTTTTCGCTTAAATCGTCTTATATGTAAAAATATATGGATAAATTTGTTTTCTTCCTTAAAAAAAGGTATAATAAAGTATACATTTATTAATGAAAATGAGGGATGAACATTGAAGCAACAAGTCATTCTAAAAACTAAATTTATGACGTTGGGCCAAATGCTAAAAGAAGTCACAGTAATTGGCAGTGGTGGGCAAGCTAAATGGTATTTAGCTGAAAACACTGTCTTGGTAGACGGCGAACCGGAAAATCGTCGTGGACGAAAACTTTATCCCGGCATGATAGTTGAAGTTCCAGAAGTAGGAACTTTTTTTATGGTAAAAAAAGGAATAAACGATAATGAGGCTGAATAAGCTTTATCTAAAAAATTATCGAAACTATCAGGAATTACAGGTCGAATTTTCTAAAAATCTTGTCATTTTTTTAGGAGAAAATGCACAAGGCAAGACCAATCTTTTGGAAAGTATCTATGTTTTGGCCATGACCAGAAGTCACCGCACAAGCAGTGAGCAAGAATTAATAGGATGGCAAGAAGAGCAAGCACTGATTCAAGGAGAGGTACTTCAAGGGACTTCTAAAATCCCTTTAGAGATTTTACTTTCAAAAAAAGGTCGCAAAACAAAAATCAATCATATTGAACAGAAAAAATTAAGTAGTTATGTTGGTCAGTTAAATGTCATATTATTCGCACCAGAAGACTTGTCTTTAGTAAAAGGAAGTCCGCAAGTCATACGGAAATTTCTCGATATGGAATTAGGGCAGATCAACCCGATTTATCTTTATGATCTCGTTCAATATCAAGGAATCCTGAAGCAAAGAAACCAATATTTGAAACAATTGAACGAGAAAAAACAACCGGATTTACTTTATTTAGATATTTTATCTGAACAGTTAGCAGATTTCGGTAGTAAAGTATTAAAAGCACGAGCTCAGTTTGTTCAACGACTAGAGTTTTGGGCGAATTCATTACATCAACAGATCACACAACAAAAAGAACAATTAACGATTGAATATGACACTATGCTTTCTTCTTTAAGCACACAAACACAAACAGAGATCCAAGTACAATTTCTTGAACTGCTGAATCAAAACAAAAAGAAAGATGTGTTTCGTGGAACGACAACGATTGGACCACATCGTGATGATCTTTCTTTTTTCATTAATCAGAAAAATGTGCAAAATTATGGCTCTCAAGGACAACAACGAACAACTGCTTTAAGTGTCAAATTGGCTGAAATCGATTTGATCAAAGAAGAAACAGGGGAATATCCAATCCTCTTACTTGATGATGTGATGAGTGAATTAGATGATAATCGCCAACTACATTTATTAGAAACAATTGAAGGTAAAGTGCAGACTTTCTTAACAACAACGACACTGGATCACGTAAAAAATAAAATGACCGTTGAACCAGAGATTTTTTATGTTCAGCATGGGGAAATAAAAGGAGAAGAAAGTTAAATGACAGATGAAAGAAGTTTAGTAGAACGCGCAAAAGAATATGATGCTAGCCAAATTCAAGTCCTTGAAGGTCTTGAGGCCGTTCGTAAACGTCCTGGGATGTACATTGGCTCAACCAGTTCTGAAGGGCTACATCATCTAGTATGGGAAATTGTTGATAACTCAATTGATGAAGTGCTAGCTGGTTTTGCCACAAAAATACAAGTAACGATTGAAAAAGATAATAGCGTTACAGTCGTGGATGATGGTCGAGGAATCCCGGTAGATATCCAAGCAAAAACTGGACGTCCTGCAGTAGAAACCGTATTTACTGTACTTCATGCAGGAGGTAAATTTGGTGGAGGAGGCTATAAGGTATCAGGTGGACTACACGGTGTAGGGTCTTCTGTCGTTAATGCTCTCTCCACTCAATTAGATGTGAAAGTTTATAAAGACGGTAATGTTTATTATCAAGAGTATCGACGTGGTGCTGTTGTAGCTGATTTGAAAATCATTGAACAAACGGATCGTCAAGGTACCACCGTTCACTTTATTCCAGATCCAGAAATTTTTACAGAAACAACCGTCTTTGATTTTAATAAATTAGCTACGCGTATTCGTGAATTAGCTTTCTTAAACCGTGGTATGAAAATCTCCATTGAAGACAAGCGAGAAGAATCACCGGTTGTGAAAGAATATCATTATGATGGTGGCATCAAGAGCTATGTTGAATATTTAAATGCAAATAAAACGGTTATTTTTCCAGAGCCTGTTTACTTAGAAGGTGAACAACAAGAAATCACGGTAGAAGTAGCGATGCAATACACCGATGGTTACCACTCAAATATCATGAGTTTTGCCAACAATATCCATACTTATGAGGGTGGAACACACGAATCAGGATTTAAAACTGCTTTGACACGTGTTATTAATGATTACGCTCGTAAGCAAAAATTGATGAAAGAAAATGATGACAATCTAACAGGTGAAGATGTACGTGAAGGTTTGACGGCGGTCATCTCGATCAAACATCCAGATCCTCAATTCGAGGGACAAACAAAAACAAAATTGGGGAATTCAGAAGTACGTACAGTCACTGATCGCTTATTTAGTGAACATTTTATGAAATTTTTGTTGGAAAATCCAAGTGTGGGTCGTCAAATTATAGAAAAAGGCCTACTTGCTTCAAAAGCACGACTAGCTGCTAAGCGTGCCCGTGAAGTAACAAGACGAAAAGGTGCTTTGGAAATCAGTAACTTGCCTGGTAAATTAGCAGACTGCTCAAGTAATGACCCAGAAAAATGCGAATTATTCATCGTCGAAGGAGATTCTGCTGGTGGATCAGCAAAACAAGGAAGAGACCGACAATTCCAAGCGATTCTGCCCATTCGAGGAAAAATCTTGAACGTTGAAAAAGCAAGCATGGATAAAATATTGGCTAATGAAGAAATCCGCTCATTATTTACAGCAATGGGCACAGGATTTGGTGAAGACTTTGATGTCTCAAAAGCACGTTATCATAAATTAGTTATTATGACCGATGCCGATGTTGATGGTGCCCATATCCGTACATTGTTGTTGACACTATTTTATCGTTATATGCGTCCGATTGTAGAAGCAGGTTATGTTTATATTGCACAGCCTCCTCTATACGGCGTAAAACAAGGGAAAAAGATTACGTATGTCCAGCCAGGGAAAAAGGCAGACGAAGACTTGAAACAAGTAATTGAATCGCTTCCTGCGATACCAAAGCCAAGTGTACAACGTTATAAAGGATTAGGTGAAATGGATGATCACCAATTATGGGAAACTACGATGGACCCTAGCAACCGTATGATGGCTCGTGTCAGTGTAGACGATGCAATCGCAGCCGACCAAATTTTTGAAATGTTGATGGGTGATCGTGTAGAACCTCGTCGGGCATTTATTGAAGAAAATGCTCATTACGTGAAAAACTTAGATATTTAGTCATGAAGGAGGAAAAAAGATGAGTGAAGAAATCAGAGAAAATATCTATGATATCAATCTAACCAGCGAAATGAAAGACTCCTTCATCGATTATGCGATGAGTGTTATTGTTGCTCGTGCATTACCGGATGTTCGAGATGGGTTGAAACCTGTACATCGTCGTATTTTATATGGTATGAACGAGTTAGGCGTCACACCAGACAAAGCCCATAAAAAATCTGCTAGAATCGTCGGGGATGTTATGGGTAAGTATCATCCACATGGAGATAGTGCGATTTATGAATCAATGGTGCGAATGGCTCAACCATTTAGTTATCGTTATATGCTTGTTGATGGACACGGAAACTTTGGTTCTGTTGACGGGGACGGCGCTGCTGCAATGCGTTATACAGAAGCTCGTATGAGTAAAATCGCAACAGAAATGTTACGTGATATCAATAAAAATACGGTAGATTTTCAAAGTAATTATGATGACACAGAAAAAGAACCTGTAGTACTGCCCGCACGTTTTCCAAATCTTTTAGTTAATGGAACAACTGGGATTGCGGTAGGAATGGCTACGAATATTCCACCTCACAATTTATCTGAAGTAGTTGCAGCAATTGATTTATTAATGGAAAATCCGGAAGTAACGACCAATGAATTAATGGAAGTTCTGCCAGGACCAGATTTCCCAACTGGAGGACTGGTTATGGGTAAATCAGGAATCCGTCGTGCCTATGAAACAGGTAAGGGTTCAATTACGGTTCGAGCAAAAGTTGAGATCACTGAGATGTCTAATGGAAAAGAACGAATTATCGTAACCGAACTTCCCTATATGGTGAACAAAGCCAAATTAATTGAACGTATTTCTGAACTACACCGAGATAAACGAATTGAAGGAATCACAGATTTACGAGATGAATCTTCTCGTGAAGGTATGCGTATCGTAATCGATATTCGTCGAGATGCAAGTGCTTCGGTTATCTTGAACAACTTATACAAATTAACAGCTTTACAAAATTCATTTGGTTTTAACATGTTAGCGATCGAAAAAGGTGTTCCTAAAGTATTAAGTTTAAAACAGATACTGGAAAATTACGTGGAACACCAACGTGAAGTCATCACTCGCCGTACGATCTTTGAAAAAGAAAAAGCGGAAGCACGTGCTCATATCTTAGAAGGCTTGAGAATAGCTTTAGACCACATTGATGAAATCATTGCGATCATTCGTGGCTCTAAATCGGATGATGAAGCTAAGTCAACAATGATTGAACGTTTTGAATTGTCTGATCGTCAATCACAAGCTATTTTAGATATGCGTTTACGACGATTAACTGGTTTAGAACGTGAAAAAATTGAAAATGAATACCAAGAATTATTGAAGTTGATTGAAGATCTAACCGATATTCTTGCTAGACTAGAACGTGTGACGGAAATTATCAAAACGGAATTATCCGAGTTAAATCAACGCTTTGGTGATAAACGTCGGACAGAACTTTTGGTTGGAGAAGTATTAAGCCTTGAAGACGAAGATTTGATTGAAGACGAAGAAATCGTGATCACATTGACGAACAATGGCTATATCAAAAGTTTAGCAAATAATGAATTTAGAGCTCAACGTCGTGGTGGACGTGGTGTTCAAGGAATGGGCGTTCACAATGACGACTTTGTTAAAAATCTCGTCTCTTGCTCGACTCACGATACATTGTTGTTCTTCACAAATAATGGGAAAGTATACCGTGCAAAAGGATATGAAATTCCAGAGTATGGCAGGACAGCAAAAGGGATTCCAATCATCAATTTACTAGGTATTGATTCTAGTGAAAAAATCCAAGCAATTATCGCAGTAACAGGGCAAGCAGAAGACGGACATTATCTTTTCTTCACGACTCGTCAAGGAACAGTTAAACGCACATCCGTTACTGCATTTGCGAATATCAGAAGCAACGGATTGATTGCCATTGGTTTAAAAGAAGGTGACGAGTTAGTCAATGTTTTATTAACAGATGGCGAATCTAATGTCATTATTGGTACACATAATGGTTATTCTGTTACCTTTGCAGAAAAAGCTGTTCGTGATATGGGCCGGACTGCATCAGGTGTTCGAGGGATTCGTTTAAGAGAAGATGACTATGTAGTTGGTGCTGCCTTGATGAATGATGACCAAGAAGTTTTGATCATCACCGAAAAAGGATACGGGAAACGAACGAAAGTAACAGAATATCCGCTCAAAGGACGTGGTGGTAAAGGGATCAAGACAGCCAATATCACTGAAAAAAATGGACCATTAGCTGGATTAGCAACGGTGGTTGGTAAAGAAGATATCATGCTAATTACTGATAAAGGTGTCATCATTCGCTTCAACGTATCAACAGTTTCTCAAACAGGACGTGCTACACTAGGCGTGCGTTTGATCAAAATGGAAGCTGATACGAAAGTCGTGACAATGGCCACAGTCGAACCAGAAAATACGGAAGTGACAGTGAACTCAACAGAAATCGTTGAGGATAGCACAATAGAAAAACCAGAAGAATAATAAAAAGTAGTTTTTTTCAGCGATAGATAGTTCTGCGATATAAACCACAACCTCCGACCATTATTGTGTCTTTGAAGGTTGTGGTTTATGATTATTAAATTGCTCTATTTTATGGGCTCTTTTGTAGCATGAAGAAAAGCAAAAGGTGAACAGTTATTTTTTGTCTTCATTCTTGAAGTAGATCATCCTGTTCAAGATAATCACGGAGATGATTTTCGGAAATTATCTAGATTAATGTCTACTATACAAGACCGTGCTACTACTATACTATTTTTCTTTAAGTTTCTTGCTTTTTAAATTTCATGAGTGTATAATTAAGGATTGTGAGTAGTCTAATTTATTAGAAAACTCTCCTTGCTCTTGGGAACCTAAGAGCCGAAAGTCCATAGGGAGGTGAAAAATCAATGGAAAATACGAAATATGAAATCATGTACATTATTCGTCCAAACATTGATGAAGAAGCAAAAACTGCTTTAATCGAACGTTTCGATACAATCTTAAAAGATAACGGAGCTGAAGTTATCGAATCTAAAGATTGGGAAAAACGCCGTTTAGCATATGAAATGAACGGTTACCGTGAAGGTATCTATCACATCGTTAAAGTATCTTCTCCATCATCAGCCAATGCAGTCAATGAATTTGACCGTATTGCTAAAATCAACGACGATATCATTCGTCACATGATTGTTAAAGAAGAAGCTTAAATTATTGTTTCATGTGGAACAATGGAAAACGATGAGAGGAGATGACAATTTTGATTAATAATGTTGTACTAGTTGGTCGTTTAACGAAAGATCCAGATT
This sequence comes from Enterococcus lacertideformus, assembly GCA_015680865.1. Lineage (GTDB taxonomy): Bacteria > Bacillota > Bacilli > Lactobacillales > Enterococcaceae > Enterococcus_B > Enterococcus_B lacertideformus. The sequence continues at coordinate 24,322 of JADAKE010000001.1, read as the reverse complement.
TACGATATACTTCAAGTGGAACTGCAGTTGCAACGTTCACTTTAGCTGTCAATCGTAATTTTACTAGCCAAAACGGTAATCGTGAGGCTGACTTTATCAACTGCGTTATTTGGCGTAAATCAGCAGAGACATTGGCAAACTACGCTCGTAAAGGAACGCTTTTAGGAGTTACTGGACGTATTAAAACTCGTTCTTATGATAATCAGCAAGGACAAAGAGTATACGTAACAGAAGTAGTTGCTGAAAACTTCCAATTATTGGAAAGTCGTGCTGCATCTGAAAGTCGCCAACAAAGTGGTGGTTACCAAAGCTCTAGTCAATCGACAAATGATTTTGGCGGAAGTAATAATTATAATCAAACATCTCAATCATCCAACGGTATGCCTGATTTTGATCGTGACAACTCTGATCCATTTGGTTCAAGTTCAACGATTGACATTTCAGATGATGATTTACCATTCTAAACGAATTTGATAGGAGGGAAATAGAATGGCACAACAAAGAAGAGGCGGACGTAAACGTCGTAAAGTAGACTATATTGCTGCTAACCATATTGAATATATCGATTATAAAGATATTGAATTATTAAAAAGATTTATCTCAGAACGCGGTAAAATTTTGCCACGTCGTGTAACAGGTACAGGTGCTAAAAACCAACGTAAAATTACTGTTGCTATCAAACGCGCACGTATCATGGGCTTACTACCTTTCGTAAGCGAAGAATAGTTAAAATGAGCCAATGGTTTTACTGACCATTGGCTCATTTTTTGTTATTGATTTTTAATGCTAGTTGGGCTTTGAAAACGAGTGAAACAAGCAAGTATTGGTTTAGTCGCTTGAATGGTAGAAGTTATGGTAAAATGAAACTAATAAATTATGGGAGGAACAACATGGAAAAAGAAAACTTGAACCCTAGACCTCTCTTCATTTTTTTGTTTCTAGTGATTGAAGTAATAGTTGTTTTATTCATGCCATTTCGTATTGTTAGCGCTTTGGTAGTTCTTTTAATGAATTTGTTTGGACTTCACTTTTGGTTTAAATTAAAGCAATGGTTGACGATAAAAAATCGTGAAAAAATTCAACAAGCTTCGACAGTTGCTGAGGCAAATCTAGCTTACGTATCAGAAGTTATGCCGATGGGTGTCATTGCTTATCAGCCAATAAGTCAAAAAATCGAATGGTTGAACCCATTGGCTTTAAAAATTAAAGATCAAAGCAATTTAACAGAAGAAGAATTACTTGATGTGTTTTTTAATGCCAAAGAAAAAAAGAAAAAACAAGTGTATCTTGCAGATAAAACTTTTCAATTTGAAATGGACACAGTAAAAGGTGTCATTTATTTCAATGACATTACTCAAAACCAATTATTGAAGCTTCATCAAACAAATATCCAACCAGTTATTGGGATTGTTTCTATTGATAATTACGCGGATGCCATTGATAAATTAGATGACAAAGAAATTTCTTATTTAAATTCTTTTGTTACGACACTTGTTTCTGATTGGATGAACGAATACCATGTGTTTTTTAAGCGGATCAATGCTGAACGTTTCTTCTTTATGTCAAAGATGATCGATTTAAAAAAAATGATGGATAAGAAGTTCGATTTATTGGATCGTTTACTAGCAGAAGCAGAAAGACAAAATTTACCGATCACATTAAGTATGGGAATTGCTTATGGGCAAGAATCCCTTGATGAAATTGGCGGAGAAGCTCAAAATAATCTTGATATTGCGTTAGTAAGAGGTGGCGACCAAGTCGTGGTAAAGGAATTGCGTGAAGGTGCTAAACCGGTATATTATGGCGGTAAATCAGCGAAATCAGTGAAACGAACGCGTGTAAGATCACGAGCGATGAGCACAGCACTTCGCAAAATTTTTAATGAAACAGGAGATGTGTTTATCATGGGGCATAAATTTCCTGATATGGATGCGATTGGTTCTGCTTTTGGTGTTAGTTGTTTAGCACGTTTTAATCAAAAGAAAGCATACATTGTTCTGGATGAAAATGAAATCATTCCAGATGTAGAACGCTGTTTGGAAGAAATCCATAAACATCCTGTACTGAAGCACAATTGATATCCCCTAAAAAGGCCATGGAGCTTAAGAAAGAAGCAGACTTACTTGTTTATGGTGGATTATCATAAGCCATCTCTATCGATCTCTCAGAGCTTATATGAACAGTTTGATAAAATTGTTCATCATAGACCATCATCGACGCGGCGAGGAGTTTCCTAGCAAGCCTTTATTGACCTATATCGAGTCTTCAGCTTCTTCTGCTTCTGAATTAGTGACAGAACTTATTCAGTACCAAAGTAGTCGAACCAATCGATTAGATCGTTTTGAAGCAACCTTATTGCTAGCAGGTATGACGGTCGACACTAACAGCTTTAATGTTCGGACAACGGCACGAACTTTTGACGTTGCAAGTTATTTAAGGACTTGTAGTGCGGATGCTTCCCTAGTACAATATTTATTGAGCTCAGATTTAGAAACCTATCTGGCAATCAGCCATTTGATTGCACAAAGTGAATATGTGACATCAGATATAGTTGTGGCAGCAGGGACAGACGAAAAAGAATACAATAGTGTGATCGCTGCAAAAACTGCAGATACATTATTGTCAATGATCAATATCAATGGTGCATTTGTCATTACGAAACGCACAGATGGTCTCGTTGGTATCAGTGCCCGAAGTACTGGTACGATCAATGTCCAAGTAATCATGGAATCCTTAGGCGGTGGGGGACATTTTACGAATGCTGCGACCCAATTGGAAAATGTCACAGTAGAAGAAACAAAACAACGTTTATTGGCTGTAATCAAAGAGAATAGGAATCAACTATACGATAAGGAGTAATGGATATGAAAGTCATTTTCTTACAAGATGTAAAAGGTAAAGGAAAAAAAGGTGACGTAAAAGAAGTACCTACTGGTTACGCACAAAATTATTTATTAAAAAATAATTTGGCAAAAGAAGCCACAAAAAGTAGTATTAGTCAATTAGCAGGTCAACAAAAAGCAAAAGAAAAACAGGAAGCTGAAATTTTAGCAGAAGCAAAAAAACTAAAAGAATTTTTAGAAAAAGAAGAAACAGTCATTGAACTTAAAGCAAAAGCCGGTGAAGATAGTCGCTTATTTGGTTCAATCCCCTCAAAACAAATTGCAGAAGGTTTGAACAAGCAGTATAAAATAAAATTAGATAAACGTAAAATCGAATTGAACAATCCAATTCGTACGTTAGGTTATACAAATGTACAAGTAAAATTGCATCACGAAGTAACTGCTACAATCAAAGTACATGTGGTATCAGAATAAGCAAAAGAAAGTGAGCTCGAGACAAGCTTTGTTCCAGGCTCACTTTTTTACGTTTTTTCTTGAAAACAACAGTAGACATTATTCTTTTCTAAATATGCTACTTTATTTGAATTAATAAGGCTTTTCCTATAATTATCAACTCAATCAAACTCTTTTTTATATTAATCCCAATAAAGAAATGTTTTTTATTTCTTCATAATATGTTTGAAATAATTTAATTTATTTAGATTATTTCTTTTCTTTAGTAAAATCATTCGCTAATAATTTTTTTATGTAACTTTTCGCTATTGGAAGTAAGAAGTTTTGAAAGCTCTTGGTTCAGCTTAGATAATTGTATTTCTGATAAAATTTGCAGAACGCCAGCTTTTAATTTATAATCGTCACTATTTTGTAGAATTTCGTTATTTGTTCTTTTTTCGTAGCTAACAGATGATCAACCATTCAATGGAACAATAAATAATAATAAAAAAGATATAGAAATAGTCGATATATTCATATTTCATTTCAAATGTTCACTCCAGTTAAATGAACCAATTTATTTAAAATCTGTTTGAATTCTTTTTTTTATCTTTGAAAGGGATATTTCTGTTACAATCTTACTGATAAAGAATTATTGAAAAAGTAGAAAGTATACACACTTTTCTAGAGTGACTTTTTCACGATTTTCTTGTAAAATGAAACAATTGAAGACAAGGAGCGATAGGTATGAATGAAGTGTGGCAAGATCGAATTCCACCGCAAAATATTGAAGCTGAACAAGCGGTTTTAGGATCTGTCTTTCTAGATGCTGAAACGATCATTGATGCCATGGAATACATAGAACCGAAAGACTTTTATCGTCGGGGACATCAAATTATTTTTGAAATAATGATCGAATTAAATGACCGCAATGAAGCAATTGATGTAGTAACTGTAAAAGATCGTTTGGAACAAGCTAATTTATTAGAAGATGCTGGTGGGTTAAGTTATCTTTCAGACTTAGCGCTAGCAGTACCTACTGCCGCAAATGTCGTTTATTATGCGAAGATCGTCGAAGAAAAATCATTGCTTCGTACATTGATTCAAACAGCCACAAGTATTGTCACAAAAGGATTTGAACAAGGAGAAGAAGTTCAAACAATCTTAGATGATGCAGAACGTAGCATCTTAGAAGTATCTGAAAAAAGAAATCGAAGTGGTTTTCTATCCATTGCGGAAGTGCTAAATACAACGATTGAGAATATTGACCAATTAGCTCAAAATAATGAAGAAATCACAGGTCTTCCTACCGGTTATCAAGGATTAGATAAGATGACAGCCGGGTTTCAACCGGAAGAGCTGATCATACTTGCAGCGCGTCCTGCAGTGGGAAAAACTGCCTTTGCGTTGAATATTGCTCAAAATGTCGGCACAAAAACAGATCGTTCCGTTGCTATTTTTAGTCTTGAGATGGGGGCTGAATCACTGGTTAACCGAATGCTTTGTGCCGAAGGATCGATTGAAGCAAGTCATTTACGTACTGGACAACTTTCGGAAGAAGAATGGTCAAATCTGATTGTTGCAATGGGCAGTTTATCACGAGCAAATATTTTTATTGATGATACTCCAGGGATAAAAATCTCTGAAATTCGCGCAAAATGTCGAAAATTAGCCCAAGAAAAAGGGAATCTTGGCTTGATTTTAATTGATTATTTGCAACTGATTGAAGGAAATGGGAGAGAAAATCGCCAACAAGAAGTATCTGATATTTCTCGCCAATTAAAAAAATTAGCCAAAGAATTAAAAGTACCTGTGATTGCATTGTCACAGCTTTCTCGGGGTGTAGAGCAACGCCAAGATAAACGACCTGTATTGAGTGATATTCGTGAATCAGGATCAATTGAACAAGATGCTGACATCGTTGCTTTCTTATATCGGGATGATTACTACGAACGGGAAGGCAGTGAAGATAACGAAGATAATGAACCGAAAAATGATAATGTCATTGAAGTAATCATTGAAAAAAACCGTAGTGGTGCACGGGGAACAGTGGAGTTACTTTTTATCAAGGAATACAACAAGTTTTCTTCCTTATCACCGAGAGAGGAATACTAAGAGAGACCTTTTTGAAGGTCTCTTTGTTTATAGATGATCACATTCCTTAGAGAAAAGATTAGGTATTGAAGCAAACAAGTAGTAATAGTAATCGAGTAAAAAGTTTTAGAAGATAATGACTTTTGTTATATTAATTTTGCTGATTATTGACAATAATGAAAAAAACATCTAAACATTGAGTGGTAGTGAGATAGTTAAAAAACTATTTATTGCTGTTATCGTTTTTTTTACGTTTCTACTTAATTAGAACTATGTTCACGTATAAATTTATGAATGATGTCTATATTTTTTCCTTTTATAATAGATTTATAAAGATGGATGCAAAAAGTGATTCGAAATGTTTCATGATGAAGTGAAAGACTAAAATATTAGTTTTGCTACAATGAACTGAAAGAAATTAGTAACATGGCTATGAAAAAGGCAAGGAGCCTTTATTTTTTTCTCCAAAATAGCGAAATAAAAGGTTTTTCTAAGCTCAATTTACGAATTTAAAATAGCTTTTATCTACAGACAGAGAAATTTTGAAGATCTTTTTTATTCTCTATATACTTTTTAAGAAAATAACTTTTTTACAAGTGCATTGTTCGTTTTTAAAGCGTTTTTATAAAATAAATAAAATTATTATTCGATTTTAGTTGAATAAATAGTTAGTTATTGATACAATAATTCAGGATTAAATAATATAAAACGAGGTGTTCAAATGTCATCTGTAGTAGTAGTAGTAGGTACACAATGGGGCGACGAAGGGAAAGGTAAAATTACTGACTTTCTTAGTGAAAATGCTGAGGTGATCGCACGGTACCAAGGTGGCGATAATGCAGGACACACGATCAAATTCAACGGTGTTACTTATAAACTGCATTTGATTCCTTCGGGGATTTTTTATAAAGAGAAAATTAGTGTGATCGGTAATGGAGTGGTTGTCAATCCGAAGTCATTAGTAAAAGAACTTGCTTATTTACAAGAAAAGGGTGTAGCAACTGACAATTTGCGTATTTCTGATCGTGCGCATGTGATCTTACCTTATCACATTAAATTAGATCAATTACAAGAAGATGCAAAAGGTGAAAATAAAATCGGCACAACGATCAAAGGGATCGGACCAGCGTATATGGATAAAGCAGCTCGTGTAGGTATCCGAATCGCAGACTTATTAGACAAAGAAATTTTTGAAGAGCGTCTACGTTTAAACTTAGAAGATAAAAACCGTCAATTTGTAAAAATGTTTGATTCTGAGCCAATTGATTTTGACATGATTTTTGAAGAGTATTATGAATATGGTCAACAAATCAAGCAACATGTCACAGATACATCAGTTATCTTAAATGATGCACTAGATTCAGGAAAACGTGTGCTATTTGAAGGGGCCCAAGGTGTTATGTTAGATATTGATCAAGGGACCTATCCATTTGTTACTTCTTCTAATCCAGTAGCTGGGGGGGTAACGATCGGTAGTGGCGTTGGTCCATCTAAAATCAATAAAGTTGTGGGTGTATGTAAAGCTTATACTTCTCGTGTAGGTGATGGTCCATTTCCTACCGAACTCTTTGATGAAACAGGTCAACAAATTCGTGAAGTTGGTCGCGAATATGGTACAACGACAGGACGTCCACGACGTGTAGGCTGGTTCGATACAGTGGTGATGCGTCATTCAAAACGAGTATCAGGTATTACCAATCTATCACTTAATTCTATTGATGTATTAAGTGGGTTAGAAACAGTAAAAATTTGTACAGCTTACGAACTAGATGGGGAATTGATTTACCATTATCCAGCAAGTTTGAAAGAATTGAAACGTTGTAAACCAGTATATGAAGAACTTCCAGGGTGGTCTGAAGATATTACTCAATGCAAGACGCTTGCTGAATTACCAGAAAATGCTCGTAACTATGTAAGACGCATTTCTGAGCTTGTTGGTGTACGTATCTCCACATTTTCAGTAGGACCTGATAGAACACAAACAAATATCTTAGAAAGCGTTTGGGCGCAAATATAAGATATATTCAGCTAAGTTAGTTAAACAGGACATTCTTGCTCTTTAAGAATGAACGGCTAGTTGAAAAAAATATAAAAGATATGCATACGATGATAAAAACCGTCGAAACTACGAAATTTATTCTAAAATTTTGGTGAGTTTCGACGGTTTTTATCGAAAATAGCCAAAAGAAACAAACCACTATAGTTACTTCTTTTAAACGAAAACAGGCCTTATTTTTTGTATGCAAGAGATTTGCTATATAGAAGTTAAGGGTAAAATGAAAAGTTGAAGGAGTTGAAGTATGTGTATCAAATAGTAACAGATTCATGTTGTGATCTACCGTATCGTGTATTACAAGCAGCAAAAGTCGAATATTTAACGATGAAAATCCTATTAGATGGGCAAGAGTTAGTAGATGATCTTGGAAAAACATTTAATTACGATAATTATATGAAACAATTAAAGAACGGAGCAACACCTACCACTTCACAAATCAATGTGGGGCAATGTTTAGAATTTTTCCGTCCATATGTCGAAAAAAATATTCCTGTTCTATATATTGCTTTTTCAAGTGCTTTAAGTGGATCTTATAGCAGTGCTTTACAAGCGGTAGCTTTATTGCAAGAAGAATATCCTAATCCGCAAATAAAGATATTTGATACGAAAGCTGCCAGTATTGGAGAAGGATTGTTAGTATTGGAAGCTGCTCGTTTGAAAAATGAAGGAAAAACATTAGAAGAAGTTTTATCATGGTTAGAAAAAAATTATTTAAAAGTACATTCTTGGGTAACAGTAGATGATTTGAAGCATCTGGAACGGGGAGGACGTATTTCTAAGACTAGTGCGACACTGGGGAGTATTTTAAACGTAAAACCAATTATTACAGTGGATAAAAAAGGTCGATTGACAAATATCAACAAAGTACGAGGGAGAAATAAATCACTACAAAAAATTGTTGAGGAAACTGTCAAAACGATTGTAGCCCCTCTGGAACAAACCGTCTATATTGCGTATGCTGGGGATTTAGAAAGTGCTGAAAAGACAAAGCAATTACTAGAAGAAAATATCAAAATGAAAGAAGTCAAATTGTATCCTCTAGGACCAACCATCGCAAGTCACACAGGATATGGGTGTATTGCCATATTCTCAATGGGGATCACTCGATAGAAAATGAGTAGCTATTGTAGAAGAAAGGAGGCTGGGACAGAAGCTTATTTCCGAAGGAGTTACTTCTGCTCCCGCCGTTTATCCGTATTTAGAGTGTGAAACAAAAGGAATCTTTACTTTTGTCCCAGCCTCCTAACATGCTATTTCCTTAAGTCTACAGGAAGGATTGTTGTCTTATTTCCAGAGATCATCCAATTGTTTCTGGATATCTTGGTTTTCTAAAAATTCATCATAAGTGGTATCCGCACGATCAACCACGCCCTTATCAGAGACTGCGATAATACGATTTGCGAGTGTTTGAATAAACTGATGGTCATGAGAAGCAAAAAGAATAGAGCCAGTAAACGCCATTAATCCATCATTCAACGCAGTAATAGATTCTAGGTCTAAATGGTTAGTAGGATCATCTAACACTAAGACATTAGCTTTAGAAAGCATCATTTTTGAAAGCATACAGCGCACTTTTTCTCCACCAGAAAGGACATTGACTGGTTTCAATACTTCTTCTCCAGAAAAGAGCATGCGCCCTAAGAAGCTTCGCAAAAAGGTATTATCGTCTTCTTCTTTACTTGCATATTGTCTTAACCAATCTAAAATCGTCAATTCATTATCAAATTCTTTTGTTGTATCCTTTGGTAAATAAGAATTACTTGTTGTTACTCCCCATTTAACTGTACCTGTATCTGGTTTGATTTCACCCATGATAACTTTAAATAAAGTTGTAGTTGTAATATCATTTTTAGCGACAAATGCTACTTTATCTTCTTTATTTAAATTAAATGATATATCATTTAGCACTTGCTTGCCATCAATTGTTACACTGACATTTTCTACTTGTAATAGATCATTTCCAATTTCACGCTCTGGTTTAAAACCTACGAAAGGATAGCGACGGGAAGAAGGCTGGATATCATCTAAAGTAATTTTTTCTAACATTTTTTTACGAGAAGTAGCTTGTTTAGACTTTGAAGCATTTGCACTAAAACGAGCAATAAATTCTTTTAATTCTTTAATTTGTTCTTCTTTTTTTGCATTTGCGTTGGCTTGCAATTTGGCAGCAAGCTGACTAGATTCTAACCAGAAATCATAATTACCTACATATAATTTGATTTTACCGAAATCTAAATCTGCCATATGTGTACATACTTTGTTCAAGAAATGACGGTCATGTGAGACAACAATAACGGTATTTTCAAATTCGATTAAAAATTCTTCCAACCAGTTGATGGATTGTATATCTAAGCCGTTTGTTGGTTCATCAAGAAGTAAAACATCTGGTTTACCAAATAATGTTTGTGCTAAAAGGACTTTTACTTTTTGTCCACCAGTCAGTTCACTCATTAATTGATGATGCAATTCTTCGGGAATGTTCAATCCTTGAAGTAAGACGGCTGCTTCTGGTTCTGCTTCCCAACCGTTTAATTCAGCAAATTCTCCTTCTAGCTCTGCTGCGCGGATCCCATCTTCATCTGTAAAATCTTCTTTCATGTAAATCGCATCTTTTTCTTTCATGACGTCATATAAACGTTTGTGTCCCATGATAACTGTTTCTAAAACCGTGTATTCTTCATAATCATAATGGTTTTGTTTCAATACAGCCATCCGTTCGTCTGGTCCCATTGTGACAGTTCCTGTGGAAGGCTGTAGGTCTCCTGATAATACTTTAAGGAATGTTGATTTACCTGCACCATTTGCACCTATTAAGCCATAGCAATTTCCTGGAGTAAATTTAATATTAACATCATCAAATAGTTTGCGGTCTGAAAAGTGCAAACTTACATCATTTACAGTAATCAATTTTTTTCCTCACTTTATTTTTATATTATTTAATAAGTCTTCTAAAATTATATAGGGGAAACAAGAAAGTTTCAAGGTAATCAACTATTCTTTGTGTTTCACGTGGAACATAAAAGTGAAAAACGGCAATTCAAAGGTTATAAAGGGTGGAAATTTCAGCATTCAAAGCAAAACCTTTTTTTGTTTTCGAAAATATATAGTGATCGATGGTTTCGGAAATGCAAAAAGGAATTATCATAGGCCGGATTGATTTTATTGAAACAATTGAATAGAACAAAAAATAGTACGGATATTATTTTCAGCGTATGTTTTGACGGTAGCAGAAGTGAGCGTTAGTATGATAGTAGATCAAAATGAAAGAAAGAAAAAATTTAGATTGGGGATCATTACTTTTAGGGATTTTATTTGTCCTTGTTTCCTTAATGTCTTTCCAAGATCCTGTTGGAAATCTAGTGGCGATTGTCTTTGTCTTTGCAATCTTCGCCTTTTTAAAAGGTGTATTCGAATTATTTGTGCGTAATCGGATGAAAGAATTAACAGGTTATAAAGGGAAAATGCCACTAATTATTGGTATTATTGATATTTTAGTAGGAATTTTCTTTTTATTTAATATTGGAGCAGGGGTAGTCGCGTTACCATTTGTATTTGCCATTTGGTTTATTGCAGATTCAATATTAGGTTTATTTACAGCTGATTTAGCAAAAGGTATCAGTGCTGGGCATTACTGGTTTACTGTAATTATAAATATATTAGGTATTTTACTAGGGATCATGCTATTGTTTAATCCGATTTCTTCAGCATTAACATTAAGTTTTCTTGTTGGTTTTTATTTTATGATTTTTGGGATCAACCATATTGTTTATGCTTTTAGGTAAATAGGGGAATTTTGAAAAAGCCTCAGAATGAAGTTCATCCTTAAGTTAGACTTGAGAAATCTAACGCTGGGTCTCGCTTCGATACTGAGGCTTTTGTTATTTATTGATAAATATAAGGTTGACGAGTACTGTGCATAAAGATAGTTACTTATTTTCTTTTTTCATATAATTCATTTAATACTGGTAAATCATGAACTTCATATTTTTCTTTGAATTGGGTGATTTCTTCCGCAGTATATTTTCTTGGATCTAAATGAAGGTCTTCGACTGGTAAGGGTCGCTTATTCTCAATTTTGATATCAATGACAACAGGACGATTTGAATGTTTTGCTGCTTCAAATGCAGGTTTTAATTGGTGATAATCGGTAATGGTAAAACTATCAGCACCTAATGCCTCACAGGCTTTACCAAAATCAACATCTTCTAAAAATACACCAAATTTCTTTTGTTCTGTATCTTCTTGTTCCGCTGCGGGCTTTGTGGCAACACGCCCAGCAAAACCAAGAAAATTTTTATAGTTATCTGGAATAATACCTTTAGCTAAGACAGAAGCCACGACAGGCATAGAAAAATATTCCGTAAAATGTTTGATTTGCTTAAAACCATTACGTGTACCTTGGCCCACATAAAGAACAGGTTTTTTTGCTTTTTCAATAAAAGGTATAGCAGCGAACAAATCTTTTTCAACTGGTAAAAGCACACTTGTTTTATGAGTAGCTGCTGTTGAAATCTCTTCAGCTTCAATCTCTTCAAATCCTAGATCAACTGGTATCGTAACGATAGCGACACCTTTATGTTCATAGGCAGCTTTAATCGCTTCATCAACAACATGTGGTAAACTTTGCGGGGTCATCACGGTTCTATTATAGACACTTACATCTGCAAATATCGTGTTTTCATTTAGTTCTTGAAAAGAGTTATAATTCATTGCTGCAGAAGCGACCTGTCCCAGTAAAGCTACTACTGGTAAATGATCCATCTGAGCGTCATAGAGTCCATTGATCAAGTGTGTCGCACCAGGACCAGCAGAACCAAATACTGCCCCCACTTTTCCTGTTAATTTTGCATCTGCAGCAGCAGCTAAAGCACCAACCTCTTCATGTCGTACTTGAATATACTTTATCTGATCTTTTTCATGATATAAAGCATCCATAATCGAATTAAATGATCCACCAGGAATACCATAAATATGAGTGATCCCCCAACTTTCCATTACTTTAACCATTGCAACACCAGCATTAATTGTTGACATACTCTCTCACTCCTTTATTGAACTAACAAAACTAATAATAGAACTTACTAATTAAAGTATAGTGCTTTAAGAATAAATCCCCAACTAATTCGCTTTTTCACAAAAATAGTAGTCACGTTTTTTTCAATATGCTATAGTAGTAAATAAAGATATGAAAGGAGAAAGGCATGGCAGAATGGCTATTGGAGTTAGAACCTTGGCAACAAGCGTTGACAGGTACAGCTTTTACTTATTTTATGACAGCACTAGGGGCTGGTTTAGTATTTTTCTTTAAAGAAATAAAAAAAGAAGTATTGAATTTAATGTTGGGTTTTGCTTCAGGAGTAATGATTGCTGCTAGTTTTTGGTCATTGTTAGACCCAGCAATTACGAAAGCTGAAGAAAATGGAGATATTGCTTGGCTTGTCGTAAGTATAGGTTTTGGATTGGGAGGTGTGTTTCTTTATATAGCAGATAAGACACTGCCTCATATGCACTTTGGTCCACAACATGAAACAGAAGGACTCCCATCACATTTAAAACGGACGATTTTATTAGTATTTTCCATTACTTTGCATAATATACCCGAAGGATTAGCTGTTGGGGTAGCATTTGGAGCAGCAACTACCGCTGATAATCCGACAGCAGCTGTTTTAGCCGCCATCTCGGTAGCTTTAGGAATTGGGATTCAAAATTTTCCCGAAGGTGCAGCAGTCTCTATCCCATTAAGACAAGAAGGATTGAGTCGAACGAAAGCATTTATTTATGGACAAGCTTCAGGAATCGTCGAACCGATAGCAGGTGTCATTGGTGCGATTCTTGTAACCAAAGTAACTGTTTTGTTACCTTATGCCTTAGCTTTTGCAGCTGGGGCAATGATTTATGTGGTAGTAGAGGAATTGATCCCCGAAGCGCAACAAACATTATCAAGCAAACGTCACTTCGCTGTTTTTGGTGTGATGTTAGGATTTATCATTATGATGGTGCTTGATGTAGAGTTGGGTTAGCTAACAAATGATATATCATTTGTTGACCCTAAAATTTAGCTAAAGAAAAAAGTAGCCTAGGACATAAGTATTTATGCCGAGTGCTACTTTTTCTTTAAAGGACGTTTATTCAATAATATTTTCTATGATGGTGACGGTTTGTTCCAGAAATGGTACGGATAAGCCAAATCACAATAGCTAGGGGAATCAGTAATTTGATTGCAAACCATAAAATACTGCTTAAAACACCAACAAAGAGACTAATGGCAAAACTGGCTATAATAAATAACATGATTAACATAAATAAGTTTAAAAAAGTATTTCTTTGACGCATAGAAATCCCTCATTTCTTTTTGTCTGTGCTATCAAGGTATACATCTTTGATAAAAATGTATTTTACGTCGTTTCTTTTGGTAAAGTGATGATGTTTGCTTTGCATTGTTTTATTTAGTATAGCAAGGAAGCCTAATTAGTGGCATCCAACTATAGACTGATTTAATTGCTTTTTTTTCGATTTTTTTACTACAATAAGTCAGAAAAGGGGGGAAGAATATGCCAAAAAATCGTTTAGAGGCTTTTACTGATAATGTTGCTTATTATCTTTTAGCAAGAGAATTAGTGCGTTCAGATCCTACGAACAAAAAAAATATTAAAGAGCTGTTAGGGAATTATAAGAAATCTTATTGGTCAATTAGTTTAAATATATTAGGCATCTTTTTAGGTTTTATAGTTCAGCCAATCGCTGTATTAGCAACAAATATGGTTATATTGCTAGGATGGTTAATTCCAAGTCGTAAAATTGAGACACAATATAGTGATTGAAGAGGCGTATAAAATTAAAAAAAACGTAAAGAAAAGATAAAAAAAAGATCGAATTTTTAGAGGAGAATCGTAAGCAAAGAGGGATGCTTATGATCAATAGGGAAAAATTGAGGATAGGGATAACGGCAAGTTTTGCAACGATTCTTATCTATTTAGATCAACAACAGTGCAGATTGATTGTCATCTTATTATCCATCTTTATGCCACTTTTATTTGCTAAACCCGAATTTTTCAGTTACTTTTGAAAAATTCGGGTTTTTGCAGGTTCGAATGAAGTACCAATTAGTTTCCACAATGGACGATTAAAAAGAACTACTGCAAAGAACCGGTTATCCACAGTGGATAACTGAAAGTGGTTAGTATCCAATAAAAGCTTAAAGTAGGTTATATACACGTTTTTTGAATAAATATTAAATTAATTTATATAGAGCAAGGGATTAAAAAAGAATAATTTGAAATAACAACCAAATCAAAATATATATGTTATTTAATGACTTTTAAATAACGTGTGGTTGAATATATAAGGTTTTATTTATTAAAAAGATAATATTTATAAGGAAAAATAGTAAAAGATAGTGTAATATGCTTGTCAGAATTACGAAAAGATGGTTATTCATCAGTCAGAAGATTGTGGATATTCTAAAAAACAAAGTAAAGAACAAAAGGAATAACTTACCGCAAAGAATAAAACTATCATAACTGGGATACTTGATTTTATTAGCAAGAAAAAAGAAAGCTAGCTGTATATACCCGGTATGGGTATATACAGCTAGTCAGTTGTATGAGTGGCTCCAGCAATAGGATAATTTTTTTTATATGCAAAATAACGAGCTTGCTTTTTTGCTAAGCCAAAGGAATCAGCTAATTGTAAATTTTGGGGAGAAAATTGGATTGCAGGAATAGAGAATGCCTTTTTTTGTTCATCTAAAATGGTGATTGAGAAATTGATTTTTTCTAGATCTTTATTAATTAAAGTTACAAAAGGGTGGTCATCAAAATTTAAAGCAACTACTTCGTAAAATCCTAGGAATTGGAGGTTTTCGCCTTCTAATTTCATTAATTCATCTTTCGTCGGCACATATTCTAGTTTTGCTTCAGGGGTTATTTTCATTTCAGCTTTCGAAGTAACATCACTTACAGGAGAAGCTAAAAAATCAATAATAAAAAATAAAGCAAGTAGACCTAAAAAGCTACTGATAATAATAATCGTTTTTTTCATCCTCCACACTCCTATTAAACAGTTATCATGTAAAAAAAGCATGTTTATGATTAAAATCTTTTTTTATGGTATAATTAATAACATTTTTTTGTTTTTTTTATGTTATTAATTAATTGCTTTAATGTCAGTATAGTTTTAATTTTAAAAAAAATAAAGTTTTAAATACTTTATTTTTTTTGATTGATTTAAACGTAAGTTCAAGTTATTAATTATTTTAATTTGTAAAGTATTTTTTTACTGTATTTTTTTATAGAAAAAAATATTTATTTTTAAATATGTTATTTTTTTCACTTCAATAAAGAGGGGGAATTGGGAGAAATGGTAAAATAGGCTAATCGATCACGTAACAGTAAAGAGAATAGGAGTAATGAAGAGACTTCATTTTTACTAATCTTTTGAAAAAAAAATTCTACGTACTACAATAACTTCTTTAAAATAAATACTAGGAGTACATTCAAGTAGATATTAATTATTAGAGTGTTTTTTTATAGTTGTTAAAAAGAGGGGAGGAAGTAAATGTTAGATATTTTATCAAAAAAAATGAAGCGACAGTTACTTCTACTAGAGTTACTTTTTGAAGGCGAAACCCATCGCTTTCAAGACTTAGAACAACAGTTAAAGTGTTCTTCAAAAACATTAAGGAACGACTTGATGGATATTGATTCCTATGCAACAGAAATCAAGGTACATACCGAACGAGAAAATGGTGTATTTGCAGAAATTGCGCCCCATGTAACAGAAGAATATATCTATCGAATATCATTTTTTAGAATTAATCGTATTAAATACGTACACGAGTTACTTAGAATTGTCGGAACAATTATTCATTTCAGAAAGTACATTACGGCGTATGGTTAATCGAATCAATCTTGCTCTGAAACCTTATCATTTAAGGATTCGTGGGTTAGTTCGATTAACAGGAGAACAGCAATTGATTGAGAAGTTAATGATCAATTTACTTTTAGAAAAGTATATTTCTTTGGAGGATGCTTTTACTACAGAAATTTGTCAAAAAAGCCGTCAATTATTCTCAAAATACATAATAGAAAACCAACTGCAAGAAAGAATCAACAAGCTTGGTCATCGGAAGCACAAACAACTTTTATTTTTTATCGCAACGAAACTCTATCAATTAGAGAAGGAAAAACAATGGGATGAAAAAGAACATAAAAAGAATTTGCCTGTCGCAATAAATGAAAAAAAGAATCGTTCTTCTTACAATTCTTTAAAGAATCATGATATGAAATTAGTAGAAAGTATTTTTGAGCAACCATTTGTTCACTCGATTCTTAAGTTAAAGAAAAATAAACATCTAGGAGATCATCATCATCGGTTAATCGAAATGATTGATATGCTAATGGATTATTTGGAAAACAGTTATCAAATAGCTTGTGAAGAACGTCAAGCTTTGCTAGATAAGATAATGAATGAAGACGATTATATGGAGCCTTTCTCTTTTATTTTATACGACAAACAACACCAATTTTTAAAACAAATAAAAAATGCTGAATTCATTCGAAATTTGGTAGCTTTAATGTTGGTTTATTGGCCTCAATTGCTAAAGAAGATTGAAAAGAAACAACAGATCCGAGCATTGATCGTAATGAATTCAGAAGAATATGCGAGTTATGTCATTGAAAAACTTGAGTTATATCTAGGTGACCGCTATCGTTTCGTTCTTAACTCCACACCACAAGCAGTAACAGAACAATTCAATATACCAATATTTGGTATTTCAATTTATCCTAAATCAAGAGAAATAAAAAATTTAATGTTTTTTCATCAGCAAATAAGATCAAAATCTCTTAATAAGATAAGTGGGAAAAAAACAATAAAAAGATAGTGAAATAAGTGGATACAGAATCTATATACACATATGTTAGTTATGAGAATAGAAATCTTTAGCTTCATCTATTTCTTCAACTATGGAAGATAAATAAAAAAACAACATAAGATTAGCATGTCTTTTGGCTAGTCTTACGTTGTTTTTTAATGATTTTTATGGCTAATGACAACTATCTTGAAGATGTTCTAAGTAAAATCTTCCTAATGTTTATGCTCCGTACTAAAATAGTGTAGCTTCTCTAAATAGATTACTTGTATCGGAAGCCAAGTTTATACGTTGGAAAGCTAAATTTTTCTGAAAAATTCTTAAAATCTAAGCATTTTTTTGCCTGGAATAAATGGATTCAATCACTTCTTGGTTATTCTTAATGATCATGAGAAGTAAGATATATAGAAAAAAATGCCAAAATTATCTGTATCTATATTTTTATTTTCTCTAAATAAATAGATAAAAGTGATTCTTCATTTATTGTATATTTTTATTGATATTGTTCTATCTTATACAAAGAAGCTGTACTATGAAAAATAGTGACATCTATGTTGCTATTTTATCACTAGTCACACCTTCATAAGTAACTGAAGTTCCATGTGCAACAGAAACACTAGATCTGTTTACTGGAGAGTTTTTTTTGCTGAATGGACTTTAACTAATGCTGAAATTATCACTCCCTCTAATTTTGAAGTTAAGGAGAACTCTCTAGTTATTTGAGAGTTTGTTAAAGGTATACATTATTAAGAGAAAAAGTTCTAATTAAAGTTAGATGGTACTGGTACATAAGAAATTTCATGGTTACGTAGAGCATTCCTTATTAAAATAATAATTGATGTAGTAGGTATACTCTTTATAAAAAATTCATGAAAAATGAACAGCATAACAAATCTATATAAGGACAAGAAAGTTGTGTTGTTCACTGTTATAGGTCAAGACAAGGTGATAGAAAAGATCAATCAGATTGAAGTAGTAAACATTCGAATTGATGAGAAATAAAACTGAACTATAGTTAAAAGTTATCTGAATCGTTGGATATTCTTTCTAGGATGTTATCCTTTCGAAGTTTTTTGTTAAGAAAGAATAATAGTTTAGATGAAAAATAACAATAGTATAAAGAAATATTTTATGATAAGACTACCAATTGTCAGCATATTTTTTATATAACTCTTATGAATGGCAGCTGTCTAATCTGTGTGCAGCTATATCTAAGAATTGAGTGGGGACACAATCAAAGGAATCCCTGACTCTCACCAAATAAATCCAGAAGCAGGTTACTTTGATTTAAACAAAAAAATGTTAAAAAAGATCAAGAAAAGAAGAATAGAATTATCAATAAAAGCAACAAATGGACATGCTGATATGATGTCTGGAGGTATGATATGCACTTTATTTTAGAAAAGAAAAATAAAGATAAAATAGCAATTTGTAAGGTAATGTTGTTTCTAATAAAAAATGAAGAATTACCTCTTTCAATACTTAGTGACCGTGTAAAATTAAGTGAAGTTACTATAAGAAAGTTAGTTAAAGAAATAAGTGAAGATTTTGGGGAAGACATTTGTATTAAGATAAGTCACAATAAGGCTATTTTATATAAAGCGAAATATACTATTGAACAAGTAGTAAAATTTTATTGTATGAATGACAATGGTTACAAAATTTTAAAAACATTACTATTCTCCCCAAATTTATATACAGCAAAACAATTATCTCAAGTTTTATATACTAGTCGTCCTCAAGTATATAAAATAATACGCTTATTTAATGAACAATTAGCACCATATAATATTTCTATTGTACTTGATGAGGGTGTTCGCTTAAAGGGCTCGGGTAAGATGATAAAGAATTTGTTTTTTGAGTTAATATCTTTATCAAAAGAATCCAACGATAACTTAAATGTTCAACCAGATAAATCTTTATTAAAAAGACAAGTCAATATTATTTTTGCTGAGTATAATATCGTTCCTAACTCCGTCAATATTCATGCTTTTAGTAATTGGCTGTTAACTTGTTTAAATTGGAAATATGTCTTAAAGAAGAAAAGTATACTAATAATAAAAGAAAAAAATCCTGATGAATATCCCTTTCATTTAGATAAAGAATTTATTTCTATAGGATTAACGGTATTAAAAAATTTGGATCAATCAAAACCTACAGAGTTAGAAGTGAAAGAGCTTTATTTAGGTCTTGCTAATCTTGTCTTAAAATTTATTTCTGTAGAAGATGCTTTATTTTTCCAAAATAAATTTAGTGAGCGTAGTTTACTAAATAATAATACCAATGTAAACGAGCTTGTTTATCACTTATCTACATTGGTAACAAAAAAGGAGAATTTAACTTTACCAGTATTCTCTTTAGAATCATTTACACTGTTTGTATTAAATTATATCAATTACTTTTTCATTTCTTGGAAAAAAAATTTAGAATTACATCACTATATTTATGAAGTTACACTTAATAAATATGACGAAATACTTGAGATATGCAATAAATATTTAAAATTAGAATCTGATTTCATGAAAGACACTTGCGCAAGAATTTTTTGTTTGATGGTTGATTACTACAATTTTCAAGCTAATAATGATCTACTAACAAATAAAAAATTTGTTTATGAATCAATTTTAGGGCCTTCTACAGAAAATATTGTACTAACGAAGCTTCTTTCTCTCTTTAATAACAGTGATAGCCAACTAGATTCAACTACTGAATATCTTTATATTGTAGATGATATAAGACTTATTAGAGATCCTCAAAAAAAATCAATTCTTATAAAAGATTTCTTAAAATATATTAGTAAATTGTTTTAAATCACTTATTTAACTATCTCAGTTCAATGCCGTTTGATGGTATTCAGCGTTTTAAGAAAACCTAAAAGGAAAACATATTTTCAAATGATGAGTTCTTTACCTTCAGCAGTTTTATTTAGATTTCCTGTTAAAAAGGGGTCGATGTATTTTATTAACAGCAATTTTAAATGTTCTCTCAATATTTGAAATAGGGTAGAAAAGACCAATCGCAAATTCAGAATATGCGATTTGACTATTTCGTGTATCGTATTGCTTATTAAAAAAAGAGAGTATCTCGATGAGAAAAATTGTACAAATAATCTGGACTGGGTTTATTGAGTGATATAAAAAAGTGTTTTTCTGATTCAGTTTTTTATACTCAGAAGTATAGCGAACAGACTTTGTAGATATCGAAGCCTCTACATCCATACATGGCTTACTGTTTCATTAGTTAGACCATGATACTTATGACTAAATGAAAAGAGATATAACACACATTCATCATTTATTTTGCTTATTTTTATTCACGGTTAGCTAATATTCTTTTACTTTCGGTATAAGCTACCCAATAATAAATGATATAAATGAGTAACAACACGCCAAAGCAACTTCCAGCTATTAATGATAGCAACACGACCCCAGTAGCCAAAAGATGTCGGAATACACCAAATATGATTATCGTGGAATAAATAAGGCCAAAGATAAAAGGAATCCCAAAGTAAATATTTAGCTGAGTTCTGATACTACGTCGTATAACAGACTGTCCAGCTCCAAGATTTTCTAATAGTTTATAACGCTTCTGGTTATCTGAAAAATATGCTAATTGTTGTAATGCCAGTACTGTTCCTGCAGTGATCAATAACACCACACCAAGATAAATACCAAGATAGGTAAAGATCAGATTATTCGACGTACTGGCCATAATTACTTCGTCCTTTGTTTGTACGGAAAAACCGTCAGGAATCGTGGAAGCTACATCCATGCTAGTAAAAGCAACAAGCGTGTCCATCTTATTGCCCAAAAATTGCAAATTGACAACCCAATAAGATCTATCAAGATTTTCTGTCAATTTCTGAGGCACAATTAGCGTTCCATAATCTGTCAATCCCTCACTTACGGTTAAATTATTACGATGAATCCCTCCTGAAGTGAGCTTAAGTTTTACTTCACCCACTGTTACGACAGGATTTTGTATGAAACGCTTCAACCCATTTTTTTCTTGCTTTGCTTCTTTTGCATCGTAATTCACTGCAAATTCATTATCTTTAAGTAAAATAGGTTGTTTTCCTTGTAACATAAGAGCACGATTATAATCTTCCAATCCTATCACTTCGTTCTTATCCTGACGATAGACTGGAAGTGCTGCATAACGCTTTGAATATTTTTCTAAATGAAATCCATTCTTTGTAAGTTCCGACATAGGATGATCTGAAAAATTTTTTTCTGTATTCTCATATGTGTAAATCGTTGCATCATAAGGGGTAAGCATATCCAGATCCTTCACCGCATATTGTCCCAGTCCGATCCCAATGATTGGTAAAGCTAATGCTAGGAAGAGTAAACTACCCGTAAGTGCCGAAGAACCTGAATTGCTTTTCATATGTGAACCTATTTGGCCCACCACAAAAGGATTTAACTGCCGATAATAAAAGTTTTTTCTGCTTTTCATTAATACAACAAGTAATTTTGAAGTCGATAAAATGAGCAGGCAGGAAGAGGCAATCAGTACGGCAATACTTATGCCTAAAACAAGAAGTATATCGTTTGTCAGTTTTGTAAAAACGATATAGTAGCCTAATGCCGCCAAAATAAGTCCTAAAATTCCACTTAATAAATTGGATAAACCACTATTTTTTTGTTTAGAATCATTTTTCCGTTCTGAAGAGATCAATTCTAAAAGTGTCAGTTTATTAATTTCACGTTTATTCAAATTATAGACGAGAACGAATAAGAAGGCGAAGAAGAGAATGCTTAGGAAGATAGCGTGGTAAGAAATCATAAATACAAACGAATCTGTCCCTATCCCAATGAGTTTTCCGGTAGCATAGGTGAGTCCTTGAGAACACACGATACCGACAACCATTCCTATAACTAGCGACAATGTCCCTATTATAAGAGTTTCTTTAAAGAGCATACGATTTAAGTCTTTATTTTCTATCCCTAGTAGATAATAAAGGCCGATTTCTTTTTTTCTTCTTCTAAGCATAAAACGATTCGCATAAACTACCAGATTCCCAATGATAAAGCATACTAATACAGAAATTGATTTGAGAATTACTGAAGTAAAGCTTAGATAATTCAGGCGATCCAACATACCGAGGGCCGAAAATTGGGTGCTGATAGAGTTAAAGGAATAAAATAAAGCAACTGAAATCATTAGTGTAATAAAATAGATCAAATAGTCTTTTGCAACTATTTCTCACATTTTTCTTTATAAGTTTTTCAAAGATATCTTTAGAAATATTCAGATTAGAGTACATCGTCTGTATCACCACCTAGAGTAGCTATTACTTGTATAATTTCATCAAAAAATTGTGTTCTGCTTTTTTTTCCGCGCACCAATTCATAAAAAATACGACCATCTTTTATAAAAATGATACGTTTACAGTGACTTGCTGTAAATACATCATGTGTTACCATCAGTATAGTGGCACCTTTTTTTCATTCATGATATGAAAGCTTTGTAGTAGCATGGCAGCTGATTTTGAATCTAATGCTCCTGTGGGTTCATCTGCCAGAATTAATGATGGATTTGTTACAATTGCTCTTGCACAGGCTACACGTTGCTGTTGACAGCCAGACATCTCATAAGGGTATTTATCAATAATTTCTTCAATATCCAAATCTTTGGCTACTTGTTCAATTAGTTTTTGTATTTTTGCTGGCTTTTCACCCAAAATAGTTAGTGCAAGAAGAATATTATCGCTTCCAGTCAGTGTATCCAATAGATTAAAGTCTTGAAAGATAAAGCCAAGATTTTCTCGACGAAATTTTGCAAGACGTTTTTCATCAAATTGGGTAATGTTCGTATTTCCAATATATACTTGGCCATCGGTTGCCTGATCGATAGTAGAAATACAATTTAAAAATGTGGTCTTTCCACTTCCAGAAGACCCCATGATACCGATATATTCCCCTGGCATTACTTCTAGACTTATATCATCAACAGCTTTTGTTACATTTCCTTTTATTGCATAATATTTCTTCAAATTTTTTACAACTAAAACTGGATCCATAAAATTCCCTCTCTTTTTCTGCTAAATTTGAGGTTGAGACAGAAGTGTCTAACTCCGAGAAATAAGAAGGTATTTTCAAAATTTGACAACAAACACAAAAACTAGTTTTTAATGTTGATTGTTACCTAATTGGTGTTTTTTAAATTTTGGTAAATTTCGGTTTATTTTTCGAAGAAGTTACTTTTGTTCTAAGCTCATTTCTACACTGCTATCTAAGTATGTCTACTGTCATTCATACATAAAAGAAAATCATTTTTTATTTTTTGCTGTTTCATTTTCCAAGTATTCTTAACTGAAAAATATATTTATCTTCTTCAATATTACATTCGGGAGTTACTTTTTCCTCACTAGAAGAGAATACTTGAATATAATGATTGGCACCATTGTATTTTTTTAAAGATAAGGAGAATATGTAGTAATGAATACTTGTGAATTCTTGAATATTTTTTCAAAAGCCTAAATGAGCTTATCTTGAGCAACTAGGTGAAGAAAAGTTTCAGGCTCGTTAATAAAAAATAATAATTGTTTAGAATTTTCTGCATTAGTAATTTCAGAATAGTCTTGAATCATACTTAATGCCCAAGCACATTACATTCCTGTTCTATTGACTGTTGTAGTGATTCCATTGTCAGTGAGAAGTATATTGCTATTTTTGCAGAAATTCTCCATTTCATAAAAATCCCATTGCTTTAAAAATATTTTTTTCCACTAGTATTATTTTCCACAAAAAATTAATATTAGGTTTCAGTATTTTATATGTATTCTCGAAGCTTTTAAAAATTTTATAATACAATTTTTGGTATATATGAATTAATTAAACTTCCTATTTGATAGAATATTAGCAATTTAATCGGTAAGTGCTAAAAAGATAGCTTATCTAAAGTTTGCTGTTGCTTTTCTAACACATCTGTTATTTTTGTTCCAAATTGCCCCTTAACCGCACTTTCTAAAGCTTGAGAGGATGAAGCTAATGCCTTTTTAGCCCTTTTTATAGTTATTTC
>JADAKE010000022.1 GCA_015680865.1 Enterococcus lacertideformus | reverse complement strand
ATCCTGCGGTGAGTGATCACCGTACCGGTTCGATTCCGGTCCTCGGCATTATCAATATGCGCCCATAGCTCAACTGGATAGAGTGTTTGACTACGGATCAAAAGGTTAGGGGTTCGACTCCTCTTGGGCGCGTTATATCAACGGGAAGTAGCTCAGCTTGGTAGAGCACTTGGTTTGGGACCAAGGGGTCGCAGGTTCGAATCCTGTCTTCCCGATAGATGATAAATTTAACCATGGGGCCTTAGCTCAGCTGGGAGAGCGCCTGCTTTGCACGCAGGAGGTCAGCGGTTCGATCCCGCTAGGCTCCATTTCATTTGAATAATGAATACCTTTTTCGCGGTGTAGCTCAGCTGGCTAGAGCGTCCGGTTCATACCCGGGAGGTCGGGGGTTCGATCCCCTCCGCCGCGATTTTTAAAGAGCCTGGACCTTTAGCTCAGTTGGTTAGAGCAGACGGCTCATAACCGTCCGGTCGTAGGTTCAAATCCTGCTCCCGCAATTGACTTTTAAATATTAAAGTCAACAACTAAAAAACTAAAATTATGGTCTGGTAGTTCAGTTGGTTAGAATGCCTGCCTGTCACGCAGGAGGTCGCGGGTTCGAGTCCATTTAGGCCCATTAGTACAAAATCTTATTGGTTTTGGGGAAGTACTCAAGTGGCTGAAGAGGCGCCCCTGCTAAGGGTGTAGGTCGGGAAACCGGCGCGAGGGTTCAAATCCCTCCTTCTCCGTTTTAATATTTTTACCTGGCCCGTTGGTCAAGCGGTTAAGACACCGCCCTTTCACGGCGGTAACACGGGTTCGAATCCCGTACGGGTCATGCTATAGTTTCATATTGGAGGATTACCCAAGTCCGGCTGAAGGGAACGGTCTTGAAAACCGTCAGGCGGGTAAAACCGTGCAAGGGTTCGAATCCCTTATCCTCCTTTTTTATATTATCGCGGGATGGAGCAGTCTGGTAGCTCGTCGGGCTCATAACCCGAAGGTCGTAGGTTCAAATCCTGCTCCCGCAATTGACTTTTAAATATTAAAGTCAACAACTAAAAAACTAAAATTATGGTCTGGTAGTTCAGTTGGTTAGAATGCCTGCCTGTCACGCAGGAGGCGCGGGTTCGAGTCCCGTCCAGACCGTTTTTGGCTCGGTAGCTCAGTTGGTAGAGCAATGGATTGAAGCTCCATGTGTCGGCAGTTCGATTCTGTCCCGCGCCATAGTAATGCGGGTGTAGTTTAGTGGTAAAACCACAGCCTTCCAAGCTGTTGTCGCGAGTTCGATTCTCGTCACCCGCTTTACATTTTTAGTTGGGGCCTATAGCTCAGCTGGTTAGAGCGCACGCCTGATAAGCGTGAGGTCGATGGTTCGAGTCCATTTAGGCCCATTAATTTCATCTGGCCCGTTGGTCAAGCGGTTAAGACACCGCCCTTTCACGGCGGTAACACGGGTTCGAATCCCGTACGGGTCATCAAAGATACTTTTTTAAGTATCTTTTTTTGTTTAAAAGAATTCTTTTAGATAATATAGCAGTAAGAAGATATGCTGTATTTTACTTCACTGAGATTATCATCAGAAGTGAAACGTAAAAAGCGATTAACTTCATAACGGTTGGAAAGAAGAATTATCTACAGCATATTTATTTAGAGAATATATAAAATTACTTTCCTATACATGTATTCTTGCCATCTGGTTCTTTTTTTGAGGAATAGAGAGTGTGAGGGAATAAATTATAGGGAGTGATTGAAATAATAAAAGTGAAACGAAATCATTTTTTAATTAAAAAGGATAAAAAAACAAGCATAAATCCATTTTATCTGCTATACTTGGTTCGTTGCAAGTTCCCGAGAGGATCCGTTATGTGCGGAGATGCCTTGTAACCGAAATTAACTAGGGGGAATCACTTATGGGAGAAAGACATTTATTTACCTCAGAATCAGTTTCTGAAGGACATCCAGATAAAATTGCTGATCAGATCAGTGATGCGATTTTAGATGCGATTTTAGCAAAAGATCCAAAGGCAAGAGTGGCTTGTGAAACATCTGTCACAACTGGGCTCGTATTAGTATTTGGAGAAATCTCTACCACAGCTTATGTAGATATTCAAAAAGTTGTTCGTCAAACAATCAAAGAAATTGGCTATACACGTGCAAAATTTGGCTTTGATGGTGACACAGTAGCTGTATTGGTTGCTATTGATGAACAATCGCCTGATATCGCGCAAGGTGTTGACAAAGCACTTGAGATTCGTGATGAAGATAAAAAAGATGTACTAGATGAAATCGGAGCTGGAGATCAAGGCTTGATGTTTGGATTTGCAGTCGATGAAACACCAGAATTGATGCCTTTGCCGATTGCATTGAGTCATCGGCTGGTACGCCGTTTAGCCGATTTGCGTAAGTCAAATGAACTGACTTATTTACGTCCAGATGCAAAATCACAAGTAACTGTTGAGTACGATGACAACGGACAACCAGAACGTGTTGATACTATTGTTATTTCAACACAACATGATGATGCAGTGGATAATGAAACCCTTCGTCATGATGTCATCGAAAAGGTAGTTAAAGAAGTTATACCAGCTGAATTACTTGATGATGAAACAAAATACTATATCAATCCTACTGGTCGCTTTGTAATTGGTGGACCACAAGGGGATGCTGGTTTGACAGGAAGAAAAATCATTGTTGATACTTATGGTGGCTATGCGCGTCATGGTGGTGGTGCTTTTTCTGGGAAAGATGCAACGAAAGTTGACCGTTCAGCAAGCTATGCTGCTCGTTACATTGCGAAAAATATCGTGGCAGCAGGTTTAGCTAAAAAAGCAGAAGTACAATTAGCTTATGCCATCGGTGTCGCACAACCAGTATCTATTTCAATCAATACTTTCGGTACTTCATCCGTTCCTGAAGAGGATATGATTGTAGCTGTTAGAAAAAATTTTGATCTACGTCCAGCAGGTATCATTGAAATGCTAGACTTACGTCGCCCGATTTATCGCCAAACAGCAGCTTATGGGCACTTTGGCCGTACGGATATTGATTTGCCATGGGAAAAAACAGATAAAGTGGATGCCCTAAAAGAAAGTTTAGTAAAATAGATTTTTGTTTGCTGGAATGATTACCTTAATGGTAGTTGTTCCAGTTTTTTTCTAACAAAAATAACTTGAATATAACTGTTATTTTTGTGTTTTTTCTGACCAATGTTTTAGGCTATTTTTTTGATTTAATTAGTAGTAATAGAAGAGAAGGAGGTAATAAGGTGAAAAGAGAAACAAATGTAAAATTAGTGACAATCAGTGTATTTATTGCGACCTTAATGACAGCTATTGAAGGAACGATCGTCACTACTGCAATGCCAACGATCGTAGGATCTCTTCATGGAATGGAAATTATGAACTGGGTGTTTTCAATTTATCTATTAACAAATGCGATGTTGACACCTATTTATGGAAAATTAGCAGATAGAGTGGGAAGAAAGCCTATTTTTGTTTTTGGTACGCTATTATTTATTATCGGCTCATTATTTTGTGGACTTTCTCAAACCATGCTTGGCTTAATTATTTCTCGCGCATTTCAAGGAATGGGGGCCGGAGCCATGATGCCAGTCGCATTAACAATTATTGGTGATCTTTACACAATTGAAAAAAGAGCAAAGGTATTGGGGCTTAATAGTTCAGCTTGGGGGATTGCGAGTGTCTTTGGTCCATTAGCTGGAGGATTTATTGTTGAAACATTCAGCTGGCACTGGATTTTCTTTATCAATGTGCCTATCGGGATTTTGTTGATGACTTTGATCTGGTTTTATTTAAATGAGTCAAAAGAACAACATGAGTCAAAACCAATAGATCTATTTGGTAGTTGTAGCTTGATGGCGATGCTAGTGGCATTACTTTTAGGTTTTCAATTACTAGGAGATCAAGGATTTACGCCAGTAGTGGCGGGTCTATTAGTTGGAAGTGTCTTGCTACTATTTTTGTTCATTGTAGCAGAAAAAAGAGCAAAAGATCCGGTTATTATGTTGCATTTGTTCGCCAATCCATTGTTTGTGGTTGTCAATTTAGCAGCAGCGTTAGCTAGTGGTTTTTTAATGGGAATCGATGTTTATATCCCAATGTGGATGCAAGGCGTACTAGGCTTGAATGCAGCCGTTGGAGGATTAGTATTAGCTCCACTCTCACTTGTTTGGATGGTAGGTTCTTTCTTAGCAAGCAAATGGATGATGCAAATTGCAACGATTTGGGTATTAAGAATAGGCTTATTGATTGCGTCAATAGGTGGAGCATGGCTATGGCTTATGCCTTTTGAAAGTGATTTTTTGTGGTTTTTCGCTATTTCAACAGTTATCGGTATAGGCTTAGGGATTACGATGACCACTTCCACTATCAGTGCACAAAATAGTGTGCCGCGCGAACAACTTGGGGTAGCGACTTCCTTTAATACATTGGTTCGAACAATTGGGCAAACGGTTATGGTTTCGGTATTTGGCTTATTGATTAACGGAGTGACACAACGCGAATTAGCTGTAGCAAACTTGTCGAATGACACAGATATCATGAATAAATTAGTCAATCCTCAAACAGCAAAAAATATTGCGAACAATTTACTGGTCCCTTTAAGAAAAATTTTATATGATGGATTGCATCAAGTTTATTTAGTTGGTCTGCTATTGGTAGTAGTTGCGCTGGTGTTGACGTTTGTCGTTCGAGAAAAAAGTGATAAAATAAAAAGGAATCAGTAGAACTAAGTGAACAATTGTTTTGTTCGTCACCCTATTATTGCAAATAGAAACAATAATTAAATAGCCAAACTTCAAAAACTATACAAGAAGTAAAAATAGGAAAAGTTATTTTCTTTTTACTATTCCTATGATTGCTCGGTGCATGTCAAGAATAGATGTGCAGGAGAAAGTGCTATTTAATTTATCTTTGCAAATGGTGTTCATGAGTACGTGTCTCAATAGTAAGTATTCTTTTTTCTCAGTGGAAAAGTATTATAAACGATTCTTACTTGTTCACAAAGAACTACTTGCTATTATCACAGCTTTCACAACTTTAGAAAGGAAGTTTCAACATGGCGTTTATTCAAGCAAATATTTATTCTAATGTATTAGAAATGGAAGTGAATCTCAACGTGATCCTTCCACAAACAACGAACAAGATCGTTGGTACACAGATACTACTTATGATATGAAGTACTGGACATTTATTTCAGAAGAACTACCTACGATTTGTCATGAGCTGTTCCCTCAATTAACCACTAAAAGAGAAAAGACTTATGCAGCTGGTATATCAATGGGAGGTTATGGTGCAATAAAACTTGGTTTAGCAAAACCAGAAAATTTTGCTGCAGTTGTTTCTTTATCCGGGGCCGTTTCAATAGGAAATCGGCTGGATGACTTATTGATGATCCGTAAAGCCAAATTCTGGGAAGGTGTATTTGGACCTTTGGAGCAAATCAAAGGCTCAATCAATGACCCGCAGTATTTATTAGAAAAATTAGTTAACAGTGGGAAAGTACCTCCACGCATCTATCTTGCTTGTGGAGAATCTGATTTTCTTTATCAAGCCAATCAGGAAATGGTGGATACTTTGAAGGAAAAAGGCATTGATGTTACATTTGAACATGGGTCTGGCGAACATAACTGGATTTTTTGGGATCAATGGATTCAACGAGCACTTGAATGGTTATTTGAAGAAAAATAAAAGACGGCTGGCTATCAGTCGTTTTTTTATCAAAATATTATTGTTAGGTTACATAGCAAAAAAAGAAATTTTTTTAACTGCGTACTGTATGATGTTAGCTTGATATCTGAAGTATTTAATTATTTTTATGAGGTGACTTTTTTGAAAAAAACAAAAACATAGCTAAGTGATACACACCATAAATCAATGGAAATGTTTCTTTCATAATTGGGAAAAATCTAACGATTGTTAAGTGTTATATTGGTAGTAACTTGTTTTACAAATTTTGTTGTTATCTCATCACATATGAATAAAAAAAGGGCTTTTACGATTCCTAGAGTAATACCAGAGACCTTTGAGGAAAAATTAGTTTGAGCTAGATATGACAAATGAAGAAAACAGCATCGGCATGAATGTGATGAATATCAAGTGTTTTCTTCTTAATTATCAACAGAGCTTCTTCTATCGGTGCCTTCTTTTATTTAAAATAAACAAGCCATGAGTATTCACACATAAAGTGTTGTGATCTCATGGCTTGTTGCTCTTTATGTTTCTTTTTGTAAATTTAATCCTTGAAGATAAGTCGTTACGCTATTTAGAAAGACCTGTTTCTCCTCTTCTTGTCCTTGAGCAGAGATACTTACTTTTAATCCAGTGAGCTCGTTTTCTTCGATATAGTTTTTCATCGAAAAAATGGCATCTTTTAGCAAATGATTTCCTGAAATGATTTTTTGACGAAGATTTTGTTCATGTTGCTGATCCATCAATTGACCGATCAAAAGATTATGAAGGGCAGTAACAGCTTGGCGACTGTGTTCGATGGAAAAACATGCTTGGACAAGAGTTTGAATCATGATTTCTAAGTGTTCAAGACGACAGGAATATGCTGGGATCGTATTGATTTCAAGTTCTGCACCACAAGAGAATCGCGTATAAAGATCATAGTAGTTTTCCATAAATTGCACAATACGTTCTTGCCAAGGCAAATGTTGATCAGGAATCACTAATTCATTTTCCATTACTTCAGCCATTTTTTGGAGTAAGTCTTGTTTATTCTTAAAATACCAATAAAGAGCAGGAGCCTTCACATTTGTTTTTTGTGCGAGAGTCCGCATGGAAAGTTTTGATAGTTCTTGTGT
Organism: Enterococcus lacertideformus; assembly: GCA_015680865.1. Lineage (GTDB taxonomy): Bacteria > Bacillota > Bacilli > Lactobacillales > Enterococcaceae > Enterococcus_B > Enterococcus_B lacertideformus. The sequence continues at coordinate 120,243 of JADAKE010000022.1, read as the reverse complement.
TTCTGCCAAAACAGCAAAGGCAGTTTGGATAATCATCTCTTGGGAAAGCTTTTGTTCCAAAATTTATCAACCTCTTGTATTGCAATATTTTTTTAAACATGGTAAATTGTTAGTCGGTCTAATTTTACAGTGTTAAATTAAACCTGTCAATTTTAATAAAAAGGGGTGTAATAACCAATGGGCTTAATTTTAAAACATGCAAAAAAATATAAAGTAGCTACCTTTATTTCGCTGCTGTCTGTGGCAGTAATGGTTACAGCTACATTATGGCAACCAAAATTATTGCAACAAGTGTTAGAAGCTATTATCACCGAAGACAATGATAAGATGAAAACAATTGGTGTATACTTGATTAGTTTAGCTTTATTAGGGCTGGCTGCTGGCGTAACCAATACGATCTTTTCAGCCAAAGTCGCTCAAGGTGTAAGTGCAGATATTCGTGAAGAAGCTTTTCGTAAGATCCAAACTTTCTCATTTGGAAATATTGAACAGTTTTCTGCAGGTAACCTTGTCGTACGTTTAACAAATGACATTACACAAATCCAAAACTTAGTCATGATTTCTCTGCAATCGCTTTTTAGAATACCGTTTCTATTTATCGGTGCGTTCATTTTAGCGATGTTGACGATGCCACAATTATGGTGGATCATTGTAGCGCTGATCGTAGCGGTGTTCTTGATTACAGCTTTATCGTTTACAAGAATGGGCAAACATTTTATGATCATCCAAAAATTGATTGATAAAGTAAACAGTATCGCTAAAGAAAATCTAATGGGGATACGCGTAGTAAAATCGTTCGTTCAAGAAGAAAACCAACTGAAAGAATTTAGTAAAGTCAGTGAAGAATTAACGAAACACAATATTATTGTTGGCACACTATTTTCTGTCATGATTCCTTCCTTTATGCTCGCTGCAAACTTAGCAGTAGTAGGTGCGATCTTTTTTGTTAGTGATCTAGCAAAAGATGATCCGACTTTGATCGGTGGGATTGCTTCCTTTATGAACTATTTGATGCAGATCATGATGGCGATCATTATCGGTGGAATGATGATGATGATGACTTCAAGAGCTGCTGTTTCATTGAAACGTATCAAAGAAATCTTAGACACGGAGCCAGACTTATCTTATCAAGATGTACCTGAACAAGAATTGACTGGATCAGTAAAATTTGATCACGTTTCTTTCCGTTATCCTGGTGATGATGCAGATACGCTAAAAGACATTAGTTTTTCAATAAAACCAGGAGAAATGGTGGGAATTGTCGGAGCAACAGGAGCTGGTAAATCTACATTAGCACAATTGATCCCACGATTATTTTATCCGACTGAAGGAAAAGTAGAAGTCGGTGGGTTGGATCTAAGACAAGTAAATGAAAAAAGCTTACGCCAAACTGTTTCTTTTGTATTACAAAAGGCAATTCTTTTTTCTGGAACTATTGCCCAAAACTTGCGCCAAGGGAAAAAGAATGCTTCTGAAAAAGACATGAAGCACGCATCTGGGATTGCACAAGCCCAAGAATTTATTGAGAAATTAGCAGATCGCTATGAAGCACCTGTGAAAGAGCGAAGTAGTAATTTTTCTGGTGGACAAAAGCAACGTCTATCTATTACTCGTGGCGTAATTGGTGATCCTAAAATTTTGATTTTAGATGACAGTACCAGCGCGTTAGATGCACGATCGGAAAAACTTGTTCGTGAGGCATTAGCGAAAGAATTAAACGGGACAACGACGATTGTGATTGCTCAAAAAATTGCTTCTGTGGTTAAAGCAGATCGGATCCTTGTACTAGATGAAGGAAGATTAGTAGGGGAAGGGACCCATGAAGAATTAGTAGCAAGCAATCGTGTGTACCAAGAAATTTTTGAAAAACAAAAAGGAACGGAGGAGTAGCCATGACTGATTTAATCAAAGCTAGTAAGTTTTTCTATCATTATTTGAAACGTTATAAGGTCTCCTTTTTCTTTATTTTTATCACAGTGATCATTGCTACTTATCTTCAAGTAAAAGCACCACAGTATATTGGTGAGGCGTTCCAAGAACTAGCCAATTACGTGACTGCTTTGATGCAAGGCGTCGATGATAAAAGTCATTTTCTTTCCATTATTTGGAAGTTATTGATGTTTTATGTATTGGCTAGTGCTGCCAACTTTATTTATAGTATCTTGTTTACTCAAGTGGTTGGTAAATCGACGAACCGTATGCGTATTGGTTTATTTAATAAATTAGAAAAGTTGACAATTCGTTTTTTTGATTCTCATCAAGATGGAGAAATTTTGAGTCGCTTTACCAGTGATTTAGATAATATCCAAAATAGTTTAAACCAAGCGTTACTTCAAGTGATTATAAATATTGTTTTGCTTTTTGGTATTTTGATCATGATGTTCCGTCAAAATGTCGAGTTAGCTTGGGCAACGGTTGCATCAACGCCTGTAGCGATTTTGATTGCCGTATTGATTATTCAAAAGGCAAGAAAATATGTCGATTTGCAACAAGATGAAGTTGGGAAACTAAATGGATATATGGATGAAAAAATCAGTGGGCAACGGGTAATCATCACGAACGGACTACAGGAAGAAACGATTGATGGCTTTTTGGAACACAATGAAACTGTTCGAAAAGCAACCTTTAAAGGACAAGCTTATTCAGGTTTATTATTCCCCATGATGCAAGGGATGTCTTTAGTGAATACAGCAATCGTTATTTTCTTTGGTGGTTGGTTAGCATTGAATGGTTACCTAGAAAGATCAGTTGCCTTAGGTTTAGTTGTAACATTTGTTCAATATTCACAACAATATTATCAACCATTGATGCAAATCTCTTCTGGTTATAGTATGATACAACTAGCAATTACTGGAGCTAGAAGACTGAATGAAATGTTTGCAGAAAAAGATGAAGTGAAACCGACACATGGAAAACCATTTGATGGGATCCAAAAAGGATTGTCTTTAAAAAATGTCGATTTTGGCTATACCCCAGAAAAGCTAGTACTAGACGATGTTTCCATTGATGTAAACAAAGGAGAGATGGTCGCGCTCGTAGGCCCTACTGGTTCAGGTAAAACAACAATCATGAATCTTTTGAATCGTTTTTACGACGTGAATAGTGGTGCTGTGACGATTGATGGTGTTGATATCCGTGAATACGATTTGGATGCTTTACGCAAGCACGTAGGTATTGTTTTACAAGAATCTGTCTTATTCTCTGGAACGATTCGAGACAATATTATATTTGGAAAGCCCGAGGCCACAGATGAAGAAGTGATTAATGCAGCGAAGCAAGCGAATATTCATGATTTTATCGTGAACTTAGAAAAAGGATATGAAACAGAAGTATCTGAAGAAAATAACTTGTTTAGTACAGGACAAAAGCAATTAATTAGTATTGCCAGAACGATTATCACTAACCCAGCGCTGTTGATTTTAGATGAAGCAACAAGTAACGTTGATACAGTAACCGAAGCAAAAATCCAAAAAGCAATGGATGAAGCAATCAAAGGCCGTACAAGCTTTGTTATTGCCCATCGATTAAAAACCATTTTAAATGCTGATAGAATCGTTGTTTTACGTGATGGTAAAGTGATTGAAGAAGGAAATCACCATCAGCTACTAGCAGAAGAAGGCTTCTATGCCGAACTGTACCATAATCAATTTGTATTTGAATAAAATAGGAGGCTGGAACAGAAGCTTATTTCCGAAGGAGTTGCTTCTGCTCCCGCCATTTATCCGAGAGTGTGAAACAAAAGGAATCTTTACTTTTGTCCCATACTCTTATTATTTATTGAAACTATTGAAAAGAGACAATTATAATTTGCTTTCACTTAGTTTGTCAATAAGTTAAAATTGCATATTATCAGTAGTATGAGTATATATTTTTAGTGTCGTTTTTGAATCTTTGTGTCCGACACTGTCCATTATTGCTTTTAAAGGGATACCCAATTTGGTCAGAAGCGAGATGCGTGAGTGCCTTAAAATATGTGAAGATACTTTTTTATCTATGTTCAAAGCTTTCATACTTTTTTATCTATGTTCAAAGCTTTCACACTTTTTCTTAATGAAGCATTGTATGATTGCACAAAGAGTGGTTTACCGTTTTTCGAGATGTCCAGCAGTTTGTTCTCTCCAATCTAATTATTTTAAGTAATAAAAAATACTTTTAACTTAGTTGAAGCATATCTTATCCAATGTAAATTGATGTGAAAGATTGCCCTAATAGTTGATGACTGAATGATTTTTCATAGAAGACTTAATAAAATACGACTTAGAAGACAAACAAATCTATCTTTTAAGTCGTATTTTTCTGTAATTATTTCTTCGCCATTGTTTATTTAATAGCTATTTTTTGCGTTCTACACAATATAAAATCGGCGGATTATTTTTTGATTGATAAATTGATATTTCAAGACATTATACTGTTCTTGGGGAAGTGTTTGGCAGAATGCTTGAACCATATCAAGCTCTGTTTCTCCACCTGCATGTCCATAATAAACGACTAGGATCATTCGACCTTGCACTACTAATCGTTTTAGGAGCGCTTGCATTGCGGTTTTTGTCGTTTCAGGTAAGGTAATGATTGATTTATCGCTTTTAGGTAGATACCTTAGATTAAAAATACCTGCTTTGATTGGCTGATCCACCGCAATGACTTTTTCCATGGTCTCATGTCCTTGAAGCAAAAGTGAAACACGGGGAGTTAAGACTTGTGCATCAAGTTTTTCTTTGGTCGAGATCAACGCTTCATTTTGGATATCAAAACTATAAACATGACCAGTTTTTCCTACGAGTTCAGCCATAAAAAGCGTATCGTAGCCATTGCCCATCGTTGCATCGATCACCTGGTCACCAGGCTGAATGATCTCCTTCAATATATGGCTAAAATGTAAAGCTGTTTGCAACATCAACAAAGAACTCCTTTACGAACATCAAATTTTCCTTGGTAACTATCACGGTGGACAAGTTCCTCATCAATAGCATTCAACACTTCCCATTTTTTCAAGCTCCACATGTGTCCGATCAAAGAATCCCAAGGTGCATCACCAGTTAAACGATGGATAATGATTTCTTTAGGAATCATTTCTAGTTGATCGCAAATCACATTAACATAATCTGGGCGGCTCATCAGCTGTAGACGACCTTCATGGTAATCACGGAGCATTCTAGTTTTACGCATCAAATGCATCAGATGTAACTTGATCCCTTGAATGTCCGAATCAAGGATCGTACGTCGGACGTTTTCACGCATCATTTCTACTGTTTCACCAGGTAATCCGTTAATCAGATGGGTGCCGACACGAATACCATGTTTACGCAGTTTACTTACACCATCAAGGTAAGTTTGGTAATCATGGGCCCGATTGATTTGAGCGGAGGTTTTTTCAAAAGTCGTTTGTAAACCTAATTCGACCCATAAATAAAGGCGATCATTTAGTTCTGCTAAATAATCAACGACTTCCTCTGGCAAACAGTCTGGACGTGTCCCGATTGACAATCCGACAACGCCAGGAAGATTAATTACTTGTTCAAATCGTTCACGAATGACAGCGACTGGTGCATGAGTATTGGTAAAATTTTGAAAATAGACGATATACTGGGAAACACTAGGCCATTTTTGATGCATCATGTCGATTTCTTTATAAAATTGGAGCGGTAGCGGATCTTCTGGTGCCACGATCATATCACCAGAGCCAGAAACACTACAAAATGTACAGCCACCTGAGCGACCGTCCCATCACGATTGGGGCAATCAAAGCCACCATCGATCGGTACTTTGAAAATTTTTCCACCAAATTCATTTCTTAATGCATAGTTCCATGAATGATAGCGTTTGTTTCCATCTGAGTAAGGAAAGTCCATTAATATCCTTCTTTCTAAAAGTTATGAAGTAAGAGCCAATTGGTTTGAACAACACGAAAAAACTTATAACGGCTATTCATCTGTTGTTTACTTCGTAGATTACACAGTATCTTATTTTTGATACTTTGCAGAATCATTAAAGAGCCAGTTTAACTGATCGACAAAAAGTTAACTATCTCTCAATTGATTCTTTCATGGTTTGGTTATTTTTATCTATCGATCGCTGATGGAACGAACAATCACTTGAAAAAATAGAATAAGTTATTTACATGAGTTGATTGTCATTTTTTTGCCTTGTAAAACGGATAAGTAAAAAATAACCAAGAAAGGCTAAGTAGGTAGCCACCCAAAATATCACTTGGGAAATGTACGCCTAAATAAACACGACTAATCCCAACATTTATTATAATAAACGCTAAAATAAGTTGAAGCAATGAACGAAGGTACTTTTTTTGCATAAGTGCAGGGAGGATCAGGATCAGTGAGCCATATAAAATCATACTTGTAGCTGCATGACCACTAGGGAAGCTATAGCTATATTCAACCACTAGATGTCCCAGCGTTGGACGAGCACGCATGATGAATAGTTTGATTATTGGATTAAGTATTCCAGCGATGGTGATAAAATTAAGCATAAACCAGAGTAACTCTGTTCTTTTTTTCTTCCACCACAAAAGAAATGAAAAAAGTAAAAAGACAAGGATAACTGTGAGCGGGTTTCCAAATTTCGTATGAGTGCGGTCATTGATTGGTCAAATCCAGATAATAAAGAAGTATGGTATTTGACGATATAACTTGAGCAATAAAAAACATGTACCAATTACATGAAAAGTTCTTCTTTGTTTCATAAATAGCCTCCTTTTCAATAATGATTCATTATAGCATCTTTTGTGGAATAAATAATATCTGTATTTAACGAAAAAAAGACATGTTCAATAAAAAATAAAAAACGTCATTTTATTGGTAAGAAAATCGTAATCTTTTAGAAATTTTAAAGTAGCATAACCGACATACTTTGAATTTATTTGTCAACCGTTTTCTTTTTTATACAATAGAAAGCTAAGTAAGATAATCTTCTATTTTTTTCTTATTTAAGAACATTACGAAAAATTACAGTATGATTACAATAATAGGACACTCTCTTAAATAACTTTTAATAAAGATTAAGAGAAGTTATACTTATTATAATAGTATAGAAATTGTAAATAGAAGTTGGAGGATAGAAGATGGAAAACATAGTAAGAAAAGAGCGAAGACGTTTGGAAGAAACCAAGAGTTTTCGTAAAGTAAAACGTAGTGCTGCTCTTGTTGGTACTGCAATGGTCGGATGTTCAGTTGCTACACCGTTGATACAGCCTGTCTCGGTAAATGCAGATCAAACACCAGCTCAGTTTGGGGTAAGGATCAATACTTCAGCATTCATCGCTGAAATTGCAACATATGCACAACCGATTGCTCAAGCAGTCGTAGAAAGTGGATGGGGAAGCAGTTCTTTATCACAGGCACCTTATCACAATTTATTTGGTATTAAAGGAAGTTATCAAGGGCAAACCGTTTATATGGATACGCTTGAATATTTAAATAATCAATGGGTAACTAAAAAAGAACCGTTCCGTCACTATCCTTCTTTTGCCGAATCATTTAGTGACAATGCTTATGTTTTAAGAAATACTTCTTTTGGTAATGGCTATTATTACGCAGGGACATGGAAAAGCAATACAAAATCTTACATGGATGCTACCGCTTGTTTAACTGGGCGCTATGCGACAGATCCAAGTTATGCAAGTAAATTAAATAATATCATTTCAACCTATGGACTGACGAAATATGATACACCCGCTAGTGGAAATGCTGGTGGAGGAGCAACAATCGGTAATGGTGGAAATACAGGTAGTACGGGAAACAATTCAAACACGTCAACATCTACTAGCTCCACTTATATCGTTAAATCAGGAGATTCCGTTTGGGGGATTGCTAACTCCTTTGGTATCACTATGGCTCAGTTGATCGAATGGAACAATATCAAAAATAATTTTATTTATCCAGGTCAAAAATTAACGATCAAAGGTGGACAAACAACTGGTACGTCAACGAATAATCCTGGAAGTAGTCCTTCTTCAGGAAACACGAATACCTCCAACACTACGTCAGCATCGAGCTCAAAATATACGGTAAAAGCAGGAGATTCTGTTTGGAAAATCGCTAATGATCATGGGATTTCTATGAATCAGCTGATCCAGTGGAACAACATCAAGAACAACTTTGTTTACCCAGGGCAGCAATTAGTGGTTTCAAATAGTGGTTCTTCAACAAATAACGGAACGTCCTCAAATAATGCAACAGGCAATACAGCGGGAAACACGTCAAGTAATACGGCAAACACGAATACTTCTTCTAATACCACTTATACGGTAAAAGCAGGAGAATCAGTTTGGAGTATTTCTCATAAGTTTGGTATTTCCATGAACCAACTAATCCAATGGAATAACATCAAAAACAACTTTATTTATCCAGGACAACAACTGACTGTCAAAGGTGGCTCTTCTTCGGGTACAGCAAGCAATATTGTAACAAACAACACAGCCTCAAGTAACACAAATTCGTCTACTATGTCAGGACAAAGTACTTATACCGTCAAGGCTGGAGAATCTGTCTGGAGTGTCGCTGATAAACATAACATCACGATGTAACAATTGATTGAGTGGAACAATATTAAAAATAATTTCATTTATCCAGGGCAACAATTGATTGTTAAAAAAGGGGCAACTCAAACTACACCAACAACTCAAGCAGGTAAAAAAACGTATACTGTTAAAGCGGGTGAATCAGTTTGGGGTGTAGCAAACAGTCATGGAATCACCATGAATCAATTGATTGAATGGAATAATATCAAAAATAATTTCATCTATCCAGGACAAACATTGATAGTTGCAAAATAAATGGTAGAATAAATGAAATAATATTTGAACTTATTTCATTTATTTGTTACTATAAATCTACACTTTAGAAGTAAAGAATAGATTAACATTTGAAAAGGAAGTAGTAAAAAGTTGAAAGTTTTAGAGAGCACATGGATGGTGGAAATGTGTACGGACGCTTTTGAACTCGCCTTTGAGTTGCTCCTGCCGAAAACGGATCAGTAAGCAGAGGCGGTAACGACCGTTAAAACGTTTGAGGCCTTTTTGATAAGGCAAACTTAGGTGGTACCACGTAGATTACGTCCTATAAAAAGAGCAATCTTTTTATAGGATTTTTTGTTTAAAAAAACATATAGAAGTAAGTGCATAAAGCTATCTAAGACACTTATTCAAACTTCGACACGTACATGTGGAAGAACCACTGGATCAGGGGGATGGAAAATGAGTTATAATCATAAAGAAATTGAAAAAAAATGGCAAAAATATTGGGCTAAAAATAATACCTTCAACACCCATGAAGATTCTGACAAACCAAAATTCTATGCGTTGGATATGTTCCCATACCCATCTGGACAAGGGCTACACGTAGGTCATCCGGAAGGCTATACCGCAACAGACATCCTTTCACGTTTCAAACGTAGCCAAGGATTCAATGTCTTACACCCTATGGGCTGGGATGCCTTTGGTTTGCCAGCAGAACAATATGCTTTAGATACAGGGAACGATCCCGCTGAGTTTACACAAAAAAATATTGAGACATTCCGTCGCCAAATCAATTCTTTAGGGGTTAGTTATGATTGGAATCGTGAAGTCAATACTACTGATCCTGCGTATTATAAATGGACACAATGGATCTTTACAAAGTTATATGAAAAAGGCTTAGCTTATGAAGCAGAAGTAGCTGTTAACTGGGTACCAGAATTAGGTACAGTGATTTCAAATGAAGAAGTCATTGATGGAAAAAGCGAACGCGGTGGCTATGATGTTGTCCGCAAACCAATGCGACAATGGATGCTAAAAATCACTGCTTATGCTGATCGTTTACTTGATGATTTAGATTTAGTTGATTGGCCAGAAAGCATCAAAGAAATGCAACGCAACTGGATTGGACGTTCTGTGGGAGCCAATATCACATTTAGTATTGCTGGTATGGACAAAACATTCGAAACCTTTACTACCCGTGCAGATACATTATATGGTGTGTCTTACATCGTACTAGCACCAGAATTAGATCTAGTAAAAGAAATTACTACACCTGAACAAAAAGAAGCAGTAGAAGATTATATCAAAAAAACAGCGAAAAAATCAGAATTATTACGTACAGACCTAGCAAAAGAAAAAACAGGTGTTTTCACCGGTTCTTATGCAATCAATCCAGTCAATGGCAAAGAAATCCCTATTTGGATTGCAGACTATGTGTTGTCCTCTTATGGAACAGGAGCCGTGATGGCTGTACCTGCTCATGACGGCAGAGACCATGAGTTTGCCAAAGTATTTGGTTTAGAGATCCTTCCAGTCATTGAAGGTGGTAATCCAGAAAAAGAAGTGTATACAGAAGATGGCGCACATATCAATTCTGAATTCCTTAATGGCTTAAATACAAAAGAGGCGACCGAAAAAATGATCGAGTGGCTGGAAGATCATCAAATCTGTAAAAAAGAGGTAACCTATAAATTAAGAGATTGGCTATTCTCACGTCAACGCTACTGGGGAGAAACAATTCCGATCATCCACTGGGAAGATGGTACAGTAACCGCTTTGTCAAAAGAAGAATTACCTTTACGCTTACCAAAGACAACCAACATCAAACCAAGTGGCACAGGTGAGTCACCATTAGCAAATATTGAGGAATGGGTAAACGTCATTTATCCTGAAACTGGTAAAAAAGGACGTCGGGAAACGAACACCATGCCACAATGGGCTGGAAGCTCATGGTATTACTTGCGTTATATCGATCCGCATAATAAAAAAGAATTAGCGAACTACGAAAAACTAGAACGTTGGTTGCCGGTGGACATTTATATCGGTGGGGCAGAACATGCGGTACTTCATTTATTATATGCTCGTTTCTGGCATAAATTTTTATATGATATCGGAGTTGTGCCAACCAAAGAACCATTCCAAAAACTATACAATCAAGGGATGATCTTAGGCGAGAACAACGAAAAAATGTCTAAATCCCGTGGAAATGTGGTCAATCCAGATGATGTTGTTGCCCAATATGGTGCTGATACCTTGCGCTTATATGAAATGTTTATGGGTCCATTAGATGCTTCGATTGCTTGGAGTGAAAATGGCTTAGAAGGTAGCCGCAAATTCTTAGATCGTGTTTGGCGCTTGATCGTAGATGAAAATAATAAAATGCGTGATCGAATCACCACGCTAAATGATGGGAAATTAGACAAGGTTTACAATCAAACCGTGAAAAAGGTAACAGAGGATTATGATAATCTTCATTTTAATACAGCTATCTCTCAACTAATGGTCTTTGTCAATGAAGCGTATAAAGTCGATGCCCTCCCTTATGAATATATTGAAGGATTTATTCAATTATTGGCACCAGTTGCGCCACATATAGGGGAAGAATTATGGGCGATTTTAGGCAATGAAGGTGGTATTTCTTATGCGACTTGGCCAACCTATGATGAAGCAGCGCTAATAGAAGACGAAGTGGAAGTCGTCTTCCAAATCAATGGCAAAATAAGAGGAAAAGCGAATGTTTCACGTGACCTAGCAAAAGAAGAGCTTGAAAAAATCGCAATGGAGCATGAAGTAATCAAAGAAAATATCGCAGGTAAGACAGTACGGAAAGTCATTGTCGTACCTAATAAACTAGTCAATATTGTCGCAAATTAAAAAATACAAGAGAGAAGTTCACTCTCAAAAGCAGTATTTGAGCATAACTAAACGACTTTTTAAGTTTTAGAAATTGGCTACAGCAGATCAAGATGTTGCTTTTTGAATGATAGAATAGCTGTTTTAGCATAAGACAATTCTCAGATTTTTTCTGAGAGTTGTCTTGATTTTTTTTGTGGTACTTACTAAAAAGAAAGCGTTTAATAGTAGTTGATGAAATCTATTGTTTCTGAAATCAATATAAAAGTGAGATGGCCAAATAAATCGTAAGAGATCGCTATTTATAATAACTGATTCATGCTTTATTTGTTGTTTATAACTACCAAACTATAGATAAAATGATAAGATGAAGGTCTCTTTATTTTTGGTTTGAAAAAGAATTTCTCCTATTTTTTAGCTACAGTTTTCTATAAATCGAGTACTATTCAAGAATTTTTCAGTTAGAAATTACCATTCTATCGGTAAAAATAGGTTTTATTATCCTAGTGGAATCATAGATAATCTTAGTGTGGGTATTTCATGATGTTTGGGGGTGAGTATGCGAAAGATCAAATCGAAAAGTTTTTCTATACTTACTTTTGGCTGTGAAAGCTTACTTTACTTACTTTTGGCTGTGAAAGCTTACTTTACTTATTATTCATTAATACTAGATGATACTAGTAGCCTAGCTTAGAAGATCAGAACAAATTTGGTCTGATGCTTCTACACTGAATGATCGACTCAAATTGGGAAGAAGAGACAGTCGTGAATTCCTACTAAATATAATTGATAACTTTTGCATACCATTTATAGTCTACTATAACAAAAATATAAATGGATGCTATAACTATGGGAGGAGGTATAGAAGATTTGAAGTTTAAACGTTTACGAATAGCAGCAACTTCTTTGTTACTATTCCAACCGTGTATTTTTCCTTTAATCGCTTTTGCGGAAGATTTATCAACTGTTCAAGACAGTGAGATCGTGAAAAATACACAAGACCAAGAAGAGCCAGTAATACCGGAAAGTGCACTTTCTGAAATCAGTGAACCAGAAGCAACCACTGAAGAAACTGCCATTTCATCGGAGCAATCAGAAACAACCGCTGTGGAGGAACAGCCGATTGCTGAGGAGACATCAGAAGAACTAAAGGATGCTGCCCCAACGCAGCCAGCAGAAATATTCAATGTGGATAACTATCTACCACCAATCTTAAATCAGACTAGAGCGAACTTACCTAATCTTCCGACGTATCGTCCACAACTGATTGCAAATGGGCAGAGTTCTTATGTTGATGCTATCTTAAAAAATGTTGCATATGGCGAGATTACTTTGAAAAGTGCGGTGGGCGAATCTCAAACATATACAGTTGGTCCTTTTAAGAGCTTTTCCGAGATTTGGGATGGTGATGATCCCTATAGTTGGATCGCTTTTATTGGAAGTAACAATAGTCTTCCTGATCTGTATCATTACATGTTTTATGGCTACAATTCAACTTTTCCAAATACCCATGAGCTGACATCTTTAGGAACAATTAACCTCGCGCCCTATTTAAATGTTGCAGTAACAGTTAGAAGCAGTGGCGAAGAAAGGTATTTGGATATCGTTGTTACTCGAACAAAGAAAACGTTGGAGCCAGAAACCTCTTTTGACTTAAGATGAACATTGACATTAGGTACGACAGCTGTAGCTTATCTCAATTCCGGCGTATACCAACAACCGATCGAAAGTGTTACGTATAAGGATGTTCCATTAGGAACAGTAAAAGTAAAAAATGAGGTGCCGACGTTTAACATTAAGTCTCGTGTAAGAGTGGAAGCACAAAGAAAAGAAGAGCTATCCAAAGAGACGATCATGTCTTGGTTTACTGATTTGCCAGAATATGCTGATCAGTATAGTTACAAAGTGACATCTGGGCCTTCTATTTGGGCACCTGATACTTCAGGGGAGGCGGTAGTTACTGTTTCTTCTGGTGATACAAGTATAGATTTTACCACCCAGTACTATGTTACAGATACTACACCGCCAGATGGAAAATTAAAAGAATCTCTTGAATTTGAAGAAGGTGCTGACCCTGATCTCAGGGAGCTATTGGATGGAGAGCCGACGGATAATTGGTCGAATCCAGAAAATATCACACCTGATATCGCTTTTGAAATTGGTAAAAAGTTTTCAGAATTACCTGTAGGTGAGCATGATTTTACATTGACACTGACGGATGAGGCGGGAAATCCAAAAGATTTGACTGGAACATTGACCATCCGTAGTACATTTGCGATGAGCTCATCTGTAATCGTTGAAGCACAAAAAGATAAAGAATTATCACCGGACATACTAAAATCTTGGTTTACTTCTTTACCTGCAGATGCTAACGGTGATAACAATTATGAGTACCAAGTAGTGACAGGTCCAGATACGTGGGCACCAGGGGACTCTGGAGAAGTGACCGTGTCTGTGCGAAATAAAAATACAAACACTACGCAGCAATTCATAACGAACTATTCAGTAGTAGATACTACACCTCCGGATGGCAAGCTGAAAGAGACACTTTCATATGAAGAAGAAAGTGTTGAACCGGATTTACATGAATTGTTGGAAGGGGACCCGACAGACAATTGGACGGATTCAGAAAATATCACACTTGATATCGCTTTTGAAAATGGCAAAAAATTCGCCGAATTACCAGTGGGCGAACACGACTTTACTTTGACACTGACAGATGAGGCGTGCAATAAAACACCATTAAAGGGCACGGTGACAATCTTTTCTAGAAGTCAATACATTGATATTGTCGTACCTGCCAAAACAGAGTTTGCGAAAGATAAAGACAGTAAAGGGATTGTTTCGCCAGTTTATGAAATTAAAAATAACTAAGAACGTGACGTATCTATTTTTGTTGATTCTGTGATCATTCGTGAGAACACAGAAAGCTTGACTGATCTTACGTTAGGTTTAGAAAATAAGGAACAAGCACAATCTGTTCTTTTGATTACAAACGGAAAGAATCTATCAGAATCAGTCGAATTGACTACTTTGTCAAAAGAAAAGAGTATTTATAATTTTTCTTTCTTTGGATCTGCTGGTGGGAATATCACTTTAGAAAATTTAGTGGTTCCTATTAAACCAGTATATACAATGAATTTACACTTTAAGGTTAACAAAGAAAAATGAATGTAAGCTACATAAAACGTTGCGGATTTGTTTAGCTCGCAATTACAAACTAGTAAAGAAAGAAGGAGATTATTCTTTTATCAATCGTTTAACGACTGCGTAGTCTCCTTCATAAGGTACATCTACTCCGTTGATTTTTTGATAAGGATCAACACCTTTTCCTGCTATGACGACAGAATCATTGGAAGTACTTGCAGCTAGTGCTTTTTTGATTGCTTCAGGGCGATCCATTTCATAATGGACTTCCAAAGCCGGATTAGTGATGGCAGCATTGATTTCTTCAGCAATTTTTTGTGGATCTTCAAATGCTGGGTCATCTGCTGTTAAGAAAACGACATCGCAAGCTTTAGATAACACTTGCCCAAAATCATGTCGACGAGAGAGGGCTTTATTTCCAGGGCTTCCTAAAACCACGATCACACGTCCAGCAGGATGTTCTTTTTTAGCAAATTCTAGTAATGTTTTTAGACTGAGATAATTATGCGCATAGTCCACATAGACAGAAGTTCCGTTTTTTGTGATCAATTGATCCATTCGTCCAGGTACTCGTGCATCTTTTAAGCCTTTTTGCGCATCTTCGATAGATGCACCAGTTAGCGCTGTAGCAATGATCGCGCTTGCTGCATTTTCTTGGTTGAAGTCGCCAGCAAGCTGGATCTCATAATCTGCTTCAATCGCTAATTCGCCATGATGATTGACTAAGCGAAAACCATGGTGACCAATAGGCACGCTTTTCACTTCATAATCTGTTTCAAAAGTAATAGTTGGAATATTGGCTAAGGCGGCTGTTTCTTGTAATAAATCGAAATAGTCACTTTCATGATTCAAAACTACCGTTTTAGAATTTAAGATCAATTGACGTTTGCAATAAAAATAATCGTCAAATGTCGGATGTTCGATTGGGCTGATATGGTCAGGAGAAATATTTAAGAAAATTCCTACATCTAAGGTTAATCCATAGACGCGTTGTGTTTTATAGGCTTGTGAGGAAACTTCCATCACTAAATGAGTCATGCCATTTTTAACGGCTTCTGCCATCATTTTGTACAAATCTAAAGATTCAGGTGTTGTTAGTTGCGATTTAAAATAAGTTTTTCCGTCTAATGTCGTATTCATCGTTGAAAGCAAAGCGGTTTTATTGTGTGTCGTATGATCTAAAATGGCTTTCGCAAAATAGGCCGCTGTCGTTTTTCCTTTGGTACCAGTATAGCCGATTACTTGTAGCTGATTTTGAGGATAATCATAAAAAGCCATGGCTAAAATGGCCATTGCTTTACGGATATCAGTGACGATGATACCGGTGGCAGAACTTTCATAAGGCTGTTCAGCGACATAATAAGCTAAACCATTTGAAACCGCACTAGTCAAATATTCCTCTTTGAAATTAAGCCCTTTACAGAAAAACAAGGTTTCAGCATCTGTTTGACGAGAGTCATAACTTAATTTTTTGAATACAAATTCTTCAGGTGTATCTAAATGCCATCCTTGAACGGAAATAAATTCTTTTAATAAATTTTCTTTTATCAATAGATTTCGGATAATTTCTAAAGACAAACTCATTGCATGATCCCTCGCTTCATTTTCATTGGATTCTTGATTAATTATAGCATATTCAAGCAAACTTGCTAGAAAGAGCGATAAGGCTGTGTAAAACTTAATTTTTTAAAATAACTAAATTAGATATATGAAAAGGACAAGGAAATAAAATTTTATTATTGTGAAAAAATAGGAAAGTAAGCGATGATTAATTATTTTATAATGAAAAGCAACAGTAAAAAGATTGGAGAAATAAGCAATGAAGGACGAGCAGGCTATTTTAGTTTATAGTTTAAACTCAGTAAGAGATCAATTTATCAAAAATATTCAGCTGTAGCTTTAAGTTCAGAAAATTATATCGATCATTATAACAATGAGATTAAACGTGTAATTTTATAATGAAGCAAAAAATATATCAACTATCGTATCTTGGAAAAATTTAGCCCAAAATTTGCTTAGCTATCTTAAGAAATCCAATCAAGCCTCTCCTTTATGGAAAAGTTACTTTCAGCATTCTCGTGAAAATGAAAAAAATCAACTGGAGAACATTTATAAAAATGTGAATATACTAAAACTTAAAGAAAAATATATATTTGAAAAAAACGGTGATATTATTATTCCAGTCTTACATGCAAAAATAGGCTGTAAAATAGGAATTGAGATAGCGAAATCCATTCCGGAAGTGAAAATTTTTTTTATTTTAGATGGTATAAATATGGAAGCAGTTGTCCATAAAAATGATTTTTATAACAGAAGTATAATGAATAGAGAACTTAGGTATATTTACCGTAATCGGTATTCTTTAGAAGGCAAGATCATTTTTTTCAATAAAGGAGAAAAATGTGAAGCACCATGGAAAATGAACCCAGAATTATGAAGAGAATATAAACATTCAGATAAAAGAGGCTGGGATAGAAGTGTTTAACGCCGAGAAATAAGCTGAAATTCACAAAAATTGCTTTTTAAATTTGTGTGAATTTCAGCTTATTTTTCGAAGGGGTTGCTTCTGCTCCCGCCGTTTATACATATTTAGAGTATGAAACAAAAGTGTTCTTTACTTTTGTCTCACACTTAACTGTAAAAAGGAAAAAAACCAGAAAGTTCGGAGTTGATTGGTCAAGCAGATAAAAAATTAACTCTTACCCAGATAAAAGAAAAAGTAGGGATTCTAAGGAAAGATTCCAAAACTAATTTAAAGAACGATTTGCGTTCTCTAGAAACGAATTTTAACGAACGGTAAAAAAGAATCAGTTTAAAATAAAACTAATGAATAAAATAATGTTCATTGAAAATCATTCGAAAAAGATTGCTAGTTGCTCTTTTTACTATTAAAATGTTAGTAATGTTTTGAAGAAAGTTGGAATCTGCTCGATGACTAATCAACGAAAACCAGCAATAGAAAATTTAACACCTCAAGAAAAGATGGCCAGAGGTTCTGCCTGGATGACGGCCAGTAATATCATCTCACGTTTACTTGGTGCGATTTATATTATTCCTTGGTATGCCTGGATGGGAGAAAATGCCAAAGCTGCGAATGGATTATTCAATATGGGCTACAATATTTATGCTTTATTCTTACTGATTTCGACAGACGGGATTCCAGCAGCCATCGCCAAGCAGACGGCACGCTATAATTCATTAAATGAGTATGGGACCTCTCGTCGTTTGTTTATCCGTGCGTTACAAATGATGGGTGTATTAGGGATTTTGTTCTCTTTATTTATGTATGCGGCTTCTCCTTGGTTGGCGCATGCTTCTGGTGGCGGAGAAGAACTGATTCCGACCATGCGTTCCCTGAGCATCGCTGTGCTTGTGTTTCCTTGTATGAGCGTGATCCGTGGATATTTTCAAGGAAACCAAGAGATGATGCCTTATGCACTTTCTCAAATCGTTGAGCAAGTGGCTCGAATTTTTTACATGCTTTTGGCAACCTTTATCATTATGAAAGTAATGAAGGGAGATTATGTTACAGCGGTTACACAGTCTACTTTTGCAGCCTTTATCGGCATGCTAGCTAGCATTTTGCTCCTTTTATACTTTTTGAAAAAACAGCAAACCTACGCTGCGGCACGTGTGCAATATAGTCATAATAAAGTAAATGTGGCCACAAAAGAATTACTACTGGATAAGATCAAAGAAGCGATCCCCTTTATCATTGTTGGTTCAGGTGTGACGATATTTAAACTTGTTGATCAATTTACCTTTATTAGGATAATGTCAGCTACCACTGAATATTCAAAAGGACAATTATTGGATCTATTTTCGATTTTCAGTGCGAACCCAGACAAATTGACAATGGTCGTGATTGCGTTGGCTACATCGATTGCAGCCACTGGATTGCCTTTGATTACAGAAGCCGTGACGATAAAAGATCATCGTGGTTTGGCAAAATTAACGAGCGGAAACTTACAGCTTTTTTCTTTCTTCATGTTACCGGCGACCTTTGGTGTGATGTTGTTAGCTTACCCCTTGAATACTTTGTTTTATGCGCCGGATAAATTAGGGAGTCATGTTTTGATCCAAGCCAGTTTTGTTGGTCTTTTCTTGGGATTATATATGCTAGTTTCCAACATGCTTCAAGGAATGTTTGAAAATGTTGCGGCTATTCGTTATTTGGTCATCGGATTTGCTGTGAAGTTGATTTTGCAATATCCAGCTATTCGCTTATTTGAAGTCTATGGTCCACTATTTGCGACATTGATTGGATTTGCTGTTTCTTGTACGTTGATTTTGAAAAAAATACATGAAGTTGCACGGTTCAAGCCGATTTTTGTCTGGCGCAGGACACTCTTGATCCTAATGGTTGCCGGTGTAGGTGGGACAGTTTACGCCTACTTAGCATTGAAAATACGATTAGCTGAGCGACTTTTAGGAGAAAGTATGATACGATTACGCCATCGACTAAGGATCAAGTAAGAAAAAGTCAAAAGAAGTCAAAAGAAGTTAGGAGTAATGCACGCCATTATAACTTAACTTCTTTTTTCAATAAAAAAGGAGTGTTAAGATGCGATTAGATAAATTTCTAGCAGCTGTCGGTTTAGGGAGTCGCAAGGAGGTCAAAGGACTGATTAAAAAAGGTCATATCCAAGTGAATGAGACAGAAATCAAAAGTGATAAGTTTCAAGTAAATGAATGGACATATACCGTAACATATAAAGGCGAACATTTGATCTATCAAAAAGATTTTTATTATATCCTCAATAAACCTGTCGGCGTTATCTCAGCTACACAAGATAATCATGACCAGACTGTGCTAGATCTCTTAGATGATGCTTCTTATCGAGAAGATCTTTTTCCTGTTGGACGGCTAGACAAGGATACCGAAGGATTATTAGTTTTAACAAACGATGGCGTATTGGCTCATCAACTGCTCTCTCCCAAAAAACATGTGGAAAAAGAATATTTTGCCAAAGTCAAAGGAGTCATGACGAAAGAAGATGTGCGAGCATTCAGCCAAGGCCTTGTCATTGATGGTGGTGAAGAAACACGCCCTGCGCAATTATTGATTGATTCTGTTGATACGATCAACCAGACTTCTGCTATTCGATTGATTCTTCATGAAGGGAAATTTCATCAGGTGAAGCGTATGGTAAAAGCTGTAGGTAAAGAAGTTAGTTATCTTAAAAGAATTCGAATGGGTAATTTTTCTCTTCCTGAGATGCTAGCTGTTGGACAATACCGCGAAATGACTGGAGCAGAAGTAGAACAATTAAGAGGAAAGTAAATAAAAAACAATCATCAAGCTTAAAAAATCAAAAAACAAGTTTTCCTGTTTTTGATTCTTTGGGCTTATTTTTGCAGATCGACTGTTATCTATAATTTGTTTCATTTTATCTATAGTTTGTTTATTTATTCTCTCACTTGTAAGCGCTATAATTTCATTGTGAAAGACACGAAAGGAGTTTTACAATGAAGAAAAGAAAGGGGTTAAACCATTTTTTTGCTAATCTATGGCGATATAAAGCATTAGTATTAATGGCTGTTCCTGGTATGCTTTGGATGCTTTTTTTCTTTTATATCCCGGTACTAGCAAACGTAGTAGCGTTTAAAAACTTCCATATTTCCGCTGACGGATTTTTAGCTAGTTTAAGAGAAAGTCCTTGGGTCGGTTGGGAAAATTTCAAATTCTTATTTAGTTCAGATCAAGCTTTCTTAATCACTAAAAACACTATTTTATATAATGTCACGTTTATTCTTTTGAACTTATTGATTTCCGTTGTTTTTGCTATCATTATGAGCGAATTGAGAAATAAACGTCTAGTAAAAGTTTATCAAACAATGTCGTTACTCCCTTATTTGCTATCGTGGGTAATCATCAGTTATTTTGTTTACGCTTTCTTAAGTCCGGATAAAGGGATCTTCAATCAGTGGATCACAGGCCATGGTGGGGAAGCCATCAATTGGTACAACGAACCTAAATATTGGCCATTTATTTTAGTCTTTATCGGAACATGGAAAGGTATCGGCTACAATAGTATCATTTACTTTGCTTCTGTTATGGGGATTGACCCAACTTACTATGAAGCAGCGATGGTAGATGGTGCAAGTAAATGGCAACAAATCAAACATGTAACGATCCCACAATTGATCCCATTGATGACTATTTTAACGATTTTAGCAGTCGGAAATATTTTCCGCGCAGATTTTGGATTATTCTATAATATTCCGAGAAACTCAGGTGCACTTTATGAGGTAACACAAGTGTTAGATACGTACATTTATAATGGCTTGACTTCAACAGGTGACTTTGGGATGACTGCTGCAGCTGGACTGTATCAGTCAATTGTAGGATTTGTTTTATTAATGATCACAAATACGATTGCACGTCGCTTTGATAGCGAATCTGCATTGTTCTAAGGAGGAGAAAAAATGAAGAAAAAAAGTCGAACGTGTTCAGGTTCGTTCATTTAATAAAACAACCAATTTTTTCTCCAACCTCTTGATTGCTTTATTTGCTCTTTCTTGTATCTTACCGTTTTTATTCGTTATAGCCATCTCTTTCACAGAAGAGTCTGCGTTGTCGACTTATGGCTATAGTTTCTGGCCTAAGCAGTTTAGTACATTTGGCTATACTTATCTTTTTGGGCAAATGCAAGATAAGATTTTCCAAGCTTTATTTGTTACGATACTTGTCACGGTTTTAGGGACCTTAATCAATAGTACAGCGACTTCTTTATATGCTTATGCGATTTCACGGTCTAATTTCCCATTTAGGCGTTTCTTTACGGTTTTTTGTTTGATCACGATGCTGTTTTCACCTGGTATGGTTGCAAACTATTTAGTGATGACGAATCTTTTACAGTTAAAAGATACGATTTGGGCTTTGATTTTGCCAATGGCGGTTAGCCCATTCAATATTATTGTGATGCGAACCTTCTTCAAGCGTTCAGTATCCGATTCAATTATCGAATCTGCCAGAATTGACGGGGCAAGCGAACTGCGTATATTTGTTCAGATCGTTTTACCTTTAGCTATTCCTGGAATTGCTACAATCAGTTTATTTGCTGCTTTAGGGTACTGGAATGACTGGTTCAATGCTCTATTATATATCCAAGATATATCCAAGATGACAAATTGGTTCCCTTACAATATTTGCTGATGAAAATACAAAGCAATATCCAATATTTAACACAAAATTCAGGAGCAGGTAGTCAATTAGCTGGTGGACTTGCTTCTGTTCCGGGAGAATCTGCTCGGATGGCAATCGTTGTGATTTCAACTTTACCGATTGCGATCAGTTACCCATTTTTCCAAAAACATTTTGTTAAAGGTTTAACGATTGGTGGAGTAAAAGAATAATAAAATAAAAACTATAAATTTATTTAGGAGGAAGAAAAAAATGAAGTTATGGAAGAAATTAGCCTTTACAGGTGTTTCTGCACTGATGGTTGGTACACTGGCGGCATGTGGTTCAGGGACAAAAGAAAAAGCTGAAGCCAGTGATGAAACGACACTGCAAATGTATCAGATTGGGGATAAACCAGAGAATTTTGATCAACTGATGGAAATTGCCAATAAACGGATCGAAGATAAGATCGGAGTAAAAGTAAACATCAACTGTATCGGTTGGGGTGATTACGAGAAAAAAATGAACGTAATCATTTCATCTGGTGAAAATTATGATCTCGCTTTTGCGAATAATTATGTGTCGAATGCACAAAAAGGTGCCTTTGCTGATTTGACTGAACTAGCACCAAAATATGCGAAAGATGCATATGATTCTTTGGATGAAGCATATATCAAAGGGAATTTAGTCAATGGTAAATTATATGCCTTTCCAGTAAACGGTAATGTTTTTGCACAACAAGTATTGACCTTTAATAAAGCATTGTTAGATAAATATAGTTTATCAATCGACGGTATTGAATCTTACCAAGATGCAGAAAAAGTATTACAAGAATTCCATAAAAAAGATCCAAATACGGCAGCCTTTGCTATCGGACAAGGGTTTAAAGTACAAGGTGATTTTGACTATCCATTAGGAAATACATTGCCATTTGCAATTGACTTGAATGGGGATGATACAAAAATCATCAATCAATATGACAATAAAACATATATCGAATTGTTACGTACGATGCATAGCTGGTACAAGCAAGGTTTGATCCCTAGTGATGCGGCAACCAGCAACAAAGATTATCCATTAGAAGGCAACACATGGTTGATGCGTGGAGAAACACAAGGACCGTATGATTATGGCGATACGATATTAACAAATGCAGCGAAACAAGAATTAGTTTCAAAAGCAATTACTGTTCCATTGAAATCTACAGCCCAAGCTCAAATGGCAAATTTTGTTGTTTCAAATACTTCAAAAAATAAAGAAAAATCAGTTGAATTTTTAGGATTGTTAAATAGTGATCCAGAATTGTTGAATGGACTGGTTTGGGGAATTGAAGGCGAAGCATGGGAGAAAGATGGCAATGACAAAATTAAGTTGCTAGACGGCTATCAACAAAATATGCATATGTCTGCATGGATACAGGGAACAATCAAATTTTATATACACAAGATACAATTACTGATGAAATGATTGCTAAAAGAGATCAATCAATTGAAGAAGCAACAACTTCCCCAATCTTAGGATTTAGTTTCAACACAGATACTGTCAAAACCGAACTAAGTAATATTTCAAATGTAATGAATCAATATTTAGATGGATTGAATACAGGAACTGTTGATCCTGATCAAACATTACCGAAATTAAAAGAAGCTTTGAATAAAGCAGGTTATGACAAAGTATTAACAGAAATGCAAAAACAATACGATGCATTTCGAAAAGAAAGTAAATAATTCCAGAAGCTAGTTAAAAATACTAAGCTTCTGAAGCTAAGCAGAACTTTTTCCGAAATTTGCATGTCGAATTTTTGGGTAGTTCTGCTTATTTGTTCGAATAAGCAGTTTAAAGTAGAGAAAGAATAACAAAAAAGTAAAAGTATTTTTTACTTTTTTGTTACTCTTGTATAATGATAAGAAGCATAAGTTATTTGGAGGGAATAGTATGTTAGGTAAAGCGCTAGAAACATTGTTTATAAGAGTTTGGGTAGTGATGAAGTTAACCTTTTATTTTTGGATTTATACGTTTATGGGAGTAATCATATTAGGGATCGGGCCAGCATATAAAACAGTCAATGAATTATTTTATCTGTATAATTTTGAATATAAAGAGATCACTTTCAAGCGTGGATTGGAAACGTTTAAACAGTCGTTTATTAGAGGAAATCTTTTATTTGGCCTATGCTTAGCGGGGATATTTTTACTAGGTTATAACCTTTATCTATCGGTTCAAATTAAAGGCATCTTTTTTTTGATTACAGATTTTATTCTTATGTTTAATTTACTTTATGTTTATGCGATGTATCAATATAGCTTAATTTTAGATAGTGAATATGCTATATCAGTTCCTAATTTACTTAAGTTGAGTTTTATTTCTGTTCTTTCAAGCTTTTCTACCTTCTTGAAATTATTAATCGGTGGAGTAATCATTTTTTGGATAACTTGGAATTATAAAGGATTGATTCTTTTTGGTGTCATAGGATTACTGACCGTTTGGAATGGCTTGATCACCAAGCCATGGCGAGAAAAATTGGATTTAAAGCTAGAAAGTTATGAGTAGATGGCGTATCCTCTTTTCGCAAGGAACATTATTGAATCGACTTTTGCGAAAATATGCTTTAGTGATGATTTTTTGTCTTTTCCCTATCAAATGCGAGATATTTATGTCAATTATGAAGAAGTTAGTACGGTGTATGTTGTATTCAGCCGGTTACCTGAGTATGTTGAATCGTCTCGGGAAAATAAAGGAGGAATTGTTAAAAGTGGCACTCCTAAGTTAAAAGATGCGTTTTATATCAAAATGTCAATCACACAAGGAGGAAGCGAGGTTGGTAGCATATTCGTCGGCTTTGAAAAAGGAGAACTAGATGCCACATTAGAAAATCAAAATACATTCAATGGGTTATCCTTATATATGATTTCTGGTACCTCCAATCGATTATACACTTTCCATGATCAAGGTATGGGAGAAAAAAATTTAGCGTTACAAGAAGAAGTCATTACGTCTAGCCTTCTGGAAAGTTCAACATTACCACTAAAAATACTTGAAAAAAGTAATTATGTCCAATACAAGAGATTACCCGATGATTACCGTATTTTAACTACTTTAGATCGAAAAAGGGTTCAAAGAGCAGTCGTAAAAGAGTTGACTCCTTTGATTTTGGGTGTTTTTTTAGTAGATGTTACTTTACTATTACTTTTATACAAAACCTTTAAGCGCTACTCACAACAGTTAGCTATTGTGATGAGTGCAATGGATGAAACTGCAAGAGGAAACTTAGATACACGGATTGATACGACAAAGACAGAGTATGAATTGAAAGATCTTTCGATTGGAATCAATGAAATGTTAGATAGCATCAATCAGTTTGTGGAAGACATCTACAAGTTAGAAATCAAACAACAAGATGCCCATATGCGTGCACTACAAGCGCAAATCAATCCCCATTTTTTATATAACACATTGGAATATATTCGTATGTACGCTTTGAGTGAAGGTAGTGAAGAGTTAGCAGATGTTGTCTATGCTTTTTCTGCATTGTTACGGAACAATACTAATCAAGAAAAAACAATTAGTTTAAAGGAAGAATTGGATTTTTGTGAAAAATATGTGTACTTATATCAAATGCGCTATCCAAATCGTATCGCTTATCATTTTTCTATAGAGCCAACGCTAGAAAAAATCGAAGTTCCTAAGTTTGTCATTCAACCATTGATTGAAAATTATTTTAAACATGGAATTGATTTTACACGGATTGATAATGCGCTAAGTATTAAAGTTTTTCGTGAAGGGCAACGAGTAATGATCACCATTAAAGATAATGGTAGAGGAATGACACCTGAACGGATAGAAGAAATTGAATTAAGATTGGCACAACCTAAAGTAGAATTATTTCAATCCATCGGTCTCCAAAATGTGAATGAGCGATTGCGTGCGAGCTTTGGCAGTAGCTATCAAATGAAGTTAAGCGGCAATAAAGAAGGAGGGTTAACGATCACCATTACATTTAAAGAAAAGGAGCAAAGCGATGTATCGAGTGTTGTTAGTAGATGATGAATATATGATTTTTACCGGTCTACAAAAAATTATTGATTGGACAAGCCTAGGTTTTCAAGTTGTTGCGACAGCTGAGAATGCGATGCAAGGACTTTCTATATTAGAAGCTCAAAAAATCGATTTAGTTATAACGGATGTGACGATGCCTGAAATGAATGGTTTAGAATTTATTGAAGCAGCGCAAAGAGAACATCATACATTTGAATTTATGATTCTTTCTGGTTATCAGGAGTTTGATTATTTAAAAAGCGGTATGCAGCTGGGAGCTGTTAATTATTTAATGAAGCCAGTGAATAAGGTCGAATTGGTGGAAAGTTTGGAAAAAGTAAAACAGCATTTAGACCATAAAAATGAACAAAAAAACCAACAAGAAATTTATCAAGAAGTTCTTTTCAATCAATGGCTCAATGAAGAATTAGATGAATCCAGTGAAGAAGAGTTAATAGAAAAAATCGGCGAGAGTCAGCGGCGAATCTTACTTGCTCAAGTTCCTCGAATGGCAGGTAAAGCAGTAAACCAATGGCTGAAAAAACAGCAAGAATTTTTTTATTACCAACGAAACTATGGAAAAAAAGATTTATTCACCTTACTATTAGCAGAAGAGTCTGTTTCAAGATTCTGTAGGTATGTACAAGAAGTTAGTGGAGAGCGTGAATGGTTAATCAGTATCGGTGATGAGACAGTTGATTTATATAAAATTCCTGAAAGCTACCAAACATGCCAAAGACAATTTACAATTGCATCAATTTTATGGCGAAAATGACCAGCAAATCTTTTTTGCAGAGCAAGAAGCCGCCAAAGGGCAAGCCATTGATTTTTCTTCTTTCAATCGTGCATTGAAAAGCGGCCAATTGGAGATTGCCCAACAAATGATCACTCAAATTTTTGACCAGTTCCAAACAGCTGTAATGACACCAGAAGATATTCGTCATTTTAGTTTTTTATTATTCATGGATATTCATCGAGAATCGGTCCATTTAGAAGACGATGAATACTTAAAAGGAATCCAAAGTATTAATCAAGCAAAAACGGTCCAAGAATTACACCAATTACTTTTATCTATGATCAAAGCTCAACAAAAGCAAGTCAGGTATAGTGAGAACGTTGAACGAGTGATAACTATTTTGCATGAGCACTATAACGAACCATTGACACTAAAAGAAGTTTCTGAAAGCTTACACTTAAATGTCATGTACTTAGGACAATTATTTAAAAAAGAAACGAAAAAAAGCTTCTCTGTTTATTTGAATCATTTAAGAATGGAGCAAGTCAAGTGGTTATTATTGCATAGCGGCCAAAATATCAATGAGATTTCAAGTGAGATCGGTTATAATAATACCACTTATTTTTCTAAATTATTCAAAAAAATCGTTGGTAAATCACCAAAAGAATATCGCGAAAGTAATGGAATAAAATGATGCATATGGGGAACAGATACATGATTTGTAACAGATGTAAAAAATGTGAAATTTTTCTTGAAACTTGTCTAATCTTGTAGATTTTTATACAATTTTCTTAAATGAAAAAAAGAAGCGGACTGACAAAAAGTATATTTATTTGTCACTTCTTAATGATGAAAAGAGGAAACAAGATGGATTTTTTACGGAAATATGGTTTTTATTTTTTGTTAATAAGTGTGCTAAGTGATTTTCTTACTCCCTATGTTTTAGGACTTTTTTATCCCAAGTTGAACCAACTAACTGACGTTATTAGTCTATTTGGAGATGTTGATAGCCCAGTAAGAAAAGCATTTTTAGCTTGGTCAGTAATTTCAGGCTGTTTTTATGTTTTAGCAATGCCAGCTTTGTATCAAGCTTTTGTGGATACTTCACAATTCTTAGCTCTCCTATTGACGGTGTCCATTGGCGTTTATGGAGTAACTGATTGTATTTTTACTGGGTTATTTAGTGTGAATACGAATCAAAGTACTTGGAATTTTTCGACTTGGATCCATAACGTAGGCTCAGGTATTGGCTACAGTGGATTTATACTATTTCCTTTCATTATTTTTCTTTTGTATCGAAAGCAGGGGAATGAACAATTAACTCAGCAATTTCTAATTATGATGATACTGAGTTTTCTCTTTGCCGGCATTTACGGTGCAGCGCGCATTCCCAGTTTGAATCAACTACCAATCTTAAATAAATTGGGATTTTGCCAAAGAATCAGTTTTTTCTTTAATTATTTACCAATCCTTTGGCTAAGTATTGTACAAATAAGGTGATCAAGTAAATAGAGGTTGTGAAAACATCGTTTAACTCCGCTGATAATAAGAAAAAAATTTCAAAAAACAGCTTTCCTTGTTTTTGAATTTTTTGTCCTGGATTCCGCGCTCATGCTATTCTTCTAAAATTGGGAGAATGGTTTAATTTTTCGGGACTAGTACATCTTCTTTTATTTTAATTTGGTATCAAATTCTGGACTAGCTTGAAATAGTTAGGATGAAAACAGCTGTCTACCTATTTTCTACAACAAAGCGGATAAGAAGCGCTAAGATCATCGGTCAAATAAGTATAACTAACAAAAGAAAATCGTTATAAGATTGAAATGATCGGTCAATTGTGTCAGACTAAATCATAAATGCACATTGAAAATATACTGAAAAAGTATTTTATTACAGAGGAGACAATCAAATTAAATGAGGAATATAAAATTAACGATCGAATATGATGGGAAACGTTACTCAGGCTGGCAGCGTCTAGGTACTGATGATAAAACGATTCAAGGGAAAATAGAGGCAATATTGTCTCAAATGACAGGAAAAACAATTGAAATTACTGGTTCTGGAAGAACGGATTCTGGGACCCATGCTAGAGGTCAAGTCGCTAACTTTAAAACAAAATCGCAGATGAGCACAAATGAGATACTGGTATTTCTAAATCGTTACCTACCACGAGATATCATTATTAAACATGTCGAGGAAATGCCTGAGCGTTTTCATGCTCGATATAATGCGACAGGAAAAAAATATAGCTACTATGTTTGGAATGATCCGATCCCTTCTGTATTTGAGCGCAACCATAGCTTCCACTTCCCTCAAGCTCTAGACATTGATAAGATGGAGAAAGCATGCCAAAAATTAACCGGTATACACGACTTTATTGGTTTTTCTGCCCTAAAAAAATCGAAAAAAACAACTGTCCGCACCATTCAAGAAATAACGATTAGACAAGAAGGAAAGATGCTCCATTTTACGTTTATCGGGAATGGTTTTTTATATAAAATGGTGCGAATTATGATGGGAACTATTCTGGATATCGGCATAGGAAAATTAAGTTTATCTGCAATCGATGAAATATTTGAAAATAAAATGAGACAAAATGCTGGAGAAACAGTCCCAGCACAAGGGCTGTTTTTAGATGAAGTATATTATCAGTAAATTTTTTCTTTAAAAATAGTGTAATAAAGTCACATACAAAAGAGTTCATGAAAGAAGCGATCAGTTCCGAGCAAACAGAGCTTAGGGTTAAGGAGTTGCTTCTTGAATACCGTTTAAGAGAAGAGATTGTGAAAGTGTTGGGTGGCTCCGATGATAATAAGAAAAAATTTTTTTTAAGTAGATTTTTATATTTCAAAAAATTTAAGCTTATTTTAAGGAGCTGATACTTGATCACTGTTTAAAAATGAGGTTATGACAAGAGCATTTTGTCCTGAGTATTAAGGAATGACTTGGACACATTGTTTAAGAGAAGAGGTCGTGAGTAGCGTGGTCTGCATCAATCAATAACTCTTTGATAATAAGCCTAAACAGAAGAGTATGGAGACAAACACTCATGCTTTATTTATTCTGATTGCTTAATCCGAAACAGCTTTTTCACAACCTCAATCAAGCGATCTATTCGCATTTTTGATGATTTCATGATACATTCAGGTCAAATTTTATTTAGAAAAACAAAAGTGGGAACGATGGCAAATGGAGAATTGCTTGCTGAGTTATACAACTTAATTTTAAATCATCATACTCGTGAATCGGAACGAGAAAAGGGATTATTTCCGTTTTATTAGGTTATAGGAGGTCAGGTAAAATATCCTAGCTATGATCAGGTAAACGGTGGTGCTACAGGGCATGTTGAAGCTGTTGAGATTATTTTCGACAACCAATTCATTCGATATGAGGATTTGCTTGAGATCTATTGGCAGATCCAGACCCAACGGAGGCTTTCGGCCAAGTTCAAGATAGAGGAAAGCAATATTGCTCGATTATTTTTGTTGAAAATGAGCAACAAAAAACAAACGCAGAAAAATCAAAGCAACACTTAAGCGACTAATGCCGTTTTGCTAAACCGATTGTGACGGAGATTAGAGAAGCTCAAGTCTTTTGGCCAGCTGAAAATTACCATCAGCAGTTTTATAAAAAAAACCTAAGCGGTATAAAAGGCTTAAGTATTCTCATCAACAAGTATTATTTTTCAAGCGATTCTCTAAACGAGTTCTATGAGTTGTAAAGAAAGTAAACTTAAGCATGGCAAGTGATCAAGTAATCAATCATTGGCTGTTTTATCACCCTGAAAAAGTATGAGATCTTCTGTTTCTTACAGAGGAATCTGTTCGCAATTCATTCAAGTCAGAGGGATAATTTTTCTGGTGATTGAAAAAATTTTGCAACAATAAATGACATAAAAAAGGCGGAGATGTTATGGCGCATCAGGACTACGTCCAGTTAAAATCAATTGATGATGATATTCGTTCATTTATCTTGAAAAAAAATAAAAAATTAACCATGGAATCCCAGATCTCTTTTATTACATTTATGAATTATCACCTTGAATATATAAAAGAAAAGATCCTTCAAGACCAGAATGAGACGAAAAAAATCAATCAACAGATGCTACAGCAATTAAACAATAAGCAAATTATTAGTCAAAATTTGAATGCAACGATCAATCAAAAAGTTACTTTTGGACAAAAGGCAGCAGATGCAATTGCAAAATTTGGTGGAAGTTGGCCATTTATTTTTCTCTTTTTAATGGTCTTGGCTAGTTGGATCTTACTGAATTCTTTACACTTTTTTGGCGTATCATTTGATAGTTATCCTTTTATTTTGCTTAACTTAGTTCTTTCTTGTTTGGCAGCCGTACAAGCACCGATTATTATGATGAGCCAAAACCGACAAGCTGCGCGAGATCGTATTGCTGCGGATCATGATTATCAAACGAATCTAAAAGCAGAACTAGAAAGCAGCTTATTACATGAAAAAATCGATTATTTAATGTCACAACAATGGCAACAAATGCTCGAATTACAGCAATTGCAAATCGAATTACTCACCCAGCTAAACGAGAAATATCAAGGCGATAAAATGATGTAGAAGGAAGTTAGAACAAAAGGATTTATATTGAATAAAATAATCCGATATTTCTAAAAATCGTTGATTTTTGTGAAATGTTGATTTGTGTGGTATAGCTTTTATTTTCTATAGGGGCATCTTAGACAAGGTAGAAAATTTTTGCACACTAATTTTAGTGTGCAAATTTAAAAAAAGTGTGCAATTGAAAAAAAATTACCGAAAGCGCTAGCATACCAAGGGTGGGAAGCGCTTTAAAAGTTGGCACGGTAATTGCTTTATATAAAAGTGTAAGAAATATGAAAGGGAAGTGTGATATATGGAAAAGAAAAC
Organism: Enterococcus lacertideformus; assembly: GCA_015680865.1. Classification (GTDB taxonomy): domain Bacteria; phylum Bacillota; class Bacilli; order Lactobacillales; family Enterococcaceae; genus Enterococcus_B; species Enterococcus_B lacertideformus. The sequence continues at coordinate 88,704 of JADAKE010000022.1, read as the reverse complement.
AATTATGCTTGTATGTTCGGCTGGGATGAGTACAAGTCTACTCGTGACAAAAATGCAAAAAGCTGCAGAAGAAAAAGGAATTGAGGCAGATATCTTTGCAGTATCAGCTTCAGATGCTGATAATCAATTAGAATCAAAAAATGTAGATGTTTTACTTTTGGGTCCACAAGTTCGTTTTATGCAAAACCAGTTTGCGGAAAAACTTGCGCCAAAAGGAATTCCATTGGATGTCATCAACATGCAAGATTATGGCATGATGAATGGTGCCAAAGTATTAGAACAAGCAGAAGCATTGATCAATAAATAAGAAGAGGAGGAAAACAACAATGCAAGATCAAAAAAATCTTGAAGCAATCATGGGGTTGATCATGTTTGGTGGTAATGCTAAAAGTGATGCGATGGAGGCAATTGCTGCTGCAAAAAAAGGCGACTTTGAACTGGCTGACGCAAAGATCAAAGATGCAGAAGAATCTTTAGTGCAAGCGCATCATTCTCAAACAGAAATGTTGACACAAGAAGCTCAAGGAGATCATATGGAAGTAACATTGTTAACGGTTCACAGTCAGGATCATTTAATGACTTCGATTGCTTTCACTGATTTGGCGAAAGAAATCATTGACTTGTATCGGCGTTTGGACGCTTAAATCGAAATGGTAAAATAGAAAAGAGGAAGAAACATGGATAAATTTGTTGCATTTATGGAGAAACATTTTATACCTGTGGCATCAAAAATTGGTGCCCAACGCCATTTAGTGGCGATTCGTGATTCATTTATGGTCAGTATGCCATTGATGATTTTAGGTGCATTAGCTGTTATGATCAATAATCTGCCTATTCCTGGTTTTCAAGAATTAATGAATTCAATTTTTGGTGGTGAAGCTTGGAAAGGATTCGGAGCAGCAGCTTGGAATGGCACTTTTGCTATTCTTTCAGTCTTGATTGCATTTTTACTTGCTTATCATTTGGCAAATGGCTATCGTAAAGATGGTGTATCTGCCGGTGTTATTTCTTTAGGTTCATTCTTTGCATTAGGCGGAGCATTGGGCATGAGCTCAAATGGTTTATTTATTGCTATTATTGTTTGGATTATTTCAACTGAAATCTTTGTTCGCTTAAGTGGAAATGAAAAATTAATTATTAAAATGCCTGATGGTGTACCACCAGCAGTGGCAAAAGCATTCGCTTCATTACTTCCTGCAATGATTACGATCTCATTATTTGCTTTGATTGCAGCAATCTTTGCTGCATTTGGTGTGGAAGACATCGTTGGTGCTTTTTATACAGTCGTCCAAGAACCATTTATGGGTTTGGCAAATTCTTACCCATCTGCTTTATTATTAGCATTCATTACTCCTTTCTTATGGTTCTTTGGTTTACATGGAGCAAATATGGTCGATCCATTGATGCAAACAATCAATGCACCAGCAATTGAAGCAAATGTGAATGCAATTGCTGCCGGTCATAGTGCACCGTTTATTGTTAATAAGCCTTTTTTTGACAGTTTTGTTAACTTAGGTGGTACAGGTGCAACTTTAGGTCTACTATTAGCCATTTACTTAGTTGGACGGAAAAACAAACCTTATATGGTTGTAACCAACTTGTCAATCGCACCAGGAGTCTTCAATATTAATGAACCAACTATGTTTGGTTTACCAATTGTATTAAATCCAATTATGTTTATTCCATTTATTTTAACACCAATGGTTTTAGTGTCCGTTGCCTACTTTGCCACTTCAACTGGATTAGTTCCAGCGGCAACGGTAATGCCACCATGGGTAAACACCACCATGGGTAACACCACCAGTGATTGGTGGCGTGTTAGCAACAAAAAGTATTGCTGGCGGTGTTTTAGCTGCAGTAAACTTAGTCTTGTCAGTTTTGATTTATCTACCATTTGTTAAAGTAGCAACTATTCAAGAAAGAAGAAAAGAAGCCATAAACGGATAAAAATTTCTATCATAAAAAGAAACCAGTTACTGGGCACAACATGTGCAATAGTAACTGGTTTTTTATATCTTTATTCTTTTTAATTAGAGAGAAAAGCAAATTTTTCTAATGCTCGCTAGTTAGAAGTTGTTAAAAAACTATTTTAATAACGTGCGTGTTATAATGATGCAAATATACAGGGAGTGTGGGAAGAATGAAGGGGTATGAGTTGATAATATTAAGAGAACGTCCTGAATGGATCGAAAGGGCAGCACAATGGTTTACTTCAACGTGGCATCTTCCACTTTCCTTTTATCAAGAAAGTATGGCTTTATCCCTACGATCTAAGAATGCTATTCCACAGTGGTATATCTTAGTCACGATAGAGCAAAAAATCGTAGCAGGAGCAGGAGTAGTTGTTAATGACTTTCATGACCGTTTAGATTTGACGCCTAATATGTGTGGATTGTTTGTCGAAAAAAGTTTCGTAATCAAGGGATTGCGAAAGAGATTTTAGCATTTATCAGAAGTGATATGAGAGAACTAGGAATTCAACGTCTGTACTTAGTGACTGATAATCAAGGGTTTTATGAAAGATATGATTGGGTATTTTTAACTATAGCTCAAGATGATGAAGGTATTCCCGTATATTTATATCAACTAGAGACAACTCAAGAAAAAAGGTTGTGAACAGCATGGTCTGCTTCAAGAATTAAGAACAAAAAGTCTAAAATAGTTTCTCATATTTTTCGAATTTTTTGAGCTTGATTCCGCAGAAGCAATGCTGGGAACACTGTGAATAGAGGTCTTGACAAAGCAGCTTAGCTCTGAGTAGTAAGGAAACACCAAGGAAAATGGTTTTTTCATTTTTTCTGGTTTTGACATACTACCGAAAAGCTGGCTTGGGAACACCGTGGATGAGAGGTCATGAAAGCATCTTCTAACTCCGCTGATAATAAGAAAAAAAGCAAGACCAGAGTAAATTTTACTTCTAGTCTCGCCTTTTTTTCTGCTTCAGTTTAATGTTTTTTTCTCTTTTTGGAGTATTTTTTTCGTCATAGATAAAGATATTTCTAACGATTTTTAAAATAGGTCGTGCTGTCAAAAAGATCGCTCCCACAAGATAACAATAAGTACTGTAGCGATCAGGGATTTTTGTTAAAAGCGCGATACTTCCAAAAATGTAAAAAATTCCTGTCAATAAATCCACTGCAAGTGACAATAATGTATAGCGGTTCTGGAAATAAAGGCGAAAACGTTGTCCAGTAATTTCGATATCTTCTTCTTTTCCAATATCTATTTCATGACTTTTTCGTTTTATTTCTGGCATATTTTATCCCCTAAGGACCTTGGTAATGAAACTATGGCTTTAAAATAACCTTGATATTCTTGTCTTCTTTTTTATCAAAAATTTCATATGCTTTAGCAGCCTCTGTCAAAGGCATTGAATGGGTGATAATTTGTGTGGGATCAAATTGCCCACGTGCGATCATTTCATAAATTTTTGGCATTAAATGGATGACTGGTGCCTGTCCATGTTTCACCGTGATATCTCTCATGAAAAATTCCTGCAAAGGATAAGAAGAAGCCGGCGTCATGTACATGCCAGTAATTTGAACTGTTCCAAATTTTTTGATTGCTTGTGAAGCCATTTGGATCGGTGAAATCGTGCCGCTTTGCAAACGAACTAAATTTTTGGCTTTTTCTGTCATTGGTTCTAAACCATCCATACCTACACAATCAATGATAACATCTGCACCACCTTTAGTCAGTTCATACAGCTCTGTCCCAGCTGTTTGTGTGTCTTTTAATAAATAAGTTTCAACATTGTTGTAGCGAGTAGCTTTATCAATTCGATGTTGTACAGGATCGACAGCAATCACACGTTCAGCCCCAGCCATAATAGCAAATTTTTGGGTAAATAATCCTATGGGCCCAGACCCTAGTACAATCACCGTGTCTCCTTTTTTACATTGGCATTTTCTACGCTCCAATAAGCAGTCGGGAGAATATCGGATAAGAAAAGGACTTTTTCGTCCACTAGATCATTATCTGGCACGACAAAAGAAGTAGTGTCGGCAAATGGTACTCTAAGATACTCCGCTTGTCCGCCCCAGTGATTTCCATTAAGATTTCCAAAACCAAATAAACCACCATATAATTGATCTGGATTGGAACGATCACATTGGCTTTCCATATGATGAGTACAAAAATGGCAATGCCCACAACTAATATTAAAAGGGATAACAACTCGTTGCCCTTTTTTTAACTGTTTGACTGCAGAGCCCACTTCTTCAACGATACCCATTGGTTCATGACCAACGACGTAACCTTTTTCTGAAAATGCCTCGCCGTGATGATACAGGTGAAGATCTGAGCCACAAATGGCTTTAGCTGTAATACGAATAATCGCATATGTAGGTTCTAGTATCTTTGGATCATCAACATTCCTAATTTCCATTTTTTGCTTTCCTTGCCAAGTAACTGCTTTCATGAAAAAAATCTCCCTTCTCCAAACACCTTAACGTGACATTTTATCTAGATAAATCTTACTTTTTATTCTAAAGGAGGAATAGCTTTTTTAATAGTGAAACGCTTTTAATAAAGGAATAAACACTTTAAAATAACGACTATATTATTATTATTTTATTGAGTGACATTTTATTTAGCAGTATAATGAGCATGTATATATTTTTATAAAAGATAAATAATTAAATATATGTGAATAGTATGAAAAGGAGGAAATTTGTGAAGAAAGAAAAAAAGAACGTTAAAGTAAGAAAATTATTAACTATTTTTGCTTGTGCCATTACTTTATTTGTAATGATTACATCAGGGATCGTAAAAGAGTCCGTTTTTACGCAGGATCTTTTAATAAATCAGATAAAAAAAATAAAATACAGCGAATTAGTCTTAAACGAAACAAACCAAAGTTTTAGAGAAGAGAACATAGAAAAAAATGAATTTGTTGAGGTCATTGCAACTTCAATTTCACCAGTCTATGTAGATCAAGCACTCCAAGCTTTTATTCACTATACATATGATGATCGTGAATCGGATGACTTACATACCATCAGTGACTTAGATGAAGAAATAACTCATGCGATTGATAGCTATGCAAAAAAACATCAAGTGACAATTAATAAAGAAGAAGAGAACAAAATTGAAAAAATGAAATTTGATTATATCTATCTACTTCAAAAAAATGTAGGAGATCGATACCTTACTATTTTTATCGAAAATAGTTTGTCAGCTAAAAGCATTGTGTATGTAGTTTTTTACTTAACTTTTGCGGTGCTCCTTTTTTTGTTGCTCTATCTGTTTATTTTAATAAGAAAAATAACCGATTTTTTGCTATGGTATGTGCCTCTTATTTCAGGAATCTCAGGTAGTATGTTTTTATTTTTAACTGGTCTGCTTTATGCAAATAACTTCTTGAAAAATATTGCTTTTCAATCGCAAGCTATTTTACAATTAATGACGAATTATAGTCAGGAGATACTTAGTCGTTTTTTATTTATTGGGGTGGCACTTGTAATCGGTGGCATGGTAGTCTTTTTGATTGGTAAACCCATTCGAAGAAAGGTACATAAAAGAGCAGCAAATAGAAAAAAAATCCTTGAAACACCAAATTAACAGGCTATTTTGTTAGAAAGTTAGAGAAAATGACAAATCACAATAATGAATCGACTGTTCTTCATAAAGGACGAACAGTCGATTCTTTCATTTTTTATTAACCGGTGGAGCGAGGGAAGGAGATGCTTATTCAAACATTTTCTTTGCGGCACGCATCAACGTGGGGATATCTTTGTCATAGCGTGGTGTTTTTACTAAACGGGACATAGGAATTCCTGCAAAGTGAAAAGCCGCGATTTCGCCAGATATTACAGCACTTTGTTCGGTAAAAATCATTTGATAAGGTTGTTCGACAAATTCGCCAGTAAATGCTAAGTTCGTTGAATGTTGGGGAATCACCTTCGGACGATCGCTTTTTGCTCGGTTATTAAATAAAGCAGAAGCATAAGGCATGTATACTGGGATACTATTAACCACACTATCAAAAATTTCTGTTTCTTTTGTCCGAATATTTTCAGGGCCAGGATCGACTTTCGAAAGTTGCCCGATCAATTCTTCAAGCATTTCTTTTCCAGTCATCTTGATATATTGTTTGTCCACAAATTCTCCACGGCGTCTAGGATACAAGAAGTATCCCCAAATCACAGTTTCATTTGGTTTTTGTGAAGTAAAGTGAGGTTGATGATGAACAACGATCGACAAATTGACATATTTTTGTCCTAGTGGCGTGATCGGTGTGGTCGAGATAAATGAATTCAACGCATTTCCAGGAACCTGTGTAGTAATGCGTGTGATTTCATTTAAGAGTAAATGATTTTTAGTTGTTAAAGTAAAGCTTACCCATTCACTTGCATCACGATCCGCAAAAAATTTGTCGGGATTTCCTAAGTTATAGAAACGTTCACTTGCTTTCTTCCATAATCCAGAAGCAGCGCCATAATCCATATTTTCAACAGCAGGAGTTTCATAATCCCCTAATGTGGCTGAATCAGTGATTGATCCATTTGTGAAAAGTACCGCAGTGTCCCCATCTATATCAACGTGTTATTCTTCATTCGTCCGTGTATTGATCATTTTTAAGCCAGTGACAGTAATTTCATCTTGCATAGGGGTTTCTTTAAATTCCCAATCCACTACGCGCCGATTTAAAATGATTTTGCATCCTTGCTCTTTTAATATAGTTGATCAATGGCAGCATAATACTTTCATATTGGTTGTAACGTGTGCGATTGACACCTACTAAATGCTCAATTTGGGTAAATTCATAAATCATTTGGTGCATGTAGCGCCGGAGTTCTTGTGCAGAGCTACGTGTACGGAAAGCAAAAGTAGTTTCCCACATAAACCAAAAATTGGTTTCAAAGAAATGGGGATCATCTTTGAAATATTCTTCAATCGTCACATTATCTAATTTTTCTTCCTCAGAATCAGGCATAGCGATTAATTTGGTTAATAGTAAACGATCTTTATTATTGAAGCCTAGTTTTCCACCGTCAATAATTCCTTTTCCGCCTTCCATCAAACGGGCTTTATCAAATGTTCGATGTTTCGCATCAAAATCTCTTGTATCTTCGGCAGCTGTCATCCCTGGTTCAGTGACAGAAGGGATACGACTCAATAAATCCATCAAATCAACATACGTGCGATAGTTAAGCATGCGTCCGCCACGAGCAACATAGCCTTTTTTATTTTCTAGTGGATGATTTTTATTCCAATATTCATCTACGACAGTATCGGTAGGAGCACCGTCATTTGAACCATGGTCATCTAAAGAATAAAACGTAATTTGATTACCATCCCATTTTCCTTCTTGAATCAAATAAACAGCAGCTGCCATATTAGCGATACCTGCACCAATCATAATTGCTTTGTTTTTTCTCGTTGTTATTCCTCCAGTAGTTTACAAATGGCTGTCATCTTCCAGCAGTCCTGTCTTTTTTCCAAGATAGACAGCACCAAATACCAATAAGCTCAATCCAATACTTACATTGATCCATTTCTTTTTCATAAAAATTGCCTCCTTTTTCTCTCGTGCTTGTATCTATTAAAAGCATAGTTCCTTTTGTGAAAAATGCCAAATGAAAGGATAAGCAAAAGCCAGTTCTTTAGACAAATAGATGATTGTGTCAAAATCTAAAAGCAAAATGTGAAGCAAAATTAAGTCTACCCGTAGAGTAGTTAAAAGAATGCCTATTGGAAATAAAAAGAAGTGAAAGGATTCAAAAACCAAAAAAATTAGATTTTCGATCTAACTTTTGGGGTGCATATCATAAAGAATCGTGTAGGGTGTTCATTTCCCGATATGAATAACAGAAGTTTTAGTTCATGCTAATCAGTGGAGTAGAGACATAATTATAACCTACTTGATCATCTATAGGAAAATACCTAGAAATAAAAGATATGAAATGCGATCGAATAAAGAAGCGCATTTCATATCTTACAATATATTTGTTATTTAAAATGTTCGACATATTAAAAAATATAGTTATTTATTATTTTAAAAAATAAGAATGCTAGTATGTAAAGGTTTGTTTTTTTTTTTTTTTTTATGTAATTTATTTCTTTTTTTTATAGTAACAAGTAGCGTGTGTCATTTAATAATAAAACGAAAAAAACAGTATATATATAAAATAATTATGTTATAGTATTGATATAAAAATCATGTATTTTTGTCATTAAAAAAGCAAAATAAAAAAGCACCGAAACAGTGCTTGCTTAAAAAAGCTGATGACGGACAAAGCCTTATTTTAACTTGCTATGTTGATTTGAATGCTACCAACAATTTGATTATACCCAAAAATTAAATCGATTACAAGTGGTATAATGAAAAATTTACATAGTTTTAAAATAGAAAGCACACAGTGGAAATGAAAGGAAGCGTAAAAAGAGAATGGTAAAAGAGTATACGATAGGATTAGACATTGGGACTAATTCGGTAGGTTGGGCAGTGTTGACAGATGATTATCGCTTAATAGCTAAGAAGATGGGTGTTCACGGAAATACGGAAAAAAAGAAAATTAAAAAAATTTTTTGGGGTGTTCGCCTATTTGAAGCAGGTCAAACTGCGCAAGATAGAAGAATGAAACGAACGGCAAGACGTAGGTACACTAGACGCCATAATCGCTTAAGGTATTTACAAGGGATATTTAGTGAAGCAATGAGCCAAGTAGATGCGAATTTTTTTCATCGCTTAGAGGACAGCTTCTATGTTCCTGAAGATAAACAATTTGAACGACACCCGATTTTTGCAACAATCGAGGAAGAAGTTGCCTACCACCAAAATTTTCCAACGATTTATCATCTAAGAAAACACTTAGCAGATACAAGAGAATGTAGCGATCTACGTTTAGTCTATCTAGCCATTGCGCATATCATCAAATATCGCGGGAATTTCTTGATTGAAGGAACTCTGGACATTGCAAATACTTCTATCGGCGAGAATTTCAAACGCTTCTTACAAGCTTACAATCAAGCATTTCCTCTTCAACAAGCTACTAGTGATTCCGTTGGTGTAACATCAGAAGTGGAAGCGTATTTGCAAGCAAAAGTTTCACGACAAAAGAAGGCGGAAACTGTTTTGCAATCGTTTCCCAATGAGAAGACAAGTGGCGATTTGATGCAGTTTTTGAAACTGATCGTTGGAAATCAAGGGAATTTCAAGAAAACTTTTGAATTAGCGGAAGACCACAAGATACAATTCTCAAAAGAAAGTTACGAAGAAGATTTAGAAGAACTACTGGCGCTCATTGGGGATGAATATGCGGAAGTCTTTGTCGCCGCTAAAAATGTTTATGATGCCGTTGAACTAGCTGGAATCTTAACAGTGAAAGATCCAACGACTAAAGCGAAGCTATCTGCAAGCATGGTGGATCGCTACGCTAACCACCAATCAGATCTAAAAAAATTCAAGCAATTCATCAAAACCGCGTTGCCTGAAAAATATGCAGAAATTTTTAATGATGAAAGTAAAAAGGGCTATGCCGGATATATCAATAAGGGCGTCACACAGGAAGAGTTTTATACCTATCTGAAGAAAATCTTAGAACCAATCGAAGGCGCAGAGTATTTCTTAGATAAAATAGCGAAGGAAGATTTCCTAAGAAAACAACGAACATTTGATAATGGCGTGATTCCGCATCAAATCCACTTAGAGGAATTGAAAGCAATCATTGGAAAACAAGGGAAATACTATCCCTTCTTAGTAGAAAATCAAGAAAAAATCGAGCAGCTTTTTGACCTTTAGAATTCCTTACTATGTAGGACCTTTAGCAAAAGGAGCTAGTCCTTATGCTTGGCTGACAGTAAAGAACGAGGGAAAGATTCGTCCGTGGAATTTCAATGAAATGATCGATAACGGAAAGACAGCTGTTGACTTTATTGAACGAATGACGAACTTTGACCAGCTATTCAAAAAATATCGGAAAGTCAAGGTCAGTGACTTAGAGAATTTTTTGAGTAATGAATATATGTATAGAAGCAACAAAAATCATTGGTATCGAAAAATCATTTAACGCTAGCTTTGGCACGTATCACGATTTATTGAAAATCGGTATCCCAGAGGAGCAATTAAATGATCCCGAAAATGAGCAGATGTTCGAGGAACTTATCAAGTTGCTAACGGTCTTTGAAGATCGTAAGATGATTCGTGAACAACTGAGCCAGTTTGCCGATCGATTGGACCAGAAAGTTCTAAAAAATTTGGAGCGACGCCATTATAAAGGCTGGGGACGCTTATCAGCAAAATTGATTCATGGTATTCGTGATAAGCAATCAAAGAAAACGATTCTTGATTATTTGATAACAGACGATGATGTGCCAAGGAATAAAAATAGAAACTTCATGCAGCTGATCAACGATGATTAATTACCCTTTAAAGAAACTTTAGCCAAAGAAAGCATCTTGGAAAGAAAAGAGGATCTCCATGAAGTCGTAAAAAATATTGCAGGGAGTCCAGCGATCAAAAAAGGTATTTTGCAAAGTCTGAAAATCGTTGATGAAATCGTCCAAATCATGGGCTATGAACCTCGAAATATCTTTATTGAGATGGCAAGAGAAAATCAAACGACCACTAAAGGTAGAAATCAGTCCAAGATGCGAAGAAAAGTGATCGAAGATGGGCTCAAAAACTTAAAAGACAGCATTCTCAAGGAATATCCATTAGAACAAGCCAACTTAAGAAGAAACCAATTATTCTTATACTATCTTCAAAATGGTAAGGATATGTATACCGGGCTTGATTTAGAAATCAACGACTTGTCCCGCTATGACATGGATCATATTATTCCACAAAGTTTCATCAAAGATGATTCCATTGATAATTTGGTTTTGACTGCTTCAAAAGAGAATCGTGGCAAATTAGATTATGTTCCAAGTGCAGATGCTGTCAAACGAATGAAGCTTTATTGGAATACACTGAAAGCTGCAGGGCTAATCAATGAACGAAAATATAATAATTTGACCAAAATAGAACGTGGCGGATTGACGGATGAAGATAAGGCAGTTTTTATCCAACGTCAGTTAGTAGAAACTCGGCAGATCACAAAAAATGTCGCACAAATTCTACACCAAAGGTTCAACGGTCAATAGATAAACGAATCTGAAAAGAATACACGAATCATTACTCTCAAAGCGAGTTTAACCAGTCAATTTCGACAAATCTATGGACTATATAAAGTTCGAGAGATCAATGATTATCATCATGGACATGACGCTTATTTGAATGGTGTAGTAGCAAACGCATTATTGAAAGTATATCCGCATTTATCCGCTGAATTTGTTTATGGAGAGTACCGGAAATTCAATGCCTTTAAAGAAAATAAAGAAACAGCTAAAAAAGAATTCTATAGTAACCTCATGCAATTCTTTAAACAAAAAGATCCTAAAGTCAATGAAGACGGAGAAATATTGTGGAGCCAACAGGATATTTCCACTGTCAAAAGAGTGATGAGCTATCGTCAAATGAATATCGTGAAGAAAACAGAAGTTCAAACAGGCGGTTTCTCAAAAGAATCTATTAGACCAAAAGGAGAATCCAATAAGCTAATTGAAAGAAAACGAGGATGGGATCCCCTAAAATATGGCGGTTTTGACAGTCCTACGATTGCCTATACAGTGATCGTTTCCTACGAAAAAGGCAAAAAAAGGAAACGCACAAAAGATATTATTGGTATTACGATCATGGAGCAAAGGAAATTTGAAGCAGATGAGATGCAATTCTTGACCAATAAAGGGTATGTGAATCCAAGAATAGAAGTAAAATTATCTAAATATACACTTTACGAGTTGGAGAGGGGGCGTCGGCGAATGATTGCTAGTGCTTTAGAAGCGCAAAAAGGCAATCAAATGACATTACCACAACATCTAATAACTCTTTTATACCATGCTAATAAGTATTGCGTTAAACTTGATGAAACTAGTTACAATTATTTGGTAGATCATCGTCATGAGTTTGATGAATTATTTGAACGAGTAGTTGAATTTGCAGAAACATTCGTTCTTGCTGAAAAAAATCTAAAACAGTTGAAGTCTCTTTTTAAGGAAAATCATGAAGCAGATATCAAAGAAGTTGCCCAATCTTTCTTAAACTTGATGCAGTTCAATACAATGGGAGCATCAGCTGATTTTAAATTTTTTGGAGTGAAAATCTCAAGGAAACGCTATACCAATATCAAAGATCTATTAAGTAGTACGATTATCTATCAATCGATCAATCGATCACTGGTCTTTATGAAACTCGATTGAAGTTGGGTGACTAAAATGGGATGGCGAACTGTTGTAGTAAATAGTCACTCAAAATTAGCCTATAAAAATAATCACTTGATCTATAAAAGTGCGACCCAGAATGAGATGATCCATTTATCTGAGATAGACGTGCTTATGCTAGAGACGACAGATATCTTGATTACGACGATGCTGATCAAGCGCCTAGTTGATGAAAATATATTGATACTTTTTTGCGATGATAAACGTCTTCCTATTGGAAAATTACTTCCTTTCTATGGAAGACACGATAGTAGTTTACAATTAGGAAGACAAATTAATTGGACATTAGAACGTAAAGGAATGGTTTGGACAGAAATCATTTCTCAAAAAATTTTGAATCAGCAGCATCATCTTGTAGAGTTGGGATATCAGGAAAAAGCAGCATCATTATTGAAGCTGCACAGTGAATTAGAGACCTTAGATCCTTCAAATCGTGAAGGACATGCTGCGCGGATTTATTTCAATACGCTTTTTGGAAATCAGTTTTCCCGAGAAAGTGACAATGAAATCAACGCCGGCTTGAACTATGGCTATACATTGCTAATGAGCATCTTTGCACGTGAAATCGTTAAATGTGGCTGTATGACACAATTTGGATTAAAGCACGCAAATCAATTCAATGATTTTAATCTAGCCAGCGATTTGATGGAACCTTTCCGGCCTCTCGTTGATAGAATCATCTATGAGCATCGTCATGACGATTTTTGCAGAATGAAGCGCAGATTGTTTGAATTGTTTACGGAGAATTATACGTATGGAACAAAGGAAATGTTTTTAACGAATATTGCTAGTGACTACACGAAGAAAACGATCAAAGTACTAAATGAGGAAATAGAAAGGATTCCAGTATTTTAGGTATGAGTTATCGATATATGAGAATGATATTAATGTTTGATATGCCAACTGAAACAGCTGATGAGCGCAAAGCATATCGGAAATTCCGAAAATTTTTATTAAGTGAAGGATTTATCATGCACCAGTTCTCGGTTTATAGTAAAATATTGTTGAATGGAACCGCAGCAAAAGCGATGGTCGCTCGATTAAAGCAAAATAATCCCAACAAGGGACTAATTACTTTGCTGACGGTGACAGAAAAGCAATTTGCACGAATGATTTATCTAAGCGGTGATTATGATACTAGTGTAGGGAATTCTGATGAACGAGTCGTTTTTTTAGGTGAAGATTATGCAGAAGATTAATTTTGGATTGCTAGACCAACCCATCGAGATCACAGGTGCGACGATTTTAACGATTGAGCATACGATAGTCTATGCTAATTTAATCAGACTATTGTATCAGTACGAGCTAACTTCAGATTTACGGATTTTTGATGACAAACAGAAAAATTTAGAGCCGACAGAATTGATGACCATCACAGATATTCTTGACTATGAAGTTAATTCTCCTACGATTTTAAAGTTGATCTATGATGATTTAGAAAAACAACTAAATGAAAAGCCAGAAGTGAAGTCAATGATTGATAAACTAACTGCTACGATCAGTGAATTGATCAACTATGAGCTCTTAGAACATGAGATAGGCTTAGAAAGCGACGAAATCACGATCATTGAGCTCTTCAAAGCGTTAGGAATCAAGATAGAAACAAAAAGTGACACGATTTTTGAAAAAATGCTTGAGATCATCCAAGTGTTTAAAAATCTTACTAGAAAGAAATTACTAGTATTCGTGAATAGCTGTTCCTATTTGACCAGTGAAGAAATTACTGAATTGAATCGTTATGCTTCGCTTTATGGAGTAGATGTACTTTATCTGGAACCAAGAAAAGTTCTTGGATTTAAACAATATATTCTTGATGAAGATTATTTTCTTGAATTAAGTGAATAATTTACAGCTGATTCTACGTTCTTTGAAAAATGAATAGAAATGATAAACCATGAAGCATTCAAAGCTAAAATCTTGCTATGGATGAGTGGCGCGATTACGGAATCTCCTAGAGAAAAATTTTCTACGAGGTTTTAGAGCTATGATGTTTTGAATGCTTCCAAAGCTGGGATGAAATCACTTATCACTGGTATTGCATTTTAGAGCTATGTTGATTGAAGTGAGTTAGAAACGAATATTTCACTCCCAAAAATCTAATAAATAGTGTTTCAGAAGCATCTTCCATAGAAGGTATGCCGGATTATCCAGAAAATAGGAAAAGCTATTTTCTGATGGTCTGGTTTATTTTTTGTGTTTGATATGATGACAATTATATTCTTTTTTTCATATGGTTGGACGTTCATGATATCTGCTAGTAACATAGAAATGAAAGGTGGTTTGTTTTCTATGTTTGATTCAACTCTTGTTTTTTATTCAGAATGGTTCATTGCAATTTTAAATATTGCGTCAATTATTATTTTATTGGTCGGTGTTTTTTTAGTCTTAAAAAATCTCTTTGAGGGGTACCCATTTAAGAACACTTATGACCAACGGAACTACCGAAATGCAGAAATACGTAAATTATTAGCGAGCTATATTTTATTAAGCTTAGAAGTATTAGTTGTGGCAGATATCATTGAATCGGTGATTAAACCAACCTGGACAGATATTTTAAAATTAGCTGTGATCATAATTATCCGTACGATTATTTCTTACTTTTTAAATTTAGAAACGCAAGATAAAAAACGAGTGAAGGCAGGAATGAATGATGGAAATTAACTTGATCGAACAATTCGCCCCATATCTAGAAAAACTTGTGATTGTACTTGATGTATTTGCTATTTTTATTCTTTTGTGGGGAGCATGGTTAGCTATCAAAGATTTTGTCTATTTTTCATTTACAAAAATAAGGCTGAAAGAAGAGCGCGTCAATCAAAATAACGCCATAAAAAAATGTTAGGAGGCTATATTTTATTGAGTCTTGAAGTCTTGATTTCAGCGGGGATCATCGAATCCATTATTAAACCGACATTACAAGACATTTTTCAATTAGCAGCCTTAGTAGTTATTCGCACAATCATTTCTTACTTTTTGAATAAAGAAATCGGATCAGATAGTCAGCAAGCATAGCTAACTTAAAAAAATAGCACTGGATATTTACAGGCATTCAGCTTCTTAAAATGAGGAAAAATAGAGTAAAAATATAAGAAAAAATTTTAGATCCATGTTTATTTTTTGAAAAATTTAAGAAGCTGGTGCTTGACTGTCGTATATGTGAGGAAAATAAAACCATTTCATTTACGATTTTTGACACTCTGTTACTAAATGATGTTTTTAAAGCTTTTATTCATGTTAAAGAGAAATTCGATTAAATTTGTTTTTCTGCTTGTTGGTTAGAAGTTTTTAGTCTGTATTTGTTAACGTAAATCAGATGCTTTTCTGACAAAGTCTCTATTTGACTGCTCGTACAATTGATTTTTCGATAGTATCTACTGATACAGGGATAATCGTTGGAATGTTGACTGCATCTGGTGTATAAAGTGTCCGTTCACACAATATACGATGGTTTTCTTTTTGTGAAAATTTTATTAGATTTTCGTCCAAGTGACTATAGATGATCGGTTCCACTTTTATATCAAAAGTCGTCACCGATTCTAATGCTTCTCGATAGATTAAATAGTTTACATCCGAATTCGTTACAATACATATTTGAAGCTGGGTTTTAGTAATCCGTAAGATACCACTTAATTCAATAATAAATGAATGTAAACAATTGGTATTGAGACGTAGTGGATAAGGCAATTGATCCAACCACTGATTGAATATATACTGTGTTTTTTCGTATAAGTTTTGTTGCTCTGGTGTTAAAAGATATAATTTTTCAGGTATAAAGAGTTGGTAATTTTGCCATGCTGTTCGCATTAACCGAATGAGTGCTCGTTCAAAGGCTTTATTTCCAATAAATTTACGATTAAAAAAGTTTTCAAACTGTTTAATCAATTTTTTTATTTCGTCATTTTCTTCAATAAAGACTTGATGCAAAAGACAAAAATCTTCTTCAAGCGCTTGGTAAGAATCAAATCCATAATCACATAGATTGAATAAAATTAAGACAAAGTAAACTTCATTTTCATGATAATATTTTTTTAACTGCGTTTTATGCCAGGTATCCATGACATACTGATAAATCGGTCGTCTTTGAAGTTCTTTCATAAAATCATAGTGAATCTTTAAAGGTGACTGCTGTTGATATACATATCCAATTAGAAGGCCTGTACGTATGATTTCCTGATTTTCTTTGTCATAAATGCGTCCACTGTGGTACGTGACTTTATTGATAAAATCGACGACAGCTGACAAATAACCGTCTGGAAGTGTCGGGCATGTGAACGAACCTGTTCGATAAGTGACATTTAGTAATAATAGTCGACGCTCAATTTCAGTAAATTTCGGAGAGCAATTGGAGATTTGGATATCACATTCTTTAAAACAAGACAGTACTTGTTTCTTTAAGGAATAGGCTTTACTAACAGAGATATATTCCATCTCAGTCAGTTGAATATAATTGGGTTCTTTTTAAAGATACAACTGACAGGTTTTAAGAAATAAAGAAGGAGCAATAAGCTTTTGCATCAAAAAAAAGCGTGGGACACCAGAAGAAAAATACAAGGAATAGGTATCTTTTTCTCTTTTTTCATAAATGATTTCTGTCGCAAGTTCCTTTTTTATGTCTTTGATATCATTTAGTAATGTTGTTTTGCAGACTTGTAATAATTTTGATAGTGCGTCTAAGCTGATTTTTTTCTTATTGTAAAATTGACCGCAAAGAAATACTTGACGTAAAATATTTTTTTCCAAATATGCTTCAATCATTAGAACTCCTCCGCTTTGTAGAATGTTGAACAAGATAACTTTCATTATGCCATGGTTTGAAAATGAAAACATCCTTATTTTTTCAGAAACTAATAAAACAGCTTGTATAAACAAGGTTTTTTGTTATAAAACATGAAATTATAAAAATTTAGAGAGAAAAAACAATGGATTGAAATGAAAAAAGTATGAGTATACGGATAAATAAAATAATTATATTTTTAATATACGTTTTTGAATTTTAGCCATACTTAAAAAATAACTATTTTTATCTCATAATAGATTAAAATATTCGTTATTATAAATTAAATATTTTGAATAATCAGATTTTATTTATTTTTTTCTAAAAAAACTATATTTTCAAAGATGTTATAAAAAAATCTCTCATTTTTTGTTTTATAGTCAGTTATGTGATCCAGATGGCTGTTTTCATCTGTAGTTACAATAAGTGGATCAATAAGACGAAATTGGAGGGAAATTATATGAAGGATATGGATATCAAAGCTGTTTTTATCGGCGATAAATCAGAAAATGGTTCGGTTTATAAAAGATTATTGAACAAGATGGTCGATGAACATCTTGGGTGGCGAGAAAATTATCTTCCTGCGGATCTTTCAGCAATAAGTGAAGCGGATAAGACATCACCAAGCTACATCGCTACCCAGGAACATATGGTAGAAGTATTAGAGGAAGTCAGTCAGCGAATGCGTGCAGGATCGATTCCTTGGCATTCAGCTGGACGTTATTGGGGGCAAATGAATGCAGAAACATTGATGCCTTCACTGCTTGCCTATAACTTTGCTATGTTATGGAATCCAAACAATGTGGCTTTAGAGTCTTCGATGGCGACATCACAAATGGAAGCGGAAGTAGGGCAAGATTTTGCTAAATTATTTAACATGAATGATGGTTGGGGACATATTACTGCGGATGGTTCGATCGCGAACCTTGAAGGTCTTTGGTATGCACGTTGTCTCAAATCAATTCCGCTAGCAGTCAAGGAGGTTTTTCCCGAAAAAGTCAAAAATAAAACGAAGTGGGAATTGTTAAATCTATCGGTAGCAGAAATTTTAGAAATGGTTGAAACTTTTACAGATAAAGAATTGGATACAGTGAAGGCAGCTTCTTCCAGAAGCGGCAGACATATTCAAGCGCTTGGTAAATGGTTAGTACCGCAAACAAAGCATTATTCATGGATGAAAGCTTTAGATATTTGTGGGATTGGATTGGATCAAATGATTACTATTCCAGTACAAGAAAATTATCGTATGGATATTACTGTCTTAGAAAATACGATTCGTGAACTAGCAGAACAAAAAGTACCAATTCTAGGTGTGGTAGCAGTAGTAGGTACTACTGAAGAAGGACAAGTTGATCACGTAGATAAAATTGTTGAATTACGAGAAAAATTATATAAGGAAGGTATTTATTTCTATCTTCATGTTGATGCTGCTTACGGTGGGTATGCACGTGCGCTTTTCTTAAATGAAGCTGGAGAATTTATTCCTTACGAATCTCTAGCCGATTTTTTTGAAGAACATCATGTGTTTAATTATGATGTGACAATCGATAAAAATGTATACGATGGGTTTAAAGCAACTGCTGAAGCAGACTCGATCACGATTGATCCTCATAAAATGGGCTATGTTCCTTACGCTGCAGGTGGCATAGTGATCAAGCATAAAAATATGCGAAATATTATCTCTTATTTTGCTCCTTATGTTTTTGAAAAGTCAGTTAAAGCCCCAGATATGTTAGGTGCGTATATCTTAGAAGGATCAAAAGCAGGTGCGACAGCGGCTGCAGTTTGGACGGCGCACCATGTTTTACCATTGAATGTTACTGGATATGGCCAATTGATTGGTGCATCCATTGAAGCAGCACAACATTTTAGAGCGTTTTTGGAACAACTGAGCTTTATAATCAAAGGGAAACCCATCGAAGTATATCCATTAAACCAACCGGATTTTAATATGGTGAACTGGGTACTCAAGGTTAAAGATTGTACGGATCTAAAAGTCACCAATGAACTAAATGAAAAAATGTTCAACCTTTCTTCTTATGTGGCAGGAGATATTTATAGTGAACGGTTCATTACTTCGCACACAACTTTTACAAAAGCAGAATATGGAGATTCACCAATCAAGTTTATTAAACGGATGGGATTCTCTAAAGAAGAATGGCAAAAAGAGCAAAAAGTTACTTTGTTGCGTGCGGCTATTATGACGCCTTATTTGAATGATGATAAGCTATTTGAGTTTTATACTAAGGCGATTACCGAAGCCATTGAAAAGAAATTAAATGAAATTTTATAAAAAATAAATATAAAGAAGGCAAACCACCTAGTTAAGAATGAAAAGAACATTTCTTTGTTTTGCATAGGAGTTTGTGAATCATAGAAATCAAATGATTGAAAAAATTTTGGCTTTAAAAGTGAAAAGTATCATTCAAAATTCTTTTTGTATATTGAATTTTTGGTTTTATTAACATAATTTATGTTGAATGTAAATGGCTAAAAGAACGTAAAACAGGATTCATTTTAGTTAAGTAAAGATATACGTCTAAAGGTTGTTCTTATCGTTAAAAATTTTATTTTCAAATAATGAAGAACGCTTCTTATTCACCATTTACCCAGATAAACGATTCAAAAACTCGTTCCCCCTCTGCCGTTCAGAAGATTAGGCGGTAGTATTCTATGCTGTCCCTATTTCATTGATTTCAGGTGAATTTGCTGGTATGTTTCCTAAAAATGGTGGACCTGAATTGTGGGTATCCAGTTCTTTAGGAAGAAAATGGGGATTTGTTGTTTCTTGGCTGTTATGGGTCCAAATGTTTCCTGGAATGGTAATGGTTGCTTCAGCTCTTGCTCCATTGTTGGGGAACATTATCAATAATGTACCTTTAGGTTTAAACAGCAAGTTCACCCTTATTGTTATTTTGGTTGTTTATTGGATCATCACTTTGCTGAATTTGAAATTTGATATGGCTAAAATTGGCGGGAAAATCGGTGTATGGTTAGGACTTTATATCCCATTAGCAATTATGCTTCTTTTAGGTATTTTTTCTTGGATTAAAGTGGGCATTCTTCCCAATGCAACACTTGGACACTTTTCTTGGGATAAATTGATTCCTGATGCTGGAATAGCGAAATCCTTTATTTACTTTGCACCGATAATATTTATTTTTACGGGGATTGAAATGTCTTCCGTTTATATTACACGACTAAAAAATCCGGTTAAGACTTATATTCGTGGGGTTTTTGCAGCACTCGTTTTTCTATTTTTTGTAAATACATTAAATGCTTTGGTTGCAGCAAATGTGGTACCAAAAGGACAAATGGAATTAAATAATATTGCGCAATCAATTGCGATCTATTGTCAAATTTTAGGGTTACCACATATGATCGTGAATCTTTTCAGTTTACTTGTATTTGTCGGTGTAGCGGTACAGTTATCTGCCTGGGCGTCAGGACCAGCTAAAACCGTGACTGCAAGTGCAAGAAAAGGCGCTTATCCTCCCAAATTCCAGTTTTGGAAAACCAATCAATTTGATGTGTCCAAATCAGTAATTCTAACACAATCCATTATTATCTCGATCTTTGCTTTGTTTTATTTATTGATACCTGGGGTAAACCAAGCATTCCTTATGTTAGTGAATTCAACAACTGTGATCTATTGTATTGTGTATGTCATCATGGGAATCGCTATTTTAAAATTGAGAAAATCACAACCTGAATCTTATCGACCCTTTAGAATTGGAAAAAAAAGCAATCTATGTGTTTGGATAGTTGTTCTTTTAATATTTTCGGCGATTGCATTTTCTGTGGGCTTAACCATGATGTCAGGGACATTGATCAATTTTATTGCAGTGACGGTTATTAGTTTGGTCTTATTTGTAGCGCCACTATGTATTGATAAAATTAGACAACCTTCATGGGAAGACGAAGTCAAAAATCAGTTGAACAAAGAATAAAGAAAAGGTGAGCAAGATGGAAAAAACCACAATGAAGAAAACTTTGACAAATCGGAATATTCAAATGATTGCACTAGGAGGTGCAATTGGGACTGGATTATTCTTAGGATCTGCTAAAGCAATAAAGTTGGCGGGGCCTGCTGTCTTGCTTACTTACCTTATTTGTGGATTAGCGATTTATGGATTGATGCATGCAATGGGCGAGCTATTCTTATCAAATGACCAATTTCAATCAATTGGTGACTTCATTTATTATTATTTAGGTAAACGTTGGGCTTTTTTAGTCAATTGGACCTATTGGTTTTGTTGGATAGGTGCTGGTTTGACTGAACTGACAGCTATTGGTTTATATATTCGATTTTGGTTACCAGAGTTATCGCCCATCATTAGTGGGATACTAGTTCTCGTTTTTTTACTCTTTATTAATGTGGTCGCTGTGCGTTGGTTTGGCGAATTAGAATCCTGCTTTTCAACAATCAAGATTTTGGGTATTTTATTATTTATTTTTTTAAGCATTGGTCTAAGTATTCAGTATCTACATATACCAAAAATCGGAATCAGGGAAAACTACTAATCCACAAGAAAATCTAAAAAAAGCAATACAATGTTTGCCCGCACGTATTCTTTTTTTCTATATTGGTACGATTGTGGCAATTTTACTAGTAGTACATTGGCAAGCTTTAGATTTGAAAGAAAGTCCTTTAGTTACCGTTTTACAGGTCATTCATTGGGGAAAATGCGCAGGAATTATTAATTTTATCGTATTAATTGCTTCACTTTCTTCTACGAATAGTGCGATTTATAGTACAAGTCGAATTTTGTACAATACAGCCAAAGAGAAAAATCTTTCAAAATGGTTTTTAGTATTATCATCTCACGGTATCCCTTTACACGGCATTTTATTTACATGTGGTCTATTTTTACTAGGGCTTTGCTTCCACTTTTTTGTAACGAATAGTCGTATTTTATTCCAATTGTTGGCAGGGATGACAACAATTTCTTTTTTGTTTGTTTGGTCTGTTATTTTACTTGCTCATCTTAAATCAACCAAAAATGAGGTGAAAAAATGGAAAGATAGAATTATTTTACTCTTTTTCATTCTTGTCGGTTTTAGCCTATTTTTTGAATCTGCTACACGATTTATTCCACTGATTTCGATTGGGTGGTTACTTATTTTAAGTTTGATTTATAAAAGAATCAAAGCGAAACAATAAAAGTAACAGTTATTTACTTTTTTGTTTAATTATTTCAGGGATCTCTGAAATAATTGACCTTAGTCTAAAATCTCTTCTGTCTATAATAAGAGTATCACAACTGAAATAGGAGGGATTGCGATGATATGGTATGAAAAGACGGAGCAGGAAGTCATCGAGGGACTTAAAACAAGGCGAGACGGACTAAAAAGTAATGAGCGTATTAACCGTTTAAAAGAACATGGTTATAATCAAATAGAAGTAAAAAAGCACATCAGTCCGTTGCGAAAGTTTTTCAAACATTTAACGGAACTGCTAATGATTATTTTATTCGTTGCTGCCTTGTTAAAGTTTTTTACAGGCGAGATTGTAGAAGGCAGCATTATTCTAGCGGTTGTTCTTGTGAATGAAAAGCAGAAGAAGCATTAAATGGCTTAGAAAGTTTATTAGGTCAAAATGCAGTTGTTTTCAGCGAAGGAATCAAAAAGTTAGTTCCAGCGAACGAATTGGTGCCAGGAGATATCGTGGCATTGAAATCAGGAGATATCGTACCAGCAGATATCCGTTTGATTGAAGTTCATGATTTTATGGTAGAAGAAGCAGCGTTGACAGGCGAATCAGAAGCAGTTGAAAAGACAAACGAACGATTGTACTCAAATGTATCTACAGGCGATCAAAAGAACATAGCATTTTCTAGTACATTGGTCCAGACAGGCACAGCGATCGGTGTAGTTGTTGAGACTGGAAATACAACAGAAATCGGGAAAATCAATCAAGCATTACAATCCGTCCAACAACAAACGACGCCATTAGTAAAAAAAATCAATCAATTGAATAAACAGATTTTCCGTAGCATCCTTTTTCTTAGCATATTTTTGCTTTTTTTTACAACACTTAGGTATGGCTTAGAAATAAATTTCTTGATTTCGACGCTCATTGCCTTGATTGTATCGATGATTCCAGAAGGATTACCAGCAGTTATGACGATGATTCTTTCTTTAGGTGTCCATGAGATGGCAAAAGAAAAAGCCATCGTTAAAGGGTTACCTTCTGTGGAAACTTTAGGCTCTATGACAGTCATTTGTTCGGATAAAACGGGGACCCTGACAAAAAACGAAATGAAAGTTGTTGAAACAATCACAGAGCAGGAAGAAAAAATGTGGGCTATCATGAAAAATTGCCAAGAGATACAAACAAAAGAAAAGCAAAACATAACAGAGTTAACTGGTAATCCAACTGAACTGGCTCTATTAGATTATACAAAAAATATAGGACTGCCTTTTCAAAAAATAAAAGATAAAATTCCATTTAGTTAAAGCTACAAGTACATGGCAACATTGCATGAAGAACAGGAGCATGCAGTTATTTATGTAAAAGGGGCGCCAGAAGTATTATTATCGAAAGCCAATTTAACAGAAAAACAAGAAAAAAAGTGGCAGCAAGAAGCCATGAAACTGGCACAAAAAGGGCAACGAGTTTTAGGATTTGCTTACAAGACGATAACGAATAATCAAGAATTGACTTTCGTAGGTTTAGCTGGCATGATTGATCCTCCAAAAGAAAGTGCCATCAAAGCAGTAAAAAAATGTCAAATGGCCGGTATCTCCGTGAAAATGATCACTGGTGATCATAAAGACACGGCACAAGCAATCGCTGAACAAATTGGATTAAAGCATACCCAAAAAGTATTAGAAGGAATTGATTTAGATCAACTAACCGATGAAGAATTAGCGCAAAAAGTACAATCGTTGGATGTATTTGCGCGCACGACCCCAGAACATAAACTTAGAATTTTTGAGGCGCTACAGAAAAATGATGAGATTGTCGGAATGACGGGAGATGGTGTAAATGATGCACCTGCTTTAAAACAAGCGGATGTAGGAATTGCGATGGGGATCAAAGGTAGTGAGGTAAGTAAACAGGCAGCTGACATGGTGTTAGGTGATGATAATTTCCATACGATTGCAAAGGCTGTAAAAGAAGGACGTAGGATTTTGGATAATCTTCAAAAAACCATCAATTTCTTTTTACCTACCGCATTGGCACAAGGCTTGGTTATTATTTTGGCTCTCTTAGTCAACCAACCTTTACCGTTAACGTCGGTACAAATATTATGGATAAATATGGTGACCACAATTACCTTGTCCTATGCACTAGGATTTGAAAAGGCTGGCAAAGACACGATGACGCGATTCCCCAGAGATCCAAAACAAGGGATACTCACAAGCTATAGTGTCTTTAGGATAATTTATGTCTCATTGCTGATCATGGTACCAGCCTACATGTTAGCAATGAATTTTGAAGGGGAGGCCTTACAACAAACTGTGCTTTTGCAAAATATTGTAGCAGCACAAGCTATTTACATGATCAACTGCCGTTAACGGTATGATTCATCTTTGAATAAAAAATTATTCGAAAATAAAGCTTTGTTCTTTTCTCTAGCGATTCTGTTTCTATTGCAATCAACCGTTCTTTACGTACCGTTTGCTCAGCAGTTGATTGGAACAACGAATCTTTACTTGACAGAGCAGCTACCAATTTTTCTAAACATCGTTCTTCTTTTCATTGTCGTTGAAGTAGAAAAACAAATCAGTAAAATGATTGTCAAAAAAAGAAAAACAGTATTACGAACGTAAAAAATAACTGTAACTCACATCTCACTCAAATAAAAAAAGCTTATAGACGTTCACTTGGATAATTTTCAAGCAGTACGTTTATAAGCTTTTATTCACTAAAAAATAAATAAATGTTCAAAAAGATCTTTTCCCTCCAATAGGGGTCTTCAATCATGGAATAAATAACTTTTCCTAGTTAATTCACTTAAACGATTAAGTTCATTTTTGGTTGGAATAGTTGAAAGATAAACGACGGGGATCGGTGGTCGATCAATTGGGATATTTGAGACCAGTAAATCATCTTTTTCAGCAGTTATTTCTGCCAATTGGCTGAATTCTATTGGTTTTAATACTACTCGTTTACCCAAAAAAGCATTTAATTCCTGTTGTAAAAAAGCTTTCCATGAAGGCTCTCCTTGGAAAATAAAATAAACCGTCCCTTGATTTGGCTTGATCGCTAACAGGGTTTGCTGGAGCAATAATGAAAGGAGGTAAAAGAAATATTGGTCATTCTTGATCATATCTGATGTTTTTTTTACTTGTTGCAACAAAGCAATTTTATAAGGAGATAATTCTGGATGATGGTCTTCATATTCTGCTAAAAAATAGCGGTATTGCTTCGTTGTTTGTTCGATCAATAAAGGAGATTCATGATACTTCAAGAGTAACAATATCAAATTTTCGGTTAATTTTGTCTGTGTTAAAGATGTAAGCGTTAAGTTGTCAACCAGCTGAGCAACAAACGTGCGGATAGGAGTAGCAAAACGGGTGACGGTGCAAAATTTCCGTAACTGTTTGTGGATAAGTATTGTTATAGTTCCAACTATCTAAAAAACAAAAGAAGGCAAAAATTGATTCCTTGTCTTTAAGATAAACACCTTCAGAACGGTACAACTTCTCTAATTCGGGTAAGTATAATAAAAAAAGTGGGTCTTTGGAGGATAACAAAGAAGTGGGAATACGACATCCTGCTTTTATACGAATCGTATTGATAAAAAACCAACAAATACCAAAAATTTCTTCGGTATCAACTGCTAGATTGACCGATCCCAGTCTTTTTAAAAAGCGGAAATAATGCATTTCATGGATCGAATAATCTTCAAAAAAATAATTATTATGTGTAAAAGGCATAAGTAAACGATGGTAAAAGAAGCGAATGGCTCCTTCTTCTCCTGAAAATAAAATTGTACGACGATTTAACTCGACTTGAATCTCATAGGGGAATAATGCTTGGTTAACTTTTTAATATGTCGATTCAGCGTTTCATAAGATAAGCCATTTCGAGATAAAAAATCTCGAGTTGGAACCTTTTTAGTGGTTAGTAACTCTTTTAAAAGCTGAACACTGATCGATTGCATCAAAAAAAATTCCCACAGCTCGTTTGTTAATAGATTTTGTTCATTTTTTAAATGGATGCCTGATTGATCACTGGTGATCGCCCAACCCTTGGGTAATTGACTTTTTATCAATTGGAGATCAGAAAAAATCGTACGTTCAGTGGTACTCACAACTTCTGCTAGTTCATTTACCGTGATTTTTGGATGATTTAGTAATAATTCCACTAAAGAAACTTGTCGCTGAATATCTTTTTCAGTAATAATTTTTTTCATTAACGAATACATAAGGGACCTCCTTTTTACGTAAGCGAAAAATTTCATTCAGGCACACTATTGGAATGGGAAGAACATGCTACGTGTTGGGACTTTAGTATAAATGAAATAATGGAGAAATGTAAAAATAAAATTTTTGGTTTATTTATTTTTTTATGATTTCTCTTATTTTTTTATGATTTCTCTTATTTTTTCTTATAAAGAATATCTCCCAAAATAAAAAGGAAAGAACAAAGGGATGAGAACTAATAAAATATACATAAAAAGTAGACGAAAAAACTTTAGTAATAACCTCTTTTGGAAAAATAGAGAGAAGCACTTTTTGGTATTTATAAAAAGAATAGTTTATTTAAAAAAGTGAACTTATTTTAGGAGATCAAGAAGTCTGAATACTAACGATTAAAACTTTCTTTTATTTGTGATTTTTACGATACCATTGTTTGGTTTAAAAGTCTCTCTTTATTATACTGAGTCTATAAAACTGAAACTAGCAAGAAATTTAGCAAGGAGTGAAAACAATGGTAACAAGATTGTCTGATTATCGACGATTATTGGCAATTTCTCAAGCTGGCTTACTCTATGGAAACGATGTTTTTGATAAAGAAAGATATGAAGAACTACAAGAGATCTCGTTGAAGTTACTCAGTGAAGTAAGTTTGGAAACGAAAGAAGAATGGGGTAGTCTATTTGAACCGCACGAAGGTTATCCGACTCCAAAAGTGGATGTACGAGCATATATCAAAAAAGGAGAAGCCATTTTATTGATTGAAGATAAAAAAACGCAAGAATGGGCTTTACCTGGAGGGTTTGCTGAAGTTGGGCTTTCCCCAAAAGAAAATATGCAAAAAGAAGTCAAAGAAGAGACAGGGTTAACAGTAGCGGTCAATCAATTACTTGCCGTGTTTGATACAAATTTACGACCAGATATTCCACAAGCCTTTCAGTATTATAAACTTATTTTTTCTTGTGAGATATTGTCAGGTGATTTTATAGAAAACAACGAGACTTCAAATATGAAGTTCTTTCAGCTAAATAAATTACCCAAACTTTCGCTTAAAAGAACAACAGAAGAACAATTGATGCTTTTAGATAAGGTTACGTTGACCTATTGTGACTAACAAGAGGAGTAATAGATCAATATGACTTCAATTCAAAAGAAGAGGATCGATAAGAAGTCTCCTTTTTTGTTGCATATGCAATAAAAAAGTGTAAAATAAAACTAAAAATGGTGTGGGAGGATGAAATGGACGGAATTGTAAGAGACATTGGGACAATCTCGCGGGCTTTAGATTCGATTAGTAATATTGAATTTAAAGAAGTTGATTTAACAAGAGGGCAATATCTTTATTTGGTACGTATTTGTGAACATCCAGGTATCATCCAAGAAAAACTTGCAGAAATGATCAAAGTGGATCGTACCACAACGGCACGTGCAGTGAAAAAGCTTGAAATAAAAGGATTGATAAGGAGTACTACAGACCCACACAACAAAAAAATAAAAAAACTATATGCAACAGATGAAGGATCAGCGATTTATCCATTTATTATTCGTGAGCATCATTATTCGAATCAAATGGCTATCAAAGGTTTGTCTAAAGAAGAAATCAATCAATTACAAAAGATATTGAAAAAAGTTCGAAAAAATGTGAGTGAAGATTGGAATTTTGTGAAAAAATGGCATAAGAGAAACTATTGAAAGGGTTGAAACAGTGAAAAAAATTGAGCTAAAACGAATAACGGTGGCAGCAGCAGAAAAACTCCAAGCCATTAGTATCGAAACCTATCAAGATACCTTTGGTGAATACAATAGTGAAGAATTAATGACGGTCTATTTAAATAAGGATTATGAAATCAATAAATTAGTGCAAGAGCTCCAAGATGAAAATACAGAATTTTATTGGGCGCTACTAGATGGAGAAATCGCAGGTTACATGAAATTAAATGTAGACCAAGCTCAAACTGAAAAGATGGGCGATCATTACTTAGAAATCGAACGAATTTATGTACGACCGCCATTTAAATCAAAGGGCATTGGTTCTAAATTAATCAGTTTAGCTATTGAAAAAGCCCAAGAGAAACAAAAAGAGGCGATATGGTTAGGCGTTTGGGAGCATAACTATTCTGCTTTAAACTTTTATAAGAAGCATGGATTTAGCCATTATAGCCAACATATTTTTTATATGGGTGACGATGCACAAACGGATTATCTATTCGTTAAAAATTTAAACAAATAAAGGAGTAAGAAAATGGAAAAAATGATTGTGGATCAAAATTTTTGGGAAGTATTTCCTGATGCAACGGTTGAATTATTAGTAGTTAAAGGCATCGACAACCACATCAAGCAGGAACAAGAAGCACAGTTCCATCAGTTGCTGAATCAGGCAGCAAAAGAAGCAAATACTTATTTGACAACAGAACCGTTTAGTCAAAATGAGATCATCAGCCAATGGCTACAAGCTTTTTCACGTTTTAAAACCAAAAAAGGAGCACGTTCATCAATTGAAGCTTTACTAAAAAGAGCTAATCAAGGACGGGAATTTTTCCCTATCAATCCATTAGTAGATATCTATAATAGCATCTCGCTAATATTCGGAGTTCCTTGTGGTGGAGAAGACCAAGAAAAAATCAAAGACGATTTGCATTTAGGAAAAGCAGTAGGCGGAGAAAGTTTTTTACCTTTGGGAGCGGAAGAAGACTCACCGGCTTTACCTGAAGAAATCATTTATTATGATGAAGAAGGCGCTATTTGTCGCTGTTTAAACTGGCGTGAAGCTCAACGGACGATGTTAACTGAAAACACGACACAAGCAGTATTAGTGATCGAATCAGTGAACGAAGAACAAGCACGCCGTGGCAAAGAAGCAATTGCTGAACTGAAAAAGAAAATCGATCAAATCTTTCATGTAGACAGTAAAAAATACACTTTAACAAAAAAACATCCTGAAGTAAGTGTGAGATGATCAGATCAAAAGAAAAAATAAAAAGCAAATACTGTTGCTTTTTTTATTACGTCTGGCACCAAAAAATGAAGTGAAATTTTGTTAGTTATTTTCTTCTTTGATTTTGACGAGGCTAGGGTAGAAGGGTTCAACTATAAGAAATAAGAAGGGATTTTTCGGCGTTAAACACTTTTATCTCAATCTTCTTTATTGTATTAGTTAACTTCATCGTATTTATGAGAAACCCAAACGAAAAAAGCGTTGATATGTTACTTTCATGTTATACTTAAATCACAAATAGAGTTATACAAAAGGAGGACTAATGATGATAGCCAAAACGAGAATCATGCTTTATGCAGGAGATGTCGAAGTTCTTAGTAATTTTTTTGTCAAAACCCTAGGAGCAACCATCAGTGAAACGATTGATTTGCCAGAAGAATTCCATAGCACAATCTTAACCATCTCATCAGAATTTGAATTAGGGATTTTTCCAAAGGTCTTTGTTCAACGATTTTCTCCAGAGGTATTAGGTACTACGCCATCCATCATGTTCTTTACGGATCAATTCGAAGAAATATATGAAAAGTTAGACAATGCTGGAGAAATCATGGATAATAACGGTATCCAAACCTTCAATTTTTCTGATCCAGAAGGCAATTATTTTGTGATTGGTAAGTTATAAAAAAACAAGCGTATAAGATGAAAGAGAATAAAAGTTGGTTTACAGATGAAACACAACGTATAAAAAGCAAGAGCCTCTTTTTTAATGAAGAAGGTGACTTGAATTTCCTAATTTATTCCAAGAAAATGACAAAATGTTGGCGGTCAAAAGTAAATGTCAAAAAGTTTATTTTGGAATAACAAAAGCGTGTAGCAAATGAACACATTTGAAAATAAGTACTTTGGCTGGTTTGTATAAATAAAAAGCTGGGGAATCGGATACATAATAAGTAAAACTTTAAAGTTCGGATTTTGCTTGAAATCCGACTTTTTTATTTACTTATTATCTTATTTAGTATATGATTAATCACGTTGTTTTTTAATAAATCAAAATTTTAAAAGACTTTTTTATAAACGTTCGGTTTTAGGAGGTTAGAAGATGAAGGGAAAAATACTTTCCTACTTCGATATTGAGAAACTAGGTACAACCGTGAGAAGAGAAATACTTGCTGGCTTTACCACCTTTATTTCGATGGCATATATTTTATTTGTCAATCCAACATTTTTAGGCGTTTATGGTATGGATGAAGGCGCGGTGTTTACTGCCACTGCATTAGCTAGTGCAATCGGCTGTATTTTAATGGGTGTGTTAGCGCGATATCCCATTGGCACAGCACCTGCATTAGGAATCAATGCCTTTTTCGCTTATTCTGTTTGTTTAGGGATGGGAATCCCATGGGAAACAGCTTTAGCAGGCGTGTTTGTTGCATCATTGATTTTTATTTTGATCACTATTTTTAAATTGCGTGAAATGATCATTGATGCCATTCCAGCTGATTTAAAATATGCGATCTCTGGCGGTATTGGATTATTCATTGCTTTTCTTGGATTGAGTGAAGGCGGGATCATTGTTGCGAATGAATCAACTTTAGTTGGCTTAGGTTCACTGAATGTTGGCTCAACTTTGTTGACGATCTTTGGATTAGTTGTTACCGCGATTTTATTGGTTCGCCGTATTCCAGGTGGGATTTTTATTGGGATGACAGCGACGACAGCTCTTGGATTAGTAACAGGACTGATACCAATACCTTCTCAGTTAATATCGGCTGCACCAAGTTTAAAACCAACTTTCTTAGTAGCATTGAAGCATATTGGGGATATCAACTCACTACAAATGTGGGTGGTTGTCTTAACGTTCTTATTAGTGACTTTTTTTGATACAGCAGGTACATTGGTCGGTCTAGCTAACCAAGCGGGCTTTATGAAAGACAATAAGATGCCTCGTGTAGGGAAGGCGTTGGCTTCTGATTCTACTGCTATGCTTGCTGGTTCTTTATTAGGAACTTCGCCAGTTGGTGCATTTGTTGAATCCTCTGCAGGTATTGCAGTAGGTGGACGTTCTGGAATCACGGCAGTCACAACAGGAATTTTTTTCTTGCTAGGTTTATTCTTTTCACCGCTTTTATCCGTCGTGACCTCTCAGGTAACTGCACCGGCATTAATCGTGGTTGGCGTACTGATGGCTCAATCTTTGCGTCAAATTGAATGGGGAAAATTAGAAATTGCTATCCCTTCATTCTTGATCTTAATCGGAATGCCTTTGACATATAGTATCTCGGATGGGATTGCTTTAGGATTTATTTTTTATCCAGTCACTATGATTGCTGCAAAGCGTGGCAAAGAAGTATCACCGATCATGTACCTTCTCTTTTTTGTTTTCATTGGATTTATGTGGATCTTGAATGCAAATTAAGCGATAAAAATCGTTTCTAATGTTTTAAATGCGAGGGTCTATTGTTGAAGGATTTCTTCTTAGAAACGTATATTTTGTTTTAAGGACTGGGAAAGTCTTATATCCCAGCCCTTTTTTAATAAAAAATGTTACCGGTAACATAAAAATCGAAACTTCATTATGTCAATGCTTGTCGTATTTTATCAAAAGAAAAGAGCGATTGTCTGTTTACTAATGTTTTTGAAAGCTTTACAATTTTTTGTGAGGGCTGAATCCTTTATTAGTCAACGGAGGAGCATATGGAAAAATGGTAGCATCAATCAGTTCTATCAAGTCTACTCACCTCCCATCGCACCTTTGCCGAGGATATTTTTTGTCTTATCGTCTACGATATCCCCCGTTTTTTCGTCTAAGACTCCTCGTTTCCCATCAATGGCAATGGCATCCCAAAGGTAAGTTGGCACCATTTCTTAGGTGGTGGTGTATATAAATTGCCCCGCTTGATTCAATACGACAGCTTGCCCATACAAAGTGGCGATCATTCCCGATGGATCAAAATCTACTTCATTGTTGGAAGGTGCCAATGCATTAGCTAAGTCTTCACTGATTTGTTGGGTACGGACTTTGTATTGTCTTGCCATGGTTGGTGCTGTTTCAATGGCCACTTCTTTTGAGGGGGTCGCAATAGAACCGATCGTAAACGTCGTGGTTCGCTGGACATAATCAAGAAAGGCTGGTTGATAATTGTTCCAAGACCGTCGTCATCGGAATCGTTAAGTCTTTGGTATAAACAAACGCTTGTGAAGCGCCACTTTCAACATAACAAAAGATAAAAGCAACACCAACGTTAAGAAAAAATTCCCTCTTTTTTTCATTTCATTCTCCTTTTTAACTAAGACCAAGCAACGGACAACAAATCATCAGAACCCTCCTTTTTGTATATCCGCTTACAAAAAATATTATCCTATAAATAACAACTATCTCCTAATGATTTAACAAACCTTCTTTTTCTTTTAATAGTAAAGCAAGTAAAATAAAGTTTTTTCTAATTCCAAATAGTAAAACCGTTTGAAATAACAACATAATCGTTATACGTTAGAATCAGTTAAAAATAACAGCTTTTTTAGATTAGAAAATTATTGTTATGCTGACTTTGTTTTCAGTTGTTCATTTCTGTCAGCGGTTCCTAAAATGACTTCGTTCTATTGATCTATCTATAAGAAAACATAGTTGCAAAGTCATTTTAGCGAGGAATTGAGTACATTTTTTGTCACGTTAAAGGTTACATGGTATTCTTCAATTAGGAAGTTAGAAAAGAGGGAAAGAGATGAAGAGCGTAATCATCGGTGGTTCGTTTGCGGGCATCCATGCAGCTATGTGTTTGCGTAAAAGCTGTCCTGATAGTGAAATCGTGCTACTTGAAAGACAAGAGAAAATTGGTTTTATACCAAGTGGTATCAATTTATTTTTAAAAAAGGAAATCACAAAAAATGAACAACTATATTGGATGACAAGGGAGGAATTGGAAAAGCTATATGGGGGGTGAGCGTTCAAACTCAGACAGAAGTAGTTTCTCTCGAACTGTCCACGAAAAAATTATTTATACAAAATGGCAGATCATTCTCTTTTGATACATTGATCATTGCCACTGGCTCGAACCAGCAATTTAAAAATGTTTTAAAAAGTACGCACATTCGTTCAGTCAAAGAAACACATTTAAGAACATCACTTGAACAAAGTCTTGAAAAAGCTGAAAAGGTTGCTGTTATTGGTGCTGGGCAAGTGGGTTTAGAGTTGGCAGAAAGTTTATATCAACAAAAAAAAAGAAGTCCATTTGTATGAAAGCCAAAAAAAGTTATTGTTCCGTTATTTTGATCCAGAGATGGTGGAACCTTTAAAAAAAGAATTGAAGAAGCTAAATATTCCGCTTTTTTTAAATGAACAAGTTCAGTCGCTTGAAGAAAATAATCAAGTATCCGTTATTACCGATCAAAAAAGTGAAAGCTACGACTTGGTTCTTTTAGCTAATCATACACGCCCTGACCATCGAATGTGGCAAGATCAGCTAAAGTTGAATGACGATGGGACGATTTGGGTAGATGAATATTTACAGACCTCTGCCAAAGATATCTATGCAATTGGTGATGCAATTCAGGTAACTTTCCAACCAACAAAAGAAAAAATGTATGTCTCTTTGGTCAACCATGCCATACGTACAGCCCAAGTAGTCAGCCAAACAATTGGAGGAACACCTAAAAAAGATCCAGGGACTTATCGGCCAATCGGGAATCACTGGTTCGGTTATTTTTTAGGAAGTGTGGGTTTAACCGAGGAAGAAAGTATTTTTTATCCACAAAAAGTGATTAAAAAATACCTAACTATTCGTTTATCTGCCATAAAGCCAGAAAAAGCAAGAATCAAAGTGATCTGTGATGAAAACCAACGATTACTGGGGGCACAACTTTATAGTAAGGAAGATATTTTTTATTTGCTGGATCGATTGACACTTGTAGTTGAAGAAGGTTGGACATTACAACGACTGCTAGAGCATGAGTTGTTCTTTCAACCAGAATATCGAATGCCAATCCAGCTACTAAAGGTGGTTGATGCAATTAATGAAGTTTGATCAGTTATTGGAAAAAAAGAGCAGTTGCAAGTAATGATACTTAGAAAAATGATCTTGCAAGGTGGAACGATAGCGACTAGTCAATTGCGGGAACAAGTCAACCTTTCTAAATCTTCATTTGATCAATGCATTGAAGAAATCCCAATGATTGGTTCGATGATGGGCAAGAAAGTAGCTATTAAAAGAAATGAATTTCAAGTGGTTTTAGAGCTGGCAGATGATGTCAGTTTAGAAAAAATTCTTATTTTTTTAGTGCAGCAAAGTTTGAAATTCAATTTACTTACTTATCTGTTAGAGCATAACCAATCCTCTATCGTACGTTTAGCGACAGCATTCAATATTAGTGAATCCACTGTTTTTCGTAAAATCAAGGAATTGAATCAATTATTGCAAGAATTTTCTCTTCAAATCAAAAATGGCCAACTTTATGGTGAAGAGTTACAAGTCAGATATTTTTATTTTACCTTATTTCAATTTATTCCTGAAACACAACGTCCGCTTTTCTTGAAACATACGGCGGATAAATCTCCGCTGATTTTAGGATTAGAGCGAGGATTAAAAATGTCATTTTCCTCCGCCTCATCCATGAAAATTGCCTGCTGGCTGGGAATTACACGAAAACGTTTATTAAGTGAAAAAACAACGTTTGACAAACTAAAAGAAAAGAAAGAGCTGTATCAAAAAGATCAGTTGTATCAAGCTATTGATCCAATTCTTTCTCTTTATCTAAGTCGCACTGCTGCTGATTTAAGTGGGTACGAAACGCTCATGTTCTACAGTTTTTTTGTATCATTTGCGGTATTGGATGAAGAACATTTTTATCAATATGATTTGACTAGAAGCAAGAAATTACCCACTGCGGTACTGGATACCTATCTTCGAGAAACGATGCTGTGGCATTATCGCCCCAGACGATTAAAGATCAAAGAAGAAAAAGCGGTAGGCTATCAGTTGGCACAAATCGATAATGAGTTTTATTTTTTTCAAGGAGTCCTGATGATTTATGACGAAAATCATTTATTACAGCAACAAAAAAGGATGTTAGGACAATCGCTTAGTCAATTATTGGAACGATTAAAAGACACGACGCTCACACAATTGCCTTCAAAACGATTAGAAGGGTCTACATTGAATTATTTGATGATCCAGTATGCAAATATACTCATGATGATTGATTTTTATATCGCTAAATCGGTTACAATAGGTATAAACATTGAGACGTTACCGATTTACCGAATTGCTTTTCAACAGTTTTTGTTGAGAGAACTTAGAGGAATCAGTGGGATCGAGATTGAGAACCGACAAGAAGGAAAAACGTATGATCTAATTATTACGTTTAATCAAGAAAAACCAAATCAAAATTATTACTATCTATCTGAATTTGCCTCAAGCTACGATATTGCAAGGTTAAAGCAAAAAATCGAACAAGAAAAAAAGGCTAAAAATTAGAAAACTGTCAAAAAAACACCAAATTACAGTTTTTCTGGCAGTTTCTAAAAAATGAATCGATGTATGATAAAGGTAAATAAGAAAGCGTTTGCAATTATTGGAGGAGATTATAATGACTGAATCAACGTATATTATGGCTATCGACCAAGGAACAACGAGTTCACGTGCAATTATTTTTGATAAAAAAGGAAGACATATTGGTAGTTCTCAAAAAGAATTTACTCAATACTTTCCTAGAGAAAGCTGGGTAGAACACGACGCAAATGAAATTTGGAATTCCGTCCAATCGGTGATCGCTGGAGCGTTTATTGAGTCTGGAATTAAACCAACTCAAATTGCTGGGATTGGGATCACCAATCAACGTGAAACTACAGTAATATGGGAAAAAGATACTGGTCGACCAATTTACCATGCGGTTGTCTGGCAGTCTCGCCAGTCAGCGGCGATTGCGGATAATTTAAAAAAAGATGGGTATCAAGAGTTTTTTCATAAAAAAACAGGATTAGTGATAGATGCCTATTTTTCAGCTACAAAGATTCGTTGGATCCTTGATCATGTTGAAGGGGCACAAGAGAGAGCCGAAAAAGGTGAATTACTTTTTGGAACGATTGATTCATGGCTTGTTTGGAAATTGACCGATGGACAAGCACACGTGACAGATTATTCCAACGCAAGCCGAACGATGCTCTTTAATATCCATGATTTGGATTGGGACCAAGAAATCCTTGATTTACTGAATATTCCACGATCAATGTTACCAAAACCAACTTCAAATTCTGAAATTTATGGTTATACTCAAGGCTATCATTTTTATGGTAGTGAAGTCCCTATTTCAGGAATGGCAGGGGACCAACAGGCGGCTTTGTTTGGTCAAATGGCTTTTGAGCCAGGAATGGTCAAAAATACTTATGGAACAGGCTCATTTATCGTGATGAATACAGGTGAAGAACCACAGTTGTCTAAGAATAATTTATTGACAACCATTGGTTACGGGATAAACGGGAAGGTTTACTACGCTTTAGAAGGAAGTATTTTTGTAGCAGGTTCTTCCATTCAATGGTTAAGAGATGGCCTACAAATGCTTCAAAGAGCTAGTGATTCAGAAGAAGCGGCCAAACGTTCAACTAGTGAAGATGAAGTTTACGTGGTACCAGCTTTTGTGGGTCTAGGCGCTCCATATTGGGATCAAGCAGCACGAGGATCAATGTTTGGTTTAACCCGTGGGACAACGAAAGATGACATCATTAAAGCAACATTACAATATATTGCCTATCAAGTAAGAGATATTATTGATACGATGCAAGAAGATACTGGTATCAACATTCCTGTATTAAAAGTCGATGGTGGTGCCGCAAACAATGAATATTTAATGCAGTTTCAAACAGATATTTTAAATATTCCAATCCAACGGGCAGAAAATTTAGAAACTACAGCATTAGGGGCAGCTTTTCTAGCTGGATTAGCCGTGGGATTTTGGAAAGATACAGATGAAATCAGAGAATTTTATGAAGCAGGTAAGATGTTCGAGGTAGAGATGCCAGAAGAGCGTAGAGAAAAATTGTACAATGGTTGGAAAAAAGCGGTAGCAGCTAC
This sequence comes from Enterococcus lacertideformus, assembly GCA_015680865.1. Taxonomy (GTDB): domain Bacteria; phylum Bacillota; class Bacilli; order Lactobacillales; family Enterococcaceae; genus Enterococcus_B; species Enterococcus_B lacertideformus. The sequence goes on along the minus strand of JADAKE010000022.1, from coordinate 51,299 downwards.
ACAAGCATTTGAGTAAAAGGAGGGAACGTCATGTTTTCAAGAGGAACAAGACAAGAAAGTATTGAAAAAATACAACAGGAAAAATTAGATCTATTGATTATTGGTGGAGGGATTACTGGTGCTGGTGTGGCACTTCAAGCAGCTGCTTCTGGGATCAAAACAGGGTTGATTGAGATGCAAGATTTCGCAGAAGGCACATCTTCACGTTCGACAAAATTAGTGCATGGAGGGATCCGCTATCTAAAAACTTTTGATGTCGAAGTTGTAGCAGATACGGTGGGTGAACGAGCAGTAGTTCAAGGGATTGCACCACACATTCCAAAACCTGACCCTATGTTATTACCTATTTATGAGGATGAAGGTGCCACAACCTTTAACATGTTCTCTGTTAAAGTTGCGATGTACCTTTACGATAAATTAGCGAATGTGACAGGAACAAAATATGAAAACTATACTTTAACTCCTGAAGAAGTGCTAGAACGTGAACCTTTTTTGAAAAAAGAAGGGTTAAAAGGCGCAGGAGTCTATCTTGATTTTCGCAACAATGATTCACGTTTAGTAATTGAAAATATCAAGAAAGCAGCAGAAGATGGGGCTTATTTAGTAAGCAAAATGAAAGCGATTGGCTTTTTGTATGATGACGATCAAATCATCGGTGTCAAGGCACGTGATTTATTAACGGATCAAGTAGTAGAAATCAAAGCGAAATTAGTGATTAATACCAGTGGACCATGGGTAGACAAAATCCGTAATTTGAACTTCAAACTAGCAATATCACCTAAAATGCGTCCAACAAAAGGAGTCCACTTAGTAGTAGATGCGAAAAAACTACCAGTGCCACAACCCACTTATTTTGATACAGGCAAGCAGGATGGACGAATGGTTTTCGCCATTCCACGAGAAAACAAAACATATTTTGGTACGACCGACACGGATTATCAAGGTGATTACACTGATCCAAAAGTGACACAAGAAGATGTTGATTATTTGTTAGATGTTATCAATCACCGCTATCCAGAGGCAAATATCACGTTAGCAGATGTGGAAGCAAGTTGGGCTGGGTTAAGACCGTTATTGATTGGTAATGACGGTTCTGACTACAACGGCGGGGACAATGGCTCAATCTCAGATAAGAGCTTTAATAAAGTGCTTGATACTGTAACGGAATATAAAGAAAAAAAAGCCTCAAGATTAGAAGTAGAAGATGTATTAAGTCATTTAGAAAATAGCCGAAATGAAAAAGCGCCATCTTCAGTATCTCGAGGTAGTTCATTGGAAAGATAAACAGATGGTTTATTGACACTATCGGGAGGGAAAATCACCGATTACCGTAAAATGGCAGAAGGGGCACTAAAATTGATCCGTCAACTATTGAAAGACGAATATAAGATGACGGTAAAAGAAATTGATTCAAAACATTATCCTGTATCTGGAGGAGATTTCGATCCAACAAAATTAGAAGAAACGGTCGCAGCATTAGCCAAATTAGGTGTGGAAGCAGGATTAGAAGAGGTAGATGCTATTTACATCGCAGATTTTTATGGAACGAACGCGAAAAAGATTTTTGCTTTAGCAAAAGAAATGACACCTTATGATGGACTAAGCTTGGCCGAATCTGCACGTTTACGTTATGGGCTAGAAGAAGAAATGGTCTTGACGCCAGGAGATTATTTGATCCGTCGTACGAATCACTTATTGTTTGAAAGAGATCGACTAGATGTAATCAAACAACCAATCATTGATGCCATTGCCAACTATTTCGCCTGGTCTTCTGAAGAGAAACAGCGTCAAGAGAATCATTTAGAAGAATTGATCGCTGAATCGGATTTAAGTGAATTAAAGGGGGAGAAATAAATGAGTGCAGAAATGACTCAGATTATGGGAGAATTTATTGGTACGATGATTTTGGTTTTACTTGGTGATGGTGTATGTGCTGCTGTTAACTTGAATAAGAGTAAAGCGCAAGCTTCAGGTTGGATCGTTATCGCGTTTGGTTGGGGATTAGCAGTCACAATGGCAGTTTATATTTCTGGGTTTATGGGACCAGCACATTTAAATCCCGCTGTTTCATTAGCAATGGCGATGACTGGTGCAATCGGCTGGAATTTAGTGATCCCATTTATTATTGCTCAAATGTTAGGCGCAATTATCTGTGCAGTTCTTGTATGGTTGACTTATTTACCTCATTGGAATGTGACAAAAGATCAAGGTGCAATTTTAGGAACTTTTGCTACAGGACCAGCTATTAGAAATTATCCAGCAAACTTTATCACCGAACTGATTGGCACATTTGTTTTAGTTTTAGGACTATTAGCTTTTGGACAGAATACATTTGCCGATGGAACTAATGTTTTTGCGGTAGGTGGTTTGATCTTAGCAATCGGGCTTTTAGGGGGACCTACAGGCTATGCGATCAACCCTGCTCGTGATCTAGGTCCACGCATCGCTCACGCTGTTTTACCTATTGCAAATAAAGGAGATTCTGACTGGAATTATTCATGGGTACCAGTAATCGCACCAATGGCAGGCGCAATCGTTGCAGTAGGTATGTACATGTTAATGGTGTAAAAAAGGTTGTGAAAGCTACCGATGAGAGTCATAATCCTTATCAAAACAGAATGAAAACAAAAAGTGGATTAGTTTTCGTGTAAGAAGCATTAAACTAATAGTAAGAAGCGCTATGATTTGAGAGGTAAGGCTAGAGAGCATGAGACAACAGTATTCATTACTTTTGCCCCATGCTCTTTTATGCGAATTAATTGTTATTTTTTTGAATTTCGATCAGACTTTGCCAATTTTATTTTGCCTTTATTTGGCGTTTATTTGATAGACATACTTTTAATCGGGATGAAGAGTTTTTTGATAAGAATGTTTTTTCGTTACCTTAATCGCTTCTCTATAAAATATTCATGAAGGTTTGGCTGTTGGAAATATGATGATTAATAGATTCACTTGAGGAATGCAATCAATGACTCGTTCAACAAAAATCAAAACGATAACTAGTAAGAAAAGCATTTTCCTGATTGACACTAAAATACAAACTTGTTATAGTTAAATTGAAAATAAATAAAACCTAGATGAATGAGGTATTTTGATGAGTGTAGTAGGTATCTAATGTAGTAAGTTGAATAGCCAATAAAGCAATACGCTTATTTGGTGTGCTTATAGATGATACCTGTCAAAACCAATAATTTGTCACAAAGAAGGATGGGGTGTGTCTTATTTAAGGTGCAGTCCCTTCTTTTATTTTTACTAGGTCTTATTTATTTTTTAGACGGGTATCTCTTCAAATAGAAGGAGAGAATATGAAACATACAATCCATGAATTACAATTCGACCAAATCAAAAAAGAAATCCAAAACCGAGCAATTGGTCAACATAGTAAATCTCGTATCGAAGAAATGTCGATTCAAACCAATCTGCAAATGGTGAAAACGAGGCAAGAAGAAACCAAAGAAGCACGTCTTATTTTAGAAAGTCATCAGCATGTGCCTTTCATGGGATTGACTCGAATTGATACTTTGACCGCCCAAGTAAAAAAAGGGTTGATTTTGACACCTACTGAATTGATCGAATACGCTGATTTTTTAAGAAGTGGTCGCATGATCCGCCAATTTTTTGAAAAAAATCACTATCAAACCCCATTACTACATGCTTATAGTAAGAATATACCTGATTTATTGTCAATCGAAGAGTTAATTTACCAACAAATAAAAAATCAAAAAGTTAGTAATGATGCTTCACGGAATTTACGTAAAGTACGCAAGCAACTACAACTGACTGAAAAAGAAATTCAAGATCGTTTGTTGAAATTTTTAAGACATCCTCGTAATAAAGAAATGATCCAAGAATCAATGATCGTTCAAAAAGGGGCACATTATACGATCCCCATTAAAGCAAGTTATAAAAATATAGTAGAGAAATAAACGGCATAACCCCTTCTGTCAATAAATCAGAATATATTCATATCAAGCAAGGGAGACATCCTTTATTACAAGGAGATGTGATTCCACTGGATTTTGAACTAGGTAAAAAAAATCGTGGTCTAGTCATCACAGGAGCAAACGCTGGTGGCAAGACAGTAGTCTTAAAAACAATTGGGTTATTTAGTTTAATGGCAATGTTTGGCTTGCAAGTGCCAGCAGAAGAAGGAACGGAATTAGCCGTTTTTGATGAAATTTTTGTAGATATCGGTGATCAGCAAAATATTGAAAACGCGTTAAGTACTTTTTCTGGACACATGCAAAATATTGCAAAAATTTTGCGTAAAATAAAAAGGAATACATTAGTCTTACTAGATGAAGTGGGTAGTGGTACGGAACCGAATGAAGGTGCTGCCTTAGCAGTTGCAATCATGGAAGCAATGTACATGCAAGGAGCTCTTATCGTAGCAACTACTCACTATGGAGAAATTAAAAAATTTGCAAATGACCACGAAGATTTCATTCCAGCAGCGATGGCATTTGATCGAGAAGCTTTGAAGCCAAAATATTTACTTCGTGTTGGGGAAACTGGAGAAAGCCAAGCACTATGGATCGCTAAAAAAATGAACATGCCAGAAACATTGATTCAGAAAGCACAACTTTACATTCAGCATAAAGAATATCAACGAAAGAAAAAAGAATTTAAGGTAGAAAAATTAAAAGAAACGACTGTTGTAGAAGAGAAGAAACGATTCTCAAAAGGAGATCGAGTATTTTCAACGATACATCAAAAAGAAGCTCTTGTCTATGAAGATACCAACGATGAGAAAATAACGATCTACTTAAATAAAGAATTAATCACAGTGCCTCGCAAACGCGTGATACTAAAGACACCTGCAGAACAACTTTATCCCATAGGGTACGAGCTGGATCAGTTGTTTATTGATTTTCAAACCAGAAAGCGAGAAAAAGACCTGGCGCGAGGATCAAAGAAAGCCCACAAACAATTGTTGAAAGAAGCACAGGAACGTAGAGAAAAAATAAATAGAAGAGGACGAACATTTTTGTAACATGGAAAAAATTGGCACTTGCTCTGTTTTAAGTTACACTAGAACAAAGGAGTTGTATCCAATGAAATTGACTTCAAATTGGAAAAAAGAGATCAAAACGATCCCAAACCTATTGTCGATCTTTCGGGTTACTCTGTTGCCGTTTTATCTTTACTTTGTTCTTGAAAAATCCTTTTTTCTTGCAGGGATAATTATTGTAATTTCAGGCGTATCTGATTTTTTAGATGGTTTTATTGCGCGTAAATTTAATCAGATCACTGAGTTAGGTAAGTTGTTGGATCCAGTGGCAGACAAATTGACTCAGTTGATTTTAATTTTATCGATAGCTTGGCAACAGCCGGTGATTTGGTGGGTTTTAGGGTTATTTCTTGTGAAAGAAGGCTTTATGCTTCTTGCAGGGCTGATTGGTTTAAGAAAAAATGTGAAATTAGATGGTGAATGGTATGGAAAAGTCGCAACGACTGTCATTTATAGTGGGATGATTATTTTATTACTGTTTCCAGCGCTACCATCAATCTGGGTCAAGTGGATACTTAGTTTTATCGCTTATAGTTTGGGACAATCGTTTCTTTTGTATAGTTTGGCCTACCGTAAATTGCTAAAAGGGATAGACTAGCTATTAGTAGAAAGGAAATAAGCAACAAAGAGTAGAGTAAAATTTTCTAATTTGATAGTCGAATATGGTGAATCATCAGAAGATACTGTAAATGATAAGTTGAAATTTATGTGCTGTAAGAGAGCTGACCTTCGAAAGTTCGATTAAAAATCGAATGATTTAGAAGGTCAGTTTTTTATGGTTTAATATAGGCATAGCCTTTTTCTTGTAACTCAATAATATCTAAAACTCCAGCAGGAACAACCACCACATGAGAAGGCAAGGCTTCTTTTGCTATGCCCCTACCACGCAAAGCGTTGGCACAGGCATGAAAAGTGATCTTTGAATCAAGAAATTCTGCATTTAAAGGATCAAGATAGCCTTTGATTCCTTGACCATTGACGCTAACAATGATTGTTGCATCAGGTACGAGCTTCAATAGATTTTTGACATTACTCTTAGCTTCTAGCCATTTTGTTAATTCATTGATGTGGAAAACAACCTTCAAATGATTTCACTCCTTATTTTTTAATAATCATATTGATTGCTTGTTCCATTTTTTTAGCCTGTTCTGCTGGACTATTTTCTGGATGTTCAAGACAATCTTTTAAATTCTCAGCAACGATCATCCCCATGACACGATCAATGCTTGAACGGACAGCGCTTAACTGAGTAATGATCGCCATACAATCTTGTTTTTCATCGATCATTTTTTGGATTCCGCGAATTTGTCCTTCTGTACGTTTCAACCGATTCATAATGTTCTTATCATTGATTTCCATTTAGAATCCTCCCTTTATTTCTATTGAATAATACCCTATATAGGTATGTTTTGTAAATAAATAAGTAATTTTATGATTTTAGAATTTGAATAGTTGACAATTTAAGTTTTTTTGTGTTGAATATACCCCGTAAGGTATTTAGAAAATAAAAAGACAAGGTGGCTATAAAAATGGCTTTATTTCAAACAACTAAATCAATTTCAGTAGCAGAATTAAAAGGAAATCTGAAGAATCCAATTCAATTACTTGATGTCAGAACTCCTGAAGAATACCAAAGGGGGCATATCAGGCAAGCAAAAAATATTCCTTTACATCGTATCCAAAGTTTCAACGGGAAAACAAACGAGCCAGTTTACGTTATTTGCCAATCAGGTATGCGTAGCAAACAAGCAAGTAAAGAGTTGAAGAAAATGGGGTATGATGTCTTCAATGTCCGTGGTGGAATGAATCAATGGTTTGAACCAACAATAGGAGGGAAATAAAATGAAAGTTATTATCGTAGGGGGCGTTGCCGGGGGGATGTCTGCAGCTACAAGGTTACGTCGACTAGAAGAAGATGCTGAGATCATCGTTTTTGAAAAAGGGCCATATGTTTCTTTTGCCAATTGTGGACTACCTTATTACCTTTCTGGAGAAATCAAAGAAAGAGAGGCACTTTTAGTACAAACACCAAAAAATCTTGCGGCACGTTTCCAACTAGATGTACGTCCTAATCATGAAGTAACAGCGATTTTTCCAGATAAAAAAATGATTGAAGTCATTTCTGGTGGGGAAAAGCATACAGAAAGTTATGATGTTTTACTTCTTTCTCCTGGTGCAAAGCCAGTTATCCCCGATATTCCCGGATTACAAGCAGCTAAAAATGTTTATACGGTTAGAAATGTACCAGATATTGATCTAGTGATGGAAGCACTTGAGAAACAGCCAAAAGAAGCGGTAGTCGTGGGTGCTGGATTTATTGGGCTGGAAATGGCAGAAAATTTGAAAAAACGTAGTTTAGCAGTAACGATTGTTGAGCTTGCACCGCATGTTCTACCGATCTTAGATGAAGAAATGGCAAGTTATATTCAAAATGAACTGATCAATCAGGGGGTGACAGTAAAAACGAATCATTCAGTTACAGCCTTTGAAAATGAAGGAAAGATGCTACGATTAGATGATGGTACAACTATTGAGACTGATTTAACAATTTTATCAGTTGGTGTTCATCCAGCGAGTGATTTAGCAAAAATGGCTGGCCTTGAAATAGGGGAGCATGGAGGAATCATCGTGGATGAGTACTATCAAACAAGTGATCCTTCTATTTATGCAGTAGGAGATGCTATCCTGGTCAAACATCAAATCACTGGCGAAAATGTGTTGATTTCTCTGGCTTCTCCTGCTAATCGACAAGGACGGCAAGTAGCGGATAATCTAGCAGGAATCCCTAGAAAGAACCAAGGTAGTCTTGGAACATCGATTGTACGTGCGTTCGAACTTTCTGCTGCTTCGACTGGTTTAACAGAAAAAATGGCGAAGCAGGCGAATTTGCTGTTTTCAGTTATCCACGTATCAGGAAAAGATCATGCAAGTTATTATCCACAAGCAACAGATATCTTATTAAAATTGATCTTTAATCCTCAGACAGGCGAGATTTATGGCGCGCAAGGTGTGGGAGCCAAAGGCATTGATAAACGTTTAGATATTCTATCAACAGCAATTAAAGGAAAACTAACGATTTTTGATTTGCCAGAACTAGAATTGACCTATGCCCCTCCATTTGGTTCAGCAAAAGATCCAGTAAATATGTTAGGGTATGTTGCGATGAACGTCGCCGAAGGATTGAGTGAAACGATCCAATGGCATGAGCTGGCGGATGCTTTGGCGAATGGAAAAGTTTTACTGGATGTCCGTAGTGAAGAAGAACTAAAAAATGGGGCATTTAAAAATGCTTTAAATATTCCATTAAATGAATTACGCTGTCGTATGGAGGAATTAGATAAAGAAAAAGAATACATTGTTAGTTGCCATAGTGGCTTACGTAGTTATTTAGCCGAACGCATACTGAAACAAGCTGGTTTTAGGGCTCAAAACCTAGATGGTGCGTTTGCTTTATCACATGTTGTACGACCAAACGAATTCGTTTATCCAAAAAAATAAGAAATACTCTCTTGCTTTTTTATTTGAATGATGATAGACTGAGCGGTTCTACTACTTTGTTATAAAGGAGAATGTGTATGGTAAACACACGAAAATTAGAAGAAGGATATCTTGCCTCCGTCTATCGTCAGTTATTGGAAAAGCAAGAAGAGGATCGACAATTATTAAAGCAAACAAGTGCTTTAGGTATGGACTCGCTCCAAACGATATCAAATAGATGTGACTATCCATGAACGACGACAATTTATCTTAAAAAAAAGACCAACTGCTGCGTTTTTTTGATACATCAGTTGCGATTCAAGATGATGTGCTACTTGATGCACTAGAACAAGATGAAACTTCTGAAATGAAGGCAATCACTGCAACCATTCAGTCCGAACAAAATGCTATTATCAGGGACACAAAAAGCAAGAATATTTTAGTAAATGGGGTAGCTGGAAGTGGAAAGACATCTACGATTATGCAACGGATAGCATATTTATTGTACCAAGATCGTAATCGACTATCTTCTGATGATGTGCTGATTTTATCACCTAATCATCGTTTTATTGATTATATTGCGAAAGTCCTACCATCTTTAGGGGAAAAAAATCCATTGAACTTAACCATGCTTCAGTTTATTACACAACTTTCTTCTGTGGAAATTGAACAAGAAGAACCTTATTTTCAACGTATTACGCAAGAACAAGTAGATGAACAAACCAAAACTTTAAGAAACCACTTGTTTATTGATCAAATCGAAAGGGCAGATACTTTATTTATTGACCGAGATGATCTGTTTTTAGATCTAAAAAAGAAAGATAAGCAAGTGATCTCTAAAGAAGTCATCAAAAAAATTTACTATAGTACGCCTAATTATCCTCATCTTAGGGAAAAGCTCAAAGGAACGGTTATTGCGTTATTGGGAAGAACAGTTGTTAAAACAGGCAAGAAGCGAGTCAATTAAAGATCAGTTACTTTCATTACCAGAAGAAACGCAACGAGCATACTTTCATCACTTGATTACAGATGAATCGCCTGAGCAACTAGTGATCTATGCAAAGCGATTACTTCAGCGAAAGTATCGGAAAATAACTGAGCAAATCAAGGCAATGGCATGGGTGAATGAACGATTATTGTTTGATGATATTTACCGTACGTATACAAATCGGGAGTATCAGCAAAATTCCCCCCCTCACACTGGATGAAGCGGTCATACGCTTGTATATTCGACAAACCTTAATCGAAAAACGGATATAAGCGGAAAAGTTTGTACTTATCGATGAAATTCAAGATTATACAGTTGCACAGCTTTTATTGCTGCTCAAGATTTTTCCGAAAACTCAATTTACGCTTGTGGGTGATGAAAATCAAGCAATTTTTAATTCTACTACACCATTTGAAGTTATTGAGGAGTGTTTTGTGTCTAACGATCGTTTAGTTAAAAGATATAATTTTAGGTAATAGTTATCGTTCAAGCGGTGCAATCACTAATTTTTTTAAACAATATGCAGGAGAAAAGGAAAAGATTGAGATTGTTCCTATACGTTTCTATGGTAAAGAGCCCGAATATTTTACATTTGCTACGTTTGAAGAATGGTACAAGAGAGTAAGTGAAAAACAAGAAGAAAAGAAGCAACTAACCGTCATTACCCTAGAAGATGAAGAAGCAGATATGCTACGACAAAAATTAGCGTTACAAAACAATTCTACAATTCAAGTATTTCCACTAAGTCTTTCAAAAGGGTTAGAATTTGATCATGTTATCCTGTATCTTTCGAAAAAACAAGCACATACTACGTGGGAAAAGAAGCGGATGTATAATGCTATTTCTCGTGCGATGAAAACTATAGTTCTTTCTCAAAGACTGGAGACAGATAATTGTAAATAAGAAAGAAATGGAGAACAACAAACAACACCCATGAGGATTACAGCCCTCATGGGTGTTGTTCTAGGCTCTTATTTTAGATAATAGCTAGAATATATAACTTTAGTTATTTTAATTTTTAAGAAAGCCTTGACATTATGATTAAGTTTAATACATAATCAAAAAAGTGATTATGTATTTGTAGATGGTATTTTGAATAGACTTTCTTTGCTGATCAAGGAAAGAGAAAAAAGAGCGGAAATGATTTTTATGATAAAACAAATTTATTTTTTTGAATGAGGGAGAAAAATGACGAATCAAATAAAACGTGAAGATGTTGCGAATCTTTTAGTTAGGGATAAGTTTTTTTCTAAAGTAAATAAGTGGTTAAAAATCAAACAATGGTTGGCTGCTTTTCTTGGTTGGTGTGGTGTAATCGCGCCTTTTATATGGGTGACTATTTCATTTCATGCTTCAACAAAAGGCGAGGGCTTTCAATGGCATTCTTTTCCAGAAGAAAAAGGAACATTTAAATTTTTGCTCCTGTTTTTAACAGTAGTATTTGTTGGTCTTGTCTTTTTATTTTTATCAATGACACGGTGGAATAATCTGGAATATAAAAAGATGTTAAAAAGTGAAAATATGTATGATGAACAAAAATTAGAAAAACGTCGTGAAATCTTAGAAAAAGAATTTAGTAAGCGTTTCGGTTCAAAAGAAGAACGCGAAACTGCTTGCTATTATGTTGTGTCAGAAGAACAAAATCTTGAAAAAGATTTAGTTGAAAAACTTTATAAAAAAGAGGGGGTGGGACTCCAATGATAAAAATTATCCATACTGGAAATGAATTACTTGATTTTATCGCAACTTTTATCTATTTTATCTTGGTGTCTTATCCTATATTAGGAAGTTTTGCATGGTTTATTGGTGTGTTGTGTTACAGCTTTTTATTTAAATACAAACACATCGATTGGGCAGAGATTCCCTCTGAAATCGAACCTTTTATCACAATTATGGTGACTGCTCATAATGAAGAAGTTGTCATTGAAGAGACCATTGATTATTTAATGACTAAAATTAATTACGATAATTACGATAATTACGAGGTATTAGTCACCGATGATGGTTCAACGGATCGAACACCAGAGATCTTGGCACGCTTGCGAAAAAAATACTTAAAATTACGAGTGATTCGTATTGATAAAAACAAAGGAAAAGCCCATGCTTTTGATGTTGGCATGGCTTTTGCGAAAGGTCAATTGATCTTAAGTAATGATGCGGATACTGTTCCTGAACCAGATGCATTATCACGATATGTGAATTACTTTATTCGCCCTGGAGGAAGAAATATTTCTGCTGTGACGGCTAATATGGACGTGAAAAATCGTACTTCCTTACTTGGTAAATCACAAACTGTGGAGTTTTCTAGTATCGTGGGTATTATTAAACGAACACAAGCAGCTGTTTTTGGCGGACTTTATGCTTACAGTGGCGCCAATACGATGTATCGAAAAGATGCCTTGATTGATGTGGGTGGATTTCGACAAGATCGAGCGACAGAAGATATTAGTATTGCTTGGGATCATCAACTTAATGGGTGGATTTCTGTATTTGCGCCATCCATTATTTTCTTTATGGAAGTACCTGTAAGTTTACGCATGCTCTATCGACAGCGAAAACGTTGGGCAAAAGGTGGAACAGAAGTATGGTTAACAAATTTTAAAAAGGTACTGTTTCATCCTTTTGATAATCTTGGTAGGACGATGATGTTTATTGATCAAACGTTTAGTATCCTCTGGTCACTTTTCTTTTGTCTTTCTTTTGTCACGTTCATTTTTTTTATGGGTACCTATCTTTATCGTGGTGATCTTGAACGAGTTTATGAAACGCTAACAATCAGTTTTATTTTCATTTGCTTTGAGATGATTTCTGGTTTCTTTCAACTAGGAGCTCCTTTGATCGTTGATGACCAAGGACGAAAATTAAAATATCTTTTATTTGCGCCTTTGTATATGTTGCTATTTTGGATGGTCAATGCTATTACTATTATGTCAACTTTTATTCCGGCTGTAAAAACGATTCTAGGATACGGAAGTGGAACGTGGAAAAGCCCAGAGCGAAAAAGCGAGTAATACTTATGAGAAGAAAGTACTAGGACAGCGAATGAAAACGCAACAATATGTTTAGTGTTTCAAAAGAAGAAATAATCATTTTTTATGAAACAGGTTTGATTTATCTAGTTGTCATTAAAGAATGGTGTTTAATTTTCTTCGATAGGTTCGACATGAACATCTGTTTCATGTACTTGAAACTGCTCAAATAAAGTATTCTCAATTAAATCAGAAACCTCATGACTTTCTTTAACAGTTAAATCGGGATCCAGGTTACCGTGATATTGACATACGTATTTGATCCATACATACGCCCTTTAATACTGGTGACACTTTGGACTGCTGGTATTTTTTCCACCGCATCTTTGTATCGTTCTAGTTCCTTTTGATCAAAGCCATCAGATAAAGAAAAAGAGCTTTCTCTAAAGATATCAAGTGCTGTTTTTAAAATCAGTAAACCAACAATAATAGCAGCTAAACTATCTAACCATCCTAAGTTAAAAGAAGCAGCAAAAACAGCTACTGCGGTCCCAATACTTGTCCAAGCATCACTAAGGTTATCCTTGGCTGCTGCAAGTAATCCCGGACTCTTGACCTTCGCTGCAAGATTTTTGTTATAAGTATAAACCCCGAACATAATAATAGCAGAAATTACTCCTACGATAGCAGCAGTTAAATCTGGTGTTTCCATTTTTTCATCTGCAATAGATACAATGGAAGAATACAATACTTCTAAACCAACCAATAACATAATAAAAGAAGGGACTAAGCTTGCGATATTTTCCGCTTTCCAGTGACCGTAACGATGCTCATTATCAGCTGGCTTACGGGAGATTCTCAAGCCGATCAGCACAGCTATCGAAGCCAAGATATCCGTAAAATTATTTAACCCATCAGCTCTTAAGGCTTCCGAATTTGCTATATTTCCCACCACTAATTTTAGTATAGATACAACTATATAAGCAATAATGCTAATAAGAGCGCCTAACTCCGCTTGTTTTAACTGTTTGTATCTCTCATTGTTCACAGGTTCTCACTCCAAAATCAAATATTTTACTATCATATAATATTCACAAGAAAAATCTATAATACTGTGGAAAATATAATGGTTTTGGATAGGCGAAATTCTGAGCTCATCCTCTCTTAAATGAAAGAATAGGAGCGTCGAATCAATGTTTTTTCAGCTAGTTTTATATGTAGATTGAAGTGTAAATTCCTTTTAAATAACATTTTACATTTTATGCGCATTGATTCGACTATAACTAAATGGAAAAATAACTATAAAAAAGCTAGATTAAACGCTCATAGAAAAAAGGTCATCTGGGGATCTTTTAATAGGTGTAAAAAAGAATAAACGATGAAGTAAGAGAAGCATCTTTGAAAAACAAAATTTACCGAAAATTTGCGAAGCACCAAGCAGGGAACAACCAGCAGCCAAAAAACTATTTTTTTATATTTCTTGTCGATTTCTGGTAATTCCTACGTATTACTTGATGGCCAAAAATTGGTCTTAGCTTCTTTTTTACAGTTAAAACTAAAAAAGAGTATGGGACAAACGCCTCATCCAATAGCTAAGTTACGACGATTAGGATGGTAAAGTAAAAAACCAAAATAAACACTTAGTGATAAAAATTCTATGAAAAAATCCAAAGCTGTCGGATTTTATGATCCGACAACTTTGGTTATTTATTTTGTTCTTGTTTTTGGCATTCATGATAAACATGATAAAGGTTTAGTTCATAGTCTTTTTTCGAATTCGTTACTACAGTATCTAAAATAAGTCCAGTGACTAGTGAGAGTAAGGCGAGGATCATCAAGCCTGTACTTAAAATAGCGGAAGGAACACGTGTGATGAAATGGGTCAGCATGAATTCATGTATGACTGGTATACCGGTAAATAGTCCAAAGATAAAAAAGAAAAAGGTCCATATCCCAAAAAACATCAGGGGTTTATAGTCTTTCCACATTTTAATGATCATCATAATTACTTTGAAACCATCAGAAAAGGTATTTAGCTTTGATTCACTGCCTTCTGGACGATCCCGATAATCAATTGGTAATTCCACCAACTTGAATTTTTTATCTAATGCATGAATCGTTAATTCAGTTTCAATTTGAAATCCAGAACTCATGATAGGAAAGCTTTTTACAAAAATGCGGTTAAACCCCCGATATCCCGTCATTACATCGCGTATTTTTGTTTTATATAAGCGTGTGATCGTATTTTTGACTAAATTGTTACCAAAATCGTGGAAGGGACGTTTGTTTTCATCAAAATACGTACCATTTGAAAGTCGATCACCGATCACCATATCTGCTTCACCAGAACGAAGTTTTTCAAGCAACCCATGAACAGCTTCTGCAGGGTAAGTGTCATCGCCATCTACCATGATATAGTAATCGGCATTGATATCAAAAAACATTTGGCGAATCACATTACCTTTACCTTGTCTCGGTTCTTTTTTAACAATTGCGCCACAGGCTACAGCAAGTTTATAAGTCGTGTCCGTTGAATTATTATCATATACATAAATATCTGCTTCTGGTAATTCTCGTTTAAAGTCTGCAATGACAGTTGAAATCGTCGCTTCTTCATTGTAACAAGGAATCAGAACAGCAATTTTTTCTTGTTGTTCCATTTTTCACTCTCCTTAAATCATAGAAAACAATACTTTTTTTTTTCTTGAAATCTCTAAAACCGTACCAGTATAAGCATCGGCTAAAAATTCGTAACAAATTATTTCTCCGTCTTCAATGCGTGAAATTCCTCCGCGATAGGCTTTGGAATGAATTGCAAATTTTATAATGGGTTCTTTCTCAAATGAAATCCAAGAACCTTCAATTGAACCTTCCTCTAAAAATGATTCTTTGATCTGTTTTAAGACTTGATCAGCTGACAATGTCTTTTTACTCTGATACCAGATCATTGAGGTAATCCCACTCAATAAGCCCAGTCCAATACCTATAGCAAGTCCGCTTTTAAAATTGCTTGATTCGCATTCTTCATACATACGTCTTACCTCCTTTTTTGTCCCAAAAGCTTCTCTTTATTTATTCTACCATATTCTCTGTTTTTCTTTGAAATAAATAACCGCTACTTATAAAAATAAGTTATAATAAATAAGAGTGATCGGCTACGTGAGAGGTAGTCAATCAACTATAAATTTGAGAGGAGCACAGTCTGAAATTTAGACGAACTTTATTATGGATGAAAAAACATTTCAACGAATCAAAGAGCTAACAGAACTTCAAGGAACAAGTGGCTTTGAACAAGATATTCGTGCGTATATGCAAGCGCACATGGAGCCATTAGTGGATGAATTACAGCTTGATGGCTTAGGTGGGATCTTTGGCTTACGTCAACATAAAGAAGCTGATGCCCCACGCGTAATGGTAGCAGCCCACATGGACGAAGTAGGATTTATGCTAACACAGATTCAAGAAAACGGCTTATTTAAAGTTGTTCCTTTAGGAGGTTGGAATCCTTATGTTGTTTCCGCACAACGTTATACGTTGAAAACTTCTTCAGGTAAAAACTATCCATGTATTTCTTCTTCTTGTTCCGCCACATTTGTTACGTGGTACAAGTGGTCAAAAATCAGTTGAAGTCACGGATATATTATTTGATGCTGGTTTTGAGTCACGTGAAGAAGCAATGAGCTTTGGTGTATTACCAGGAGATACGATCGTTCCATTTGCTGAAACCATCAAAACAGCTAATGGCAAAAACATTATCAGTAAATCTTGGGATAACCGTTATGGTTGTACGATGGTCTTAGAGGCACTAGAAGCACTACAACATGAAAAATTAGGGCATACATTGATTGCTGGAGCAAATGTTCAAGAAGAAGTTGGTCTACGTGGTTCAAAAGCTTCAGTAAATAAATTTAAACCATACTTATTCTTTGCAGTTGACTGCTCAGCAGCAGATGATACAGTAACAAAAAATGGCACATTTGGTCATTTGGGAGAAGGGACATTGATGCGTATCCAAGACCCTGGTTTGATCATGTTGCCACGATTGCGTGAGTATTTATTAGATGTTGCGGAGACTAATAACATTCCTTATCAATATTTTGTTTCAAAAGGTGGTACTGATGCAGGTGCCGCTCATACCCAAAATGAAGGTATACCAAGCACAGTAATTGGCGTAGTAGGACGATATATCCATACCCATCAGACAATGTTTAGCATTCGTGATTTTGAAGCTGCAAGAGAAATGCTGATCCAAACATTAAAAGGATTAGATAAATCAACGGTTAATACGATTGTTTATGGGAAATAGAAATAATAGCTGAAAAACCATGTAAAATAATATATCAAAAAGATATATAAGAACATACATGGGCAATTAAACAAAGTATACGTATTTAGAGTGTAAAACAAAAATGTTTTTTATTTTTGTTTTACACTCTTTGTTTTTTATCTTACTCTTAAAGAATGTCATTAAACAATAATAACGCCTTCTCATATTTTTCATAAAAAGTATTTCACATGCGATGGATGATAGATTTTCATCATGGGGTAGGAGTTGGTCAGTTTGGAAGAAAGGTGTATAATTTAAAAATAAGAATAAGAAAAGAGGGACAAATATGATTATTCCTGAAAACTTAGAAGAATTAGCAAGTTATGTGGAAAAGGGAAAGAATGTTTTTTTCTTTACTGCTGATTGGTGCGGAGATTGTCGCTTCATCAAACCGCAAATGCCAGAAATTGAAAAAGATTTTTCCGATTGGCGATTTATTGAAGTGGATCGTGACAAGTACATAGATGTCGCCACTGAATGGAACATTTTTGGAATACCAAGCTTTGTGGTGATCGAAGACGGAAAAGAGCTAGACCGTTTAGTCAACAAAGATCGTAAAACAAAACAAGAGATTGAGGATTTCTTGAATCGTGTGACAAAGAAGTGACATCTGGACAACTGTTAGGAGGGATCGAGATGGAACAAGAGTATAAAAATATCTTAGTCGGTATCGATGGTAGTGAACAAGCACTGTCAGCATTTAAAAAAGCGGTAGAAGTAGCTAGAAGGAACAATGGGACCGTCTATGTGGCCAATGTGATTGATCAACAATTTTATAATTTCATGGGCTATGCCCCAATTGACCAAACGATGGTGGATCAACAAACAGAAGCAGCTAAACAAATGATCAAAGAATTTAAAGAGTACGGAAAATCAGTTGATTATCAAAAAATCGAAGGAATTTGCTTATGGGGCTGTCAGAGAATCAATGGCTATAAATTTACCCAAAAAATATGCGATAGATTTGATCATGGTGGGACAATCAGGATTAAATGCAGTAGAACGCTTTATGACCGGTAGTGTGTCAAGCTACGTGATTCGTCGCGCATTGTGTGATGTCTTGATTGTTTCTGACTAAGCATAAAAAGCAACAAATTAAACAAATTTTAGGAAAAATGGGTGCGTGTTGATCTTCACACCCTATTTTTTTATATAAAAATAGAAAAGATCCAGTAATAAAGAGGAAAGGAAAATAGCGGACACTTTATTTTTTGAATGAAAAAAGACATGCATAAAAACAATTTTTTTGTTAAGATAAATGACAGCAAAGGATAATGGAGGAAAAAACATGATTTTTGCTTATAATAAAGCACACGTTGGAGATACTTTGATGGTCATTGTCTCTGAGAATAAAGGAACTAAAAATACGGTCATTCGTAAATGGAATGTTGCTCAAATTAAAGATTAAACAGGTCAAATTATTGGTTGGAATTTTTTCCATATTTCAGATCATTTAACGATAACAGGCAATGGCCAAGTTAAATTGATAGAAGAACAAGTTGAACAATTGAATCACTTAGTCAAAGAAGCTGGCTTTTCAGAAACATTAGTACAAGAGAATGAACCAAAAATCGTTATAGGGTACGTAAAAACTTGTATTCCACATCCTGATTCTGATCATCTTTCAATTACTGAAACGCAGGTAGGCGAGAATGAAGAGTTACAAATCGTTTGTGGAGCACCAAATATCGAAGCATGACAAAAAGTAGTGGTAGCCAAACCAGGTGCGATGATGCCTGATGGAATGATGATTTGGGCAGGTACATTACGAGGTGTTGAAAGCCATGGAATGATTTGCTCTGCAAAAGAATTACAGCTCCCAAATGCGCCTCAAGAAAAAGGTATTCTGGTATTACCTGACGATGCAGTCATTGGTGAAGCATTTTTAAACTAGCGACTCTTTCTAGTGAGAGAAAAAACAAGAGTGGGACAATAGTCAGAAAAAATCTGGTTATCGTTCCACTTTTTTTGATTTTAAGGTACACAAAAAATATACAGCCAAGTATGTTCAACGAGTTTAACTACTTCCTTTCCTGTATAACCCATGTACACACCTCTTTTTAATCTGAAAATCAGATTTATATATCTTAATATCAGATATTGGAATTGCCAACAAAATATTTGAAAATCAGATTAAAAGATTGAAAAAAGAGAGATAGTTTTATAATGATAGGATTAACCTAGAGGAAAATGCCAATATAAAACGCATAAAAGAGCTAAGAAAAAGGTATTACGGTAAAAGACATTGGCGAGAAATTCGGTATTTCTCAAAGTATGCTCACAAACTAGGAAAATGGTAATAGTTTACCTAGGGACAATGACTCTTGAGCGAAATTAGCTAATTATTTTGATGTAAGTTTTCCTTATCTTGTGAGATTGACAGTAGGCTATCTGATTATAAAAAACTGTAGAAAAAAACCCAGATCAACTATTTAAAGGTGCAGAGCCTCTTGAGATTGAAGTTGAAAATTGGGCTCAATTTCAAGTGTTCAATTTTTTGGGAAACTTAGATGAAGAAGACAACAAAGGATATGTATAAATTACTTCAAAATAGTAAATAGGCTGATAGTGAAATTCCAAAAGAATATGTTTTTGTAGCTGATTCTATTTCTGTTGATGAAGAAACAAATGAAGCGAAAATAACCAATATAGGAATGGAAGATTTAAAAGAAAAGCGCTCTGGTACAAGCGAAGAATAAGTTTATTTTAGTGTATATGTGATTTTTAAAAGAAATCAACTATGATATAGTTAAGCTACTCTTACTTAAAGGAGGAACGAATGAAAAAAAAGACATCCATAGCTTTAGTTGTAATCATTTTAGTCGGTTTAATAATTGGGGGGAAATAGTACATGGAAAGAGAGAAAGACAAACAAGAGTTACTAGATATTCAAACGGATTTAGCTAATTATTTGTATAATAATTATAGGGTTTATACGAAGGATAAAAAGAAAACTGAAGAAATAAAAAAAGCGTATAATCGTGGTGAAGGTTCTTTATCTGAAGAAGAGTATTTACACAAAATGAAAGAGATTAGACAATATTCAGACATAAAAAAAATAGAGTTTACAGAGTATGAAGTTAGTCCGATGAACACCTTGGAAATAAAATATAGAATAAACGATAAAATTGAAAAAGAAACGTCTTTAGATACGATTTCTGCCGAAACGAATAAATTGTTGTATCGTGTAGGAGAACATTATGGACAAGGTCCATTTTATCTTGAAAAAAAAGAAACTCCAACAACTTTAGATATTCCTGAAAATCTTGTTATTTATTATGAAGGAAGGATTAAGTAAATGGATCAAAAAAGAGTGTTGTCGAAAGAAGTATATGGTATAGAAGAAGGAAAAGTAAAGCCAGACACGCGTCTTAAGGACACTGATTACATTGTTTTAGATACCATTGACACAAACAAAGATACGTTAAAAATAGATGAAGCGCCAAGAAAAAATAGTATGCAAGCCATGGCTGTAGCGGAAATTAAAGATGAGTATAAAACATGGGATGACTCAGATTTAAAAGATATAAAAGGCTATCCAGAGTCTGTGGTAAAAAAAGATTTAACGATTTTGTATGCAGGCACAACAAGTAAACGAGATTGGCAAACAAACGTTGGTGAAATTTTTCTAGAGGCAAAAACACCCGAAGGGGCTTTTGATACCTCTGTAGAATATGCCAGAGAAATTGAACGAAAATATCCAAAACAAGATGGATTTATCATTGGTACTTCTGGGCATTCATTAGGTGGCGCAGAAGCTATCTATGTTGCTGTTTTAAAGGGATATAATGCGCGATTACATATGGTGCTGCTGGTTCAGGTTTAACGGAGGCACAGATTAAAAATTATAAAGGGATTATTGTCAATATCTATGATACATCAGATGTGGTAACGAGTGGATGGTTAACAGGCGGTCAAGAAAAACTCCCCTTTTATTCCTTCGGGATTGATAATACTGGGTGGAAAACGTTTGGCCATGATTTAGACCAGTTTAAGATAGACAATACAGGAAACTATATCAATAAATACGGAGATATCATCGTTTATTCCGATTTGAATGAGGGTATCTCAATCGAACAAACGCTTTTAGCGCAAAGTATCGTTGAAAATAAGATGCAGATGCGCAGATTAGAACATTATGGTGTAGATAAAATGGGTGGTAAAAAAGAATATCAACATTTAAAAAAAACCAATGAATGGCTCCAAACTCAAATGGATAGTTTTACCAATTTAAATGTTTTACATAAAAAATTAACCGCTAGTGGTGGTGGTTTATCTGAAAATGAACAAATCTATTTAGACGATAGCCAAGCGCTAACTATTATAAAGGTTGCATCTTCAAAATTTGACATGGCAATGGAAAACGTCATAAAGCTCTATGAAGATGCCATTAGAGAGTTAGAAGAATTGTGGCAAGAAGGACGTTCAACGATTCAAAGCAATTGCCCTGACTTATCTTATGGCGAAGTGTTAGAGGCTATGCAGGTAATGGGATGCACGGAACAAACCATGGTGACGATTCCTTCACAAGAATTTCAAGAAAAGCTAAGTTTGGCGCATCAAATGAGTAGTAAATTTCGTACGTTAACCAAAGAAATTACCGCAAAAATAGGTGAATTAGTTCAACGATACCAAGAATTAGCGAAACAACTTGCTTAAAAAGGGAGTGACACGAGGATGAATCAAGAAGAGGAAGCGTTAGCGGATTATCAACAAATGAGACGACAAGCGGAACAAGCAACAAATGATACCTATTCTGAAATGCAACGGCAGGTACAACGATTTGGTGAAACAAATGAGCCAATGGGCAAGACGTGAACTATCACGTCTTGAAAAAGATTTTTTCTCAAAATTAGACAGAGCGAAACGAACCCTTTCATTCAAAGAAGACGAAGAAGAACAAGTCTATCGAAAAAAGCTTCGAGAACAAACTAAACCATAAAAGGAGTAGGATTACGTGTTAGAAGCAATTGAAAAACTATTAAAAGAATATAAAAAAAGTTTACAAAAAATCAGTGCTCAAGCAACTGCGATGGCACTTATTCAAAAAAAAAGATAGTTTTGTGCAAAAAACAAAAAAATCAGGAGAATCGGAATCAGAAAGTGCAAAAAGTTCCATTACTTCTGCAATAAGCGGTCTAGGAGAAAACGTAAAAGGGCAGTTTGGAAAGAAAGTGACACAAGTTTTAGCTGAACAAGGAAAAATGCTAAATAAACTTTAAATCAGTATGTACTTGCTTATGATCTATTTCCAAATCCAATAGATACAAAAAACTTGATTCCATTCTTGGACAGCTTTTTAGCGTAGCACAAAGAACTATCTGAATAGATTGTGGCAGATCAGGTTATGGTAATGAAGAAAATGGTCTGTGTATCTATGATGTTTTACATAAAACGCCTGCGACTGCCTATGGTGGCTATCACAAAGAAAGCAAGAAAAAGTACAGGAATCATCTATTCGAGAAATGTACGTGAAAAAGAAAGAACAAATCCGACTTTGACACTAATTGTCAAAATTGGATTTGTTCTTTTTTCAAGTGAAGACTATTGTCTCACTCTCCTATTGTAGACTAACGATGAATAATCTTTTTTACAGTTTCAAGTTTTGTTCTTGATTCTTGAAGCAGAATATGCTGTTAACAATCTTTTAATTTTCAGAGTCATTTGATTGTTTTTGTTTCAGTGCAGATTGATCAATAGTTAATTGAATAGTTGCTGTTTTCTTTTCTTTTCCTTGATAGTAAGTGACTTTTACAGAATCGCCGACTTTTTTCTGATAAAGAGCAGATTGTAGTTCTACACCAGAGGAAACATCTGTGTTATCAATTTTTGTAATGACGTCATATTGTTTTAATCCAGCTTTTTCTGCAGGGGTGGCAGCTTGTACTCCTGTGATAATCACACCATTTGTCACAGAAGACGGAATCTTCAAGATTTGTTCTTGCTGTTGAGTTGAAACTGCAGAAAGATCAACCATCGTGATACCTAAATCAGGACGTGTTACCTTACCATCTTTTTCCAGTTGATTGATAATATTTACAACATCGTTACTTGGAATAGCAAAGCCCATTCCTTCAACGCTTACACCTGAAGAAGCAGCCGAGGTGCTGGCGATTTTACTTGAATTGATCCCGATGACTTGTCCTTCAATATTGACTAATGGACCGCCAGAGTTACCAGGATTGATGGCAGCGTCGGTTTGGATTGCATTAATATTGACTGTTTCATTTGATTCATTTGTACTTGTTACTTGACGATTCAAAGAAGAGATAATTCCAGAAGTAACGGAGTTTGCGTATTCAGATCCTAAAGGAGAGCCAATCGCAATTGCAGGTTCGCCTACTTTTAATGCGCTAGAATCCCCGAAAGAAGCAACTTTACTTACTTTGTCAGCATTGATTTTCAATACAGCTAAATCAGAATAGGCATCAGTACCGACTAATTCGGCTTTCACTTTTGTGCCATCTTTGAGCAATACTTCTAAGCCTTGTTGTCCTTCAACTACATGGTTATTTGTTACGATATAAGCGGTATTGCCACTTTTTTTATAGATAACCCCACTACCTTCGCTGGAGGCTTCTAAGTTGTTATCGCCTGTATTTTCTTGTTGTTGTCCAAATAGTTGCCCAAAACCATTGCTTTGATTTTGGCTTTGCAGATTGATAACTGAAACGACAGCATCTTGTACTTTATCGACAGCGTTCGTAATATCTGAATCAACATTGACTTTTACATTCTCGACCACTGTTTCTCCCGCTGTGTTTTGATTGCCACTAGAACTTGTAGCAGAGTTACCAGAGCCCATTACCGCATAAAAAATACCAGCC
Organism: Enterococcus lacertideformus; assembly: GCA_015680865.1. Classification (GTDB taxonomy): domain Bacteria; phylum Bacillota; class Bacilli; order Lactobacillales; family Enterococcaceae; genus Enterococcus_B; species Enterococcus_B lacertideformus. The sequence goes on along the minus strand of JADAKE010000022.1, from coordinate 27,700 downwards.
GTCAGTAATCCCCCGACAATTCCCCCCACTAAGCCAAGACCAAGCTTACGCCAGATTACACTATTGTCTTTCTTTTTCATCTTTGGTGTCACATTTTTTCTATCCATGTGATCGGCCTCCATTTATTATTTTCTTCTATATCTATAAGTATAGACTTATTTGTTAAGATTAGTCTACTTTGAGACTATGAACTTTTTATGAAAAACTTTAGGAAAAACCATAACGTTCAAATGAAAAAATAAAAAAAGTTTTCCACAGAATCTGTGAAGAAATAGATGGATAAATAAGAGAAAAACAATGTTAATTTTTATCCACATCATGGGGATAAAGTGGATAAATTAGTGGAAAACACACATTTGCTTAAAAATACTTATAGAACAGGCAATAAATATGATTGATTTTGTGGATAAGTCTGTGGATGATGTGCATAACTATGTGGGAATCTTGGAATAAATAAAAAATTCTTTTTTTCTTTTAGAGAAATCTTCCCTTATAATAGAAAAGAGCCCACAACTAGTAAATAACATGACTATCATTGAATAAGGGAGTAAATAAAGTTGAATATCAAAATCATTTCAGTAGGTAAACTAAAAGAAAAATATCTCATTCAGGGAATCAATGAATATGTAAAAAGATTATAGGCTTATGTAAAGATCGAAGTAATCGAAGTGCCTGATGAAAAAGCTCCAGAAAATTTAAGTGAAGCACAAATTCGGCAAGTTAAGGAAAAAGAAGGACAACGTATTTTAAGTAAAATCAAAGAACAAGAATATGTTTATGCTTTGGCGATCGAAGGCAAGAATCCTACAAGTGAAGCTTTTGCTAAAGCAATCGATCAATTAGGCATTCAAGGAAAAAGCCAGATAACTTTTGTTATCGGTGGTTCCCTAGGACTAAGCGAAGCAGTCATGAACAGAAGTAATAACCAAATTTCTTTTGGCAAAATGACTTATCCCCATCAACTTATGCGTCTAATCCTCGTCGAACAAATCTACCGTGCCTTTCGGATCAATACGGGGGCTCCATACCACAAATAATGATATTTTTATAATTGTATGAGAGAGAATAACTATAGAAAGAAGTATAGTAAATTGAGTGCGTGCAAAATATTAGGATATCAAAAGTTTTGTCAACGATAAAAACACTATTTTTGTGGAAAACTTTTCTATGAACATGTTAGGATTTTAGTTATAAAAAAGTGTATGGAGGAGTTACTATGCCGGACTATAACGCTGATGATATTTATCTTTTATATAATATGATTAATAAACCTGTTTTAAAAGAAAATGTAAATAAGTTGATCACAAAGGGTGATTTCTTTCTTCGTTTAAATACTAAGGAAATCAATATTCATTTAAGTATTTCGAGACTTTTAAGAGCTGGTTTTATTCGAGAAAATACACCAAAAGAGTTCTTGAAGTATTTGACAGTCTCTGATATAAAGCAACTTTTAAATCGAAAGACAAATTAACGAAAGACTTACTTATCTTAGAAGCAGAATCAATGGTTTCTGATGAAGATATTAAAAAAAATTCCAAATATATGACATTTTATATGGTCAGTGACTTAGGAAGTGAAATTCTTGAAAAATATAAAAATTTAATTTTATTTTTCAAGAAAAGCAATGAAATATTTAATTATTATAAGGATAAAAATCCTGAGATAGCAGGTCGAGTGTGTTATATCAAAGAAGAGTATGATACAGGTGTCTCATATGCTATACAGTCAATATCGAAAATGGTAATGACTAGAATAGATGAGATAGTAGATCGTTCATATTTCTTTAATAATTTTGATTTAAGAAGAATATTTTTTGACAGTTGGATTGTGGAAACATATTCTCGTATGGAATTGAATGAAGATACTCTCAAAGATTTAATTAAGCAAGAATATAATCAGCATTTTAAATACACTGATTTGCTTAACTATGAACTCTTTGAGAAGGTTCAATTGACTGTCATGAACAATGAATAAGAAGAGTTGGTTCAAGTTTCGTCAAAAGTTGGTCAGTTAATTTTTGATAAATATTTTTCAGAATATGACAAGATAGATTCAAGCAAAAGTGATGATAGAGAGAGTTTTAGTAAGATTGAAGAATATTATAAAAAAACAGTAAAAGAACTTGCTTTACTAGACTTATTAATTAGTCATCTTGATTTAGAACTTTTATATGGATTAAGAGACCGCGTGGATATTATGATTAATGAATGGGAAAATACGTTAGATATTGATGAATAAATTAACGGTTAACTTTGTTAAATAATTTATTGTTATTAACTAATTCTAAAAAATCCGTGTTTTAATTTTCAAAACGTAAGTGATATTTTTTTGTATACAAATAGTTACTTGTAGTTTCTGATGTAAAAATCAAACTACTAGCTATAAAACATCAGCAATTGATTTATTACAAATAGAAAAAAAGGTAATTTTAATCAAACAATATAATTGGTTAATGAGGTGAGTGGTGGATCTAATGGCGAAATAAATGCAAGTGTAGCTGCTGGTAAACAAAGTGCAGTAAAAACTTTCTTTGAAAAAGTAACAGGTTTATCAGCTTCCTTCGACGGACAAGTTGGAACTTCAGGAAATGTTCATAGTGGGAAAATTGCAAAAACATTGTTAGAAAATACTTTATTGTATGATTTTCTGGATACTGTTGAATTTAGAAAAAGAAAACCTCTGATAGATATTTCAGATGGATATAAATTGACTATTGATAAAGAATCTATGACTTATTTTGCTATGATTGCCCCAATAACGGAAATGATGGAAGGAAATTAAAGAGTAGATGAAGAAATAACTATGACAGTATCTAAGATGAATCAAGGAATCCGAAATACTAAAGGATATTATGAATTGATAGGAACAAAAGAAAAAAACGAGGACGATTCAAATAGGAAAGTTGTAGACAAAAGAATTTTTCGTTTTAATATTGATTCTTTCAAAAATAATTATAGAATTCAAGATTTAAGGAAAATGAAATGAAATGAAATTTGTATTCTATATATGTAGGGGAAACATATATGTCGGAATTAAACTTTAAAGAAGAATTTGATTTAAATCCAGAAAAAACTGAATTAGATTTTGAAGGGTTTGGTAGTCAACGTCTTAAAGAAAACAATACACCTGATGAAGTTATACCAGTGTACGATGTAATATTAGCAGGGGTGAAGTGAATGGATAAAATAGTTTTTTTTGAAGGTTCAAAAAGGGATTTCAATTCTTATATAGAAAATCATGAAATTGAAGAATATACTCCATTTATGGAGTTGATTAGGCAATATAATGAAAAAATAAGAGCAAATGATACATTTGCTGTGAATGAAATAGGTGAAGATAACAGGGATTTTATTGAAAATGTTGTAATTTACTCTGATGATTTTGCTTCTGTAACAGACCACGTAATTACTAACTTTCCTAATATAGTAATTTTGGGACATGACATAGAGAATTTATATATTCAAAATCCGCCTAAGCGTGTTAAATATTCGTTAGAAGTGGAATTTGATAATATAATAAAATACCGTCAATCTAATTATTATGAAGCGGTAACGGAAGACATCATTCAATTTTATAAAGAACTTAAAAATAGTAATGTTATAGGTCAAGAAGAAGCGAAGAAAAAAACATGTGTTGGTTTATATAAAGCTGCTGTTTTAAAGAAAAACCAACCATTAGTTTTGCTATATTATGGACCTTCGGGAGTAGGTAAAACTGAACTCGCGAAAAAGATAAGTAGCTTTTACGATGGCAAGCTTACAAGGATTCAATTTTCTATGATGCAAACAGAAGAGGCAATTAAATATATATTTGGAGATAGTCATGGAAAACCATCCTTAGCAAGGGATTTGTTGTCTAGAGAAACAAATATAGTATTAATAGATGAGTTTGATAAAGTTTCGCCGTCTCTTTATAACGTTTTTTATCAAATGTTTGATGAGGGAGAATTTGAAGATATAAATTATAAAAAAGAATGCTTTTTCAACCATGGCAGTCAAAGATATCTTGCGAAATAAAATTTATGCAGGGTATTTAGAATATGCGCGCTATATCAATTGGGAACCCAAACAACGGAAAGGAAAGAATCCGAAACCGATTTTAGTGAAAGGAACCCATGAACCGATTATTTCGGAAGAAGATTATCAAAAAGTACAAGAACGCCTTGCTTTAGAAGGAAAACAACCCAAATGAAACCATACAGGAGAAAATGTATTGAGGTGGTTATTACGTTGTCCAGAATGTGGGTCAGCGATGGCAGCGAGTAATGTCACAAATACCCTAAAAGATGGCACAAAGAAACGGATTCGATATTATTCTTGTTCAGTCTTTCGGAATAAAGGAGCAAGTGTGTGTCATGCCAATTCGATTCGTGCTGAACAATCGGAAACATTTGTCGCCGAACGGCTAAAGGAGATCGTTCAGCTACCAGAGGTTCTTCCACGATTGGTAGCATTGTTAAATGAAGAAATGGTGCGACAAATCCAACCATTGGAACAAGAACTCGTGGTACTACTGGAACGAAAGGAAGAATTGAAGACTAAAATTGAAAAATGGAAAGTTGCTTTGGAAGATAGTCCCGAATTGTTTCCGATGTTAAAAGACCGCTTAGACGAATTGACTGAAAAACGACGCCAGTTACACATTCGAGAGAATGAAATCTTAGGGATCTTTCAACAACAAGGAGAGCCGATTCAAGTCAAAGATGTCCAACGGATATTGACTAGTTTGAATTGCTTTCTTGCCCAGAGTGAGAAGAAGCAAGTCAAAGCCTTGTATCGTACCTTTATTGAGAAAATCACCTTTGATCCTAAACAGAAGGAGATGTTGGAAATTACGATGAAATTCACGCCTGCCGTGGTACAACAATTGAATGAGCAATATCAAATAGCCGTATCCAAAACAAAGGATATGGTTATTTTTGTGTTAAAGACACCTTTTACGTTAACGATCTAGTCTAGGTTATATCAAACAACGTGAGAGAGGCGCTAACGCTTCTATAGTGATTTGAAATCGTTAGAGGAGTCGTTAGGGACCTTCATAACACTCTAAAAACTCTATACTATGCTTAAATGAATCCATTCTGGTTTAAGCATACTCTTTATGATATGCTTATTTTAAATATATATAAAAGAGGGATAAGATGAGTATAGAGGAAAAAATCGAGTTATTAGCTAATGAAGAAGAGATAAAATTACTGAAGAAGGTGGAAGATAGGGTCATCGAGATGGAACTTGATGATGATGGGCATTATCTAATATACAATGTCTTAGGGGTAGGAAAAGAAGAGGGAAAGTTGATTGATGTATATCAAAATAAAGGACGTTTTCTTTATAAATATGCAGGAGCGTTTGTAGAAAACTGTGCTAAGCTTTGTTTTAAGGAAAAATTTGGTGAAGAGAATGCAAAAACAGTAAAGATTCTTAATCCTATTCCGAATTCTAGTCCTAAAAAGTTCGAAATAGATTGTTTGGTTAATAATAAAGATGCATATGAAATTAAATGGAGAGATGCGACTACAGATGGAGATCACATAAGTAAGGAACACAGAAGACTTACAGCTGTCAGTGAAGCAGGATTTACTCCAATTCGGTTAATGTTTTTTCCACCGAATAGGACTCAAGCAATAAAGATACAAAAAAGACTAAAAGATATTTATGAGAGTAATTCTGGAATATATTATTCTGGCGAAGATGCTTGGGAGCATGTTAAACTGACAACCGGGATTGATCTATACTCGATACTCACAAAAATTGCAATAAAAAAAGTTAGTAAAAAGGATGTAGAAATTGATAAATAAAGTTTTTGAAAGTGATTGTTTACCTCTATTAAAAGAAATGAAAGACGATTCAATAGATATGATATATTTAGACCCTCCTTTTTTTACGCAGAAAACTCATCAATTAACTAGTAGAGATAATAAAGTATTCAATTTTGAAGACAATTGGGAATCCATTCGTGCGTATATAGAGTATATTTCTATAAGAGTAACGGAGATGAGACGTGTATTAAAAGGAACTGGGACTATTTTCCTACATTGTGACAGAAGTGCCTCTCATTATTTGAGAGTTATGCTTGACGAAATTTTTGGGGCGAAAAATTTTCGAAGTGAAATAATATGGAGCTATAAAAGGTGGTCAAATTCAAAAAAAGGGTTGCTGAATAATCATCAAAATATCTATCTATATAGTAAATCAAAACAGTTTAAGTTTAATACATTGTACAAAGACTACTCTGCCACAACTAATTTAGACCAAATTCTTCAAGAACGCGTACGTACAAAAGATAACAAGACAGTTTATAAACTTGACTCCTCAGGAAATCCAGTTCTGGGAAAGGAAAAGCAAGGAGTGCCTTTGGGGGATGTTTGGGATATTCCTTATTTGAATCCAAAAGCAAAAGAAAGAGTTGGCTACCCTACACAAAAACCCATTTTATTGCTAGAACGAATTATCAATATTAGTACAGATAAGGATGATATCGTGCTAGATCCTTTTTGTGGTAGTGGTACAACGTTGGTAGCAGCAAAACTACTTGGAAGAAATTATATCGGTATAGACAAATCCAAAGATGCTATAGAAATAACAATGGAAAGGTTAACTAAACCTTTAAAAACAGAGTCTAATTTATTAAATTTAGGTATTGAAAAATATAAAACGAAAACTGATGAAGAACTTAAAATACTTAAATCTATGGATGCAAAAGTGGTACAACGAAATAAAGCAATAGATGGTTTTCTATCTCAGAATTTTGAAAACTACCCTGTACCTATAAGAATACAAAAAAAAGGTGAAAGCTTAGACAGTATAATTGAGTTAATGAGAAGTAACAAGAAAACGAGAGGAAGTAAATTGAAAATAATTGTTAGAACGGAATCTGAAGAACTTTTAGATTTTCCCGATGTACCAGAGGATTTTCTGATTTTAGATGATTATAAATATAAAGTAAACGATTTTATATCAAGAAAAAAAGATATGGAATTTAAGAATTTAGGTGAAAATAATTGATAAAAACAACATACTTTAAAATATAGTGATAATATTTAATATTTTGCTATAGCTGTATTTTCTACACTGTAGTAATAAAATGATCGATTAAAAATCCTCACTTGCATATAAAAAGTGAGGATTTTTTAAGTGTTAATCTTAAAGAAATAGAATCAAAGATAAAATTGAATATTAGTAATTTTTGTTTCAAATTTACTATATAACATAGCGAATAAAGATTCTTTTCAGAAAATTATTGTTTTTTGATATGATGTTACTTGGCAAAATATATTCGCTTATATGTGGATAACTGTAGTATAAATGATCCGATTTTCGAAGTTTACGAAATATCATTCACTCGTGATACGCAGCGCCGTACCATAAGTGAAGATTTTTTAGTAAATTTATTTCTTAGTTTGCATAAATGTAGTGTCTGTATCTGTTTTTGAAAAACTATTGAGGTCTTAAAACAGGCGTATATATGTTTCGTATTTTGATTTTCTTGGCAGCTAATCTGATTGAACTTTTTGTAGATACTTTTTATAGGTTCTCCGCTTTTTCTTTTTGATAAAAAGTTTTAGTTAAGTTTAGATAATGTGAGCATACTTGGTGGTGTGCTTTTTGTGTACCTTAAAATCAAAAAAAGTGGGAGCAATAATCAGATTTTTTTCTGCCTATTGTCCCACACTCTTTTTATTTAACAAAGAATAAATGGTTAAAGTATTTTGGACTTTTAACTATTATTTGGATTAAAGTATATAGTAAAATTCTTAGTGTATATTAATACATTTTTCCGTTGTTTTCTATAATAAAATTATTAAGTCCATCTACTATTTTTTGTATTTCTTCATAATCTAATAAAGCATCATTATCCTTTTCTGTGTGAACGAAATCTTCTTCGATATCATTTCCTATAATCATTGCTGCACGACCGTATCCCCAAAAAATAGCGTGATCACTGGTTCCCTGTTCATCATACTTAGAATCATTTAATTTAACATTTTCTTTCAGTAAATATTGTTTTATGTCTTTAGCAAGCTGTTGAGAATTTTTATCGTCTATTTTATAAGATAATGAACGATCTTTTTGTCCAATGCAATCTAAATTAATGTTATAAAAATCTTTATAATCTTTATCTAGCATTGGATAAAATGCTTTACTTCCTGATAGTTGATGTTCTTCACCATTAAATGCTACAAAGACAATATCAATTGGTGGTTGTTCATCCTTATAGTGTTCTTTTAATTTTTTTGATAGAGACATCAAAGCAGCTGTCCCAGAAGTATTATCTAAAACGCCCGCAACTGTAGGCCATGTATCAAAATGAGCAGATATAACAACTGATTTGGTACTATCTTTTCCAGGAATTTTTCCGACTATATTTTCACTTTCACCGGAAAATGTAAATTTTTTTCCGTTAGGCAAATCATAAGTAACCTTAAAATTAGAATCTGTTTGGAATTTTTGATAGAAAGAAGTGTTGTAAGGTTCGATGTTTACTTGCTTCCAAAATTCAGCGATTGATTTACCTGCCTCGGCATTTGATTTACTTCCAATTTTTCTGGATTTAAATTGCTTAAAATATTCAATTAATTCTTCGGAATTATATTCAGATAAATCTTTAGGTATTTCAATATTCGTTTTTATAGTTTATGATAAGTATTGAGGAGAATTCTCCTTACGGTTTTCTTCTGTTTTAGAATTACTTTCTGTATCAGATTTAGAATTGTTTTCTACTCCAGCACAAGCAGTTAAACCAAGTACAATGGGAAGTAATAATAAAACTTTTTTCATGCGCAAAAAACTCCTTAGCAATATAATTTTTTATTCATGATACAGCAAATGAAAACTATTTACTTATTATTATTTTTATGGTTTTCCTTTTTTTAATAAAGTATTCCATTTATGTTTTATTTAGTTATGTAGGATTCAAATATGATTGTGGAAAGTAAATTATTAAAAAAGGGGCGAAAATCTTTATAATAGTCGTAAATGGAGAAAAGTGGATTGAATAATAATTTTGTGGGTTCAGTATTCTTTGATCCGACGATAGCTAAGTGTCTATTTTTTTGGATATAGTTTTTATGATTAGTTATCGTAGTTAATTTGTGATCAAATAATTAATATTTTTTAACAATTTTAGTGGTAAAATAAGTAATGAATTACCTTAATTTTATTAAATGGATTTGCAAAATTTTCGACGAAATGAGGCTAAAATAAAGAGAATGGTGTGCGCCCCGAAAATTGTACACAGATTATTTAGCCAGTTGGCTGGTATGAATTCGGTATTGAACCAGTCTCATACCAGTCAATTTTGCTTTTATTCGATCTTTTATTCGATGATGATTATAATAATGTATATTATTTGCAATAGCTGCTTTCAATTCCTCACAATTTGAAAAACTACGCAATTCTTATTTCATTCATCCAAAGAAGTTTTCTATTAATGAATTATCCAAGTAGTTTCATTTTCGTGACATGCTATGGTAAATCTTGGCTTGTTTCAAGTGGCTAATGTATGGTTGGTTTTGGTAATGGCAACCTTAATCAGAGAGAATCGTCATTCGAAAAGTAGCTTGTTTTATCTTCTTAATGACTCATTTCGGTGGTAGCAATACACAATCTAATGTTGGCTTTTGTTGAAATTGATAGGAGCTAATTTCCCGATTGAATCCATCGAGAAAAGAACTAAGTTAGGCTTTTATTTTGATATTTATTCCTTCAGAATTTTGTTCCGTATAGTGAAATTCTGAAATATTTGTAAATGTTTTTTTGTTTGACTTTGTTCTTTGCTGGTTTCTCTACGTTTCCTTTATAGGATCATCGGTACTTTCTTGATCGTCTCGTAAAACTGGTATAAGTTAAGTGATATTTCTTCATTATTCGACGTACTTTTTATGATTACTCGGAAATCTCTGTTAGCTAATTCTAGTTGGATCCGTCGATAGCCTTAATTACCTCCATTTTCTTCAAAGATTATTTGAATGAGTTCCTCTAAATAGGTCTTTTTTGTTTCTTCATTGTTGAGACGTTTTTCCAGTAATTAAATGTGGCGCGAAGCCAATCACAGCTCATACAAGATCTTGTCGAAATTCAATGGCTATTCTGGTTTTGATTCTTCGCTATAATCGTCTGTTGGAAAATCCGTAGCTTTTTAGAGAGACCACCTCAATGTTCAAGCATTCCACTTCAAGCTCCAATTCTTTTTTTGAGCTGTTTTCTTTATTTTCTATTTTTCCAAAGGCTTCTGCTTCATTATGGTTGATTTCCCTTTTCGTTTAGACGAGGCAGTTTTCCCTCCGACGAGATAGATATTGTGCCAACAAGAGATCGTCAAGTCGCTTGATTTTTTAGCAAGATAACTTCTTTTTTAGTTATTTCTTTTTTACTGGTTTTCTAAAATATAAAGATTTGTTTTTTATATATTGCAATATACTAAAAATAAAAAAACATTCTTTGTCGTTTGTTTTAATATCAGGATGATTTTAATTTAATGTGTAAACTACAGATCAAAAAATGGAGGGGGAATTTCATGTTTGATGTAATTATAATAGGTGGAGGTTTAGGAGGGCTAACTGCTGGAGCACTATTAGCGAAACAAGGAAAAAAAGTACTGCTACTAGAACAGCATTTTATCGTTGGTGGCTGTTCTACAGCTTTTAAACGTAAAGACTACATCATGGATGTAGGACTTCATGAAATGGATGGAATAGAAAATTTAAAGCATGAACTTTTTAGCCAACTAGATTTAGAAAAAAAAATCGAATTGGTTAAAATACCAGAGTTATTTGAAGTCGTTCTATCTAATCAAAAGAAAATTACTTTACCCCATGGTGAAGAGAATGCTCGTCAATTTTTAATTAATAAATATCCAAATGATAAAACTGGAATCAATCAATTTTTCACTACTTTAAAAAAAATACAAAGTGAGTTTTTAAGACTTCCCAATGAAGGTATTAAGAGGAATTTATTAATGCCTGTATTTCCTTTATTATTCCCATATCTCACTCGTACTTCTAAAATAACAGTAGGAGAGTGGATGGATAAGCACATTACAAATGAAGAATTAAAATTAGTGTTAACTGCTAATTTTGGATACTATTCAGACAATGTTTATAATCTAAATATGACTTATTTTGCAGCAGGAAACGCTGGATATTTCTTAAATGGTGCTTGGTATATTAAGGGAAGTGGTCAGAATCTATCTAACGCATTGAAAAATATTATTTTAGAAAATAAAGGCCAAGTCTTAACTGGAAAAAAAGTATGTAAACTATTAACGGAAAAAGATGCAGTTATTTGTGTTGAGTTTAAAGATAGTTTTAATGTGGGATATGATGTTCAAAAAGTATTCAGTAATCATATCATTTCCAATATTGCAATTTCTGAAACAGCAGATATGCTTCCTCAAAAAACAAAACAAAAACTAATTAAAAAGTATAAGAATTACACTCCAGCAACTAGTTTATTAACTGTTTATTTAGGTATAAACAAGCCCAATTTAAAAGAATATGGTGTTTCTGCATATTCTACCTTTATTCAAGGTAAAAATGTGGAATCGCTCCAAGATCTCATTTTAAATGACCAAAAATTTGATATTAACGAAGGATTTGTATTTGTGGACTATGGACAAATTGACAGCGGCTTAGCTCCACAAGGCAAAACGTTTGCTTGTATATGTACGACTGACGACTTGAATAATTGGAGTAATTTGTCTAAAAAGGATTATATTGAAAAGAAAAAACGTGTAGCTAAACTATTACTTGAAAAACTAGAAAAACACTATCCTAATATTTTAGAATCTATTGAACACATCGAAGTAGGAACAGCACAAACAATTCAAAACTACATCAAAACACCAAACGGTACTCCCTATGGTTTTGATCAAACGATTAAGCAAGGATCAATTAAGCGCCCTAAATTGAAGTCGAATATTAAAGGCCTTTATTTTGCCGGAAGTTGGACTTTTCCCGGTGGAGGTTTTACAGGAGCTTTGTTAAGTGGAAAGTTGTGCGCAGAAAAAATATTACAATCGTCTAACTGGAGCACAAAACCTCTAGAGAAACAGCAAATTATTGATAAACGTATTGTTAAATTAATTGATAAAAAAGAAATTGCCCAAAATACGATATTATTAACCATAGAGAAACCAGAAAATTTCAATTATTTGCCTGGTCAATATGTTGAGCTACAAATAGAGGAACCTAAATATCAAACGCTAGATTTAATGCATAGAGCTTTATCTATAGTAAGCCATCCAGATGAAAAAACGTTATCGTTTGCAATGCGTTATAGTAATTCTTCTTACAAACAAAGTATAAAAGAGTTAAGTAAAGGAGACACTGTGAAAGTTTTTGGTCCTATGGGTCATTTTGGTATAAGGAACTTAATGAATAATATCGTTTTTATTGTTTCAGGTATAGGAATTACTCCTGTGATCCCTATACTACAGGAATTAATGAAAATAGGGTTTAAGAAAAAGGTTTATTTAATCTATTCGAATAAGTATGAAAAGGATCTTGTCTTTGATGAGCGGTTAATACAATATAAAAAAGAGTTGAATTTTGAATATCTAAAGATTTTTACACGTACTCCAAATGGAAAACGTATAGATAAAGAGTTAATTAGAGATAAAGTAAGTGACTTACAAAAAAATGATTATTATTATTATATAGTAGGTTCGAAGAATTTTAACGAAAATATACAGGAAAATCTAAAAAAATTGGGCATTCAAGATCAAAATATCTTACAAGATGATTTCTATTAAAAAGTATAGTTATCAAAAAGAAGTAGTAAAGAAAAATAAGTCAGGAGTGACAACAATCATAGGGAAAAAACAATGGTGATCTGTTTTAGCTATCTATCCACTATAATCCTTGATCTTAGGCAGTTCTTTGTTTCTTTTATCCGAGTATCAATGGAAATATAGGGCTAAGAAAAGTCTTAAAATATTGATTTTTATTTATATAGTTCTTTTGATATGTTTGATTAAAAAATAATCAAACTAACTAAAGGACATGACGTGATAAACAATTATAGTATTACGCTTATCTATGATTTTAAATATTGAAGTTAGATATAAAGCAAAAAATCTTAATATGGAACAATAAAAAGAGCTTGGGGAAATATAGTCGCCCTAAGCTCTTTAAATAGATGGAAAAAGGAATAAACGGTGAACCAAATAAGCATATTCGTCAAATAAAAAGGAATTATCTAAAATTTGAGAAGCACCAAATAGGTAACAAGCAACATCAAAAAATTAGTTTTTGTGTTTCTTGTCAAATTTTGGGAATTCCTTCTTAATTTTTTGCTTGCCAAATACTTTTATTACCAAATCTTTTGGAAAAATGTAAAGAACGGATTTCAAACGTTTGAATTAGAGGAAGTTTATCTTGAGGTTTATAAGTTATTTTTATAGGTACCTTCCATTTGAGAAATTTTTTATGGTTAATAAAAAAAGTAAGAAAAATAGTGACGATTTGTGATTTTTCAGGAGCTAATTTTTATTGATTGAAACCAAGCAAAAGTAAATGAATAAGAAACAGGGTGAGAGAATAAGAGTGGGATGAAGATGTAAAACGACTCGCAGGTTAAAATTGTATAATAAATCCTAGATAGGTATAATGGAATGAAAAAAGGAGGAATAAAATTGAAAATTGCGATTGCAGGTGCTGGAGCGATGGGTAGTCGTTTCGGTTTAATGTTACACCAAGGTGGTAATGAAGTATTATTGATTGATGGATGGGCCGAGCATGTTCAACAAATCAAAGAACATGGTCTAAAAGCGGATTACAATTGAGAAGAAGTAGTAGCTCATTTGCCGGTTGTTCTTCAATCAGAAGTTGGTAAAGAAGATCAAGTTGATTTGATCATCTTATTTACAAAAGCGATGCAGTTAGAAAAGATGTTAACAGACATCCATTCGTTGATCAAAGAAGGTACAGAAGTATTGTGCTTGCTGAATGGGATCGGTCATGAAGATGTGATTGAACAATTTGTGCCAATGGACAATATTTATATTGGGAATACCATGTGGACTGCTGGATTAGAAGGTCCGGGCCAAGTAAAATTATTTGGAAGTGGTTCAGTTGAGCTGCAAAATCTTGGAGAAGGCAAAGAAGAACAAGCTAAAGCACTAGCTGTAAAATTATCTGAATCATGTTTGAATGCAAAATTCTCTGAAAATATCCATTATTCGATCTATCGTAAAGCTTGTGTACGATTTTAGATGTCAACATGGCAGGTTTAGGAAAAACTACTACAGCGCATAAGATGGTTGAAACGATCGTTCGTGAGTTTGCTGAAGTAGCAGCTGCTGAAAATATTCACTTAGATGTTCCAGAAGTAATTGCCCACTGCGAATCCTGTTTTGATCCTGAAACGATCGGGTTACATTATCCATCTATGTATCAAGACTTAATCAAGAACCATCGCTTGACTGAAATCGACTATATTAATGGGGCGATTTCTAGAAAAGGAAAAAAATATGGAATTGCTACCCCTTATTGTGATTTCTTGACGGAGTTAGTTCATGCGAAAGAAGATAGCTTAAATGTAAAATAAACAGGAAACTGCAAAAAGATAGCTAAAGATTGTCACCAGAAGTTTTTTTATATTTCTCATGACATTGATTGAATCTCGTAGCGTGGTGTTTGAAATTCCATTTTTTTGGTTTTAAGAAATTGAGTTAGATGAATGTCTCAGCTTCCAAAATAATGAGTTATAGGTTGATTGTCAGAATTGCTGAACAAAAAAGAGTGTGGGACAAAAGTAAAGATTCCTTTTGTTTCACACTCTCGGATAAACGGCGGGAGCAGAAGCAACTCCTTGGGAAATAAGCTTCTGTCCCAGCCACACTCTAAATACGAATAAACATCGGGAATAGAAACAACTCCTTCTTATATCTTCGGAAAGCGTTAATTTTATCCCTTAGTTGATAAAGAAAAAGGCAAGTTTTCTTGGGAATGGACAAGTCTATGGGGTACGATACCTAATTTATAAGAAATCGTGCCACCTTCTAATAGGTCTTGATGGGTAAAGAAGAGTTTCTTATAGCTATTACCATTCCTTTTGATCTCATGAATAAATTGTTGCTGCGGGTAATTTGGATCGACTTCAATGCGCAGGTGCTCACCGTTAGATAATGTGATGATTGCTTTATCAATAAGTGGCATGCCAATGACATATTCACCAGAGCCAGGAGTGACTGGATAAAAACCTAAACTATTAAAGATATACCAACCAGCCATACTACCGTTGTCTTCATCGCCAGGATAGCCAGTAGACGTATCGTCAAAAGTTTGAGTCAATAGCTGTTTGATTAATGGTTGTGCAATTTCTGGTTTACCGATATAACTAAATAGATAAGTATAGTGGAAACTTGGTTGGTTCGAGATAGCTACTTGCCCAAATTCAACTGCAGCCATTTCACTCATTTCGTGGATTTCAAAGCCATATCCACCGACTTCAAAAATTGGTGCTTGGTTACATAGCTCGACTAATTTTTCTTCAAATTTATCAGAACCACCATGGGCGTCAATCAAACCGGCGAAATCATGATAAACAGCAAAGCTACTTTGCCACGCACTGCCTTCTGCGTAATCTTGCCCCCAACGAGTAGCAGAAAAGGGAGTACGGAATACCCCTTTTGTATCTTTTGAACGCATAAATCCTGTTTCTGGATCAAAGACATTTTGATAATTAAATGATTGTTTTTGATAACATCGTGTCGTTTCTTTATCTGCTAAGGTTTTCGCTACTTGGCTGATACAAAAATCACTATAAGCATAATCAAGAGTATGGTTGATGGACTCGTGGTAAGTATTTGGAACATAACCGTATTTAAGATAATCCGTAGTTCCTTGTCGACCATAATTTTGCTTTTTGCTTTGTATCGTTGCTCCTTTTTTCATCGCTTCTAAAAATTCAGCCATTAAATCTGGTCTGATTCCTTTAACAGAGGCATCTGCTATTATTGCATCGATCAATGTACCAGGCATCAAACCTCGTTCATCTGGAGAAAGCCATTTAGGTAAGAATCCGGTTTCATAATAACTATTCAAAAAACCTTCCAGCATTTCTTCGTATTTTTCGACAGCAATCAAGGAGTAAAGGGGATAGACTGTCTTATAAGTATCCCAAAAACCATTATTAGTATAAAGAACACCAGGTTTTACCCTTCGATTTGTTGTATCGTAGTGGACTTTTTGTCCATTTGGATCGATTTCATAAAAAGTTTGAGGAAATAAAAATACGCGATATAGGTTATGATAAAACGTACTTGTCTGTTTAGGATCATGATGTTCGATTTTTATACGATCAAAATAATTCTGCCACTGCTGGTCACTGTTTGCCAAGTATTCTTTGGGTGTTTGTTTGAGCTCTTGTTCCAAATTAAATGAAGCTTGCTCAGAGCTGATGAAGGATGTGCCAAATCGAACGACTTGTTTTTTTGTATCACCAAAGTAAAGTGGGATAGAGTTTGCTTTGTCATTTATTATATTCACATGTTTAGTTGACTGTAGTGGTTTTTCAAATTGTAAAATAAAATAGAAAGTGAAATTAGGATCTTCGGAACCGGCAAAATGAGTGACCTGTCCTTCAATCGTATAATCGTCTTTCTTAATTAAACGGTGCTTTCCTGGAAAAGATAAAAGTAAACCGCTCTCATTTTGACTGTAATCAATTGTTAGCACACCTCCGTACATGCTAGGAATTAAAGTAGAATGAATACCATAGCGTAGTTGATGGATGCTCAAATGTGTTGGACAAAAGATACTTTCTTCTGGTCGATAGGAGCTTTGCGCATGAAATAGAGTATTTTCAGTTAAAGAACCACTGATTGGCGTCAGGACAAAATGGCTGAAGTCGCCCATCCATGGACTTGGTTGATGGGTTAAACGATATCCTTGGAAAACTCGGTCGTTGGGATGGAACCACCAACTACCATTTTGATCAGTCGTTTGTGGTGCGAAGTAATTCATTCCAAAAGGAACCCCAGTATAAGGCTGGCAGTTCCCATTTGAAAAAGTCCCTTGATTTGCTGTACCGTGCCGAGTATCAATGTGTTGAATGTTCATATTTAAATCTCCTTTATTGAATTTCGTTTAATAAATGAAACTGGGTGACTAATATCACTTGGTATTTCTTTTGTTGTTAACCAAGTAATCAAAGTGTTTCCTGCAATTTTCCCTAGTTGGTAAAAGTCCTGTGCAATCGTTGTTAGCGGTGGATCAACTAAAGCAGCTGCTTGAATATCGTCAAATCCGATAATCGAGAAATCATCTGGGATGCGGTAGCCCTGTTGTTTCAAGTGATTCATTGTTTGAATCGCCACAAGGTCATTCTCACAGACAAAAGCTGTGACTTGTGATTCATTGATATAACTGAGCAAAGTCTCAAGTGAAGTACCTTGTGCATCCAAACTGGTATGGAAAGATAGATTCGCCTTGCCTAAAGCTTCCAAATACCCTAAGTAGCGCTGACGTACTGATTGTGGATGTACCTGTTCACCGAATAGGTAGGCAATATTTTTATGACCTTTTGAGATCAATTGGGAGGTAGCAAGAGAACCACCTTGGAAGTTATCTGAAAGAACCGTTGGAAAAGGGAGCTCATAAATCTTTTTATCCAGAATCACGACAGGAAATTGTTTTAAAGACAACTCGAATAGCAGAGCAAGGTGTTGATCGACGTCAAAGGCATAGTAAATCAAGCCGTCAAATTCCTGCATGAGTTCTTTTGCTGTTTTATTTATTAGAAAATCTAGTGTCGTCATCATCACTTCAATCTGATTTTCTTGCATGACTGGGTTTAATCCCTTTGTAAAATCTCCAACAGAAAGATCAGACAAAAAAGGAAGTAAAAAAAGTATCCGGCTATTTTTGATGATTGTTTCTTTCTGTAGATTAATTGAAGTTGATTTTACAAAACTTCCTTTTCCTCGAACACGATAAATCAAGCCTAATTGCTCTAATTCGGTCAATGCACGTTTTGAAGTAATTCGACTTACTTGATATTTTTCAGACAGTTCTTTTTCAGTCGGTATCTGACTGTCAACAGGTAGAGTCCCCTCTGCAATTGCTTTTTGTAAGTTATTGAATATTTGTTGATATAATGGTTGATTCATATAAACACCTTCTTATAAGATATATCATATAAAGATAATAGCATAAAAAATCTAAAAGTAAATAAGAAAAATCTTATTTTGAAAGCGCAGACATTTATGTACCAACAAGGTATAATCTATATATGATATATCAATTTAGAATAGGAGAAGTTGAATGGTTTATAAAGACATACCAAAGTCAGTTCAAAATTTTATGAATAAAATGAAAGAAAAATGTGGTGAAGAACATGCAGATTGGGCTATGGATTTTTCAGCAGCTTTTGCTAATACCTTGTTAACAACGGTGAAAAGACACGAAGATGGGACAACTTTTTTGTTAACAGGGGATATTCCTGCTATGTGGTTACGTGATTCTACTGCACAAGTTCGTCCTTATTTAGTGATTGCAAAAGAAGATGAGGATCTAGCTACGATGATTAGCGGGCTAGTGAAAAAACAATTCAATTATATCAATATCGATCCTTATGCAAATGCATTTAATGAAGAAGCAAACGGAGCTGGACATCAAAGCGATCATACTGCAATGAATGATTGGATTTGGGAACGCAAATATGAAATTGATTCTTTATGTTACCCTGTTCAGTTAGCTTACTTATTATATAAAAATACGGGACGTACGGATCAATTCAATGCTTCGTTTATTGAAGGGATCAAAAAAGTTTTGAAGATCTTCAAAACAGAACAAGATCATAGCCAATCACCATATACTTTTGAAAGGGATACCACGAGAAAAGAAGACACTTTAGTGAATAATGGTCGTGGAACAGAGATTGCTCCAACTGGGATGACTTGGTCTGGTTTTCGTCCAAGTGACGATGCATGTCAATTTGGCTACTTGGTTCCTTCAAATATGTTTGCAGTAGTGGTATTAGGATATATTGAGGAAATCTTTATGAACCTTTTATCAGCAGAAGAAAGTGCAGCAAAAATCGTTAAAGAGGCAAGAACGCTAAAAGCGGAAATTCAAAAAGGAATCGAAGAATATGGGCTAGCTAAAAACAAACGTGGAGAGCAAGTGTATGCATACTAAGTTGACGGGTTAGGGAATGCGTCTATCATGGATGACAGCAATGTTCCTAATTTGATTTCTGCCCCTTATCTTGCTACTAGAAAAACTTTACTAAGTAAAGAAAACCCTTACTTTTATGAAGGAGAATACGCTAAGGGGATTGGTTCTTCTCATACTCCAGAAAACTATATCTGGCCAATTGCCTTAGCAATGGAAGGAATGACGACTGAAGATAAAGAAGAGAAAAAAAGAATTTTAGATCTCTTAGTGGCAACGGATGCTGGAACAAACTTGATGCACGAAGGATTTGACGTGAATGATCCTAACAATTATACGAGAGAGTGGTTTTCTTGGGCAAACATGATGTTTTGTGAATTAGTGATGGATTATTTCGATATTAGAGTGAAAATATAGGAGGAAAAAAATGAAGAAGAAAGTATATATCATTTCACATAGTCATTGGGATCGTGAATGGTACATGGCTTATGAACAACATCACATGCGTTTAGTGGAATTGATGGATGATCTATTGGAATTATTTGAAACGGATCCTGAATTTGACAGTTTTCATTTGTATGGGCAGACGATTATTATAGATGACTATTTACAAGTACGTCCAGAAAAGAAAAAAGCTGTGCAACAAGCAATTCATACTGGAAAGTTAAAGATTGGTCCGTTTTATATCTTACAAGATGACTTTTTAATTAGTTCAGAATCAAATGTGCGCAATATGTTAATAGGAATGGAAGAAAGTAGAAAGTGGGGGACGCCTGTCATGTTGGGCTATTTCCCTGATACATTTGGCAATATGGGTCAGACACCTCAAATGATGAAACAAGCAGGGTTATCTGCGGCTGCTTTTGGGCGAGGTGTAAAACCGATTGGCTTTGATAATCAAGTGTTAGAGGCGGAAAATTATTCTTCTCAATATGCTGAAATGTGGTGGAAAGGTCCCGATAACACGAAGATTTTTGGTTTGTTGTTTGCCAACTGGTATAGTAATGGCAATGAAATACCGATTGAGGAAAAAGCTGCAAAAGCTTTTTGGAATCAAAAATTAGCAGATGCAGAACAATATGCTTCAACGGACCATTTATTGATGATGAATGGCGTGGACCATCAGCCAGTACAAAAAAATATTTCAGCGGCCATCAGATTGGCGAATGAGTTATATCTTGACTATGAATTCATTCATTCTAATTTTGTTGACTATCTTGAAGCAGTTCAAAAAGACTTGCCAAGGGATCTTGGTTCAGTAGAAGGTGAATTAACTAGCCAAGAAACAGATGGTTGGTATACATTGGCGAACACAGCTTCAGCACGTGTCTATTTGAAACAATGGAACACGCAAGTGCAAAGACAAATCGAGAATGTCGCTGAACCACTAGCCACAATGGCTTATGAACTTACTGGGAAATATCCTCATGACCAACTGGATTATGCATGGAAAACTTTGTTGCAAAATCATCCGCATGATAGTATTTGTGGTTGTTCTGTCGATTCTGTACATCGTGAAATGATGACTCGATTTGAAAAAGCAAACGAAGTCGGAAAATATTTAGCAGATGAAGCTTTGAGAGAATTAACAAAAGCAATCGACACAAGTGGTTTATCGAAAGAAAGCTACCCTTTCTTGGTCGTGAATACAGCTGGTACTTCAAAAACAGGTGAGGCAGAAATAACGATTGAATTAGAAAGAAAATGTTTTTCAGAAGGCGTACCGGAAGGATTGTATGCAGACTTAGAAAAACAACCACAAAAAGTTTATCACGTATAAACGGTGAAAGGGAAACAGGTGCCTGCAATCTTATCTGAAACATTTGTGACATTCGACTACGACTTACCAAAAGATCGTTTCAGAATCCCTTACATGGCAAGAAAAATCACTATTACTTTGCCAATGAGTGAAATGCCTGCTTTTTCGTGGAATACCTATGTCTTAGTAGAAGGTCCTACGGAAGTCAAAAAGGAATCGATGATCCAAAATGAAGGACGTATAGTAGAGAATCAACACGTTCGTTTGGAGGTTCAAGCCAATGGTACTTTAACTTTGCAAGACAAAGTTCTTGGCGAACAATTGGATGGATTATTGACTTTTGAAGATGTCGGTGATATTGGCAACGAATATATTTTTAAACAGCCAGAAAATGATTAACCGATTTTATCAAAAGATAATGCAACGAGTACCGTAGAGGTTGTAACTGATACGAATGAACTAGCACAAGTGAAGATAGTACAACAACTATTAATCCCTATAGAAGCAGATGAACGTTTAAAAAAAGAACAACAAATGGTCATCGAATTCCGTCATCGGAAGGCTGGGCGTTCTCAAGAAATGAGTACGTTGGAATTATCAACCATCATTACGTTGAGAAAAGGGAGCAAAAAAATTGATTTTGAAACAACCTTAAACAACCAAATGAAAGATCATCGTTTACGTGTGTTGTTCCCGACGAATTTACATGTGAAACAACATGAAGCAGATAGTATTTTTGAAGTAGTTAGTCGTCCAAATAAAGTACCTAAAAGTTGGGAAAATCCAACAAATCCACAACACCAACAGGCGTTTGTTAATTTGGAAGGAGATGCGTATGGTGTAACAGTTGGAAATTACGGGATCAATGAGTATGAAGTGATTGATGGAGGTATGATTGCACTAACCTTGCTACGTTGTGTCGGCGAATTAGGCGATTGGGGCTATTTCCCAACTCCAGAAGCACAATGTATTGGTGCGCATCGTTTTAACTATAGTATTGAGTTGCATGGACCACAAGAAAAATTTGCTAGTTATCAGAATGCCTATAGTGCCCAAGTTCCTTTTTCAACTTGTCAAATGGTTGCTAACCGCGAAGGCGATCTACCACTAGAAAAAACTTATTTAAGTTGCGAAGGGAAAGCGTTTGCGATTACTGCTTTGAAACGGAGTAAATTTAATGATAAAGTAGTAGTGCGAGGGTTTAATCTATCTGATCGTGTAGAGCCTCTAAAAATGACGAAAGCTGGCAAGCATGGACAGTTGTTAAATCTACTAGAAGAAAAAGTTGAACAAACGATTGCTCCAACACTAAAACCTTATGAAATTCGGACAATCGGATTTGAGGAGGAATAGCAATGTATGGTGGGATAGAAGCGGGTGGCACGAAGTTTATCTGTGCAGTATCAAATGAAGGTGTTATAGTAGAAAAAGTGAGTATCCCTACAACGACACCTGAAGAAACATTGAAGCAAGTATTTGAATTTTTTGATCAATATGAATTAGAGGCAATGGGTATCGGTTCATTCGGGCCAATTGGTATTGATAAAAATACCGATCGCTATGGCTATATTTTAGCGACACCTAAAAAAGGTTGGACAGACTATGATTTTTTAGGTAGCATCAAAGAACGTTATGCTGTTCCAGTGGCTTGGACAACAGATGTAAATGTAGCTGCTTATGGAGAGCTGATAAAAGGTGCCGCACAAGGGAAAAACAGTTGTATTTATTTAACTGTTGGTACAGGGATCGGTGCCGGTGTGGTAATGGGAGGAGACATTTTTTCTTGAATCGCGCATCCAGAAATGGGACATATTTGGGTGAAGCGCCATCCAGAAGATACGTATGAAGGGAATTGTCCATATCACAAGGATTGTTTGGAAGGCCTAGCAGCTGGCCCTTCAATTGAAGCGCGGACAGGGATAAAAGGGCAAGACTTGCCACAAGAACATCCGGTCTGGGATATCCAAGCATTCTATATTGCTCAAGCATTGGTTAATTACACGTTAACATTAGCACCTGAAAAGATTATTTTAGGTGGGGGTGTAATGAATCAAGACCACTTATTAGAAAAAGTCCATCAACGATTTATTGAGTTGATGGGTGGCTATATGGAAGTGCCAAATGTGAGTGAATATATTGTACGTTGGGGATTGCCGAATGAGAGTGGAATTATTGCTAGCAGAAAAAGAGTACATGAACAAAGTACAACAGAAAGAATAGAAATATAGCCCATACTGTTTTTGACTGTAGATAAACTACTTTTCACTTAAATTACTGTGAAAAGTAGTTCTTTTTTTATATTTGACCATTAAAAACTTTTTCTTCAAGGTAAAGAAAATTATTGTTATTCAAACTTTTATATACTTTTTAGACAAAACAGCTGAAAAATTACATTCATTACTCATAAAATGGTTATCGAAAGTCTTAAACAATATGTTAAAGCTTTTATATGCCATTTTCTCTTCCATAAAAGGTAGGAAATTACCATAATCCAGGTAAAGCAATACTTACGATTTTTTCTTGTGTAAAGGGATGCGTCATGTGTAACTCTAAAGCATGGAGCATCAAGCGTTTATCTGATTGATTTTGGTAAAGTGGGTCTCCAACAATCGGGTGACCACTATTAGCTAAGTGTACTCTGATTTGATGAGTGCGCCCCGTACCTAATACACAGTAGACTTGAGATTTGCCATTTCGAATTTGATCCACATAAACATGTGTCAATGCAGTTTGCCCCTTCTTGTTATCTACAATCCGCTTTCTTCGGTCATGCCGATCACGACTGATCTTATCATTTAAGATCATATCTTGTTTAATGCTTCCCCAGACGAGTGCTTGGTAACGTCGATAAATTTTTTTCTGTTCCAACATTCTCCCTAAAATAGGTAAGACAAAAGGATTTTTAGCAAATAAGATCGCACCACTTGTTTCTTTATCTAGTCGATGAACCACATATGGTCGTTGTCCTTTCTTTACTAAGTAAGCAGCTAGATGATTAAGTAAAGTATTTTTTTCATTCGGTTCATTGGGATGTGTTTTCATTCCAGCTGGTTTGTTTACGATGATGAATTGTTCATCCTCATAGAGAGGGTAAATAAATGAATCCCTTCCCAGTTGCACCTCTTGGTATTGATAATCTGATTCTTCAAAACGCAAGGTTATTTGGTCACCGCCGTTGACTTCAAAATGAAATAAGGCGGGCTCTTGATTGATCCATGTATTTTTGCGTACACGTAAAAAATGGCGCACCTTTCTTGGAACTAACCATTCTTGTTCTAATAATTCTCGAATCGTTGTCGTAGGATGTGATTCAGGCAAAGTGATTGTGATTTCCATAAATATACTCCTTCTATCAAAAATGCAGCTTCATTGTACCATTTTTAAAACTTATTTAAGAAAAAAATGAAATATTTCTGATACTCTTATGCTAAACTATCGTCACAATAAAAAAACACTCGTCTACATCTCAAGCAGGAAGATTCAAGAAATAACCTATGATAAGATAAGACGATTCAATCAAATAGACAGGAGAACAAAAAATGGATTTTCAGAGCATTTTAAATAAGGTAAAAGCTGCTTTGATCAGTTTCTGGCGATGGATTAGCCCCTATTTGTGGCAATTTCATCGATGGCGAAAGCGTATTTGGAAAAAATATCATATCAATAAACTGATCTTGTTGATCGGATTGATTTGTGTATTAGTTGTTAGCATTTATCTGTTTATTTTAGCGAAACAGGCAAATGTTGCAACACTGAAATCAGGGTTAAGTCAGTCCACCGTGATTTATGATAAAAAAAATGAAGAAGCAGGAACACTCTATGCGCAAAAGGGAACATATATTGAATTAAATGCGATTTCTCCTTATATCCAAGATGCTGTGATCTCTACTGAAGACCGTAATTTTTATCAACATCATGGATTTGATATCAAAGGAATTGCTCGGGCTGCTGTTCGGATGGTTCTTTCTGGAGGAACTTCTGGTGGTGGTGGGAGTACGATCACGCAACAATTAGCGAAAAATGCTTACCTGACGCTTGACCAAACATTTGACAGAAAAGCGAAAGAATTATTTTTAGCAATTGAAATCGAGAAAAAATACAGCAAAGCGGAAATTTTAACCATGTATCTCAATAACGCTTATTTTGGAAATGGGGTATGGGGAGTTCAAGATGCTTCGAGGAAATATTTTGGTGTGGATGCCAAGGATGTTACCATTTCAGAGGCAGCAACCTTAGCTGGTATGCTTAAAGGGCCAGGTATCTACAACCCAATTGATCATCCAAAAAATGCAAATAACAGAAAAAATACGGTGTTGAGTGTAATGGAGGAAAACAATAAGATAACCAAAGAGCAATATCAAGCGGAAAGTAGCACGGATATTAGCCAGTACCTAAATGATACGTATGCTAATTCAGAATCAGGTTATCGTTACCCTTATTATTTTGATGCGGTGATTGATGAAGCGGTAAAAGATTATGGGTTAGATGAAGAAGAAGTGATGAACAAAGGATACAAAATTTATACTTCTCTGGATCAAAATTATCAAAAACAATTAGAGGCGACTTATCAAAATAATGCGCTATTTCCAGCTAATGCCTCAGATGGGGCAATGGTTCAATCGGCCTCTGTTGCACTAGATCCACAAACTGGAGGTGTGGAAGCATTAGTGGGGCGTCGAGGGGAGCATGTTTTCCGAGGATTTAGTTTTGCTACACAAATGAAACGCTCTCCTGGATCGACGATCAAACCGTTAAGTGTTTATGTACCTGCGCTAGAAGCAGGATATACACCGTCAAGTAGTTTAAAAGATGAACCACAATCCTATTATACAGCCCATAATTTTGACGGGACTTATCAAGGTGATGTACCGATGTATCAAGCGGTAGCTCAAAGTTTGAACTTACCTGCTGTTTGGTTGCTTCATGAAATTGGCTTGCAAAAAGGATATGACAAAGCAGAAGAATTTGGCTTATCTTTATCAAAATCTGATAAGTATTATGGATTGGCTTTAGGTGGATTAGAAAAAGGAGTTTCCCCACTGACAATGGCGAGTGCATACGGGACTTTTGCCAATGCAGGGAAAATGTATACCCCACATCTAATCACTAAGATCGTAGACTCGACAGGTGCAGTTATTGTTGATAATACCAATAAAAAACCAAAACAAGTGATCTCAGAAGAAACGGCTGACCAAATGACTTCAATGTTATTAGGAACCTTTTCGAATGGGACAGCGGTTGCTGCAAATCCGACTGGTTATACAGTGGCAGGGAAAACAGGAACAACTGAAACGAATTTTGATCCTACTAAAGCAAATGATCAGTGGATTGTAGGATATACACCTGATGTAGTAATTGCTACTTGGATGGGTTATGAAGAAACTAGTGAACTTCACTATTTAGAAGGCACCAGCGGAAATGTAGTTGGAAAAGTTTTTAAATCGGCAGCAGAAGGGATACTGCCATATACTGAAAAAAGGAGTTTCCCAGTGGCTGACGCTTACGTAACTAGAGGAAAAGTAGTCGCTGCTGATCAAGTGAATAACAACGATCCAATAAGTGGGAATACAGAACAATGGAAAGAAAATCTAAATCGATATGGCGAACAAGCAAAAAAGGGGCTGGAAAATATTGGCGATATGGTAAAAGAAGGATTAAAAGGAATAGGTGAAGTAGCCAAAGATTTATTCCGTAAATATCAAGGTCAGTAATCCTATGAAAACGAATAGACAAATGTTACAATAAAGACAACACATCTATAGAAAAGAGGCTAACTATGCCAAAGTGAAAGCAAACGAAGAAGCGCATCGATTATTTAAAGATTTTCAAGCAATGCAAATTGAGTTACAGGAAAAACAAATGAGCGGGCAAGAATTCAGTGATGAAGATGCAATGAAAGCACAAGAAATGGCAGTGCAAATCCAATCAGAAGAAGTAATCAATGACTTGATGCAAAAAGAACAACAATTCAGCACAATCATTAACGACCTAAAGGTGATTGTTCCAGGCTCTTTTTGGTATGATTCGTTAAGTTAAAATAAAGTATAAAAAAATAGCTAATTTTTCATGGATAATTAAATAATAATTGTTAATCTAAAGATAATAGTCGCTTTTATCGATTATAATTAGAAGCAGAAGTGTGAAATGAAATTGAAAACCAAGGTATTTAATTAAAATGGGGAGGCATAGTGATGAAAAATAAAAGATTTTCTTGGAAAGATTTTTGGGAAATCAGTGGTTCATATATATTCACAATTATTTTACTACCCGCATTTTATTCTTTGACAACCAATCAACCGTTAGCAACTGTTTTTAGTCAACAGTATATGATAGATATCATAGTATTATTTGTAGTGATTATCATCCCATTAGCGATTTATAAAGGGATTAAATATAGAAAGTAAGTAGTATTGATTGTACTTGAAAATTTTTTTATATATGGAAAAAATGAAGGAACAACAGGAGTAAATCATCGACCAATGACGAGATGATTACAAGAAAATAGATAAATAGTTGGAAGTATGGTGCGTCTAAAATTAAATTTTAGCTTGACCATTGTTTTTATTAGTGGTAAAGTAACTGATGTCGCTAAAAAACATGTAACTGTCTGCGAAAATTATTTAAAAAAACAAATTGACAATTACTTTAACAAGTGATAAGATAACTAAGTCGTTTGATAGAGAATCTTTATGAAGCTTGATATTATAAAGGAAAACTTCAAAAAAGTTCTTGACAAATAACAATCATTTAAGTTATTATAAATGAGTTGCTGGATAACTTCTGACAAAATGAAGTTAAAAAACTTTTAAAAAAGAGTTGACAAA